>NZ_JBITCK010000015.1:0-1053 GCF_044453135.1 Nocardia sp. NPDC051750 | reverse complement strand
CTAGGCCGCGTTTCATAAGCTGTGGCCGGATAACCACAGGTTGATCGCGGCGACGCGGACCGTGGCCAGGTAGCGGACAGCGAGTTTGTCGTAGCGGGTGGCGACCGCGCGGTGCTGTTTGAGGCGGCTGATCGTGCATTCCACGGCGTGGCGCAGTTTGTAGAGGCTCGGGTCGAATGCCGGTGGTCGGCCACCGGCATTGCCCTTCGCCACGCGATGCGCTGCCTGGTCCGCCTTGATCGGGATGGTTGCCTTGATCCCGCGTTGCCGCAGGTAAGCACGGTTGGCCGCCGAAGAATAGGCTTTGTCGGCCAGGACCCGTTCCGGCCGCGACCGGGTGCCACCGACCCCGAGCCGCGGCACCCGTATTTCGCCGAGCACCGTCGTGAACTGCGGGCAATCGGCCCACTGACCAGGCGTGATCACCAGAGCCAACGGCCGCTGGCTCCGGTCGGCGGCCAGATGCAGCTTCGTGGTGAACCCACCCCGTGACCGTCCCAGACCGTGGTCAGCGGGTTCGTCGTCGAAACCACCTGCCGGTTCGACCTGGCCGTCGAAGTCGCGGCGGGCGCCTGCCGCGTGCTGGTGCGCGCGGGCGATCGTGGAGTCCACGCTCACCGTCCACTCGATCTCGCCGCCCGCGTCGGCGTGGGCTTGCAGTGCGGTCAGCATCGATTCCCACGTGCCGTCGCGCTGCCAGCGGCGGAACAACCCGTACACGGTTTGCCACGGCCCGTACACCGCTGGGATGTCACGCCACGGGCTGCCGGTCCGGATCCGCCATCGGATACCGTCGATCAACCGGCGTTTCGACCACCGTGGTGGCCGGCCCGGCTTCATACCAGCAGGTAGTAGCGGTTTCAGTTTCGCCCATTGGGCATCGGTCAGATCCGCACGGCACGTTGCCGTTACGCTGTTCACGAGGTCTCCGGTTGGCTTCCGGTTGTGCTTGGTCGTTCAACCAACTACCGGAGACCTCGCCATATCTCCAACTTCTCAACCCGGACAACGGGTTCCGCCCCTCAACTCACGGGCTTATGAAACGCGGCCTAG
>NZ_JBITCK010000014.1:0-1284 GCF_044453135.1 Nocardia sp. NPDC051750 | reverse complement strand
CTGACCCGTCCCCCATGGATGCGACCAGCCGGAATTAGAGTCTCGTTGGCCCTGATCAGGGCCAGAAGGGACTATGGGAACCATGGCTGGACGGAAACGGCATTCCGCGGAGGACATCGTGCGCAAGCTGCGGCGCGCCGATGAACTGGCCGCGGAGGGCTTGACCGGCGAGCAGATTGCCGCTGACCTGGGGGTCTCGGCGGCGACACTGTATAACTGGCGTCGCCAGTACGGCGGTATGGACACCGACGCCGCCAAAGAACTCAAGGAGCTGCGGGAACAGAACGCCCGATTGAAGCGGCTACTGGCCGACGCGGAGCTGGAGAAAGACGCGCTGCGCGAGATTTCGAAGGGAAAATTTTAGGCCCAGCGGCCAAGCGACGGGCCGTGGACATGCTCGGGGAGGTCATGGGCATGTCGGAACGGTTCGCGTGCAAGGTTGTTGGGCTTGCTCGGTCGACATATCGCCGGTTGCCGGCCGCGCAGACACCGGAAGACCCCGATGCCGGGACGCGGGCCTGGCTGCGGAGCTATGCGGCCAAGAACCCGTGTCACGGGTTCCGCCGGGCCTGGGCAGTGCTGCGGTTCGACGAAGGCCACCGGATGAACATCAAGAAAGTCCACCGGCTCTGGCGGGAAGAAGGCTTGCAGGTGCGGGCGCATCACCCGCGTAAACGGGCCGGCACCTCGTCGGTGCCGGCGGTGGATGCGGATGCGCCGAAGGTGGTGTGGGCGCTGGATTTCCAGTTCGACTCCACCGTCGACGGGCGGGTGGTGAAGATCGCGTCGATGATCGACGAGCACACCCGCGAATCGCTGTTGCACCTGGTCGAGCGTTCGATCACCGGCCAGCGTCTGGTCGCTGAACTCGAGCGGGTCTTCGCCGTCCACGGAGCACCGAAAGTGCTGCGCCTGGACAACGGGCCGGAAATGATTTCCGCAGCATTGCAGTCGTTTTGCGAAGACCGGGTCGGGATCTCCTATATCCCGCCGGGCACCCCGTGGAACAACGGGTTCGTCGAATCGTTCAACCGGCGCCTGCGCGTCGAGTGCCTGAACCGCAACCACTGGACCAGCCTGCTCGAAGCGAGGGTGGTGATCGCGGATTTCAAGCACGAGCACAACCACCGGCACCGGCATTCGGCGCTGGGCTACCGCACACCGGCCGAGTACGCTGCGGCCTGCACCCACACCCACCACCCCGTGGGCTGTGACATCAACTGAACACCGACCAAACGACAGCGACTCTGAAACCGGGTGGTCGCGTTATCGGGGACTGGCCAC
>NZ_JBITCK010000013.1:0-5451 GCF_044453135.1 Nocardia sp. NPDC051750 | reverse complement strand
GGAATTATGTTCCGGCGGTGTCCTACTCTCCCACACCCTGTCGAGTGCAGTACCATCGGCGCTGGCAGGCTTAGCTTCCGGGTTCGGAATGGGACCGGGCGTTTCCCCGCCGCTATAACCGCCGTAACTCTATGAAACTATCCACAGAGAGCCACCCCTGACAGGATCCGGTCCACCACCACAGTGGCTTCCCTTCACCCCTCCGGGTGTCTTCTGTATCTGTGTGTTGTTTCAGATACCGCACAGTGGACGCGTAGCAATCTTTGTTCAGTAAGCCCTCGGCCTATTAGTACCGGTCACCTCCACACATTACTGTGCTTCCAGTTCCGGCCTATCAACCCCATGGTCTGTAGGGGGCCTTAACCACTCGAAGGTGGTGGGAAACCTCATCTTGGAACAGGCTTCCCGCTTAGATGCTTTCAGCGGTTATCCCTTCCGAACGTAGCCAACCAGCCGTGCCCCTGGCGGGACAACTGGCACACCAGAGGTTCGTCCGTCCCGGTCCTCTCGTACTAGGGACAGCCTTCCTCAAGTTTCCAACGCGCGCGGCGGATAGAGACCGAACTGTCTCACGACGTTCTAAACCCAGCTCGCGTGCCGCTTTAATGGGCGAACAGCCCAACCCTTGGGACCTACTCCAGCCCCAGGATGCGACGAGCCGACATCGAGGTGCCAAACCATCCCGTCGATATGGACTCTTGGGGAAGATCAGCCTGTTATCCCCGGGGTACCTTTTATCCGTTGAGCGACACCGCTTCCACATGCCGGTGCCGGATCACTAGTCCCGACTTTCGTCCCTGCTCGACATGTCTGTCTCACAGTCAAGCTCCCTTGTGCACTTGCACTCGACACCTGATTGCCAACCAGGCTGAGGGAACCTTTGGGCGCCTCCGTTACATTTTGGGAGGCAACCGCCCCAGTTAAACTACCCACCAGGCACTGTCCCTGAACCAGATCATGGTCCGAGGTTAGAAGTCCAATACGATCAGAGTGGTATTTCAACGATGACTCCACAAACACTGGCGTGCCCGCTTCACAGTCTCCCACCTATCCTACACAAACCGTACCGAACACCAATACCAAGCTATAGTGAAGGTCCCGGGGTCTTTTCGTCCTGCCGCGCGTAACGAGCATCTTTACTCGTAATGCAATTTCGCCGAGTCTGTGGTCGAGACAGCTGAGAAGTCGTTACGCCATTCGTGCAGGTCGGAACTTACCCGACAAGGAATTTCGCTACCTTAGGATGGTTATAGTTACCACCGCCGTTTACCGGGGCTTAAATTCTCAGCTTCGCGCCGAAGCGCTAACCGGTCCTCTTAACCTTCCGGCACCGGGCAGGCGTCAGTCCGTATACATCGTCTTACGACTTCGCACGGACCTGTGTTTTTAGTAAACAGTCGCTTCTCACTGGTCTCTGCGACCTCACCCAGCTCCCACCGTAAAGGCGTTCACCAGACAAGGCCCTCCTTCTCCCGAAGTTACGGAGGTATTTTGCCGAGTTCCTTGACCACAGTTCTCTCGATCGCCTTAGTATTCTCTACCTGACCACCTGTGTCGGTTTGGGGTACGGGCCGTGCACCAACTCACTAGAGGCTTTTCTCGGCAGCATAGGATCACTGAATTCGCCTCAATCGGCTACGCATCACCTCTCAGGCTATATGTTGTGCGGATTTGCCTACACAACGCCCTACAGGCTTACACCAGTACAACCACTGACTGGCCCAGCTACCTTCCTGCGTCACCCCATCGCTTGACTACTACACCCAGGGTCATGCGCAGCCACATCCGGCCTCCCGAAGGAGGTCCATCAGCTTTTGGGCACTTAGCACAGATGATTCGCCATTGGGCGCGGATACACGGGTACGGGAATATCAACCCGTTGTCCATCGACTACGCCTGTCGGCCTCGCCTTAGGTCCCGACTCACCCTGGGCGGATTAACCTGGCCCAGGAACCCTTGGTCATTCGGCGGACGAGTTTCTCACTCGTCTTTCGCTACTCATGCCTGCATTCTCACTCGCGCAGCCTCCACAACTAGGTCACCCCGCTGCTTCCCTGGCTACACGACGCTCCCCTACCCAGCCACACCACTGCACACCCTCCCATAGAAGGATGCGGATGTATTGTGTGACTGCCGCGGCTTCGGCGGTGTACTTGAGCCCCGCTACATTGTCGGCGCAGGATCACTCGACCAGTGAGCTATTACGCACTCTTTCAAGGGTGGCTGCTTCTAAGCCAACCTCCTGGCTGTCTGCGCAATCCCACATCCTTTTCCACTTAGTACACGCTTAGGGGCCTTAGCCGGCGATCTGGGCTGTTTCCCTCTCGACTACGAAGCTTATCCCCCGCAGTCTCACTGCCGCGCTCTCACTCACCGGCATTCGGAGTTTGGCTGATTTCGGTAAGCTTGTGGGCCCCCTAGACCATCCAGTAGCTCTACCTCCGGTGAGAAACACGCGACGCTGCACCTAAATGCATTTCGGGGAGAACCAGCTATCACGGAGTTTGATTGGCCTTTCACCCCTACCCACAGCTCATCCCCTCAGTTTTCAACCTAAGTGGGTTCGGGCCTCCACGACGTCTTACCGTCGCTTCACCCTGGCCATGGGTAGATCACTCCGCTTCGGGTCTAGAACACGCGACTCAAACGCCCTATTCGGACTCGCTTTCGCTACGGCTACCCCACACGGGTTAACCTCGCCACATGCCACTAACTCGCAGGCTCATTCTTCAAAAGGCACGCCATCACCCACAGCCACAAGGACTCGCAGGCTTTGACGGATTGTAAGCGCACGGTTTCAGGTACTATTTCACTCCCCTCCCGGGGTACTTTTCACCTTTCCCTCACGGTACTAGTCCGCTATCGGTCACCAGGTAGTATTCAGGCTTACCGGGTGGTCCCGGCAGATTCACAGCAGATTTCACGGGCCCGCTGCTACTCGGGCATCATCCACAACAGTCGCTATGTTTTCGCCTACCGGACTCTCACCGTCTACGGTTGGCCGTCCCAGACCAATTCGACTAACACAACGATTTCTTACTGTTGCCCACCACGGCAGTGATGAGAAGAATGACCCCACTACCCCACACACGCAACGCCTGCCGGCTATCACACGTGCATGGTTTAGCCTCATCCGCTTTCGCTCGCCACTACTCACGGAATCACATGTTGTTTTCTCTTCCTGTGGGTACTGAGATGTTTCACTTCCCCACGTTCCCTCCACACACCCTATACATTCAGATGCGGGTAACACGACATTTAACTCGTGCTGGGTTTCCCCATTCGGACACCCTCGGATCACAGCTCGGTTGACAGCTCCCCGAGGCTTATCGCAGCCTCCTACGTCCTTCATCGGCTCCTGGTGCCAAGGCATCCACCGAACGCTCTAAAACACTTACAAAACAAAGATGCTCGCGTCCACTGTGCAGTTCTCAAACAACACACCCAGCCAGATCCAGATTCCGCACCAGCGGAGAACCTCTCAGCTCTCCCGGTATGACGGGAACCCAGCCAGATCATGTTTATTGCCTGGAAAGAACGCCTGTTCTTTCAGGACCCAACAGTGTGTTGACTACTTGAAATCCGGCACCCCGAGCCAAGAGACTCGAAGTATTCGCCGGCGCATGTCAGCGTTCCACCCATGAGCAACCGCAGTCCCACAGTCGGGGACATGAACGGCCTCTGCCACAACCCGCACCCACCATTGTGAGCCGGCATGGAGAATGCTCCTTAGAAAGGAGGTGATCCAGCCGCACCTTCCGGTACGGCTACCTTGTTACGACTTCGTCCCAATCGCCGATCCCACCTTCGACGGCTCCCTCCACAAGGGTTAGGCCACCGGCTTCGGGTGTTACCGACTTTCATGACGTGACGGGCGGTGTGTACAAGGCCCGGGAACGTATTCACCGCAGCGTTGCTGATCTGCGATTACTAGCGACTCCAACTTCACGGGGTCGAGTTGCAGACCCCGATCCGAACTGAGACCGGCTTTAAGGGATTCGCTCCACCTCACGGTATCGCAGCCCTCTGTACCGGCCATTGTAGCATGTGTGAAGCCCTGGACATAAGGGGCATGATGACTTGACGTCGTCCCCACCTTCCTCCGAGTTGACCCCGGCAGTCTCTCACGAGTCCCCGCCATTACGCGCTGGCAACATAAGATAAGGGTTGCGCTCGTTGCGGGACTTAACCCAACATCTCACGACACGAGCTGACGACAGCCATGCACCACCTGTACACCGACCACAAGGGGGCCTACATCTCTGCAGGTTTCCGGTGTATGTCAAACCCAGGTAAGGTTCTTCGCGTTGCATCGAATTAATCCACATGCTCCGCCGCTTGTGCGGGCCCCCGTCAATTCCTTTGAGTTTTAGCCTTGCGGCCGTACTCCCCAGGCGGGGTACTTAATGCGTTAGCTACGGCACGGATCCCGTGGAAGGAAACCCACACCTAGTACCCACCGTTTACGGCGTGGACTACCAGGGTATCTAATCCTGTTCGCTACCCACGCTTTCGCTTCTCAGCGTCAGTTACTTCCCAGAGACCCGCCTTCGCCACCGGTGTTCCTCCTGATATCTGCGCATTTCACCGCTACACCAGGAATTCCAGTCTCCCCTGAAGTACTCAAGCCTGCCCGTATCGACCGCAAGCTCGGGGTTGAGCCCCGAGTTTTCACGATCGACGCGACAAGCCGCCTACAAGCTCTTTACGCCCAGTAATTCCGGACAACGCTCGCACCCTACGTATTACCGCGGCTGCTGGCACGTAGTTGGCCGGTGCTTCTTATACTCCTACCGTCACTTTCGCTTCGTCGGAGTCGAAAGAGGTTTACAACCCGAAGGCCGTCATCCCTCACGCGGCGTCGCTGCATCAGGCTTCCGCCCATTGTGCAATATTCCCCACTGCTGCCTCCCGTAGGAGTCTGGGCCGTGTCTCAGTCCCAGTGTGGCCGGTCGCCCTCTCAGGCCGGCTACCCGTCGTCGCCTTGGTAGGCCATTACCCCACCAACAAGCTGATAGGCCGCGGGCTCATCTTGCACCGATAAATCTTTCCACCCACAGTCATGCAACTGCAGGTCATATCCGGTATTAGACCCAGTTTCCCAGGCTTATCCCAGAGTGCAAGGCAGATCACCCACGTGTTACTCACCCGTTCGCCGCTCGTGTACCCCGAAGGGCCTTACCGCTCGACTTGCATGTGTTAAGCACGCCGCCAGCGTTCGTCCTGAGCCAGGATCAAACTCTCCGTTGAAGACTCACAACCACACCCCGAAGGGCGCAATCAAAAGTACAAACTAGAGTCCGAAAACCTAGCAAAACAAATCGCCAGCTGGAATTTAGCTGACTTAAATGTTCGGCCCTCCACACGGGGGTATGAAGAACCGAAACCAAATTAAATATTTGGCACTGACATTCATCAACACACTATTGAGTTCTCAAAGAACACACGCAC
>NZ_JBITCK010000012.1:0-11650 GCF_044453135.1 Nocardia sp. NPDC051750 | reverse complement strand
CTACCCGTTGTGACCGTCGACCAGATCTGTTGATCCGGCGAAACTGTGGGGGCGGCCGCGAGCCGGCCGCGTTCGGTGTCGTACACCGCGATCGCGCCCGGAGCGCGGGTGGTCAGGCCGTCCTCATGGCTGTAAGCCACGATTTCGGTAAACGCCCGGCACGAGGCGAACGCCGCGGCGAGAATCGTCGCGTCGCGATCGGCCACACCGAGAGCGTAGATGGCATCCGCGAAATCGCCGGTCGTTTCGGCGGTATCGAGCCGGTCGGCCAGTTCGGTGGCCGGCGCGCTGAATCCGGCGACCTGAGCCGCCTCCGCCGGACCCAGTGCCGTCAACAGGGGCGCGGCGAGCGCCGCCGGTGACCCGTCGCACCAGATCGATCCGATATCGAAGCTGTCGCCGTCGCGCACGGCCACCGCGTGTTGCTCACCGCGGCGGGCCAGGCAGATTCGCAGCATGCGATCTTCGGCGAAACCGCGAGCCACCAGCTCCCGATCCGGTTGCGCCAGTACGAACAACGCCTGCGCCAGTCCGGGTTCGACATCGCCGTCGGCGTCGAGGATGCCCGCCGCATGCAGACCCGCCACGGCCCGGTCGCGCGCCGCCTGCCATTCGTCGTAGGAGTCCTGCTGCGGCCCGGCGGCGAGCACCAGGGGCAGGGTCTGCACGCCCATACGTTCGGCGACGGCCAGCAGGGCATCGTTGGTCAGCGTCGTCACGGTGTACCCCCCGCCCGGACCTCCGGTGCCGAAGCGGCGGGCTCGACACCGCCGAGTACCGCCGGTGCGGCCCGGAGTTCGTTCTCGACGCCGAGGTGGTCACCCTCGTCACTGGACAGCCCGGCACGGGGGAAACGCGGTGCTTCCTGCGCCGAACCGCCGGCACCCGCCATCGCGCCCGGGGCCATCGGCGCCGCCCGCGAAGTGGCCCCGGAATTCCCGCCCGCGGTGGTCTGCGGTGCCGGCTCCGGTGCGGACACGGACTGCGCGTAGATCGGCGCACTGTAGGCGCCCGGCACCCGCGGCATCGCCACCGGGATCGGGATCGACCCGATTCCCCTCAGCCCCACCGGCATACCGCCCCGGACCGGCGGCGCCGGTGCCGCCTCCGCGGCGGCGGCATGTTCTGCCGCCAACGCAGTCTCCGGTGCGATAACGGGCGGAGCTGTGTGCTGCCACGGTATCGCCAGAGGTTCGGTGGCTTTCTCGTAGTTCTCCATGACCCGCGACGCCACCGCTTTGGCCACGTCGGAGTCCTGATCGACTTCGGCGGCAACGGCTTTGATCGGCGCGCCGAGCATTCCGCCGATGGATTCCAGCATGCGCTGGATCTGCTGGATCTGTTCGATATCGGCGGAATGCGGCATGGCCAGCCGGGCCACTTCGTAGGCAGCAACCTGCGCCTGGAAACGCGCCGCATTGGCCGCGGCCGCGCCCGCGGCCTCGGCCAGCCAATCCCGGAGCGTGGAAATACGTTGCAGCACTTCGCTACTACGCCCCGATCCCCAGGCCCCGCGCACCTCGATAACGGCCTTCTCGTATTCCACCACCGCCGCACCGAACGACGCCGCCAGCCGGGTCCACGCCTGGACGGCCTCCGCCATCGGTACCCCGCCCGGACCGGTGGCGAGCTCGCGGGCCAGCCGGTCGGCGGGGCGCGCGGGCCACACCACACCGGTGAAGCCGGGCTGTGGTGGTTCGATCATCGCTGGGGAATACCCTTCGCTCGTCGGCACTGCGGAACCGGTCAGGCTTTGGGTCCGCCGAGGGCCCCGGCGTTATCGGTTTCCATCCCGTCGAACTGTGCGGTGCTGAGCCGCAGTGTGGCGGCCAGTTTGCGCATTTCCTGCACGCTGGCCTGGGCATTGGTCAGATAGGACGTCGCGACATCGTTGTGCGTCTGCGATGCCCGGCCGGACACCTCGTCCACACCCGCCGGTACCACGGTCAGCGCCTCCTGCACGGCCGTCAGATCCGCGGCCAGCCGGTCGGCCAGCGAATCCAGGCCCGACGACGCCTTCCCTGCAGCGACCGGGTCGAACCGGACCCCGTCGTACACCTCACCCATCTCGTTTTTCATGAGACCCTCCTGTGTCCTGGTCACCGGCTCGCATCACAGCGTGAGCTCCTTGTCCGGCGGTGGTTCCGATATTGATTCCGCCGCACCGACCACGGGCACCGCGACGCCCTCGATCGACCCGACCACTTCGTCACCGTGTTCGGACGAGACCATGCCACGCGCCGAACCGTCGGTAATCGACTCGCCGTCGCGGGCCATCCCCGCGGCGCCCATACCCGCACCACCCATCGGCATATAGCCGGGGCTACCCGGAGACGAACTCGTCCCGTTGTTGGCCGCGGACGACATACCCGGGCCCGCACCCGGCGAATTCCCGCCGAGCACCCCCAGGGCAGCGCCGAGCGGACCGGGTGCCGCCAGCTTGGATCCGGGGAAGGACCCCAGCGGGGCCGGCGTAGCACCCACGGCGCCCAGGGCGCCACCGAGACCACCACCGGCACCCAGACCACCGGGCAGGCCCGGCTTGTCCGACTCCGGACGGTGCGGTTCTCCGTCGCCGGGACCGCCGAGCGGCTTCGGCGCGGACAACGCCGGATTGGCCGACGCCAATTTTCCCAGCGACTGTGCAGCCTGGCTCGCGGTACCGATCAACGGCGTGACCATGCCGATCATCTGCATGAGCTGGCTCATCTGCTGGCTCGGGTCGACGCCGGTCGGGGCGTTGGTGACCTTCACCTTTTCGCCGGTCTGCACCAGCCCGGCGCCCTCGGCACCGAGTTCGGCCTTGGTTTTGATGGTGATGGCCAGCGCTTCGGTCGCCGCCTCGACGGCCGAGGCCACCAGGTACACCGCACCGGCCCCGGAGGACGCGTAGAGCGGGGCCAGCGCCAGCTTCGCGGAGAACGCACCGACCACGACGGCCGTTTCCCCGCGGCCGATCGCGACACTGGTCGCGCCCTTGGCGAGGTGCATCTTCTCGCCGGTGCTCTGCGTCTCGAGCTTCGCCGCGTCGGTCTGCGCCTGGCCGGCTTTCTCCGCGGCCTCCGTTGCCCCCATGCCCTGCCACAGGCTCATCGCAGCCTGCAGGGCGGAGGTGCCCAGCTGCACGACGGTCTGCATAACCGTCGACACCTGCGACAGCATCTGCGTCGGGTCCATGGCCGGCGGCGGTGCGGGCGCGGCCGCCGGATCGCCGGCCGGCGGCGCGGGTGGCGGTGCCGGTGCCCCCAACTGCCCGGTTCCGAAGGCCGACGCCAGATCGGTGAGCGGGCGCATCAGCGCGCTCAGATCGAGAGTCGGCAACGGTGGCAGCCCCGGCATCTCACCGAACGCCGGGAGTTCTGGCAGATTCGGTAAGCCCATGCTGTGGAGGATGTCGTTCACCGGCATATCGAGCATCGGCGCCAGCGCACTACCCCGCAGCAGCTCCAGAATGGTCGGATCGAGGGGGTCGGCGCCGGGTGGCGGCTGTGCGCCCGGGGGCGAGCCGGCTCCTGGCGTGCTCATGACCGGGGATTCACCGCGCCGATATTCGCACCGTTACCGGCATCGGTGATCTCGTAGCTCGCGGCGGCCTGGTACGCGGTGAGTGCGGTACCGGCGTGTACCGCCGCGAGTTCGGCAACCGAGGACAGATGGTTGGCCTGCGCGTAAGCGAACGCGGCGAGGAATTCCTGGCCGATGAGCCCGAACGCCGGCACCGCGACGGCGACCGTCGCCGCCTGATCGACGGCCGCGGTCGAAGCGATTCCGGCCGCCATTGCCGCGGATTCGCTGCCGTACAAGCGAACCGCATCCGGGACAACGTGAACGTTACTCATGTGTGTGTCCAATCCCGAAACATCCCACAATGTTTCGTCAACAACAGTACCCAGCGGGCAGCGACCGTTGCGATCGCGGAACGGTTAACAGTCGGTAACTACCTTGCACTTTCCGAATTGAAGGTGGTGATCAACTCGGCCTTTTCGGAGATCGCCCGAGCGGCGGCCGCACGGGCGGTTTCGACCACCGTTTTCTCGAACTCGGCCGGACTCAATTTGCTGATCGCGCCGGAGAAACTCAACCCGATGGGAGCCGCGTTTCCGTCTACTTCCACCGTCACCGCGCCATCCGGCGACGTTTCGCTCACCACGATTCCGGTCATCGCCTCGTGCAGATCGGTCATCCGATAGACCTGCTGCTGAACCCGGGCGATGAGTTCGTCCATCGTTTCGACCATGACTACCTCCCGAATACTCTTCCGGCCCTAGACGGATCGCAGCCAGCTTTCCGGTTCGGTGTCGTACTCCTGCTCCTGCACCAACTCCTGGCGAGCTACCTCCTCCTCGGTGGGCAGACCCGCCAGGCGCAGCATCTCGTTGGTGAAACCGGCCTCTTGCAGCTGCCTACGCCGTTCCAGACCGGCGCGGGCCGCCGACTGTTTACACAGCCGGAGGATCTCGCCGGCCAGCGCATCGGGGTCACGCCGGAGCTCGCCGGGCTCGACGGAGACCGCGAGGGGCAGACCCATTTCGGTGGTCCGGACCCGGATGGAACCGGTGAACGAATGAGCAGTGAACTCGGTGGGGAACTCGGCGT
The DNA here is from genome assembly GCF_044453135.1 of Nocardia sp. NPDC051750. Taxonomy (NCBI): domain Bacteria; kingdom Bacillati; phylum Actinomycetota; class Actinomycetes; order Mycobacteriales; family Nocardiaceae; genus Nocardia; species Nocardia sp. NPDC051750. Next base: position 7,054 of record NZ_JBITCK010000012.1, on the reverse strand, counting down.
CTCCCGGAACAGCTGCGCTCATCGTCGTGCTCCTGTGTCTTCGGCGGCGCCGCCGGCGCCGCGGGGCTGTGTTCGTGCTGACCGAGTCGAGGCGCACCCAGCCAACGGATAGCAGCTGATCAGAGTATGGATCGGGGAGGTTAACCCCGGGTTACCGCACGGTGTGTGAATCGGTGGAAGTCGATGCATGCTGCGAGAACGCCCCCTCGCGCGAGCCGGTTGCCAATGCCGGGAAGCCCTGAGGCGTGTGGTCGCGAGACCCGGATATACGCTGGCGCGGTCCAATCCCGGGACTCCCACCCCCGGACCCCACAACTGAATTACGAACCGACCGGCGCGGCGCCGGCCGATCGGGCACACAGTGGTCCGGTCCGAGCCCGCCCGCCGTGCGGTGAGCCCTGCCCACGTCGACGAATATCGCATCTCCGCAGAACCTCCTGACCCTCAGCACTCCCAGAGCAGCGCGCCACTTCATGTTCCTCGATCGGGTTTTATTACCCAGCGCCGATTCTGTTAACACAGTGTGCCCCGAAAACCGGGATGCTGGAAGCTTTTTGCCCGCGGCCGATGCCGTCCGGATGGCCACGGCGAGATCGACGAGGCACAATCGCCACACCGTGAGCGAATGACCAGGACCCGGGCACCGATCCCGATAATCTGACCGCCGTGTACGTATGCATGGAAGATCCGCAATGAGGCGTATCGACCTGAACCTGGACGCCACGTCGGTCGACAACGAGCTACGGCTGCAGTACGAGGGTGAACTGTTCACCGGAGAGGTTGTCGAGGAACTCATTCCCGGCCAGCTGCTGTCCCAGGAGCTCTACGTCGACGGTCTCCCCCACGGCAGTATCCGGGAATGGTGGCCCGACGGCCGCCTGAAATCCGAAGGCGAGAACTACCGGGGCCGACCGCGCGGCGTATTCCGGCACTGGCACCCGGATGGACGTCCCGCCGCGTCGATTCTGTTCGACAGCGAAGGAACCTCACGAGTCGTGCGGGAATGGGACGGAGACAGCCACCGACGATGAGCCGGGACTCAGACCCGCTGACGCTCGTCCTTGATCACGCGCACGATCTGCGCGATCTTCGAATTGATCGTCGCAGCCAGGACCTTCGAATCCGCGGCGACAGCCACCGGCGGATCCGAATCCCGGATGATGTACCGGCCGTCGTCCACGAGGTCGCGCCATCCGAGTTCGAATCGGGCGATTCCCCGCGGACCGTAGATCGACGAACCCTGCTCGATATGAACAGTGCCGACCCGCTCGGTGGGCGCGGCGAGGAAGTTCGTGCTGCGCTGCTGCGCCGTCGGAGTGAACGAGTCGTGCACACTCGGCCCGCCCGCCGACCGGTCCGGCGTATGGGCGGGGCGCCGGACCGGGAGCACGACCTCGCGTTGTTTACCCATCTCCGCCGCCGGCATTTTCGCCACCATTTCGTCCGCGAGCCGCACGGCGTCACATTCGGCGACAGTGAAACCTGCGCTGTACCAGTAGTTCTCATCCGGTCTCGACCGCACGACGAAACCTCGTGACTCCCGGCGGACACCGATCATCCGGACCGGGCTCTTGGGATCGTCCGGGTTACGGTGGTCGCTTCCACTGATGCCGACCCGGATATCGGGCGCGGTGAGCGCGGTGAGCACCGGTTCGAAGGAGGCCCCCAGCCGATCCCGCAGATCAGTGCGCGCACTCTGCAGATCTCTCCGGAACCGGTCCGGGTCCCGGGTGCGTGCGGTGTAACGAAGCGGGAACGGCAAACGAGAACCGGTCCGGTCCGACCACAGGACATAGAACTCGATATCGGTAAATGTCCAGTGGCGTAGCTCCGATATCACTGGTCGACCACCGGTTTGGCGACGATCGACGGATCACCGATGCCCTCCTCGAGCCATTCGGTGGAGTCGAGATAGTCCGCCCGCTTGTGATCCTTCTGCTGACCTCCGGCAGCCCCACCGCCTGCGCCACCACCACCCATCGGCATCCCGCCCATCGGCGCGCCCGGCGCCGAGGACGCCGCGACCACGCCCGGCGTCGCCCCGGTGGCAGTGCCCGTCAGGACAGCCGCCCGCGGGAAGAGCTTGGACGCCTTCTCCATATTCGGGACGGGCGGAGTCTTCGCGCCGCCGGGCGCGCCCGAACTTCCGCCGCCGAGACCAGCGGGCAGTTTTCCGGCTTTCTGCAGCGCGGACTGGTAGTTCTTCACCGCGTCCTGCAATGCGGGCGGCATCCCTGGCAGCCCGGTGATACCGGCCTGCTGCAGCGCCTGCTGCGCGGCCGTGGACAACTGCTCACCCATTTGGCTGAGCTGCTGAAGACCTTGCTGGGCCGCCTGCAGCATCTGCTGCGAGCCCGACTGCTGTTCCAGCTGCTGCTGTTGCTGTTGCAGGGCCTCCTGTTGCAGCTGGGCCTGGTCCTCCAGCTCCTGCCGCGCCTCGAGCAGTTCCGCTTGCTGGGCCTTGGCCTGGTCGATCTGCGCCTGCTGTTCAGGAGTCAGCGGCGGCTGCTGACCGCCGGGGACACCGCCACCACCGCCGCCCCCACCACCGCCACCGCCGTTGTTGGTGTCGTCGTTGGGGTTGGAGTCGGTGTCGCCGGGAGCACCCGTAGGCAGCGGGAACTTCGGGATCACTCCGGCGGTCAGCTCGACGCCCGGCTTGTACCAGCTGTTGTAGTGCGTCTGCGCTTCTTGCTCATAGTTGGAAATGGCGGTCTCGCCGCCCTCCCCGTACGCGTCGGCATACAGCGGCACGGGCATCCCCACCCACGTGCCCATGATCCACTGCGCCATATGCATGAGATTCTCGGCCATCTGCTCCGCCGCAGTGATCAGACCGGCACCGGTGGCCATATAGCTGCCCACCGCTTCCCGGGCACCGCCGGCACCGGTGCCCTTCCAGCGGTCGGAATCCACCAGCAGTCGCATACCCTCGCTGAAATTGACGAAGCCGGTATCCAGCTGGACCTGCATCCGGTACCAGTAGGTAGCCCGGTCCTCCACCGACGACGACTTCCCGGCGAGATCTTTGCCGAGGTAGTAGAAGTCGGGGTAGATCAGGGACTCGCCGGGCGGTACCTGCGCCGAGAACGGATAGGCCCCGGGACTGCCCTTCAACCCGGACAAGCTGGCGGGAAGGGTGAACTGATTGCCCTTTTCACTGAAGTTCCCGAGATCCGGGCGCTTGGTGTATGTGTCGTCGACGAAACCATCGGTGGAGTCGTAGTGCCCGAAAGCATCACGGACCTCGTTACCCGCCGAACTGGCCCGCACCCGCCGACCGAACTCACCCGCCGCATCCGAATCCGTCTCGGTGTACAGCTTGCCGGCCAGGACGAACGCCTCACCCAGATCGGTGATGTGCTGCCGATGCTTCGGCATCACATCCTCATCGAAATCCGTTGCCGCCTCGTCGAGTTTCGTGCGCAGTCGCGTCGCGCCGTCGAAGTCCCCGAACTCGGGGATCGGTTTGGTCAGCGGAGACAGCTCCTTGATCACATTGAAAATGCTCATCAGATCGGCGCACAGGTCCGCGGCCTCGCCCGCGACACCTTCCTCGAATACGAAACCGCCGCTCGCAGCCCGGTCCCGGAGAGCGCCCCACGGATCGTCGCCGGCCATACCTCACACTCCTGCCAAATCGAACATGTGCGTGCCGGTGGTCGCCAGCATTGGGAAGGTGCTGCCGTGACGTGTGGGCGGTTGAGGAATTACGATTTCGACGTCCAATCCCGGGACTCCCACCCCCGGACCACACGACTGAAAAGCTGCCCGGGCTTCGGCCCGATCAGCCACCGGAACCACAGTCGCCATACTACTTCCGAGTATCACGGCACGTCTCGACGAAGGGTGACTCATTCGCTCACGCCCCTCCTCCTCGTCGGCAGCACGAGTCACAACCGAAGATCGCAGCCGGGACTTACCGAGGCCCCACCACCGGCTGAACACGCACTGAACCCTTCTCGTACGGACGGTACCAGCGCGTGAACAGGTGTCGAATCACAGTGACACAGCGGAAGTTCGCGACTAGATGAGCGCGCGGTTGCGGTTCCGGAAGCGGCGCCCGAAATCCGGCAGATACTGCGACGGCGCGACCGAGGACGACGAGCGTTCCAGCACTCCGTCATCGGCCACATAGAAGATCGCCCGGCCGATCGCGATCTCGCCCGGCGCCACCGGCACATACACCATCCACCCCGCCGCCACCCGCTCCGCGCGCAGATCCGCCACCGGATAGCCGGAGGTGTCCTCGCCGGTCTCGGTGAGGTATCCGCGGACCCGGTCGATCGCGTGCTGCTCCGGGAGCGGATCCGGGGCGGTGACACCACCCAGGACGAGCTGGTAAAAGGCGCTGTCGACATCGAAGCCGTCGGATTCGGGGAAGAGGCCGTTCAATATCGCACGGGTCAGGGTGCCTGATTCGGCGGCGGCGACGAAGGCCTCGACCGCGGCCTTCCGCTCCTCGGACGGATCGGCTTCGAGGATCAAACCGGTCACGATCCGCACCACCGTCGCCGTATCCCAGATTCCCGGAACCGCGCCGGCGATACCCTCGGCGGCCGGCGATTCGCCCCGATACCAGCGGCCGCCGTCCCACCAGTAGCAGAAGGTGAGCTGTCCCGTGCCGGACCGATGGTTCAGGACCGGCCCCGCGACCCATTCCGGTGCGCCGCGGAACAATGCCGGCAGCGGGGCTTCCCGGTTGTATGCCGCATCCAGTTCCGGTGCATTCCACAACCCACCCGAGAGCACGGCGCGGCCACCGGGCAATGAATGCAGGGTGCTCCCGCTGCGGGAGGCGCCCTCGAACCAGCGCAGCCCGGGCGTGAGCCGGGGGCCCCACTCCGACCGGACAGCGACGAACGCCGCGCACAGCGCCGTCCAGCGAGCCGCCAGCACCGGAAAATCCGGGATACCGTCGACCGGCTCGCCGGTGACCCCGGCCGACCGGTCCGCCGCGGCCTGCGCGGCCGCCGCCGACGGGGAACGCTGCTGACGATCGCCGTGGAACAGGTACGCGGCCAGCCAGACGGGAAGAGTCGTGCGGGGGAACGCTTCCAGATCGGCGCGATAGATCTCGGGGGCGAAGAGCTGGTCGTCGGGGAACGGCTCGTCGCCGTAGTCGTAGTCGACCTCGATCTGGCCGGAGCTGGTCAAACCGAGCAGCAACCGCCACCACGGTCCGTCACCCAGCCGGGCAGACAGCTGCCGATGCTCGCGGACCAGGGCCAGCACCTGCGGTGTCGGATTCCAGCGGACCGCGCGCTGCTGCGCGTCGGAGAATACGGCGAAACCGGCGTCGGCCACGACGGTCGACGCGAACACCACATCCACCCGCTGCCAGCCGTCGGGTGCGACCGCACCCAATTCCCTGGCGACCTGGTGCATGAGCGCCCGCGCCCGTTCGGCGACATCCTGCTCCGGGGCAGCCGGAGCCAGGGTGAAACCCACATCCGGGTCGTCGTCGGGGGCTGCCGGGGCGCCGCCCGGCCGATCCGGTGAACCGGCGGTCGATTCCACCTCGATATCGGTGGTCACGCCGGCGGCAGCGTCGCGTTGCGGAGCCGGCGCGGCGCCGGGCACCTCATCTGATCTGGTCACTTCGGCAACATTCTCCTCGTACCCGTATCGCGGTCGTTCGGCCGGATACCCCGCGGCAGGCTCAGCTGTCACCGCGGGCGCGGCGCAACTCCTCCAGCCGGCGGGCGAGCTCTTCCCGGTGCTCGCGGGCATGGGAACCGTCGAGCTGACCGGCGAACGTTGCGCGGGCGGCCGCCACCAGATCGTCGGTGACCTCCGGATACGCCCGCGCGATATCCCACAGCGCCTCCTCGGTCTCCATATCGAGCCCGGTCTCGGTGCGCAGACCGCCCCCGTTACGCACCGATTCGAGCATTTCGGCGAAGTTCTCCCGCAACTCGTCCTCGGTCGGATGGTCGATTCGCATATCTACTCCTCATCGCTGTCGTCTGTGTCCAGGGCACCATGGTTGCGCCGACCCCCGCTCACTCCGCGAACACCTGCGCGCGGCGCTGCGGATCGGCGAGCACATCGCGCAGATAGGCGCCGAAATCCAGCTCCTCCGGGAGCGAACGATACGTCAGTTCACCGAGCCGGGTCCCACCTTGGATCAGGGCGAAACTGGTGGTCCGATAGGCGACGGTGGCCAGCTCGGCGACAACCGGATACTCGAGATCGATCGTCTGAGCACCGATCCGCAACCCGAGCCGGCCGTGCTGCCGATACAGGACCACGGGCACCCCGCCGATCTCACCGTAGAGACCGCTGACGCGACCCGGATTGGTGGGTGCGGCCTGCAAGGCGCCGGTGTACGGGTTGAACTCCGACGGCACACCGAATCCGGCGAACGGCCGGACGACCAGCGGAACGAACACACCACCGGGCGGCCCGTCCGCCGCCGGGGAGCTGTTGCCCGGAGCACCACTGCGGGGGCGGTAGCGATCCCGGGAATCGCCCTGCGGTATCCCGCCGTCGGGCGCCGGCGGGAGGCTCGGTGGATACGGCATCCCGGGTGGGTACTGGTCCGCGGATCCGCTGCCCCCGGGAATTCCCGGCTGAGCATGACTGCCGCCACCGTTCGGATACCCCGGTGGGTACGGGTACGGCTGCTGGGCCGGGGGCACTGGCCCAGCAGGACCCGGCGCACCGGGATACGGACCCAGCGGCGGTTCCGGATACGGATTCACCGGCGCGGGAGGCACCGGGGGCTGCGGCGGTACCGGGTGGGCCGGAGCCCCGGGTTCCTGCGGCGGTACGGGCTGCCACGGGAACGCTGGTGGCGCCGGCGGAAGGGGTGGGCCGGGAACCGCCGGCGGTTCCGAAGGCAGCGGCAGGGTGGGCTTTGCCGGCGGCAAAGGCACAGACGGGACCGGCGGCACCGGAACGGGCGGGACAGGTGGCACGGGCGGCGCAGGCGGTTCCGGCACCGGCGGCACGGGCGGCACCGGCGGCGCAGGTGGCACCGGCGGTTCCGGCACCGGCGGCACGGGCGGCACCGGCGGTTCCGGCACCGGCGGCGCAGGTGGCACCGGCG
>NZ_JBITCK010000011.1:5677-52716 GCF_044453135.1 Nocardia sp. NPDC051750 | reverse complement strand
CCGGGCTGGGTTACCCCCGGCTTCGCCGGGGGTTTGTGGGGGGAACGCCGGCCTTCGGCCGACTACGGAGCCGCCCTCCGGGCGGCGGGGGTGGTGACGCCGGCCCGCCCGCGCCCCGCAGCGCAAATGCGCTGCTGGGTGAGGCTTTCGGCCGATGCGGCGCTGGTGACACCGGCGCTTCGCGCCGTCGCGGTGGCGCTACCCGCTTCGCGGGTGGTGATCGCCGGTGCGTTGCTCATACCTCAATAATAGGCTCTGTAGGGACAGTCCGTCAACTACCTTGTACCCCGAATCCTGTTGCTGCACAACAGAATCTATTTGCACTTCCTATATAAATCATTGTGCCACAACGATTTCCACGAGACAGGATCCCTTTGCGGTCCGCGTGTCGGCCGAGCCGGGGTATACGGGTACTTCATAATGATTCCCCTCCCACGGGTCGAAATACGGTGTCTCGGTTTCTCTCTGTGGCCCATAGGGGGCCGGGCGGCTAACCACCCGCCCGGCCCCGTGTTCGGTCGCTCAGGCGGCCACCAGATAGGCGGTGCGGGCGTAGTCGCCCAGCCCGGCCGACAGGGCCGGATCGTCGGCGGCGTAGGCGCAGACCTCGATAGCGCGGCCATTGCGCACCGTCCACACCCGCACCGGATCACCACCCGTACGGGCCCGGAACGCCGCCTTGATCCGCTTACCGGCGTGCGAACCGAACCGGCGGCACGTTTCCTCATCCGCGCCGAGGGCAGCCATGTGCACGGTCACCGTGACCAGCCGACCCGACGCCAGCGCGCCGGTGACCTCCGCGCCGTTGCGGTACCGGACCAACGCACCCGCCAACGCACCCTTGACGCGCTGGCGATGAGCCTTAGCAGCAGCCAGAACAGCAGCACGGGCCGGGCGGTAGAACGTGCGGATCATGATCGAGAACCCCTTTCCCAGTGGGCCCCTCCCACCGGTTGATTTCATGATTTCATGATATCAGAAACTCTCGGGGTTCAGGGCTCGCGACCGGCTGGCAATCAGTGATGTGCGCCACATAACGTGCGCTGAAACTCGCCTTACCAGCGGTAACGGCAGTGCCGGCGCCGCGGAAATCGGTTCGGCCGGCGCCGCTCCGGAGCGCCTACAGCTACCGGTCAGAAACACTGATCCGGCCGGGCGGCTACCACCCGCCCGGCCGGATCGGTTGTGTTATCGGCCAGCTTCGGCGCGGCTTGCCTCTTCTGGGGTCCTGAGTACCGCGTCGGGGTGGTCGCTGCCGTCTATCTCGGTATCCACGAACACCGCCAGGCCGACCCGTTCGCCGGGCTTATAGGCCCGGCATTCGCCCTGCACCTGGTTGACGAGATCGGCGGCCGGATCCTCGGCCGGTGTGTACACGTCGAGGAACCATGCCGAATCGTCGGGCCACGCCGATACGGCGAGAATGTCTTGCCCGTCGTCGGTGCTCATGCCCTCTTCGACCTGTTCGACCGGCAGCGTGTAGAACACCGGCACCCATTCGGCGCCGCTCACCGGCTCAGTGGATCCACTCACGCGGCCACCATCACACTGGGCAGCACCAATAGCGTGTCGCCGTCGTCGGGGTCGACCGTGACGCGGCACCCGCTCAGCGCCGCCCGCATCCGCGCATCACCGTTGTCGGTGTGCGCCTGGCCGTGCACCAGGCGGTAGACGAACAGGATGGCGGAGGACAGCTCACCACTGATCACCAACCGGCAACCGGTCTCACTCGTATGCAGATTCACCGGGTCGTACGGGTGTGTTGCCCGCAGTTCCTCGAGCCGGTCCACCATCACCAACAGCATGGGGCTGTTCTCCTTTCCTCGGGGCGGAACCGGGGGCGCCGGTGCGGCGCCCCCGGTGCTTTCTCTCCGGGGTTCCGGGCGGCTACCACCCGCCCGGAACCCAGGTCTCTACTCGGCGCCGGTGCGCGGCACCGTCATTCGGCCACCAGCACGGCCGGGAACACCATCGACGGCTCACCCATGCCGGTCCGCAACCAACTGCCCTCGGACCAGGCCCCGACCGGCGCGCCGTGCTGTTCGGCCATGTGGGCGCCGAACCGGGCCAGGAATTCGAGCAACGCCGACAGATACGGCGCACACACCAGCAGGGCCGCCGACGTCTCGGCCGGTTCGGCCGAGACGTATTCCGGGTGCGTGCGCACCATCTCGGCCAGTGCTTCGGCAGGTACCACATACATATCCACGCGCCCCCTTTACGCCGAGAACTCGACACCGAGCACGGTGGACAGATACGCCCGCGCCGCGCGCAGCCCGGTGCGGATATGGCGCGGTGACCATTCGGCGGTCGTGTCGCCGGTGACGGCCCGGAAATCGGCCACCGACATAGCGCCCTGCTGATACCGGCACAGTTGAACACCGAACGCCACCGTGACCGCGTTGACCGTCGACAAATACGGGTGCCGCACGGTCAGCCAGTAGTAACGGTGCACGCCGAACGGGCCGCCGGTGTAGCCGTGGCGCAGCAATTCGAGCTCGGCGGCGGTCTCGGCCTCCCGGGCCCGGTCCCACGCCATACGCGCCGCGTCGTAGACGGAAGCGGCCCCGAAAACGTGGCAGTTGAAATCGTCCGGGACCGCGAACCCTTCGGGGTTGATCACCCGATACCGGAACCGCCACCGATCCGAGTCCAGCGCTACAGCGGTCACCGTCGCAGTGAACCGGCCACCGCGCCGGGTGGTCTGGGTCAACTGGTGCACTTCGGGGCCGTCCTCGTCGTGGCCGACCACCACGCGATAGGTCCAACCGGTATCGACCAGGGCGGCCATGGCGGTGACTACCTCCCGCGATTCTGTATCTGATTTCATGATTTAATGATATCAGATATTGCCCTTATTTGAGGGCGCGCAATCGGTCGGCTACCGGTGATCTAGGGCACATTCAGCCGGGGCGCGCTATCGTGACCAGCGCAAACACCACGACTGGCACTCGCGAGACCCACAACATTGGCCGCGGTTGGCAGGCGGTCAAGCTATCGACCAGGAAACGATCGCGTACTCAGCCATGGGCGCACTCACTCCACCACGCCCCGCATCGGGGGCACGTCACCCGCTCGGCGGCCGGCATACCCATGTCCTCCAATTCGTCGTCGAGCCACCGCACCGCCTGAACCTGTCCCGTGCGCACGAATCCGGCCCGTTGTTCTCGATACCGTTCACACACAGCCGCGTTCAGCCAGTCAAGAACCTCTCTAGGCGCATGTTTCACCACGTCCGCCGCGCCGCCCCTCCCTGTGTCGTCCCTGCTATCTGTACCCAAAGCCGCACCGGGTAAGGCCCGGCGCCGCCTCACCTCACGCGGTGCCCCTTGTCCCCCGCAGCGTGACGGTCGGCCGAATGTGACCGGCCCTCAACGTCTTACCTGCACTCACTCGCGTCACCGGAAAATAGAGAGAGCCGGCGGAACACTGTCCGCCGGCTCTCCCGGGGTGCTGTTCACCCGTGCTGGATCACCGGGTATCGGCGGCCGCGGGTGCCGGGTCGTAGCCGGTCATTGTGGTGAACTCGGCGGCTACCCGGTCCAGGGTCTGCACCGCGGCCGCGTGCAGTTGCACTGTCATCGTGTGCACCAGGCGCGCCGCGGCCTCGGGGTCGCTCGACTCCCGCGCGGCCGAGGCCGCCGCGGTGATATCGGCTGACAACTGCTGTAGCCGCGCCGAATGCTGGTCTACCGGTTCCGTACTGCTCACACCATCCCCTACCGATTGGAAAGCTGTTCAGCTGCAACGGTACCCACGCACGCCCGGCAATACGTCTGCCCGTCGCCGGCGGCGGTGGTGAAACACAACTCGGCCACCGTCTCGGCCGGCCCCAATTCTTCGGGCAAATCACCCTCGGTGATCCCGCACCCGGCGCACTCCGCATACTGTGCCACTCGCTCTACCTCCTATCGCCTGTGCCACTATCGACCACGGGGCCGGGCAGATAGTGCCTGCCCGGCCCCGTATCGCACCCCGGGCCACGGCCCGGCACCGGCTCACTCGTTATGCCGGCACTCACTCACCCAGGTTCCGCACTGCTGGCACGTCACCCGCTCACCCGCGTTCATACCCAGGTTCACCAGCTCGCCATCCAACCACAGCGCGGCCTTGACCTTGCCCTCTGCCACGCACTCGGCGCGCCTGTCCAGCAACGGCATAGCCGACAGCGCGAACACCGTGGCGGCGATGTCCTCGGGCCCGTCCTTGGTCAAATCCATTTCGATCACGTGCGTTTCCTTCCACTTCGGTGTGCGTCGCGGGTCACGGTAGACCCACCCAGCGACAGAACCGGACCGCCCCGCGACGCCGGCCGCTCTCGTCAACGCTTGGGGGTGGTGCCGTTCATGGGTCCCTCATTTCCGGTAGCAAAACCGGACATTGCGCTGGTCACGGGTTCGTTGGCCGTTCCCAGCCGGGGGCAAACTCCAGTTGGTAGGCGGTCACGGGCATGTAGTCGTGGCTGAAATCGCCCGGCGCGTCCTCGAAATGCACGTGGTAGACCCACATCGGCATCGATGTACGGTCGGCCCCCACTCTCTGCCCGTGGTTCCATGCCCGTTGCACCGTGCCGGGCCAGGTGGGGAAGCTCTCGGAGCTGAATTTGATGCGCGGGTCTGCGCGCTGGACCATCACCACGACATCACCCGGCCGGAACAGCGATTCCGGGCCGGCGTCGGCGGGCAGGGTCAGCGGCTGCGGTGGCGCGGTGGTCGGGGAAGGCACCAGTGCTACAGGCTGGTTGGCCAGCATCGTTGTCGCGGCCGCCCACACCAGCGACGTGCACCCGCCGCACAGCAGCACTGTCCGCGACAACGCGCGCCCGCCCTGCACTCGGAAGTTCCGCAAATCCTCGACACCGCCGCATCGGTGGCAAAATCCCGGGTCCGGCCCGATCACGGTTTCTACAGGAACGCTATTCATGGTGGGTCCTCATCGGGGAGCGGTCGGGATGGTCGGTTCGGTCATCTCTGTCACTACTGTTTCCCTTTCGGTTGTGCGCAGTTCGCGCGGTTTCTTCCGTGCGTCATGGGCATGTCGCGGCCGGGCAGGATCTGGGCCAGCCACTCGGGTAGCGCGGTGATCGGCGCTGCGGTGGTCACGGTGTAGCGGCGGCCGGCCACCACCGCGCCGGGCCCGAGCACGTAGCCGCCGGTGCGGCGGCCGGGCCCGCGCACGTCCACCCCGGCGGCCAGGCGGCCCGAGGCTATCCAGCGTCCCGCCGGGGCCCGGAAATACAGGTGTGTGCCGCCCGAAGGTGTGCCCACGGTCAACGTGGCCGGCAGGGTTTCGCCGGCGGCTGAGCACAACGCCGAAAGCGTCGTGGCGCCGTCGACGGCGCAGCGGCGGTCGATATCGAGTATCACCAGGCCGTTCGCCCGGCATCCGATGCCGGGATTGCAGCCGGCGGGCCAGCGCCGCACCTGCCGCGGGTCATCGGTCGCCGTGGTCGCCCAGTCCGGCGCCGCCGGCGCTCGGCCGCGGACCGGGAACACGGTCAGGCCCAGCGCCAGCGACACCGCGGGATCAGGCACAGGTGCAGTGATATTCACACTCGGGCCCGTTCCTGCCGCATTCGCAACAGTGCGCGCTGCGGTGGTAGATCTCGTCGTCGCCGTTCTCCGCGGCGCGCTCCTCGTCCTCGGCGCAGGGGCAGCCGTAGCACCAGCACCCGCAGGTGTGGCACGTGTCCTGTTCATCGATGGTGTCCGCCGCGGCGGCGGTGGGGGTTTCGGTAGCCATCGCTGTGTCTCCTTCGATTCGATTCGGGGCCGGGATATGCCGGTGATCCTGCTCTAGGACACCGACACCCGGGCCGTAGTCCTGTATGGTGCGCGGCGCAGTTTCGCCGGGGCCGTGGCGTCCGGGTCGTCGATCGTGTCCTCGTCCCACTGCATCGGCAACGCCCAGCAGCGCCGCCGCGCATAGATCCGGGCGCGGTCGGAGGGCCCTGGGGTGAGCTGCAACCGGGCGAACAGCTCGGATACCGCGCAGTGACGCGCCGCGGTGATCCGCTCGGCGTGGTGGATGAGAACGCTGAAATCTCGGGCCCGCATACCCAGTTCGGCCGACAGCGCCGCCATTGTCCACCCGGCCGCGACAAGCGCCCGCAACCGGCGTTGCGCACCGATCGCGGGAACATGATCATGATCCGCAGCGACGATGAGCGGGTCACCTGGTATCGGGACACCGAGCAGCCGATCGGCGGTGGACCGGGACAGATAGCGCGCCGGCGGGCGGCCCTTCTTCCCTTTGAGCAACGTTCCGATGGTGCTACGCGGGACACCTGCGAGTACAGGAATCCGGCGCAGACTGACACCGGCCTCGACCAGAGCGAGCACATGCGCCCGCGCCGGTTCGGCCGGCACACGATCAGGATTCCAGCGACCATATGCCGCTTGCCTCGACCGCACAGTTTCGTAACAAGCCCCGCAGAGCCCGCGGCGCAGCGGTGATCGGCACCGCCCACATTTCGCGCATACTTCCGGAGTCATCTCCGTCTCTTCTTCCTGTGTGGTTCAGCGGTCGCGGTGCGCGACACTCTCATTCCGGATTGCTGCCGGGGCCGGGCGGCTACCACCCGCCCGGCCCCCTGGTCGACCCGTTATCGCTCGTCGCTGCGGCGCCCCTCGGCATCGAAACTCACCAATTGCCCGGCTGTGTTGCGGACGCCGGTGATCGTCGAATACGGAACGGTGTGCGTCCAGCTGTATTCGGTGCCCACCGTGACGGTTTTCGGGTTGACCCGCTGCACCGGGTGCGGCCACCACGAGCCGCCGACTTTCACCCGGTCACCGCGTCGCAGCATCGAGCGGTCGAACATCAGCACCCCGGCGGCGCGGGCGGCCTCGAGCTGGTCCCGCCAGTAACTCGCCTGGTCGACTGCTTCGCTGATCAGCTCGTCCAGCTGGGTTATACGGCCGCGGACCCGCGCGGCTTTCTCCGCGTCGTCGGCGCCGAGGGTTTCCAGGATGCGCACGCATTCGGTGCGGGAGCGCTCATAGCGGCGGCGGTCGGCCTCGATGCGGTCGATCCGGCGCCGGGTCACGCCCGGGTTGAAACGGTGCGCTGTGGTGGGCTCGGCGGCCTCGGCACGCTGGCGGGCGTGGTCCGCGTCGCGGTGTGCCTGCATCGACCGATCCCAGGCCCGCTCTGCCCGTTCCAGGGCGCGCCGGTGCCGTCCTTCGCTGTGGTGGCCCACCTTGATCGGTTCCCCCATCGGTGGCAGCGCATCGAATGCGCGCCGCTCGGCGGCGTCGGCGGCGTCGGCTTGGCTGGCCCGCCGGGCGGCCTTGCCGTGCAGTGCATCCACGCGGGCGGCCTGGCGGGCGGCGCGGTCGGCTTCCACTTCAGCCGTGGGCCGGGCGCGGTCGTCGATCTCCACCGCGACCGCGAACCCTGCCGCGCGCAATGCTTCCGCGGCCTGGTCGACCTTCCAGCGCCGCACCGGCAGATCTCGCGTGCATGGCAGATACCAAGCGCCCAGATGGCGCGACCAGTGCCACCCGATCGCCTTCAGCACTTCGGCGGAACCGTCCCCGCGGGCCGTGCCGTCGACGAGCGTTCCCGCGGCCCGGGTGTGCGTAATTGTCAGTTCGTCGGTATGTGTTCCCTGCAACCCTGTTTCCGATTTCATGATTTCATGATATCACATTTGCCGTTATCGCTGGTCAAACACCCCACAAATGCAGCCGAGCGACCACGCGGCGACGCAGCCAGTGTGTAAAGTCGACCGCGCCGGGCGGGTGGTAGCCGCCCGGACAGAACAAGCCGGGCGGCTACCACCCGCCCGGCTTGTTCTATTCGCCCCCGGCCGACTCGGATCGACCCGGCCCCAGTTCTCACGCGCCTCACCGAAACAGCACCAGGGCCCGGCCTCCGATGAGACCGCGCCCTGGTCAGTGACGGTTTTCTCTCTACTGGGTCAGATCACAAGGACTGCACCCGCCCGGTAATCGCCGCGTCGATGGCTTGCGCAATGACCTGTTGGCTACATCCGCACTGTGGATCGGCGACGTGTTGCGCGGCCGCGTCCACCAGAGCGGCGCGCACCTCCTCGTGAGACAGATGACCGGTGGTGATGAGGTCGGCGGCCCGGCGCGCGGCACCGGCCACTGTCGAGATGTGTTGCGTGGGCCATGCGTTACGCACGTTGCGGCATTCTGTGGCCAGTACGTCGTGCACGCTGTCGAGTGTCGTAGGCATCTTCCTGTTCCTTATCCCTTGCTATGTCCAGGTCACATCGAATGAATCCACGCCGAGGATGTGCACGCCCTCAGCGTCGCTGTAGCCGCCGAATGTCCCCCACTCCTCCGTCCACGCCGCTTCCACAATGGCGGTGGCGCCGGCCTGATCCCCGGCGTGCAGCGCGGTAGCCAGGTCCTCGGCGGTGGGCGCGTCCAAATTCAGGCCCGCGTTGCGGTGTTCGCGGCCCATCTCCTGATAGGCGTCACCGGCGTTGCGGTACTCGATTTCCCCGCTCACCCGCACGAACGCGCCGCGGATCGGGATCGGCGGGTTCCCGGCACGGTAGGCGGCATCGTGGAACCGGGCCCGGTCCAGGGCGTGGCCGGCCGCGCCGCGCATGTTCTCGGTGGTCCCGGATTGCCAGCGGCTCACCGTCGATGCCGACACCCCCAGATCGGCGGCCAGGGCCTCGGTACCCCCGGACCGCGCGACGAACGCGCGCCGCTGCACCAGCTCGGCTATCCGCGCGATGGGGAACCCGCCGCGCCGGCCGCCGTGGCCGAGGCGCGCGGTGCGGGTCCAGGCGTAGATGGTCGACCGCGACCGCGGGTGCCCGGAATCGGCGGCCGCGGCCTGCACACCGCGCCACCCGATATCGGTCCATGCCTCGGATATCGGCACCTCGTCGGCGAGCCCGGACAGCGCGGCCGCGCCGGATGAATCCGAGGATTCCAGCGCGGCAGACAGGGAATCGGCCGCCCGCGAATCGACGTGGTAATGCCAGCCGTCGCGGGAGACGTGCAGCTCGGTACGCGGCGGCAGATCTTCCGGCGGGGGCGGCAGGGGTCGGCGCTGTGCCATCACCGCACCCCCGCCGCCAGGTCACCGGCGCCGGTGCTGGCCGAATCGTCGTCGCCGGTGTCGCCGGTGGTGGCCTTGCGCAGCGCCATCACCACCGCGGCGAACGCCGCCGTGCCGTGGTTGCGGGCGTCCAGCAACGCGGCGCGGTCGTCGTCGGACAGGGCGCGCCGAACTTTGATCACCATGCGGCCGAGGTAGAAACGGCCGTCGCTGTCGTCGTCGGCCACCAGCTCGGGCGCCACCTCCGCGGGCAGCAACCACGTCGTATCGTCGGTGGTCGCGGCGATCGGGGAGCAGTCGATACCGGTGGCCACGGCGATCTTTTCGCGGGCCTCGGCCGATTTGCGCCGGATACTCACAGTGGTGAGGGCGTGGATCTGGTTGCGCCAAACCGGTTGCGAGTGCGTCGCGCGCCACTGTCCCCAGTCGTCGGGCCCCTTGTGCATGCGCCCGATATAGGACTTGTAGATATCGCCGACGATGGCGCGCATCACCGGGTCCCCCTCGGCCAGGGCGGCGCGGTAGGCGGCCGACATGGTGGTCTGCCAGGGTTTGAGCGCGGTTCCGGAGCGTTCCCATACCCACGCTTCCAGGATCGGCACGTTCTCGCGGCACCACTGCAATCCCAGACCGCCGGTCGGGTAGGTGGTTTCCTCCTTGGTGGTCTTGTCCTTGCGGATCTTGCGGGGTTCGGTCGCCATGGCGGCCGCGGTTTCGGTGGTCACCCACACCGGCACCGCCGCGGAATCCGGCACGTTCGCCCGGTCGCTGGTCCGCGCGTACCGGCGCCACCACGTTTGATGAAACGGCGGAAGCTCATCCCAGCCGGGTACCTCTTCGGCCGACGGAAGCAGCAACAGCCACAATCCCCGCGGCCATTTCGCCGGGTCGGCCTCGGGTGCGCCGGGCATCCACAACTGCGGCTCGGCGTCGATATCGGCGCCGATCAACGGCACCGGATCACCGAGCACCAGCGAGGCGCCGGCGCTGCCGAGGTAGCTACCGCGCCGATCCGGCACCACCAATGTGGTGGCGGCGGCGATCTCGTCGGCCGAGGGTAACCGCCACCACGCCAACCGCGGCTCGATATCCCCGGCCGGGGAATCGTAGGCCAGCGGCGGAATCGGGCCGGGCCCCTCGGGAATCACCACGTCATGGGCCTTGAATTTCTCGCCGGTACGGGCGGCGGCGTCGCGTTTGGCGGCGTTGTCGGTGTTGGTGCGCTCACCGGCACGCCACACAAAGCCCACCATGGCCGCGGCCGTGGCCGAACCGGTCACCGCGGGCAGCATCCCCAGGTGCTCGACCAGCCAGCCCAGCCGCCGCGACAGTTCACACCGCGCGGCCTCGGGATCGGCGTCGGAATCCGGAATCCCGGTTCCCGCGGCCGGTGACCCCAGGACACCGAGCTTTTCGCGGGTGTTGCCGTCATCCAGTGCGCCGCCGGTGGTCCAGGCGTAGGGCTCCAGCATCACGTCCACGCGCCGCACCGGCACACCCTTGTGGATCTCTTCTTTGGTCCGGATCTTCTCCAGCCGCACCCAGCATCCGCCGTTTTTCCAGCCCTCGCGCAACCGCCACCCGTTGTTTTCCAGCTCGGCGGCCGCGGCGCCCACCTTCTCGGTGATCCGGTCGCGGGTGAGGTCGCGCACCTGCACATCGGTCATATCCGCGGTGCGCTGCACGGGATCCGGGGCCCATTGCAACAGGTCGACCGCGCCACCGAGCACCCACACTTGGGCAATGGTGCCGATGGTCTGCAAACGTTTGTGAGCAAGCGCGGTGTTCAGCGTCCGCGCCAGCGCCGCAGCCGAAATCGGCGCCGGGAACGGGGCCTTGCTCCCGGCCGGGGCCGAGGGCGCGAAAACTCCATCGACGGTGACCACCAACGCCACATGATCGACATGGGGCCGGTCCGCAGCGCGACGGCCGGCCATCACCGATCACCGTCCAGCGTCATTTGCGCAGCAGCCTCGATATCGGCCGCGGCCGCGGCAGCACCACGCAAGGCCTCGGCGGCGGCGTCGGCGTCCTCGGCGTCCATGTGGGTAGTGATATGGGATCCGGTGCCATCCCCGGCAGCCAGCCACACCCGGCCATCAGTGCGCACCCGCGCCAGCACATAGGAGCCGTCGAACATCTGCGGACCCACCGCAATGGGCCAGTCCGGGTGAAAGTCGTCTTCGGCCGGCGCGTCCGGATGCCACCACCGCCCGGACGGAGCGAGGTAGGCAGCCACCGCGCGCCGGATCAGCTCGGGGCGGCGGATTTCGGTGGCGGCCGCATCGACGGCGGCCAGCAGATCATCGCCGAGGCGCACCGTCACCCGGCCGCCGATTTCCGGCCGGCCGGGGCCGCTGCCCTGTTCGGTATCCATCCCTGTGTGTTCCTTTCTCATGTGGTTGCATGAGCGGGCGGACCCGGGCACTAGCACTGCCCGGGTCCGCCCGCGTGTTGTCTGTTCTCCGGTCACGGATACGCCTGCCGCTGCACTTCCCGTTCGACCTCGGCGGCGGTTTCCGCGGCGGCCGCGAGCGGTATAGCGATTTCGGCGGCCGCCGAGGCATACAGCACGATCTCTACCTCGTTGCCGGTTTCGTCGGCCACGGTCAGGTGCACCTGACCGAGAGCGTCGACCCAGGTAAGGGCGTGCCCGTCGCTCAGGGTGGCGCCTTCGGGTTCGGGCCAGTCCTCGTGTGTGTTGTCTTCGCTGAACGGCATCGCCGTCTCCCTTCACGACAATTAACGATGTCGTTTATTCTTCCCCATCACCCCGGTTCTGTCAATAAACGACATCGTTAATTCTGGGCGCCGATGGTGACCCCTCGGACCGGGCGCGCGAACTGAGCGCCGGCCACCGCGGCGGCGGCCGCGGTATCGGTGGCGGGTGCCGGCCACTGGCTCACGTCCACGCGGACCGCGGCGCCGCCGGTCAGCCCGGCCGGGAGCTCAGCGATTCCGGGCGCCGAGGCCACCAGCGCGACCCCGCGGGCTGTACCCATGCGCGCGATGCCTTCCATGAGGTTGGCCGCGGCGGGGGCGGCGTAGAACTCGGTGGCCTCGGCGAGAACCGCCACGATCAGCGGGGCGGCCTCGGTCGGGGTGAACACCGCAGCGTCGGGCCGGCGGAACATCTCGCTGTGCACTTGTCCCAGCAGTCGCGCCGGGGCGGGCCCGGCGCCGAGGTCGACACGGCAGTTCAGCCGCGGGGCTACCGGCGCCAGTTCGCCGCGGTCGGCGCCGACGAACCGGACATCGGGCAGTGGCGCCCATACCCCGACCAGGTGAGCCAGGAACGCCGCGCGCCGGTCGGTGTCGCCGCCGGTCACGATCATTGCCCCGAAAGTGCCGGCGGTGACGGTGTCCAGGTTTCGCGGTTGCATGTTCTCTCCTCTTGAATAGGAAGAGGGACCGGGCAGGTAGCTTCTGCCCGGTCCCTCTGTTTCTCATTCCCCGGCGAGTGCGCGCAGGTACTCGAATGCGTCGGTCCCGGCGATCACCGGACCATCGGGGTGCATCTCGACATCGGCGGCGAAGGGTTGCGCCATCGGATCACCTTTCGGCCGGTGGTTGTTCCGACCACCATACCCTTATTTCCTTAAATCCGTGCAACCTTATAGCCGGGCGCAGCGTGGGCACGGTGGTGCGCCCTTGTCGAACAGGTCCGCGGTTGCGTCCGGATCACCATCGAGTACCACCCCGCACACCGCGCGCGGCACCCGGCGCAGCAGAAACGATCGCACCGATTCCCACCACGTCACTTCGTGGATCACCTCGGCGCAGTTCTCGCACAGGAAATCGTCATCGACCGGCACCGAGTCGACACCGCAGATTTCGCATCCCATCACCGATCACCGCCCAGCCGTGCCAGGTTGCGCAGTTTCCAGGCGTTCGCCGGGTTGTCGGGGTCGGGAATCTGCCCGCGCTCATCGAGCGGGCCGCGGTAGCCGGCTTCTCGCCACCCGTTGAGCCGGGCATAGCCGACCCGGCCCTCGGGGGTGTCACAGCCCAGCAGGGCGGCCATGTCCGGCGACATGCCCGGATCGGGAGGAATGGGCGCCGGGGCCGGGCGGGCGCGCCATTCGCGCATGGCCGCGGCCAGGTCCTCGAAATCGATATCAGTGGCGCTCATCGGTGTTCGCCTCCCTCTGACTTGAATGTGTTGGATACCAGGTCGTCTATCGCGGCGCGCGTGTCATCGGTCAAGTACGGAAACCTTCCGGCGCTGTCCTCTTCCATGCTGATAGCCACCGGGCCGTACCAGGGGCGGGCGGTGCGGTAGCCGAGGCCGGCCACGACCTGGGTAGCGAGTGCGTTGACGGGCATGTCCGGGGTGAACGTGTCCGCGCACCACACGCGCAGTCGGCGCATCGGGTGGCCGGCCCGGTCCGGGATGTGGCGGGCGATGGCGTCGGCCAGGCGCTCACCGTCGCGGCGGCAGTCGTAGACCACGCGATCGGGGTACAGGATCACGAAATCCGGGTCGCAGTGCGGGCAGCGTCCCGCCGGCAGCAGATCACCGCACACACAGCAGTGCGGCACCTCATCGGGCACACCGTATGCCCACACCTCGGGGTGGTCGGCGCATTCGCAGCGCCAGCACGAGCACCCGCAGTGATCACACGGCGTCTGCGCCACGGAGGGCCATGCCTCGTCGACGACGGGGCCGGCGGGCCGGGTGGTGACGAGAGTGCTTCCGAGCAGGGCGCGCAGCTCGGCGCCGGGGATGCGCCGCCAGGTGACATCACCGCCGGGGGCGGGCAGGATTTCGTCGAATGTCTCGCCGGTCTCGGTGAGGTAGTGCTCTATCACCCGGGTACCGGGCCGGGCTTCCTGCAGGATCGCGTAGACCTTTTCGGCGGCGTTGGTGACGCTGGGCCCGTCGTCGCCGATCTCGGTGACCACGCTCACCGGGCCTGCGGCGGTGTACCAGGTGCGGCAGGGCCGCCAGACCAGGCGCCGGCCGTCGAACGCGGTGTAACAGATAGGCCCGGTGTCGATCAGTTGCGGCCCGGTCACCTCGCGCACGGGGTCGGATGGGGTGTTGTTTCTGGCCACGGCGGGCTACTCCTGTTCCATGAGGTCTTGATCGTGCGGGTAGTAGGCGCTGGCCGGGTTGTCGGCGCGCACCAGCACCAGCCGCTCGGCGCGGGTGATGAACTGCGCGGGGATCATCGACGGCCGGCCGAATTCCCATGTACTCGGGTCGAGCAGCAGGAAAGTCGGCAATCGCGGCGGGGCGCCGGGATCGACGGGTTCCACCATTGCCAGGCAGCCATTCAGCGCGGTACCCGGGATCCCGTTCACGTTCGAGCTGGTAATGGACCAGAACGAACCGGGCTCGGCCACGATCCACGGCATGCGGGCCGCGAGTTCGGCATTCACCGCGGGCACGGGATAGCGATAGTCGGCGTACTCGCTCACCGGGCCACCTTCCCCTGTTCGGCCGCGGCGCGGTGTTCGGCGATCTCGTCGGCGCAGTCGTCCAGGTACCCGATCAGGCCACCGGCCCAGTGCCGATCTACACCGGCGATCACACGCGCCGCGGACAGTTCGGCGGCCTCTTCGGCGTCCAGGTCGGCCCAGCCGCCATCTTCGGCGCACAGCACGATCCACTCACGCGCCAGGGCCACAATCACCGGATCGTTCTCCGCCGCGTCCAGCATCTCGGCCGGGCTCCTGTGCTTCTTGCTCATCTTCTCCCCTTCGGGTGTTCGGTCGATACGCCCACCATCTTACCTTTATTTACTTATTCCCGTATAGCCTTATGACGGGTTCCGGTGGCGAGCCGAACAGAAAACCACAGTGGCCCCGGGACTTTCGTCCCGGGGCCACTGTTGCCGAGGCGGCGTCAGAGCGCCAGGGCCGCGCGTAGCGCCATGTTCACTTGGTCCATCACGTTGTCCGGGAGCACGGCCACCCGTTCGGTGAACCGGTCCGGGTCGGCGAATGCCAGGGCCCGGACCCGGATATAGCCGGATCGGTCCGGCAGCGGCACCGACAGCAGGGCCACCACACCGGTGGGCGCGGTGTCGGTGATATCCACGGTGATCGGTTTCCCGGCGGCGTTCAGCTCGTCGGCCGAGACCACCAGTACCCGGCGGGTGCGCGCCAGGGCTTGATAGGTCCAGATTTCGCCACGGTTCACGCAGCGTCACCGCGCCACAGGTCCTCACGGGCCGATTCCATCTCGGCCAGCCGCTCGGCCTCGGCGTCGGGGTGGGCGCGGTCGTGGACGGCCTCGGCCTCGGCGGCCGCGCGCAGCAGCCGGGACCGGGCGGCCTCGGCCATCCAGGCCGAGACGTTCCCGCCGGCGGCCGCGTCGCGCACCAAGGCGGCCAGGTGGTCGTCCAGGGTGATCGTTACTCGTTTCATATTCGCCAGAATACCGCCGATATGCGCGTCGGTGTGCCGACTCAGATTACTAGCAGGGGGTGAACGGATAACACTGTGGTTCTGGCGCTGGCGGGGTCGGAGTAGGCGGCGGGGCCGGGGCTGACGGGTCCGAGCTGGGCGCCGGAGCGACCGGCACCGGACCAGCGGGTTCGGTGCCGGCGCCGTTCTCGCCGCCCAGGATCAGCACAGCCATGGCGACCGGTGAGAACACCGCGGCGCCCACTGCGGCCAGGGCAACCATGTTGCGGTCACGCCGGATGCGCACCGTGGCCACCTCCGCCGGCTCTTGCTGCGTTGTCGAACGAGTCTGCGCTATTCAAAGACACCTCCGTGGTCTGGTCTGTTCATTCTGTCTTCGGCGGGGGGGGGTGGCGGTCATCTGCCCGCGGCATCTTGGCGGCTACCTGCGGGTAGCTAACGGGTTCGGACTGCGACCTCCGAGAGGTAGCCGGTAGAAT
Organism: Nocardia sp. NPDC051750; assembly: GCF_044453135.1. Classification (NCBI taxonomy): domain Bacteria; kingdom Bacillati; phylum Actinomycetota; class Actinomycetes; order Mycobacteriales; family Nocardiaceae; genus Nocardia; species Nocardia sp. NPDC051750. Next base: position 36,814 of record NZ_JBITCK010000011.1, on the reverse strand, counting down.
CCTTTTGGTGCCCAAACTGGTTACCGTGATTGACATTTCACCAGGTTTCACCTGGTCGGTAACCATGTGGCAATTTCCATTTCCACTGCGCGGGGGGCCGCACAGCTCAGGCCCTGAATGCTCGCCGATCTGATTCGAGCAGGTATATCCCTGCCGCCTCCGCGCGCGGTGTTGTTTCGTCCCGTGGGCCGGGAACGTCTGTCGCGGTGCGCCCATCGTGTGGCCAGCAGCGATCAGCGTTGCCCTGTCCGTTCTGACCAGTCGAGGAGAGTATTCGGGTGACGTACGCCCCCCATGCCGCTGCACAGAAGCGGATCACTGTCGATGACCTCGGGCCGAGAGTGCCCATCTACACCCCGGAATTCGCCGCCGATCCACACGGGTACTACCGGGCGATGCGCGAGCGGTACGGCGATCTGGTGCCGGTGGAGATCTGGCCCGGACTCCACGCGACCCTGGTGATCGGCTACAACACCGCGTTGCGGATCGGCAATGACACCGCGCACTACAGCTCCGATCCGTCGCGGTGGGAAAACACACTGAAGCCGGAGCAACGGTCCGCGCCGGTCATGGGCATGCTCAAGTATCGGCCCAATTCCCTGTTCAGCGACGGTGAGGCGCAGAAGCGCCACCGGGCCGCAACCAATTACGCGCTGGACAACGTCGATCTGGGGGCGGTCCGTCAATCGGTCCGCGAGATCGCGAACAGGAATATCAACCGGTTCATTTCGCGAACGAGCCCCGACGGGTACGGGTATGCCGACCTGCAGACCGAGTACGCCGGCCCAACCGCGTTCGAGGTGCTGTGCGCGATCGTGGGCTGCCCGGCGCACCTGGGCGAGAAAGTAGCGGCAGCCTCCGGAATGCTGTTCGAAGGTGCCGACCTCGATACCGTGGCCGCGGTCGACCGGTCGTTCGGTGAGACATTCGGCGAGCTGGCGGCCCTGAAACGGTCGATGCCCAGCGACGATATCGCCTCGCGGTTGCTGAGCCACCCGGCCGAACTGACCGCCACTGAGTTCGTCGCCAATTCGCTGACGTTTTTCAGTGCCGGGTCGGAGATCCCGCAGAACTGGATCACCAACACCCTGTGCTTGATGTTGACCAATGACCGCTATCTCACCACCCGCGACTCCCTGCAGTTGTCCACACTCACCGCGCTGGAAGAGGTGCTGCACACCGACCCGCCGCTGGCCAATTATTGCGCGCTGTATCCGCGGGGTCCGCAGCAGATCGAGATCATGCGGGGCGGCGAGGTCACGCCGATTTGGCTGGATGCGAATCAGCCGGTGCTGATCAGTATGGGTGCGTGCACGACCAGCCCGGAGGTACTGGCCGAGGGTGCGACGTTCACCGAGGCGAGGCACAACCTCGCGTGGGGTCTGGGCCCGCACGAGTGCCCGGCCGGCGCGCAGCGCGCGGCGCGGATCATCGCGCAGGAGGCGATTGACTACCTGCTGGACTGCATTCCCGAGCTCGAAACGAATTTCCCGGCCACCGGCCCGGAGTGGCGTCCGGGGCCGTTCCATCGCGCCTTGGCGGCACTGCCTGTGCGGTTCCCGCCGGGGCCCCCGATCCCCTACGTCGGGTAGATCCCGACCCGGGGGGCGGGGGGCATAGAGAGGTTCGAGGTTCGGCACCGATGCGGGCCGGGCGGTTAGTGGGTGAGTGATGACAATTTCAGAAGCTCGTGCGCACACAGCCGAGATCGACAGCGGGACCGGGACCACCGCGGCACTGCAACACGCACTGTTCGGATCCCACCTGGCACTGCATCTGCGGGTGCGCGATGCGCTACTCGAGGGAGTGGACGATCGGCCCCGGGACGATCTGCGGCACCTCGAGGAGGGCGAGCTGGCGGCCGGGCTGTGGCAGAAGGCATTGCCCGCGGTGGGTACCACCATCACCGAACTGGCCACCGACACCCCGCTGCGCGGCGCGGTTCTGGACTGGGCTCAAGTTCTCGCGCCGCGCATGTTCCTCACTGGTACCGGGCAGATCGACCTGTCGACCTACACGATATTGACCCTCGGGGACGGCTCGGACTACCAGCAACGATGTTTATCCGAGCTGGACGACGCCACCGCAACCGGCGGGCTGGCGTTGACCGAGCTGGACGGCACGAACGGCAACGATTGCCAGACGACCGCGACCTATGACCCGGTCACCGACGGCTATTGGCTGGACTCCCCTACTCGGGGCGCCAGCAAGAAGATGCCGAACGTCGCCGCGGCCGGTATCCCGAAAACGTTCGTCGTCACCGCCCGCCTGCTCGTCGACGGGATCGACCAGGGGGTACTGCCGTTCCTGGCGCGGTTGCGGACCGCCGACGGGCTGGCCGAGGGTGTGCGGGTGTTCCGGCTGGGCGGCAAGGGTACCGGGCCGATGGATCACGCGCTGATTCATTTCCGGCGGTTCTGGCTGCCACGGGAAGCGTTGGTCGCCGGGGACACTGCGCAGGTCGCGCCGGGTGGCCGGTTCTCCTCCGATACTCCGGAACCGCGGGCCCGGTTCGGCAAGGTCATCTCGGTATTGAGCCGGGGCCGGCTGGATTTGGCGACCGCGGCCGCGGCCGGTGCTCGTGCCGGTCTCGTGGGCGCGGTCGACTACGCCGAACAGCGCACCTCGGGCCGCGGAACGCGGAACATCGAGCGCGATAACGTTCTGGCGCAGTACCTTCCCGCGGTGGCGGCGGCCTATGCCACCAGCACGCTGGGCCGGATCCTGCGGGACATGCTCACCGACACCCCGGACGATCCACTGCATGTGGTGCTGGCAATGCTGGCCAAACCATTGTTGTCCGATACCGCCGCCGAGATCTTGCAGGTCTGCCGGCGGCGCACCGGCAGCGAGGGGGGGATGCGCGACAACCGCGTCATCGACTGGGTCGCCGGCACCGAGGACATCATCACCGCCGAGGGGGAAAACGACATCCTGGCGGTGGTGGCCGCGGCTGTGGGTGTGGATCTGACCGCGATACAGATCCCCGGTACCCCGGAGGTGTCGCCCTGGTATGTCGATGTGCTCGCCCAGCGCGAGCACATCATCGCCGAGGCGCTGGCCAACGGGACCTATGCGGACGCGGGGGCGGTGCTGGGCCGCGACGACGCCCAGGTTGCCTACTCCACCACCACCGGCCATCGGCTGGCGGCCACTTCCCTAGTTGTCTCCGCCGACCAGGCCACGGACCCGACCGGCAGACAAGTGTTGCTGCTGCTGGCCGAGGCGTATGCACTCGACAGGATCCAGGAGAATGGAAACTGGTACAACGCGAGAGGATTGATGACCCCCGCACACGCCGACCGGCTGGAGAAACGTCTGGTGGTGGTGTGGCGGCTGCTGGCCGAGGCGCTGCCGCTGCTGGTGGCCGCGTTCGCTATTCCGGTGATCGTCGGCGCGCCGCTGTTCGCTCCGGAGGGCTACAAGGCGGCGCGGGCGGCGCAGGCCGAGGCCGACCAGCCGGGATTTTTCGACTGATCACCGCCCGGCCGCCGGCCGGGTGACCATGAGTAGGCCCCCTGCCGGATATCGGCAGGGGGCCTGTTTCGTGCGGGCAGGGGTTACCCCTTGAGCAGGGCGGGCAGGTGATTGTGGCCGTTGGCGATATAGCCGGGCGTCGATCCCAGTTCGGTGGGGTCGGTGGTGGTCAATACGAATTCGGGGAACCGGGCGAACAGTGCCGGGGCCGCTATTTCGGCTTCCATCAGCGCCAGGGGCTCACCGAGGCAGCGGTGCGCGCCGTGACCGAACGATATGTGTTTGCCGCGGGTGGGGCGGGTGGGGTCGAACTGGTCGGCGGTCTCGCCGTGGATCTCGGGGTCGCGGCCGGCCAGGCCGTAGCTGGCCAGGATCGGATCCCCGGCTTTGATATCGACACCGCAGAGGGTGAAATCACTGACCGCGTATCGCAACGGGATGTAGCGCACCGGCGCCTCGAGACGCAGGGTCTCGTCGAATACCGCCCGCCATGTCACCTCGCCGGACATCACCGCGGCGCGCCAGTGCGGGGCGGCGTTGAGGTGATAGATCACCTGGTCGAGCAGGTTGACGGTGGTTTCGTGTCCGGCGCTGATCATCAACAGCATGGTGTCGGCGATCTGCCGGTCGGTCACGCCGGTGTCCTTCTTGCCGGCGACGAGCAGGCTGGTCAGGTCGTCGCCGGGGTGCTGGGTGCGGTATTCGACCAGTTCGGCCAGCAACGCATACATCGCTGCATAGGAGGCGGTGATGCTGGTATTGAACAGGCCGTCCACGCAGGCACGTAGCGGCGCCTGCAGATGCTCGGGCACGCCGAGCAGTTCACTGATGACCCGGATAGGCAGCGGGTAGGCGTAGGCATCGCGCAGGTCGACCACCTCACCGGCAGGAAGAGCGGCGAGGCCGTCGAGCAGGTCGGTCGTATACACCTCGATCCGCGGCCGCAACCCTTGGGTGTTGCGGTGAGTGAACCACTTCGCCGCGATTTGGCGCAGCTTTTTGTGCTCCGGGCCGTAGGTGGTGAACATGTTTTCCGGGAGCACCGTCCAGGTGGCCAGCGGGTGATCCGCGCCGATCTGCCCGTCGCGGAACGCCGGCCAGTGCTGGCGACCGTCTTTGGAGACGTGGTCACCGGCCAGCACGCTTTTGAGCGGGTCCGCGCCGGTGATCACCCAGGCATGCACGCCGGCCTGTATTTCGACCGGCACGACGGGTCCGCGGGCGCGGATCTCGGCGTCCTGGGCGGCGGTGTCGTGGCCGTCCAGGTCTAAAACGATGGGGTTCGGTTGTTTCATGGTGGCTCCTTACTCACTCACGGGAAATCAGAGGGGTCGATGGCGATCGGGGGACTCTTGGGGAAGGTGACCGGCAGCTGTACCAGCGCGCGATGGAATCCGCCGGGGCGCCACTGCAGGCCGGCGGCCGGTAGCGCAAGCTCCATTTCGGGTAGGGCGTCGAGCAGCTGATCGAGCGCGTCCTGGGCGATGATTTCGGCGACCTGGCGCGCGGGGCAGGCATGCGGGCCCCCGCCGTAGGCCAGGTGCGCCCGGTTGTGGGTGATGGCGGCGCCGCCGCGGATTGCGGGGTCGGTGTTGGCCGCGCCCAGACTGATCAGCACCGGTTGATGTGCCGGCAGCCACACGTTGTCCACCAAGATCGGCTGGCGGGGGTAGGTCATGCAGAAGTTGGACATCGGCGGATCGTTGAACAGCACCTCGTCGAGGGCATCGCGGGTGTTCAGGCTGCCCCCGAGCAGGCCCGCGGCGAATCGTTCGTCGACGAGCATCAGCAGCAGGGCGTTCGTGATCAGGTTCTGCGCCGGTTCCACGCCGGCGCCGTAGATGGGCACCAGCTGCTGGGCTGCCTCCTCGTCGGTCAATGCGACCTCGTGCTGCAGCAGGCGGGTGGTGACATCGTCGCCGGGGGTGGCGTGCTTCTGCGCGATCAGCTCGGCCAGGGCCTCGGCAAACGCGGCCTCGCCCTCGGCGGCGCCGACGGTGTCGAACATCGCGGCCAGCCCAGCGGCGACACGTTGCCCCAATTCCGGGGAGCAGCCCACGATCTCGTTCATGGTCGTGAACACGACCGGCAGCGCGTACTGGCTGATCACCTCGCAGTGCCCGTCGGCGCAGAACGCGTTGATCAGCGGGGCCGCGACCTGTTCCACCGTGTTGTGCAGGCGGAACAGGTCGATTCCGGCCAACGCGTCGACAACGGCGCGCCGGTAGCGGTCGTGCTCGGCGCCGGTCGTGCGGATCACATTGGGCCGGTACTTCGCCATCGGCTTGACAGGGCACTCGGCGGGTATGTCTTTTTCCCAGATCCGCGGGTCGGTGGGAAACCGCTGCGGATCGTTGAAGATCCGCAGCGCGGTGTGATAGCTGAGCACCAGCGTGGCCGGCACACCCGGGGACAGCTCCACCGGGGCCAGCGACCCGTACCGGCGCCGCATGTCGGTGAATGCGCCCTGCGGGTCGGCGGCGAACTCTGCGGTGTAGAGCGGGATCCGAGGGCCGTCGAGATCGTGCGGCGCTGGGGGCAGGGTGGTCGTGTGGTCGGTGGTCAATGCTTCTCCCTTGCTTCCCGCATGGGGTCGATGGCGATGGTCGGCGCAGGGGTGCGCGAGTGCCGCCACGCGGCAGGCATATCGGAAATCTGTTGCGCAGCAGATGTTTTGCGTCCCCTGTGAGCGCGCCCCGGCAGTGTAGCAACGTTCACCCCCTTATGTGGCACAAAACTTATTCAGCCATGAATCTGGGTGTGTGGGCGCGGCCCGTATAGGCGGCCGATACCATCGGCTCATGGCAGATGGGCAATTGCACGAACTCGCCGATCTGGCCGAGACTCAATGGGGCCTGTTCACCACCGCCCAGGCGACGCGCCTGTTCGGTCTTCATCACCTGACGCTGCTGCGCTACACCGAAGACGGGGTACTGCTGCGTATCCGGCACGGCGTGTACCGCCTGCCCGACGCGGCACCACACCCGATCGGCTCGGTACTGGATGAGATCCATGCGGAATGGCTGGCGCTCGAACCGCGGCGCACCGTCGCCGAACGGATCTATGACACCGTCCCGTTCGGCGTCGTCTCCCACCACACCGCCGCGTGGTTGCAGAACCTCGGTAACCTCACCGCTTCCCCCGGCGACCGGCATCATTTCACCCTCCACCGCCGGCGCCGCCGCCCCGGTGTCGCCTTCCACGCGGCCGAACTGGCCGCGACCGACTGGCATTTCATCGACCACATGCCGGTCACCCGGCCCCTGCGCACGGTGGCCGACCTCGCCTGTTGTGGCACCGCCGCCGCCGACATCGCCGGGGCCGCGTACACCGTGCTGCAGCACGGCGACGCGGCTCCGGACGCCCTCGCCGCGGCTCTGGCACCGCACGAACACCCCAGATGTCTACGTTCCGGGGATGCCGTGCGCCGTTTCGAAAAATTGTCACGGTCGGCGTCTGCCGGCATCGTGGCCCCTTCCTCGCCCGGCCGGCCCAGCAGCCTGTGACCACTCGCGGCCCGTCGATAACGAGTGATCCCCCTCCTGACACCTCCCGGCAGCGCCGGGCCGTGAGTGGTCACATCCCCGGATAACCCGGCAGCGGGCGCCCCGCGACACCGGCCAGCGGCGGAGGGGACACCGGGCGTGGTGGAATTCGCAGGGCAACGACCCCACACCACCGTTCAGCCGCGCCACGTCCGGCCGCCTCGGGCGGCGGGTGGCCGGGTCGGCGAGAAGACGGGGCGGCTACCGGTGGGACGGCGCCGGGTTATCCAGGAAGCGCACCGGCTCCGCACCGGCCGGAAACCTGTCGCGGTCGCGCTACAGCGACCCCAACATGGCGACCGCGAACTGATCGAATCCGGCACATCGGTGGCGGTGGTCGGTGCCGCGGTGGAGTGTTCGGCCTCCTGGCGCGGCGCCGCTGCTGCCTCGATGATGTGCATGATTCGACCTCTTGAGATTTCCTGACCGGTGCGGTAGCGGTACATGTCAACCGTAGGGTGACCGGCGGATATATCCCACCGGATCCCGGCACTATCAGTGCCGGATTTCGGCACTTGAGGCAGAGAGCGTTGGCGTGATGATCGATTATCGAGTTTCCGAATTCAGTACCGATGTCGCCGATCTCGGGGAGCGTCCGCAGGCGTGGGCCGAACATGTCCGGGAAGAGCAGGGCGCATTCGCCATTTCACCAAAGGATGCGTCCGACCGGTATCACGCCCGCTCTGTCGTGCAGGCGGGCGGCATGTTCAAACTCGCCGAGTTCGGTTCCTCCGGTACGCGGTATCGCCGCGACACCCAGGCTGCGAACAGCGACGGCGGTCCCGGCCAGCGCGTGCTGGTGACCACGTATGGACGGATCGCGCTGTCACAGGGACGTGACACCGTCCTCGTGGAACGTGGGTCGATGGGCATCGTGAGCCTGCAGGACGAGATGTCCATGGAGCACGACCAACCCGCGGGCGGGTTTTTCCTCACCGTGCCCGCCGACTCTCTCACTCACCGTTTCACCGGGTCGGGGCCACTGCTGATGGACGCGCACCGCCCGCTTGTGTCGATGCTGTGCAAGCAAATCGAGCAGATATCCCAATTTGCGAAGCGGGACGACATATCACCGCTCGAATTCGTCAAGGCGAACCAGGCGGCGTTCACTCTGCTGGAAAGCGCATTGGACGTGAGCGCCGCAACACATTTCGGGGCCCTTGCCGCCATCGCCGACAACGCCCGGATGTTCGTGGCCCACTATGCCGACGACCCCCGATTGACCCCCAAAATGCTGGCCGATCAGCTCGGATGGTCGGAGCGATATCTACGCAAAGCGCTGCGTGAAACCTATGACACCTCCCCCGCCGCTTTGATCCGCACCACACGGGCTGAACGGGCATGCGCCCGGCTGGGCGACCCGATGTTTCGCACTATCGATCAGATTTGGTCGGCCTCCGGATTCCAGTCGGCCTCAGCGGGCCGGGAAGCATTCCTGCAGCGCTACAACATGTCACCGAGCCAGATGCGCGAGACCATGGCGGCCGGGGAACGACCGTGTTGATCGCGCCGCATACCCCGGCCGTCGAGGCCGCACACGGGCGGCGGAGCCGAAAAATGGCCCACCCCAGGAATATCGGGGTGGGCCGGTCAGTCAGCTGGGTCTGCTCTGCTATCCCGACGCGCTGGCCGGTGCGGTGAGCGCGGCGGCCAGTCTCGGCGTGACCAGTGCCAGGGCTTGCTGGAGGTGGTCCACCTCGGCGATGTACACGCGCCGCAGCTGGCGCACCACTTCGGCGGTGTCGGGTTCGCCCAGCGTCTCGAGGCGGTCGATCACCATGTCGTATCCACCGTGAACCTTGGTGTGGCCGGTCAACGCGCCCCCCCGTCCTGTGGTGTGACGCGGTTGTAATTCAGGTCATAGAGCCGCACCCCGGCAGGGTCGTACCAGCCATCCGGGCCGCGGCTGTAGATGATATTGCCGTCGCCGTCGTACCAGTGGTCGGCGTCCCAGGTCCAGTTTCGCTTCTCCCGGGGCAGCGCTTCTTGGGCGCGAGCCTGTAGTTCGGCCATCTCCTCGGGGTCCAAACCCGGGCCGGGGTTGGCCGCGGTGGCGGCGCGCGCTTCGCGGATCTCGGCGTTGAACTGGTCGAATATTGCCTGGTTACGGGTGTATTCGTCGCTGTTGAAATAGTCCTCGCCGGTCAGTAGCGGCGGTTTCTTCTTGCGGCCGGTGAATCGTTCGAACACAGGGGGTCTCTCCTAGATTTCGGTCATCTGGATGATGACGCGGCCGTTCGGGAGTGTGATCTTGTTGTGCACCATGAATCCCGTTCCGGCGGGGAACATCACATCGTCGGGGCGGGGGGCGTGCTCCCCGAGTTGTGCGCCGGTCTTGGACACGATCTGAAATTCGACGTTCTGACTGGCCACGAATTGTGGGTCGATGCCGCCGGGTCTTTGGGTGCTGTATGTGAACCCGTTTTCGGTGACCGACTGCCCCGGCTGGTAGCGGGCCAGTTCCTCGGGGCTCAGGGTCTGATGACGCACCAGTGGGCCCTCATAGGCGGGCAGCTTGGCAAGGGCCTGGTTCAGCGCGGCGGCCTGGCGCTGTTCTTCCGGACTCAGCGGCAGGCCGCTGTTCAGTTTCTCGTTGAGCGTCATGCCGGTATCGGGGTTGCGCACGGCCGCGGTGTTGATGGCTTTCTCGTCCTCGGGGCCGAATGACCAATCGGTGCTGTTATTGGGCCGGCGCCCACCGGGGGCCTTCTTGTTGATCATGTCCCAGATCCGCTGCATCTCCGCCTTGTGGTTGGAGAAGTCCGGAACGTCTTTGAATCCACGGCCGAGGCCGCGGGATTTGAACAGGTCGACGAACGGGCGGATCTTGCGCCCGTACTTGATGCACAGTGTCCCCAGCCGGGAAGCGCCGACCGCGGCGCCGATAGGACCCGCGGCACCGAAGGTGACCAGGGAGGCGGCCACGGTGACACCGGCGGTCACTGCGGCCTCTACCGCGGAGTCGATGATGAACTGCTTGAGGAAACCTTCGATTTCCTTGCGCATCGCCACCAACTCGTCGTGATGCTCGCTGGTGGTGGTGGCCATCGCCGTGAACCCGGCCACGATTTCGGCCGCCGCGGCCGACAGTGCCCGTAGGTCCTCGTCGATATGGGCGAGTTCGGGTGCGGTGATCGGGGCGAACATGCCGGCGATGCGGTCGATTTCGGCCGCGAATCCCGCGACGGCGGGCTCGGCGGCGATATCGCGCCAGATCGCCGCAACCGTCCATAGCTTGTCGCTGTCGCCATCGGGGACGGTGACACCGATCTCGCTGAGCAGCCCGATCCCGTCCTCGAGCAAACCGTTTCCGGGCCCGCCGGCCGAGGGCAGTGGTGGCCGGCACGACACCAGCAGGTTCAGTAGATACGGGGGTGGTTGGGTCGGCGGCGGGCCGGGGTTCATGTTGGCGTTGTGATCACCGAGGGCGTGCAGATAGCCCAGCTCGGCGATGACGTTGCCGTAGCCGTTGACGTTGTTCGCCATCAGCTTCACCTGCACGAGCAGGTTATTGGCCGCGGCGTCGTACTCGCGGGCCCAGGTGACAGCTTCCAGGTAGGAGCCGGTCATGTTCTCGCCGGTATCGGCCAGCTTCGACCAATGCTTGTCCACTGAGCCGATGAATTCGTCGGCGGCTTTGAGGAGTGTGGCCGCGGCCTGCTGGTAGACGTCGGTATCGACGTCCACCACGGTCACTGGGCGCCGTCCTCGGGGGCGGGGCCGCGGTCGAGGCGGGCTAGGATCGCAGCGAATGTGCTGGTGTAGGAGTCGTGGGCGTTCTTACCGGCCGCTTCCATCTTGGCCAGCCCGTCACGCATTTTCTGGGCGCCGGCGTTCCAGGTATCCATGGCGGCGCGGGCGGCCTCGGCGGTTTCCCCGGTCCACGGCCCCGATGTGCCGTCGCCGTTGTGCAGCGCGGCCATTCGCTGCTGTAGCTGGGTCAACTGGTCTTCGGTGAAACCGAGCAGGCCGCGTAGCTGGGCGTTGAGTGCGTCTAGTTGGTCGGTGTCCACGCGATGTTGCGACATGGAAAGTCCCCCTTCGTAGGTTAGAGATTGAGCGAGCTGGTCCGCGGTTCCGTGGCGGCCAGTTCGTCCCGTAGTGATTCGTCGACCTCGGCGAATTCGGCCGATTGCACGCCGAGTAGCTGGGCCATGCCCTCCAATGAGGACAGCAGCTGCACCGCGCCGGTGCTGGCTTCGCGCCATCCCGCACCGAACGCGGCCGCGGCCGGGCCGTCCCAGTAGGAGGCCATTCCGTCGATCTCGGCGTCCATTCGAATGAAACCGCCACCGAGTGTGTCGGCGACCCCGCGTAAGAATGTGCCCGCGTCGGCCATCGAATGCGTGTTCACGGTGGTCGTGCCGGGTTCAGGCATCTACCCCCCTTGGGTGTTGTCGAGTTATTTCTTACCGATCCTCACAAATACCCCGACGCGGCACACACTGAACCGGTTCCACTCATCCGATGATTCCGCGGAAACGGCCCGCAACCGGGTTCGGTTGCGGGCCGCGGGTGTTGTGTGGAGGGTGCGGTTACTGCGGTGCGGTCAACAGGGGCGGATACAGGCCGATGGCGCGGACCGCGACACCGGCCCATGGGCAATGGTCGTGCGCGCCGATACGCCCGTCGCGCACCGGGGCCAGGTTCGCGCAGCCTCCCGGGCAGCTGATCGCGGTGACCGCGCCGCGCGGGTGGCCCTGGTGGTGGCACACGATCCGGAGCTGGCCGGCGGTGATGTAGGGGCCGCATCCGCACGGCGGCGGGCCCGGCGCGACCCGGACCCCGACCCAGGGGCACGGGCCGGGGACGTTGCGGCCGTGGTCGTGGTCGCTGATCCGGCCGGCGACCACGGCCGCGGCGCGTAAGCAGTGCGGATCGGGGCACCGATAGAACCCCGGGAGGGTGGCCGGGCCCAGCAGGGCCGGGGTGATCCACGGCCCGCACCCGTCAGATCCGCACACGGGGAACCTCTTCGATCGGCGCGGCCCGAACGGCGGCGATGGTGGCGGCGATATCGCGGCGCAGCCAGGCCACCGCCCCGGCCGGCGCCGGTACGCGCAGGCGGGCGGCAATGCGGATGAGTACCGATAGGTCGTCCACGGCGGTTATCCCCTTGTTCCCCTGGTCAATGTGACAGGCGCCCGGCGCCGGGGGTTCGTTGGGGCCGGTGGTCGGCCCGCACAGTAGAGCATGATGGTCGTCCCGGCGCCGGGGCCGCGGATAGATTTACAGCTCGGATACGCCTGTGTCTGTGGCTGTTCCGGGCCGAGTCGCAGCAAAGGGACACACGTGATCGGCGCCCTTCCATGTCCCGCGGTGCTGGCGGTGGCCTCGGAATGCCGGGCCCCGACCCGATTTCGGTACAGGTCGTGCCCGGCGTGTTCCCCCGACCCCATGTGACAGCCGCTCGGAAACACCGCAACGCGGCCGGGAGACGGCGCCGAGTGTAGAGGGCCACGGGAAAGGGCCGGCGCGGCCGGGCAGGGTTTTCAGTATTCGAGGCGGATCGCGTCGGCGAGGGTGCGCATGTCGTCGGTGAGGGTCCGGCGGCCGCGGATGATCTCGCCCAGGATGTCACGGGCATAGCGTTGCTGCGGCAGCCATTCCGGCGCAGTGTGGTGGAGCTCGCGCATCACCGCGATGGCCTCGCCGTACTGGCGTAACTGGGTGTGGGCCTTGGCGACATCGAGGCGATGACGCAACCTCGGCGCCGCGGTTGCCGACACCACCGCCGTAGCGGGGATGGACTCACCGATGGCAATCGCGCGTTCCGGGTGGCCGGTGATCACGGCGCACTCTCCCGCGATCTGCGCGACGGTGACCGGCCCGAACGGCCGGTGTGGGCTGGGATCGTAAGTGACCTCGCGGCCGATCCGGTCGGCGGCAGCACGGGCCAGCGCGAGCGCGTCATCGGTCAATCCGGGACTGTTGTCGCGCACTCCGACATTGGCCACATACAGCCACAGCCGGCCCCACAACGCGAGTTGCAGACCCGTCGCACGCGAGAAACGGGGCTCGATATCGTCGGCCCACTGCTGCGCCAGCTCGGCCGCCAGGGCAAGTTCGCCCTGGCGGAGATGGTTCCACACTTGAGCGTTCACTGCAGCGACGGCGGTACCGCGGTCGGGGGCTTGGTCGATCGCGCGGGTCAGTGCCTCGGTAGCGGTGTCGAATTGGCGGTTTTGGACCAGCAGCCAGCCGACCATGCCGAGGATGCGGGATCGGATCGCGCGTCCGTCGCGCTCGTCGAGGGCGTCGGCGTCGCGCAGCAGAGCGGGCAGCGCCGCGGCGACCTCGGTATAGCGGTGCGCGGTCAGCGCGGGGCGTAGCCCGTCGTAGACGGCCCGTACACCGTCGATGGACGGCCGGTCCTCGAGGTCATCCGGGCCGCCGGCCAGCGCGCGGCGCACCGGCTCCCACAGGTCGACGGTGGCCTCATCGGCCCATTCGGCATCTGTGTGGGCACCCTGCAGAACGGTCGTGCGGACCCGCAGAGCTACAGCGAGCGCACGCAAGGTTTCCAGGCGCACGGTTTCCCGCTGGCCCTGTTCAACCTTTTTGACCAGTGACAGCGACAGTCCCGCCGCGGTGGCGAGGTCGCGTTGCGACAGGCCGCGGCGTTTGCGCGCACTCGCGACGCGGCTCCCGAAATCGGCAGTCATATCCCGAGGGTACGGCGGATATCGACAAGACATCGGGCAAAGTATGGGGCCCGGCCGCCCATCCTGCGGCCGGGCCCCGTGTGTTGCGTGGGTCGGCGGTGCGATCATGTCCCGGAACACGGCCCCTACCTGCCACTTTCGCACTGACGCATCATTTTGATAGGTGTCGGTTTCGGTGGGTTTCCTCATGTTGATGGGGCGCGCCCGCGCATTTCGATGTGGTGTCCGGGCCTGTCGAAATGATGCGGCGGTGCCGTGATCGGCGGCTACCGCGTAGACCGGTTCCGCCGGGCCAGTTCGGCGGTGCGAGCGGCGGCCGAAGCGCTGGAGAACAGGAAGGGGGCGGAGCTGCGGTTGGCGTCCGACGACGGCGACGGCTCGGGAATCCTTTCCAGGTCCCGGATCTGACGCACGGTGCGGGCGAACATCGCCTCGTCGCGGGGGTGCTGGTGCTGGATTCTCTCGACTGCATCGGCGAAATCGTCGCTGGTGTCGTAGTGGCCGGCGGTCAGGGTGCGCAGATCGCGCCATTCCCGGCCCAAGACGTCGTCGCGGGTCAGCCACGGCTCAGCGATCACGAACATCAGGGTGGTGATCCGCTGATATTCGGTGTCGGTGCGATCTTCGGTGGCGGCGGTGAGCCTGCCGCGTTCCCAGCGCAGCCGGTGCAGGTGCCCGAAGTCCGCGCGCATCACACGCTCGAGCTGGGTCGGGGCGGCGGTGTAGCGGCTCGGGTGGCCCGGGTCGCCGAGGAGGTAGGGACGCAGCCGGGCAGCTTCGGCGCTGAGCGGGTCCAGGGGCGGCGACCAAGGGCCGTGACCGGTCAGCTCCCGCGCCTGGCGTCGGGATCGCCACTGCACCGCGGTCATCCCCATGTCCACGCCGTCGATCAGCGCGTCGAGCGTCTGCATGTGCAGTCGTTGCATCTCGATGGGATAGCGGCGGTAGGCGTCGACCGAGTCAGCGAGATATTGCCGTTCCTCGCGCATGCCGAGATCGCAGTCGGGCGCGGTGGAGGCGGGCCGTTCGGCTGCACCCCGGATCGTGCGGGTGTAGGCGGCGCGCATCTGCTGTTCGGATTCGCTGGTCACGCCGCGGCCGGCGTAGTACCCGGGATCGGTAGGGGCGTGCTGCTGGTCGGGTTCGGGTTCGGTGTTCACAGGGTTTCCGTTCCGTCGGGACGAGACGCGGGCCGGCGAGGGGTCGCGGCCGGCGGGTGGTTATTGCCTGGTGGAGATGATGCGTACGGTGCCGTTGCGGGCGTGCAGGTCGGTGGTGACGCCGGGCGTGTGGGCGTGGACGGTGATGTCGCCGTGGGCGGTGTAGGCGGTGATGTGGGCGGCGCCGCGGGCGTGGACGGTGATGTCACCGCGCACCGAAACGGTCAGCGCGGCCCGGTCGGTCACCGTGGCGGTGATGCTGCCCTCACGGGTCACTGCGTGAAGCTCGGCGGCCCGCGCGATTTCGATATCGCCGGTGTCGGTGGCGATATCGGCATGCTCGGCGTGCAGCAGGTAGACCGACATGGCGGAAACGGCGTCCACATGGGCCAATGACCCGTTCGCCACGATGGGACCGGTGGCGCGGACATGCAGCGAGCTGCCCGCTGGCACGAAAACCCCGGCCCCGACCGACTGGTCGAAAAGCGATCCGGTGGCCGCGGCGATGCTGCGGCGGGGGTTTGTGGTGGCGGTGATGATGCCGGGCCCGAGGGCGATATCGCCGGCGGGGCCGGTGATCTGCATGGCCGCGGCCGCGGCCGCGGTGGTGGCGATGGCGGGAGTTTCCACGGTCATCCGGTTGCCGTGGTGCTCGATGAGGGCCGCAGTGACCGCGGCAGCGGCCGGGGTGTTCGGCGGCGCGGACAGGTTGACCACTGCTGTGGCGGTGGCATCTTCGGAGGTCAGCCCGATTTGACCGCTGCCGAGGTGCAGGGTCAGCGTCACCGGGCCGGGCGTTGTGTGTTCGATCCGTCGCTTACTGAATTCCATTCCTGTTCTTCCGTTCGTTGAGCCGGCGGGGGATTGCCAGCGTGGATCATGAGGTCCGGGCCCGGCCGCCCATCCTGCGGCCGGGGCCTGATGTGTTCTGCACCATGCGGGTTGCCTAGCTGGTGATCCGGCGGATTTGGGTGTGGCTGAGTCCGGCCAATTCGCCGACAGCACGCAGCGACAGCCAGGCATTACATCTGCGGATCAGTTCATCGCGCCGCACTTCGATTGCCGCCAGTTCCTCTACGACATCGCCGAGTTCGGCTTCTACGTGCTCGCGCGCCTCGCTGCGGGCGGTGCGCAGCCAGTCATCCAGGCCGCACAGAACAACGATGTCGCCGGGGTGTTCACCGGTTCCGGCCTGCTGAGCCTCTTCGGTTTCAACTGTTTGGAACATTTTGTTCCGAATGAATTCTCAGCCGTACGGATAGCGGTCCCGCTCCATATCGTAGAAACCTCTTCAGGAAGAAAACACAATGGACACCCATACCGCCGCCCCCGGCACCACACCGCGTGATTGGTGTCGCTCACCTGCCGGGCATACAACGGCGCCAGCGTGCCGGACACGAATTCGTGCAGCACCTTCACGTCGATATGTGTGCTGGTCATGGCCGATCCATCCTCGGGGGCGGGGTTCCGAGCAGCCATCCCCGTTTGATGGCGCGGTGGCCCTGGTCGAACTTGGACACCCGTTCCTCGACGGTGGTCCAGTGTCGATCCAGCAGCGCGCCGAGTGCCCGCCACGACAGCGCCGGGGAGGTGTTACGCGCGGCAATCAGCAGCTCGTCGTCGATCGCGGCCAGCGCTTCGGCCAGGCGGCGAGAGGCGGTCAGCGCCTGCGCCAATTGCTCGCGGTCGCCGAGGAATTCCCGGTCACCGGCCCGGATTGCGCCGCGGGGCGGCCGCCGGGGCCGCGGCCGTGGGTTCGGTTCCCGGTGGGGATCACCGCACCGGGGGTGCCGGTGATCTTGCGGTGGAAATTGCGCTGGTCCAGCGTGTGGCCCCAGATGGCTTGGTAGATCCGGCGCAGTTCGGTGATGGTGAATTCCGGCGGGCAGAATTCGGCGGCGATCATGCTGTGTTCCAGCTTGGCGCGCAGCCGTTCGGTGGCGTCGCCGATGATGCGGTGGTGATCGAACGCCACGGCGGCGCGGCCGTCGAGGATCGAGCCCACCGGTACCCACGCGGCCGCGGCGGCGTCGTCGCCCGCGGCGGGTTCGGGTGCGTCGGGTACGACGGCCAGATAGCAGACGGTGACCACGCGGCGGCGCGGATCGCGGTCGGGGGCACCGTAGGCGCCCACTTGTTCGAGGTGGGCCCCGGTGAGGTCGACGCCGGTTTCCTCGGCGAGCTCGCGCGCGGCCGCGGTGTCGAGGTCTTCTCCGTCTTCGAGGTGCCCGCCGGGCAGCGCCCATTGCCCGGTGTACGGCGGCCGGCCGCGTTCGATCAACAAGACGTGCAGGTCACCGTCGCGCACGGTGAACGCCGCAAGGTCGACGGTCACAGCCAGCGCGGGCCGCTGGCGGGTGGTGGCCGGATTGCTCATCGGTCCTGCCCTTTCTCGGTGATCGAGATGCGGCCGAGGGAATGAACACGCAGAAGGCGCGCGGGCACATCGGGGGCGTGGGTGAGGTCGACATCTCCTCTGCGGGCGTGGATATCGGCGGAGATGGTGACGTGGGCGCGCACCGGTCCGGTACCGGAGTCGATATCGACCGAGGTAGCCGACTCGATATCGACGCGGCCGGAAACGGTGACGATCTCCACCGCGCCGAGGTCGCCGCGGCCGATGACCCGCGCCGAGGTGGTGATTACCCGGATCTCGGTCCCCGGGGCCACCGAGGCGGTCAGTTCCACCCCGGCCGAGGTGGCCGCGGTGGCGCCGGTGCCGCCGATCACGACGGCAGTGTTGCCGACACCGCCGATATTGCCCGCTACCACGGTGCCGCCACTGAATCGGATCGCGCCGTCATCGACACTCAGCGATGACGGGGTGTCGCGGACGGTGACCGAGGCGCGGACGCCGGAAGCGGAGAGTTCGGCCGCGTCGATGGCCGCTGCGGCGGCCGGGTCGCCGGGGTCGGCGGCGGTCAGTTCGACCGATCCGGCGGTGGCGAATGCGTCGGCGGCGTGGATCTCGATCCGGCCGGCGGGTACGCGCAGGACCAGCAACCGGGTATCGGGGCCGAGGGCGAGTGTGCGTGTGGACATTGAGCGCTCCTGTTTCTGCTGTTGTGGCCACGCCAGCCGCGGGCGGGTGGCGTGTGATCATGGGAGCGGGACCGGCCGCCCATCCTGCGGCCGGTCCCGCCATCTCTCTCAGTGCGCCGTGGCGGTGTCGCGGTGCAGCGCGACACGATTCACGGTCAGGTCGCAGTCGATGAGGTCGTCGTCGGTGTCGGGGTTGCTACCAACCAGGTCCCAGACCTGCCCGCCCGCGATTGCGGCGCTGGCGGCGTTGGGGGTCGGGTAGTTGCCGACACGCAGGATCGGGGCGCCGCCGAACGGCTCGATTTCGATTTCCCACACTCCCCCGGCCAGGTAATGCTCCAGGTCGCCGAGGTGGGACACGATTTCGGCGCGCACCGAGGCGGGCATGTCCTCGCCGTTGCCCGGCGCGGAGTACCAGGCGGCCAGCCGGTCGCGCGCATAGCTGATCTGGTCGCGGTCGGAGGTGTGCAGGTGTGCCGGGTACCAGGCGCCGCATTCCATGACGTGGGTGGAGACCAGGGTGTGAGTGGCCGGGTCGTAGGTGTGGCCGCGCCGGTGACCGGCCGCCAGGAACACCAACGAGGTGATGCCGTTGTAGTTGAACCCGACCCCGATGCGGTCCTCATCGTTGGTCTGCGGGTCGTCGGGGTCTATCAGCAGTTCCACGGTGTAGTCGAGAAATGTTGTCACGTGGGGTTTTCCCTTCTCTCTCTTCTTTCTGTCCCGGGCCCGGGGTCGGGCCGGGAGGTTTGGGGGGTGTGCGGGGCAGAGCATGGCGCCGGGCGTCAGCAGGCCGCATCGAATGGCCAGCAACTGCTACGGGTCGGCGACGGGGCCGGGGCCGGCGGTGGTGGTGGTGCAGGGGTGTGCACGCTGGCCGGGACCGGCGCCGGTTCGGTGGCCGGGACCGGGCGGGTGAGGGTGTTGAGCACGATGGCGAGGGCCAACACAACCACTGCGGTGGCGGCGATGCCGGCCAGGGCGGCCACGGTGCGACCGAGGCCACCACGGCGACCGGGGCGCCGGGGTGCACGGTGGGGCCGGGGCGGGCGCGGGGCGGGCGCGGTGCGGATGAACGGTGCCGCGGTGGGCGCGGGCACCGGCCGCGGTGGTACCGCCGCGGTGGTGGTATCGCCGGGTGGGAATCCCGCGGCGGCCAGCTCGGCGGCGGTCAGGGGTGAGCCGGTGTCGAGCGCGGCGAGGGCGGCCAGCATCCGCGGCACGGTCCAGGTGCCGCGGGTGCGTTGTCCGGTGCGCTGGCGGATCCAGCCGGTGAGGTCGTCGGCGGTGTGGCCGGCGAGTACGGATGAGCCGTAGGGGTTCGGTCCTTTGGAAGGCCGGATGGTGATCCGGGTGCCGGGGTGCGCGACCACCAGGACCAGGCCGGCCACGCGCACGGGCCCGCATGCCGGTTCGATCATGTTCTTCGCCCCGAATATTTTGGCGCCGAGCTGGTCCCACGGGCTGGTGTCGCCGGGGCGCACGTGCACAGGGTCGCCGGCGATGCCGGGTACGTTCCAGCGGCCGTTGTTCGGGCACCACAGCGTGGCATCCGGGATGCGCCGGCGCAGCCCTTTCACTTCGATCACGATCGCGGCGTCCGGGGTGAACACCACGAGATCGGTTTCACCGCCGGGGGTGTGGCATCCGGAAAGGGCCACCCCGGGTAGTCCGGAGGTGCGTAGCCAGTCGATGACGTGGCGTTCGGTGTCGTGGATGTCGGTGCGGTCGCCGTTGAGTACCAGCATGGGAGTTCCCCCTTGTTCGTTGTCGTCGTATCCATCGTGGACGTGAGAAGCGTTGTCGCGCAGCGGTTCTACCGTCCGGCTATGACTCCCTGGCGCGGGTCAGAGGTCCAGGGCCAAGTCCTCGGGGAACAGCAACCCGGTGAGCAGGCCCTTGAGTGCGGCCGCGGTGGGCATGCCACTGTCCCCGCTGTGGGCGACCATCCGCAGGCCACCGGTGTTGTCGTCGCTTTCCACGACCACGGTTTCGGCGCCGGGGCCCTGCTGTTCCCAGCTCGGTATCAGCCGCACCGTCACGCGGCGCTGCCCGCGGGCCAGGTCGAAACTGCACGTGCCGTCGTCGGCCGGGGTGACCGTGAGGCCACGCAGCACCGCCCAGGCCCTCAGCGTGGAGTGCAGGGAGCGGATACGCCGGTTGTAGGCGTCTTGCACGATCTGGGCGTACTCGGCGGCGGTGAGGGCGTCGTCATTGCTGGTCATTTGGTGGCCTTTCTGGCTGCGGAGGGGACCGGGGCGGTTCGGAACGCACCGGGCGGGGTTCGGTGGGAGTGCTCAGCGCTTGGGGGCCACGCCGTTGCGGGCCAGCCAGGTAGCGGCCGATTTCGCCTCCCGCAGGGTGCAGGCGAAGATCCGGTAGTCGTCGACGACGAAATCACCGGCGCCGCGGTAGTCGCCTTTCTTGTTCTCCATTCCGCGGACCTGGTGGGCGTCCCACACCGAATCAGGGCAGTCGTAAGTGAATTTGGCCTGCGTCGCGGTCATACGGTTCATGGCTGTTCTCCTGGTCGAGGTGTCCGGGTGGGTATCGGTCGAGGTCAGCTCAGCAGCATCGGATCGTGCTGCCCGGCGAAGTCGAACGCCGCGGCGATGAGGTCGACGCGCGGCGCCTCGGCGGCGGGCGCGGGGGTGCAGAACATGACGCAGTCGGAGGCCGGCGGAATCGGGCGCACGGGTGCGAGCGGCGGGCAGGCGGCGCAGTCGGCCGGGGTGGTCATGTCGGGGGTGGCGCCGGCGAGTTCGGGGCCGGTGCCGGTGAGGAATCCGACGATGGTGAGCACGGCCAGGCCGAGCAGGGCCACGGCGAGCAGGATCGGCAGCAGGCGGGGGCCAATGGTCCAGATGGTGGCGCCGGTGCGGCGGTAGAGGGCCGAGGCGCGGCGGACGACGACGGTAGCGGCGGTGGCGGTGGGGGTGGTGTTCATGGCGGGCGCTCCGGTTCGGGTCGGTGTCGGTACACCCACCATACCCTTATTTCCTTATTTCTGTACAGCCTTAAATCCTTATATCCGTATCCCTGTGTTAGAGTATGTCCGTACCGAGCACCGCCCCGCCTCGAAAGGAGTCCCGGCCATGGCCACCAGAACGCGCCGCCCGTCGCTGGTCGCGCGCATCCGCACTGCCGGCGGAATCCTGATAGCGGTTCTGTCGACCAAGGGGGGCGTGGGAAAGAGCCTGATTGCGTGGATGCTCGCTCACGAGCTGGCCCAGCGCGGCCTGCGGGTGTTGCTGATCGAAACCGATGATCAGCAGACACTCACCGATATCGAGGCGGTCCGCGCTATCGCGCCTCGCGTCACAGTGATGTTGTATCCGCACCTGTCGATCTGGGAAGACATCGACAATCTGCGCGCCGGATACGACGTGGTGGTCGTCGACGGCCGCGGCCATAACGAGGCCGCCACCCGCGCCGTACTGGCCGCGGTGGCCCCCGATCCGCATGCGGTGGTCCTGGTCCCGGTCAAACCGTTTCCGGCCGATATCTGGGCCATCCGCCGCGATACCGCCCCGTTGCTGGTCGAGGCGGGCGCGCAGTTCGCGCCCGGTGGGGAGTTGACGGTGCGGATGGTGCTCACCGATTTCGACCCGCGCGAGGTGATCACGGCCGGTGCGCTGGCCGCGCTCGATCGCGCCGGGATCGCGCCGCAGACTCACGGCCTGCAGCGACGCACCGCCTATGCCCAGGCACTC
Organism: Nocardia sp. NPDC051750; assembly: GCF_044453135.1. Classification (NCBI taxonomy): domain Bacteria; kingdom Bacillati; phylum Actinomycetota; class Actinomycetes; order Mycobacteriales; family Nocardiaceae; genus Nocardia; species Nocardia sp. NPDC051750. The sequence continues at coordinate 15,212 of NZ_JBITCK010000011.1, read as the reverse complement.
GGCCACGGTTTGGCCGTGTGTGAATTCGAACCGGGTGGCCCGGCCGCGGCAGATGTCGCGGTACTGGCCACCGAGACAGCCACTCTCGCACTCGGCGAGAACAACCCGAAAGGACAGCAGTGATGAACGCCGCCAAGCCGAAACCCGGAGACATCAAGGAACCGGAAGGCACCGATCCGCGGTCCAAGTGGGTAGCGGAGGCGCCGAAAACGTCGAAAGCGCCGGCCGAACCGCTCAAGCGGCTCACGGTCGACATCGCGGCGGATCTGCACAAGGCCATGTCCTACGCCAAAACCGACACCGGAATGGACCTGCGGGAGCTCACCGCCGCCGCGCTGGCGGCGTACGCGCCGGTCGCCAAGCACCTGCCCACCGAGAAGAAATGACCCCAACGAGAAAGGACCGGGGGAGATGAGAAACAACCATCACAGCGCCGATGAGGCGCACACCGACGACATAGAACCGGAGATCGAACCGGTCAACGAGTCTGTGGCCGAACTCCGCGCCGAGATCGCCACGGCCCGCGCTCAGCGGGCCGCCCTCGGCGGCGATGCCCGCGAGGTGCTGAACACCGTCCTGTCCAAGGAAGAACTACGGCTCGAACGGGAACTGTCCGAGCGTGTCCGCGAGGGCGAACGCAAGTTGCTCGAGGCCGAGCACCTGGCGCGGCTCAAGGCGGCCGAGATCCTGCGCGACGCCGACGCCGAACTGCGGGCCCTCGAGATCCGTGATCGGGTCGAGGCGCAGCGCGCGATGTCGGATCAGATGCGCGAAGACAGCCCGTATTCGGCGCTGGCGGGGCTGCGGCGCCATTCGACATGGGGTGACCGCGTGATCGTGGGCATCCTCGGCGCCGGCATGTTGTGGTCGGCGGTCAACGTGCAGCAGAACATGGCCCCCGGCGGGATGTCCGATCCGTTGTTCTGGTTCTCCTACTTGCTGGAGGGCATGATTTCGGGGCTGATGATCTACATCGCGCTCGGCACCAACAAGGTGCGCCGGTTCCGGGTCACGCCCAACAAGTGGCTGCCGCGCACCGAATTCGCGTTGTTCGCCTTGACGCTGGGTCTCAACACCTACCCGTATGTGAAAGTCGGCCATTGGTACGACGCGGCGCTGCACGGTGTCGCGCCGGTCATGATCGGGCTCGCGTTGCTCGCTCATCACGCGATGGGCGGTGACTTCTCCGAAGCGCGCAAGAACGGGGTCGCCGATGTGCGCAAGGCCGAGGCGGCTACCGCGCAACCGCGCACCGCTACCGAGCACCCCGGCATCACTACCGAGCACCTGCGCACCACGGCCGAATTCGGCGAACCCCTGGTGACCGGTCGTACCGAGCAACCGCGCACCCCTACCGAGCACCCGGCGCTGAATACCGCGCATACCGAGCACCGGGCAGCGGCGGCTACCGAGCAGACCGAGCACCCCGATTCGGTCACCACCGCGCCGCTACCGCGCATCCCGGCCGCCGCTACCGCGCACCGCGCACCGGCGGCGGCTACCGAGCAGGCCGGGCTCCCCGGCGTGCACGCCGGGGTGCTCGCCGCGCAGCGCACCGCGCACCCGGACCGCTCCGGCGCCGAGAACACCGAGGCGCCGGCCGAGGCCCCCGCGTCGGCCGAGACCACGGCCGATCACGCGGTCGCGGCCGCGGCGGGCGAGGAAGTCGAGACGGATTCGTTGCCTGATTTCATGGCAAAGCGTCTGGCCGATGAGGTTTTCGCGGAGGTTTCCGCGGTCCGGCGCGACCGGTCGGCGGGCGGGTCTCCGGACGCCGCGCAGCGTCTCGGTGATGTCGGCGCGGCGACCGGGGCCGAGACGGCCGAGGGTGTGCACGCTACCGAGAGCGAGGGTGCGCCTACCGTGCACTCCCCCGCCGAGGCGTCGGCTGCGGCCGAGCCGGAGACCGAGAACGGCGCCGCTTCCGAACCGGCGAACGTTCCCGATCCCGGCACCGACCGCGCAGCGGCGCCCAGTGCCACCGAGCACCCGGCGCGCAGCACCACCGCTACCGCGCAGCCCGCCACCGCGCACCGCGCAGCGGCGACGGCTACCGAGCACCCGGGCACGGGTGGCGAGCAGTCCACCGCGCACGCCGATACCGCGCACCGCGCAGCGGCGCCGGTTACCGGTGGGCACACCGAGGCGGGCGGGACCGATCCGGCCGCGGCGGCCGATCCGGAGCTGTGGGCGCTGGCGGCCGAGGTGCACGATCGGGTGCGACCGCGCAAGTTCGCGGTGGCCGATATCGCCCATGTGCTGATCCGCAATCGCCGGTTCAATGAGGGCCCCGACCGGATTTACCGGGACGGTGGCGCGCACCCGGCCAGCGGGAAGAAGTGGATCACCGAGGCGGCCGATATCGAGGCCGAGCGCGCGGCCATGGGCCAGGTGATCGCTCTGCGCAAGTAAGCGGCTCACAAGGCCACACAGCGGCCCGGAACGCAGGTGTTTGCGTCCGGGCCGCTGGTGTGTCCGGGGCTGGTATACAGACACAGACATACGGAGATGCGGGCATACGGGAACCTGCCTACCCGTATGCCCGCATTTCCGTATGGCTGTGTGACCGGGGTCCGCCGGCGGTACTGGCGTGCGTGTGCCGGGGCGGCGGCCGGCGTGGTGGCCGGCCGTATCGCGGCAGCAGAAACGGCACCGGCCGGGGCGGTTCGGAATCGCCCCGGCCGGTGCCGTTGGTGTGTGGGTGGTGTTCGGTTCAGTCGACCGGTGCCCAGTCGGTGGTCTTGGTGGTGATGGCGCGAACCACCACGGTGGCGGTGAACCCGGTCATGTCCCAGTTGGTGGCGTGGGTGCGCAGCTCGGCGGCGGCGGACTCGGCGGCGGCCTGGTCGGTGAATGCGGTCCAGGCCCGGCCCCGGCCGCGATCGTCGGCGCTGAGATAGAGGCGCCCGGTACCCAGCGCGATGGCGTAGGTGCGGTGTACGCGGGTGAGCGGGGCGGGGTGGTTGCCGGACAGGGCGGAAGCGGGGGCGGTGGTCACCATCGGCGCCGGGGCGGCCGGGGCGGTGTAGGCGGCGGCACGCACGACCTCGGTGGCCGCGCCAGGGATGCCCAGGGCCTCGGCGGTGGCCAGCACGGAGGCGGCCAATTCGTCGGCTTCGCTGCGGGTGGCCAGTTCCAGCGGCCCGGCGCCGGGGTCGCCCTCGGTGTAGGCCAGGCCGGAGGGGTAGAGCACGACGACCCAGCCGCCGAGCGCGGTCACTGCGTCTGTCATCTGGTTCTCCTGCACTGTGGTGGTCATGTCACACACCTTACCTTAAACCCTTAAAACCGCATACCCTTATTTCCGGTTAGCGTTTGGTTATGGCGGTGATCAGGGCTTTTCCACCCTCGGTGGTGGTGGTGATCCGCTGCCCGTACCGCGCCGGTTCCGCCTCGGTGGGCCACTGTTCGTGTAGCTCGACATCCCACACGTCCCCGGTGCCGTCACCTGCGGTGATGTAGACGCAATACCGGGTGCCCTCGGGTACCTCGTTGTCGATCGCGGCTTGGATGGTCTCGGCCGGTGACACCTTGGCATCCGGCGTCGTGAAAGTACGGACTTTCACCGCGTCGCGGTCGACGTAGTAGGCCCATTCGAACCCCAGAATCGCCATTTGCGGGCTGGAGTGATCGCCAGGATCGGCACCGATGGTCATCGACGACGACCGGGTACGGGTGCACCCGGCGGTGGCGTGTTTCCAGCTCACCGGCAACGCCGAGGTGGCCGGCACCGTGGAGGTGAGGCCGGCCGCGGCGGGGTCGCCGCCGGGCATGACCGGGTCCTTTTTGGCGGCGTTGACGTTGACCACGACCACGACACCGACCACCGCGGCGGTGGCGGCCACGGCCAGCGACCCGGCCACGATCCGCCACACCGGCGACACCGAACGGCTACGGCCGGTGACCTTTTCCCGCGACATCGCCGGGCGCACCGGGCGGCCGCCGGAACGGTCCCGGAACGCCGCCATGGCGGTGGCGTCGCTGTAGTCGGGCACATAGACGTTGGCTTCATCGAGGGCGGCGTCGTCGTCGTACTCGTCGTCGTCGACGGCTGGGGCCGGTGCGGCCGGCGCCTTGCGTTCCGGGCCGTCGAGCCATTGCGACCACTCACCGGAGTACGCCGCATCCGCATCCGGCGCGGCCTGGTCCCGGGCGCCGGTGGGCACCGCCTCGGCGGCCTCGGCCTCCTGAGCCACGGTCTCCAGCCCGGCGTAGGCCGGCAACCCGGGCAGGATGAACAGATTCGACGGCGGTGCTTCGGTATCCGTCGCGGTGGTGTCGTCGTCGTGCAGCTCGGCGCCGCGCTCTGCCTCGGCTTCGGGGGCCGGTGCCGGTGCCGGGGTGGTTTCCGGTTCGGGCGGTACCCACCCGGGCGGTAGCCGGCGGTCGGGAATCGCGCCGTTGCTGTTGTTCTCGGTCATGACTGGTCCTCACTGGTCACGCCGGCCTGTCCGGGCCGGCGCGGACGTTGCTGTTCCTGATCGGCCCCCGCGCCGGGACCGGTGCGGCCGGCGGGCGGGACCACTGCGCCGGTGGTTCCGGGCTGGTCGGATCCGGGCGCCACGGGGGCGGGCGGTGGCGGAGCGGGGGCGGGTTGCTGCTCGGGGAAGAACACCGGGCCCGAACCCTCGGCGCCGCTGTCGCTGTCGTCGTTTTTCGGTGCCGGTCCCGGTGCCGGCGCCGTGGGGGCGCCACCGAGGCCGCCGAACAGGACCGGTTTGTCACCCGGGGCGGCCGGGCCGGGGGGTGCCGGCGGGTTGAGTCCCGGCGCGGTACCGCCCTCGGTGCCGGTGGCGCCGGCGGCCATCGTCGAAATGCCCTGTTCGGCCAATTGCGCGCCGGTATCGATTCCGTGCGTGGCCACCTGCACCACACCGTCGATCAGCTTGGAACCGATTTCCACCCCGGCATCCAGGGCCACGGTGCCCAGCTGCACCCCGGCCGCGAGGGCGGCTTGCTGCATCGCCAGTTGCGCGGCCTGCTGCGGGTCGAGTACGGCCGGCGCGCCGGGCCCGGTGGTGGTAGCACCGGGCCCGGCGGCCGGCACACCCGGCGCGGCAGCGAAACCGGGCGGCACGGTGACCCCGGGCGCACCCGGGCCCCGATCCAGTTCCCGCGCACGGCGGGTGTGTCCGTCCATCTCGTCCTGGGCGTAGCTGACCTCGTTCACGCCCTCACGGATGGCTTGCGACGCCAGGCCGATCACGGGATCCAAATCGCTTTGCGACCGCGCCTTGTCCAGCATCGGCCCTGCTGTGGCCTTGAAATTGTCGATGATCGTGTCGAGGCGGCCCGCAACGGTGGCGCGGGTGGCGTAGGCATCGGTCACCAGCGCCGCCAACGCAGTGTGGTGACCGGCCAGCTCCGAGACTTCGGTACCGGTGCGGGCAGCCACCGGCACCGCCGCCGGGGCGGTGCCGGTGGATTCCAGCAGATACGACCCGGCGCGGCCCGGGGCCTCGGCCGCGGCGGTGTGATCGGCCGCGGCGGCCAGGGCGTCGAGCACGGCGGTCGGCGGGGTGCCGTCGCCGAGTGATGCACGCAGTTGCAGCAACGGCGCCAGCAGCGTGGACAACAGCGGGTGATCGGCGGTGGCACGCAGGCCGGTGGTCGGTAGCGGTCGCATCACGCCTCCTCGGCGCCGGCGGCCAGGGCGGCCGCGGTGTCGGTATCGGTCGCGGTCAGGGCCGCACCCTGGTCGGTCACGGTCTGGCCGTAGGCACCGAAGAGGGCCGCGGCGGTTCGGATCGTCGCGGCCTGGGTCTGCACGGCCGCGGCGAACGCGGCCGAGAAATCGGTGCCGAACTCGCCGAGGCCGGCCAACGGTGTGCCGGCGGCGGTGTCGGCGTGGCCGGCCGCGGTGTCCAGCAACGCGGCCACCGCGGCAGCAGCGTCGGCGAACCCGCGGGCAGCCTCGGAATCGTGTTCGATGGGTGCGGGCATTTGGTGTTACCCCCTTGTCTCCAATTCGGACGAACCGCACATTACGGCGGTCGTTATCCCTGCGTACGATCGTTTTTCGGGTCCTGGGCCGGCTTCTCACCGGCACGCGGCCGGCGATCGGGCGGCGGCGGTGTGGACTTGAACAGCGCCGCGGCCGAATCGGGAACGTTGGCCTTGCGGTGCTCGGTACCGACCGAGATCCCCGGGATATCGCGCACGAACACCGCGGTCCGCTGGGCCACCGCCGCCGACAACTTGGTCTCGGTGAACGGCGACTTGAACCGGGTGAACCCGCCCTGTTCGTCGCGGATGGTGACCACACCCCGATACGCCGGGCTCATGATCGCGGCCGGGTTCATCTGCGGGAACTCACGGATTTCGGGGCCCAGCGCCGCCACCGCGGCGGTATCGGTGAGCACCGGGCAGCACAGCGCGCTCGTGGACACATCACGGATCCGGGTCGGCAGAGACTCAGCGGTCGGTTTCTGGGTGGCCAGCAGCAGGATGATGCCGGCACCGCGGCCTTTCTTCGCGATGTCCTCGAACAGGTTGACGATGTCCTCGTCGCCCATCCACGTCTGGCACTCGTCGAAGATCCCGAACAGCAGCGGCATATCCGCGATCGGCCCGCCGGCCGCCCAGAAATCATCTTCGCCGCGCTCCTCGTACATGATCGAGTAGCGGCGGTTCATCTCGGCCTGAATGCCTTTGAGCACCCGGTACACATCGGCGGGCGAGGAACCCAGCAGCACCGAGAACCGCGGCGCCAGCGCCCGGAAATCGCCGATCAGCGAGGTCGGGGCCTTGCCGTTGGCGCCGATGAACTGCACCAGTGGCGAGGGCGCGAGCTTGGTGACCAGGGTTCGGATGAACGCCGATTTGCCGGTGCCGGGGTTGCCGGCCAGCGTGATCAGCGCGGCTTGAGCCAACGGCAGGAACACCGGATCACCGAAGGTGTTGGGGCCCAGTTCGTAGCGGGTGAGGTCTTCGGGGATATCGGGCACCGGCGCTTTGATTTCCAGCGTCACCGGGTCGGTGTGCACCGCCCGCAGCCGGACGTGGCCGTATTCGCCTTCCGGTGAGGTCACCTCCACGGCCTGCATCCGCCAGTAATCGGCCAGATACGGCGCCTTGAGGGTGAATTCCTTGATGCCGACACCTGGCACGGTCCGCACCACGATGGTGACGCCGTAGGCATCGGCAGACCACTCGATGATGCGCGGAACCTCGATCCGAGGTTTGGGCTTGTTGCCGGCCAACCGCTGCCCGAGTGTCGGCAGCTTGTTCTCGAATACCAGTTTGAGGTGTTTGGCCACGGCCGGCCATTCCCGGCGGATGCGGGCAGCGCGGCGCACGTTGGCACGAACGGCACGGTCTTCGGTCTTCCAGTAGTCCACTCCGACTCCATATCTGCAGGTCACGTGGTGGGTGGCCAGGGCGGCCAGGGGTGGGCCGCCGAGGGTGGCATAGGTCGCGAAATCTGAAATCATGATTTCATGATATCTGAAACGGGCCGAGGGGGACAGTACCCCGCCCGCCGCGCTCACCACGCCACCACCGCGACACACCGGTAACACCAGCTCAGCCCCACCGCTACCCCGGAAAACGACCACATCGCACCCCCGGATCCGTTCAGTCGTTCTCGGCCGCACCACACCGGCACACCCGCCCCGGGCACCCCGTGCACACTCCGCACCCGCGGCACCGGAATGCCGGGGCGTGACCACACGGCCCGGCTACCGGCCCGGCGTGCAGCTCGGGAAGCAACGGACCACCGGCGCTGTACGGCCGGACCTCGGCGGAAATCGTCATAACCTGCCCCTCGGTCGTTGGCTCACTGTGTGCTCGATGGGTTTGGACGGGTCGCCGGCACTGCCCGGTTCCACGTCGTTTCCGGCTCCAGCGGCGATTCTGGGCGACTTTCGCCGCCGAAATGGCTGGAGATGCCGGGAGGTACGCACAGGGCTGCTGGTGGCAGATGCGGCCGCACTGGCCGTTACGTCGTTCCATCGAGTCACACTCCAATACTCGTTTTCGACGGCTGATTCGTCCGCTGAGCCGCGAAACCGGGTCATTTGGCCCCCGGGCACCGACAGGGGCTCTACGGGCTTCTGCGGGCCAGTGAGGGGCCTTGAAGGGCTAGGCGAACTGCGCGGCGAAGCAAGCAGAGCACTCCCCCCCTGCACGACGGCCGGAATTGGGGTGTTCAGGGCAGCGAGGCCGTTCCGGCGCGGGTGTATCGGCCGTGGCCAGGTCTTCCAGCAGCTTGGCATCGGTGCGGCGCGCAGCGGTTGTGTGCGGCTCGCCTACCAGCACGATGGCGTCGGCGTACAGCTCGAACGCGCGCACCACGTACATGGCGGTTTGGGCGTCGCGGGCCTTGTCGCGCAGGTAGCGGGCCACCCGAGCGGTTGAGAACCTCAGTAGCGCGGCGTCGACGGCAGTTTCGAGCCGCCGCCACTGCTCAGGGCGCATGTCGACCCGGGCCAGGTGAGCGGCTATCTCGGCCTCGGCCAGCAAAACCGATGCTGCCGAATCACCCACCGACTCGGCCGCAAGCTCGGCCCCGGTCGGTTCCAGGTCGAGACCCGGAACGGAGGTCGTCTCCGTGCTCGTCTCGGGGGTCGAAGGATTGTCCGTCCGTCCGTCCGTCCGATCCGGCTCGGCGCTCGCGCCCGCGTTACGTTCCGGACGGACGGAAAGGTTGTTGTTCTTCTTGAAGAGATTGTTCTTCTTAGTACCCGGATTAGCCTGTTCAGGTGTTTTCCCGTTTAGGTTCTGACCTGCGGGTTTGTGATGAGTGCCGGAGTCCTCGGCAGATTCGTCGTCACCGGTCCCCGACTCTTCGGCATTTCCGCTGGTCACGGCCAATACGGGATTTTCCCGTTTAGGCTCTGACCTGCGGTTTTTCTCCTGCTCGCGTGCCAAGAACTTTGTATCGGTGATGAAGTAGTCCGTCCCCTTGCCGAGGGTGCCGTCCGGCCGCCGCTCACGGGTCCGCTCCAACAGCCCGAAGCGCTCCAGTTCCTTCAGGGCCGCACTCACGGCGTCGGTCCCGCACTTCATGAGTTTTACGAGTTGAGGCACCGTGACCCCGTACCCGTCGCGGTGTGAGGCCAGGATCCCGAATATCTTCACCGCGTTGCCGGAAAGCTCCGGGCTCCGCAATATGGCATTGGCCAGCTGGGTGTAGTTGTCATCCGACATCGGCCCCCGGTGGATGCGCCCGTAGTTCACTGGTCCACCGCCAAGGTGGTGACCGGGCTGGTCAGGTGGCAGCAGCACCGACCGATGTGGATTTCCGCCGCCGTGGCGATGTCGGCGGCAGTGTGCTTACTCAAGCTCTGTCCCTTCTGGGTTACAGAGCCAAGGCGTCGGGGGCGACACGCCGTCTAGATACGGGTTGCGTTGGCCGTCTGTCGGCCGGTGCCTGTATCGTCGTTCGTGCCACAGCGCCCCAAATGCTTGGCTCCCCCGGCCCCCACTCTCAGTTGTCGCCAAACAAGGAGAGAGTGGGGGTCGGTTGCGTTTAGGTCACAGTGAGCCTGCCGCACCAGCGACCCAGTACACCGGATCGACACGCCGGACAGGC
>NZ_JBITCK010000011.1:0-5581 GCF_044453135.1 Nocardia sp. NPDC051750 | reverse complement strand
TTCGCCAAACAAGGAGAGAGTGGGGGTCGGTTGCGTTTAGGTCACAGTGAGCCTGCCGCACCAGCGACCCAGTACACCGGATCGACACGCCGGACAGGCAAGTACTCAACTCACGATCAAACCAGATAACCGGCACATATGCGTAGCGAGAACGGCGCCCCCGGAATGCTTTTCCGGGGGCGCCGTTTCGTGTGGCCGGTGCCGTGGTCACCTGGGTTATGCGGAATCCCCTTCGGGGTCCACCGGTTCGAAGTGCCCACACTCGCGGCACAGCCATACGTGGGTGATCGGTGCGTCGTCGGGGTGTGCGGGTGCCGTGGTCATCGGCCGGTCACAGCAGGTCATGGTCATTTCTCCGGTTCTGTTCGTGTTCACAGGTTCTCGCGTACATAGGCCGCTGCGGCCGCGGCGGCGTATCCGGCGCTCAGGCCACCGACGATCACCGCGGTGAGGGTGAGCGTTTCGGCCAGCCCGCACACCCGTACCCGGTGGTGGTGGGCGATGAGCACCACGTCACCACCGACCACCGCGGCGCGGTCCTCGGCGGCGGCGAGGGTGCGGAATACCGGGGTGCCGGCCGAATCGGGGATGGTGCCGGCGGCGTCGTCGAGATCGGCGGCCGCGGCCCACCAGGTGGCCGGGTGGCGGCGGTGGATGTGCAGGCCGCGGCGGTGAGAAGTGGTCATCGGTTGTGCTCCTGGTGGATGTCTTCGGCGGTGGTGTCGGGCCAGCCGTCGAATCCGCACCGCGGGCAGGCGTCCCTGAAATGGGCGTCGATGACGGTGTTCAGCTCGTCGGAGAGTTCGTCACCGTTGTACGGGCCGGCCTCGAGCAAGTCGTCGACGACGTACAGCTCCGCGGCCGCGGTGACCGCGGCGGCCTTGCGCAGGATCGACGCCAGGTCTTCGGGGTTCTCGTGGGCGGTTTTGCCGACCTCCCACATGGCGGCCAGCACGGCGGCCACCTGGGCGGCGGCCGCGGTTTCGCGGGCCCACGGGGCCGGGGTGGTGTTGATTGTCATCTGTTGCGGGTTCCTTTCCGGAGTTGAGCGGGGCGGGCCGGACACGTTCGGAAATGCCCGGCCCACCCCTGGTTTTCAGTGCTGGTCGTCCAGGACCAGCCGCGCGGTGTCGGCCGGGATGGTGCGCCCGGCGCGGGCGTGCGGGCCGAGTACTCCGGCCAGGATGTCGATTTCGCTGTGCAGCATCGCGAGTGCGGACACGATGCGGGTGATGTGGCCGGAGGCCATGGCGCGGTCCAGCGACACCACGGCATCGGCGACGTGCTGGGCGTGGCGCACCAGGACGGCCAAGGCCTCGGCGGTCGCGGCGGCCTCGTGCCGGAGGTCGGTTGTTGTGGTCACGATCGGTACCCCTGTTCTCGGGTGAAAGACCGGGGCGGCCGGGCATGTTCGGAGATGTCCGGCCGCCCCGGGGATGGATGGGAGATCAGTGCAGGATCGGCGCGGGACGCACCGCGCCGCGACCGGCCGGGACGAGTTTGCCGGTGGCCACGAGCCGCGCCAGGGCGGCGGGTTTGATCCGGCACACCGCCGGGTCGTCGGCCGGGCACATGTAGTGCTCGCGGCGGATGGTCATGGCCTGATCGGTGCTCAGCCCGATACCGGGGTCGTGGCACGACCATGCCGAGATGACGAGTTCCTGCCCGTACACCGGCCCGGTGATCCCGTGGACCGGCACGCTCGGCCCGGTCGAGGGCGGCCAGGCGTCGATGATGTGGTCGACCATGGCGGCCAGGTCGCGGACCTGGCGGCGCAGGTTGCGGCGGGTGCGCATCATGACACCGCCTCGGCCACGCTGTCGGTCCACGGCCCGTACACCGTGCCGCGCGCGCCGCTGGTGACGGTGCGCATGATGACGTGCGGCCGGTAGCTCACCGCGCCGAACTTGCGCGATACCCACCGTTCGATGGCGCCGCGCTCGGCGTCGGCGTCGGCGTAGGTGCCGAACAACGCCGGTTCCGGTTCGCTCCAATCCTCGATATCGGTGTCGAGGTCCAGCGGGGCGCCGGAAGCGGTCCACAGCGTTCCGTCCGGGAGCTGCACGGCGTATTCGGCCCACAGCGCCGGGCGGGCCGGTGCGGGGCGGTCGACGGGCATCAGGGCGATGGACTGTTCGGGCCGGGGGGCGAGGGTGGCGGGCTGTACGCCCGCCCTAGTTTTCGATATCATGAAATCATGGTATCAAAAACGAAAGTCAGTGACCAGGGCCTCAGTACCCGAACCACCGGACCCCGCACAGGTCCGCCCAATCATGATTTCAGAAATGCGAAGATGTCGACTATGGGCCGCCCGAGGAAAGACCCCAACCGCACCGCCGCCGGCGCAAAGCTGCTGAACTTCCGCCTGTTCGAAGACGAACTCGACGAACTCGAAACAGCGCTGTTCCACGCCAAGGTAAGCCGGCAGACCGTCGTCACGGCCCTGCTGCGCGAATTCGTCGACGGCCGCATCAAAGTCGACAAAGACGGCGCCGTGACCTACCCCGACGGCACCGTCAGTCACCCGCGGCCCGCCGACGAAAGCGCCGGCACCGATGACTGACACCACCGCGGCCGCCGTACGCACCGGCCGGATCCGCCACGCACACCGCCCCTGGCACCTGTCCCGATGGCTGGAATGCGGCGGCCGCGCAGTGGTGTGGTCGCTGGACACCGCACTATGCGAACACTGCCCGGACTGCGCCGGCGCCGGCGGCTGGTGGACCAGTAGCCCCTACAGCGACGAGCCGGAGATGGAGCAGTGCCCGCGGTGCGCCACACCGCTGATCGAAATCCGGATACCGGCCCGGCTGGATCGCATGATCCCCCGCTCCCCCACCCGCGACGCCGATCCCTGGGCCGGCGGACATATCGACGACGAACCACCGTTCTAAATCCTCGCCACCCCGCCCAACCGGGCCGGCCCCGCGACCACCTCGCGGCCGGCCCGGTTTTTTTCTTGCCCACATCACCCCGGCCCCGGCCCGGCCGGGGGCCGACCATCAACCGAGCGCCACCGCGCCAGGGCCGAACGCATCGGCCGGCGCCACCACGACGGTCCGCCCTGCTCATACTTGGGGCCGGTGACGGGACGCACGCGCGTTACGAAACCCGTTACGAAAGGCGTTACGAAAGCGGGGGGTTCGATGGAACAGTGCCAGGTCTGCGGCAAATCCCTGTCCTCTCCGGAGAACGGCCGGCCCCGCCTGTACTGCTCGGACCCTTGCCGCCAGAAGGCATATCGCCGCCGCCGGCGCCAGCGACGCAATCCCGCACCCCGCGCCATCGGGCCGTACACCGGCAACGATTGACGCCCCACAACGCGACAACGGCCGGAACCGTCATCTCCGGTTCCGGTCGTTGCCACGCGGTGTTTCGTTACTGCCGCCGCCGCAGTTCCTTGATCTGCGAGTCGAGGGCGCGCAGCTCCTCCTGCTCGGCGTTGAGGGCCTCCCGGCGCCGGTCCTTCGCTGCTTCCAAGTGCTCGAGCAGGTCACGCTCCGACCGTTTACGCAGGCGGTCGGCGAACTCCACGACCGCAGGCAGGGTGTCGGAATCCTTGATGCGTACCGAGACCGACAGGTACAGGTCATCATCGCCGATGGTGCTGCGGTATGTCGACGGCGTGACGATCGGGGAGATGTCGCCCCCTTCTTCGGACTCTTTCCGGTCCCAGACGGCACCGGCCGAAAACTCCGCCTGCACGCCGTAGAAGCGACCGTTTTCCAGCGCCTCGAGCAGGGCGTACAGCAGTGCCTGAGCTTCCGCGGGATCGGTGATGGTCGGGATTTTCTCCCACGCATCGGTGGCGATGAGTTCACTGACGAGGATGTCACCGTTCACGATGGGCCGTGCTGGCCCTTGCGGGTCTGGCTGCCCTTCGGTGAAAGGCTGGTTGTCGTTCATCGGTTCCCCTTCTTGTCGATGGTCATGGTTTCGTTCCTCTCGGGGCGGCAGCGCCTAGGCGATCAACATCCACCGCGGCCTCTACGACTCCCACTGAGGGGCCGTAGACCCGCCCAGCGCCACCGCTGACGGCCGAAAAGCCCCGGGCCGGTGTGAGCATTCCCGCGATGCTCACACCGGCCCGTTTTCGTTGTCCCACCGCCGTGGCCACTCGCGGGGTGTACATCGGTCCCCGAATGTCACCGCTGAGCGCTCCACGTGGCCGCTGGGCCCCGCGCCGGGCCGGTGTGGACGAGGCCGTGCGAACCGCGCCGGGCGCGGTGGGTGCACGCCCCGGGAAGTGCCGGCAACCGGCGCGACCTTCCGGCAACTGCGAGTGCCGGCGCGCACCCGGTCCGGCCGTCCCGGCCGCGACCCGCCACGCCCGGTGATCCAGGTTCCCTCATCCCCTTATTTGTGATATCATGAAATCATGAAATCACAAACAGGCTTTCGGATCCCCACCTCGGCGCACGCGGTCGGCGCCCTGGTCGCCACCCGCGCCATTACAGGCTCCCGGAAGGGCCGCCAGGCCACGTTGACCCGCGGTGAGGCCCGCCTGGCCGCGCTGGCCTTCCTGGGCGTCGTAGGGGCCTGCTGGCTGGTGTTCGCGACCCTGGCCATCCTGGCCGGCACCGAGTTCGCGGTGACCGCGGGCGGCCTGGTCGTCGTCGCGGCCGCCGCCTGGTACCACGACCGGCGCCGGGGGAACCGGGGCCGGAACTGAAACGGCCCGGGGCCGGGCGGTTTCCGACCCCGCCCGGCCCCGGCCCAGCAAGCGCGGAGCAATCACCCAGGAAGCGCAAAAAGTCCCCGGTCATTTCCGAACGCTGACCGGGGACGCGCCGAGATTAGCACACCATTCACACCCTGTATCCCCGCCTATACGGATACCAGGAAACCTGTATGTACAGATAGGAGGCTATGAGGGGAAACTTAAAGGAGGGTACCCGCCTGAGCGTAAACCCTCATCGCCGATCGAGGGTAAATCGGTACATCACGAAAAATGGTAAAATCGAGAGATACAAACAACCGTTGAACAGGAGAAACGATGTCTCTGAGCAAGAAGATCAAGCCAGTTACGGTCAGGATGTTCGAAGACAACTTGATGGACTTCCAAGACTTCATCAACGTGATGAAGCGTCGACTGGAAGACCTCTCGATCGCAGAGAGCGAAGCAATGAATGCCGCGGCGGTCGCGATAACCAAAATATCTACACCAGAGGGTCGACAAGCTGTCGCGAAGCGACGCAGCCTGTCGAAAGAAGACACTGAAGTCTTCGAGGCTTGGTGTGACTGGTTCATGGAGGACTACGTTAAAGACCTCGAAGAGGTTATGTCAAGGCGCGACGCGATGGACAAGCGTAAGACCCGGACAGCAGCAGAATGAGATCAGTCGATGGGTTGTCAAGCCGCATCCGTGGAAACCATAGGCCGGCCGAAGGCCGACACAAAGCGCGCGGAGCGTGCTTGACAACCTTCACGACTACCGTGTACACTCAAATACATGAGAGAGAGAACCCCACCGTAACCAAAGAAATAAAAACCACTAATTAGTTATTTACACACTTTAATACTTTAGTAAAAAACGTTATAACATTGTTTCATAACAATGTTATAACGTTTTAATGTGTCC
>NZ_JBITCK010000010.1:0-70708 GCF_044453135.1 Nocardia sp. NPDC051750 | reverse complement strand
TGCCTAACCGGCACGCCCGGAGCCGAATTTAAACTCGACGAGAGGGAACATCATGAAACGTATCCGAACAACGATTGCAGCGGTCGCTGCTTTTGCAAGTCTTTCGGTTGGACTAGCCGGAACAGCCAACGCCGATTACGTCGCCACCTACGACACCAAAGCAAAATGCATATCCGCTATGGCAGTTGCTCAGGCCCATCCTTTGAAGACGGTGACCAAGCCGTGCTATAGCGCATCCAATGGCCCCGGATACGCTACCAAGTGGGCTTTCAGATACACGAAAATCTGACTTGGAATCGTCACGCTCGGGCTTACGCCCAGCCTCGATACCTCGCGCGCATTGCCTGCCGGCCTGAGCGGTTTCGGATTGCCGTTTTCGGCCCGGGTTCCAGTTTCGGGGTAGGGCAGTCGGTCTGAGGCTCACCCCGGTTGATGGACACCGAGTTATCCATAATTTTTCGTGAGTAGCGCCGGCAACCTGACCGGGATGGGGTGGTTTGGTGACGGCAAACCGAAACGTCAGTACATTGTCTTTCCTCAGCACCCTCTCGGTCAGAGCCGCTCCGGCGCGGCGATCCCCAGTAATCCGAGGCCGTGGGCGAGGGTTCGGGCGGTCAGCTGGGACAGGGCGAGGCGGTTGCCGCGGACGGGTTCGGTGGCGGTGAGGACGGGGCAGGTGTCGTAGAAGCCCGTGAAGGCGCGGGCGAGTTCGTAGAGGTAGCCGGCCAGACGATGAGGTTCGAGCGTGGTGGCCACCTCGGCGATGACCGTTCCGTACCCGTCCAGGGCGAGACCGAGTTCCCGTTCAGCGGGCTCGAGGGTGATACTCGGTTCCACCGAAATACCTTCGAGTTCTCCCGCTTTGCGCAGAATCGAGCAGATTCGCGCGTGCGCGTATTGCAGGTAGACGCCGGTGTTGCCGTTGAACGCGGTCATGCGGGCGGGGTCGAAGGTGTAGTCCTTGATCCGGCTGGTGGACAGGTCGGCGTATTTCACCGCGCCGATCCCGGCCTGTTCGGCGATGGCGTCGAGTTCGGCGGCGGGCAGGCCGGGGTTCTTCTCGGTGACCACGGTGCGGGCGGCGGTGACGGCGTCGTCGAGCAGGTCCATCAGGCGGACGGTGCCGCCTGCGCGGGTTTTGAAGGGTTTGCCGTCGGGGCCGAGGACGGTGCCGTAGGCGACGTGGTCGACGGCGACGTCGGCGGTGAGCCAGCCGGCCCGGCGGGCGGCTTCGAAAACGAGCTGGAAGTGCAGGGCCTGGCGGGAATCGGTGACGTACAGCAGCCGGTCGGCGTGCAGGGTGGTGATGCGGTAGCGGATGGTGGCCAGATCGGTGCTGTCGTAGCCGTAGCCGCCGTCGCTCTTGCGGACCATCAGCACCGCGGGGGTGTCGCCGGGGCCGGTCACGTCTTGCGAAGCCACCACGATCGCACCGTCACTGTCCACAGCGACGGCCTTGTCCAGAAGTTCGGTGACGGTGTCGGCCAGCATCGGGTTGTAGAAGGACTCCCCGACATAGTCGCCGGAGGTGAGCAGCACCCCCAGGCGGTCGTAGATCCCGGCGAACGCCTTCTCCGATTCGGCGACGATCTCCTTCCACCGGGCCACTGTGGGCTCGTCGCCGGTTTGCAGGGCGACCACGCGGCGGCGGGCCCGGTCGGCGAATTCCCGGTCGGCGTCGAATCGGGTTCGCGCGGCCTTGTAGAGGGTGTCCAAGGCGGATACCGCGCTGGTCTGTTGGTCGGTGAGGTCGTCCTGATGCCAGGGGGTTTCAGGGTGCTCGTCGATGTATTGGATGAGCATGCCGAACTGGGTTCCCCAGTCGCCGAGATGGTTCGCGCGGATCACGTCCGCCCCGAGGAAGTCGAAAACGCGGGCGAGGCTGTCGCCGATGATCGTGGTCCGCAGGTGCCCGACGTGCATTTCCTTTGCCACATTCGGACCCGAATAGTCGATCACCACCCGCTGCCCGGCCGCGTCGGCGGCGACACCCAGCCGGTCATCGGCCAGCCGGGCAGAGACCTGCGACCAGATCGCGGCATCGGTGACGGTGATGTTGAGGAAGCCCGGGCCCGACAGCGTCACGGACCCGACGGCCTCGAGATCCGCGGCGTCGAGAGACCGCACCAGCGACTCTGCCAGTTCAGCGGGTTTCGCTCCGAATTTCTTGGCCAGGGGCAGTGCGGCGTTCGATTGGAAATCGGCGCGATCGGACCGTCGCACCACTGGGTCGGCTCCTGCCAGGTCGGGTCGGACTCGGCCGATCGCCTCCGACACAGCGGCAGCGACAGATCCGAGCAACGGCACAACACTGGCAGGGGTCACCTGGAATTCCTTTCCTGAACGACGATAGGTGCCGAGTATCTCAGGGTCCTGCTCCTGTGTACGCATGATTTCGACGTGGACACCGTCGAATCCCTGTGTACGGCAGCGCGACGGATCGGCCGAGATCACCGACGGCTACCGCACCCGGCAGGTCGAGGTCCGCGACACCGGCGAAGCGGTCCGGATCGGCCTTGACGACTTCCCCATCAACCCGCCGATCGACTTACAGGATCCGGATCTGGCCGATCAGGAGATCACGGCGGAAGAGTTCGAAAGGTATGGGATAGTTCCGTTCCTGCGCCCGCGCACGGGCACAGCTGATCTCGCCACCCGCCCGGACCGCATCCATGATCCCGGTCGAACCCGCCTGCCTGAGCCGACGGGCGCGCCGACGGCTGCTCCTCGCTGGTGCCGCGACACCGGCGATAGGGTGCAGGGGTGGCGCACGCGATCACCGCATTGATTCTGACGGGCCCGTACCAGGCCGATGCGGTGGACAGATGGGATCTGGTCCCAATGGCGCTGCGAGGCGACCTGACGCTGTTCCATCTCACCCACTACTACACGGCATACTGGCAGGCGAAGCTCGGGATCGAAGGGTATTTCGAACTTGCCCCGAATACATGCGAACTGCTGTTCCCGAGCGAGAAGGTCATCAGCGTCGCGGCAGCGGAGATAGCGGCGCGACCGGCGCCGACCTTCGCAGTGGTGGTTACCGAGTACTTCGGAGGAGCAGGAGGGCAGGCGGCCGTCGTATCCGTTGACGGTGGGCCCATACGCCCGGTCGACAATATCAATAGCGCACTACGGGTTCTGGGGGTTATCGCAGCACCGGGCTCGGACGAGTTCGACACGGTCGGCTTGAGCGGCCACCGGTCTACACCCGACTACCTGGATCGTTACGTGAAACTCTGCGACGATCTCGGTGTTTGACCCGTCAGCGGAGCCAGGCGCCGGATTGAACCGGCCGCTTCCAGCGAACCACTCGGTCGCGTTCGGCTGAATCGACTCAGGACCATTTGCATGTCCACCAACCGCTGTCCTGGTGCCCTTGCAGAGACAACCGGTCTATCCGAGGCACCCTTGTCACGACGACAACCCCTCGTCCTCATTCGACCAGTTGGTAACCCACATCCGCGAGGTGGCTGAGACCAACAAAGCATGTGCCCACATCCTCACACCACGGGTCGGCTCCTGCCAGATCGGGTCGACAGCGAACAGCACACCGATCATCGTCTGCCTCGGTCGTAACTCTTCGCGCCACGAACGGGGCGGCAGCGAACAACTCCGCCGTAGCCGACGCCGGATGGGAGGTGAGCACCGCGGTCGCTGCCGGATACGGCGCGCTACTCATCCGGGTGTCTGGGCGATCTGCACTATTTCTTGCTCGCGCGTGCGGGAGACGAGGATTCCACGGCCTGGCGGTAGTTTTGCCGGCCGGACGTCACCCATCACGATTCCCTCGTCGCGGGAACCGCTCATGATCAGTGTTTCTACCGCGAGATTCTTCAACGCACCGAGAATCGGATCGTAGAGGGCACGGGCGACCCCACCGATCCGGCGCACGACGATCAGGTGCAACCCGACATCGCGGGCCTGGGGCAGATACTCCAGCACGGGAGCCAGCGGGTTGTCGCCACTGGTCGCCACCAGGTCGTAGTCGTCGACCACGAGGTAGATCTCCGGTCCGTGCCACCAGCTGCGCTCGCGCAGCTCCTGGGGGGTGATCTGCGGACCGGGCAGCCGCGACTGCAGTAGGGCTGCCAGATCACGCATATTAGTTTTGAGCCCCTCGGCACCGGTCGCGTAGGCGGCAAGCCGCTCCGCGGGGACGGCGCCCAGCAGGGTGCGCCGGAAGTCGACCAGGATAAGCGCCGCGTCACTCGGCGTATTGGATTCGGTGATGCCGGCGACGATGGTGCGCAGCAACGTCGTTTTGCCGCATCCCACATCGCCGAAGGCCATGAAATGTGATTCGGCCTCGAAATCGAGGAGAACGGGCTGTAACTCGGATTCACCGAGGCCGACCACCACTTTTGTCCCCCCGAATCGGATACCGAGATCGCGGGCCGCCGCCAGCACCTGCTCGCGCGGGAGATGCGCAGGCAGCATCCGGACTTCGGGGGCACGCCGGTCGCCGTAGCGGCCGCGTAGCACCTCGGCACCGCGGGCCATCCCGTCGGTCACGGTGGCCGGGTCCGAGTCGGAATCCAGCCGGGGGAGCGCAACCAGCATGTGCAGTGGATCCGCAGTGATACCACGACCGGGCCGGCCGACCGGCACCTGATGGGCCGTACGCCGGCCGAAGTCGGAGTCGGACGGGTCGCCGAGCCGCAATTCCAGCCGGGTGCCGAAGCGGTCTTTCAGCACCGGCCGGATCTCGGACCACCGGCCGGCCGTGATGATCACGTGGATACCCAGCGGCAAGCCCTGTCCGGCAAGCGCTGTGATCTGCGATTCCAGCAGTTCGTACTCGTCGCGGATCGTCCGCCAGCCATCGACCACCAGAAACACATCACCGAATTGATCGACCGCCGGCGGAGCGCCGCCTTCGAGTGCGGCGATAGTGCGCCGCCGGAATTCCGCCATCGATGCGATGCCGAGTTCGGCGAAGCGTTCGCTGCGCTGGCGCAGCAGAGTGGTCAATGCGGCAATCGTCCGGCGCACCCGGTCGGAATCGCGCCGATCGGCCACGAAACCGACGTGCGGTATCCCGGCCAGCCCGGCCATGGTGCCGCCGCCGAAGTCCAGGCAGTAGAACTGCACCTGCTCGGGGGTATAGCGAGCCGCGGCCGCCATGACGATCGTGTGCAGTGTGGTCGACTTACCCGACTGCGGGCCGCCCACCACCGCGATATTGCCCCGTGCGCCCGACAGGTCGACGGTCAGCACATCACGGCGGTGCTCGTACGGTTTGTCGACCACGCCGATCGGTATCCACACCTGGTCGTGCCGATCCACCGGCGGGGACCTATCCGGCTCGGGCAGCAACATATCCACCGTCGGGGACTCGTCCAGCGGCGGCAGCCACAGTTGATGTGACGGCGCGACGTCCCCCGGTATTCGGGCGACAACAGCGTCCAGTACCGATCGTTGCTCGAAGCTATCGGTGTCCGCGCCCGGGGTGAGCCGCTCCGGCCCACTCACATACGCAGCCTTGAACCGTACCAACTCGCCGGTACCGGCATTGAGGTAGCCGGAGCCGGGAATACCGGGCAGCTGGTAGGCGTCGGGGGTTCCCAGAACGGCCCGGGACTCGTTGGCCGAGAACGTGCGCAGACCGATTCGGTAGGACAGGTGTGATTCCAGGCCGCGCAGCTTGCCCTCCTCGAGCCGCTGCGAAGCGAGCAGCAGATGCACGTGCAACGACCGGCCGAGCCGACCGATCATGACGAACAATTCGGCGAAATCAGGTTTCTGCGTGAGCAATTCGGAGAACTCGTCGACGACGACCAACAGTGCGGGCAGCGGTTCGAGCGGAGCGCCCGCGGCCCTGGCCTTCTCGTAGTCGGCAGCATTGGCGTATCGACCGGCGGAGCGCAACACGTCCTGCCGGCGGTTCAACTCCCCGGCCAGTGCATCTTTCAGGCGGTCGATCAGCGCGAGCTCTTCTTCCAGATTCGAGATCACCGCGGAAACGTGTGGCAGTGCGTCCAGGCCGAGGAAAGTCGCGCCGCCCTTGAAATCGACCAGGACCAGGTTCAGCGACTCCGGCGAATGAGTGGTCAGCAGTGCGAGCACCAGCGTGCGCAGGAGCTCGGACTTACCGGAACCCGTCGCACCGATACACAACCCGTGCGGGCCCATTCCCCCTTCGGCCGCCTCCTTGAGATCCAGTTCGACAATATTGCCGGTGGCGGTGACACCGATCGGTACGCGTAATCGGTCGCGCCCGGTCCGCGGCTGCCACCGCACCGCGAGATCGAGATCGTCACCCGGGACCAGTCCGAGCAGATCGGCGAAGTCGACGTCGGCCTCGATCCGAGGGTATTGCGCATCGGAGACCGCCAGCGCCTGACGAGGCCCCCGGACCCGATCAACCAATTCCGCTGCCCCATCGGATATCTCCGACGGGGCCAGCAGCTCGGGGTCCAGATCCCGCAGATCGGGCATGGCGATTCGAAAAGGCCGCTGCCTGAACAACGCCCAGCCGGGTCCGTCCGGAAGGCGAGCGGCGCGCTCCGGGTGCTGGCGAGAGCCCTCCGGACGATTCAAGCGCAATTCGATATGCGCCGAGAACAAGTCGGCCAGTTCACCGGGCACCTCGGTCCAGTCACGTGCGGTCACCACCAGATGTACGGCGTACTCCGGACCCGCGCTCGCGAGATGCCTGACTCGGCGGTCGAATTCTGCGATGTGCTCGCGGAAATCCTCCAGCCTGTCGATGAACAGGAAAATATCGGGAACCGGCTCGGCGAGCGTGGATCGCACGGCCCGCAAACTCGCCGGCGAATCAATACTGTGCTTCCGGTATATGCTCCTGCGGCGGCGGATCTCACCGGCGATCCGGTCGAGAACGGCCTCCACATCCGCGGGCTCGTCATCGCCTACGGCACTCGCAATATGCGGCAACGCACTCATCGAGCCCAGGCGATTACCGGATTCCAGCACATACAGCGTCGCCTCGTCCGATGAATGGGTCAAAGCCAAGGATCCTGCGAGCGTACGCAGGAATGTGCTTTTCCCGGAGCCTGCACGGCCGACGATGACCAGGTTCCGGTCCGCGGCAGCCAGATCCAGCCACACCGTTTCGCCGGAAACTCCGTCGGTGCGTCGCTCCTGCCCCACGGGAACCTTCAATTTGCCCGTACCCCACCAGTTGGCGGCGCGCAATCCACCGATCGAGTCCTGTTCGAGCCGGCCGACGAGTGTGCCGAGCTGCACCCGATCGCCGACCTCGAGGATGGTGGAGTACCGCCGCCGCACGCGGGCGATATGCACCTCGTCCCGGAACACTCCGTAATGGTTCGGTGTCTGCCGCTGGGTCCGGCTCCGAACTTCCTCACTGACATACACCCACAAATCGTGCACACCGATTTTTCCGCTGCCGCGATCCGCCAAACCGGTGTCGATTCCTTTGATCAGCGCCGAGGTGAACTCCGACAGCGGTGCCGAATCGCCGCCGCGGCGCTCGGTGGCGGTCTCCACGGCGCTCGACGCCGTCAGTACACAGATACCGTCGCCTGCCGCGAGATCCTGGGCAACATCATCGATGGTGGGCACGGACTTCATCACTTCGGTGCCGAGAAATGCTCCGCTGTAGCAGCAATCCAGGATGATGATCTTGGCCGCGGCCGCGGACTCCCGGATCAACTCGCGGATGAATGCCGACGACACAGCCGTACTACTCGGCATCTGCGGATCGGTGTTACCGGCGGCCAAATACAGATTCTGCCGGGTACGCAGGCCGTGACCGGAGAAATAGAACAGGACGACGTCCTCCGGTTCGGCCCCACGGAACAGCCGCTCGATACTCCGCTCGATTTCCGCCTTGGACTCGTTCACCAGTAGCTCGGTCGGCCGGAATTCACCGATTTCGGGGTCCCGCAACAGTTCCCGAAGCTGCTCGGCATCGGAAATCGGTGCATACAGCCGGGGCAACCCGTCGAAGTGGTAGGTATCGTTCGCTACGAAAAGAGCAAGCCGCCGGCCGTTCGGACTAGTCATCACGCAGCAGGGCGTCGACCTGCTCGACGATCGCCTCGACCTGACCCCGGTCCGGCCGGACGATGGTGATCTCCCGGTCCCCCTTCTTGATCGTGACCGATTCCGCCCTGGTTCGCTCCATGAACCGCAGCAGGACATCGCGGATCGCCCACGCTGTCGTTCCGACGGCACCGCCGGTGAGCAGCAGCTGACCGAGTTGCTCCACCGCGCCGGACTTCTCCCCGGGTTGGGCACCGGTCGTCACTCGTCGAGCGGCCACTCCCCTGATCTCGCACAGGTCGTCCTGCAACTCGCCGACCAGCTCGTCCAGCCGATCGCCCCCTCGACCACGCCCGGGATCTATCGCCAGAAGCACATCGCTCACCGTTCAGCACCTTCCGCCACCCACACTCCCAGGATCACTCTACTCAGATCACAGGTTTCACAGCGCCGGATACACACTGATCTGGCTAGTCGTCGGGAAAGGCACGGCGATTTCGCTTGGTGATGCCGCGCCGCTTCTTCGCGGCGATACGACGTTCCTTCGCGCCGCGCGAGGGCTTGGTGGCGCGGCGAACGGGCGGCGGGGCGGCAGCGGCGTCACGCAGTATCGAGGCCAGGCGTTCGCGGGCGGCTGCGCGGTTCTGCAGCTGTGCGCGGTGCTCCGAAGCGGCGATCGTGATTACCCCGTCGACCAGGCGGCCGGCCAGGCGATCGAGCATCCGGGGGCGCAGCCACTCCGGCACGGAGGGCGAGTTGGCGAGGTCGAACGACAGCTCGACCCGGCTGTCGGTGGTGTTGACGTGCTGCCCGCCCGGGCCGGACGAGCGGGAGAACCGCTCGCGTAACTCGGATGCGGGTATCACCAGCCTCCGAGACACGGTCAGGTCTTCTGCCATGATCCGACGCCGCCTTTCCGATTCGCGAGGCCACTATCCCGAGCGGCTGAACGGTGACCTTGTCGTTCACGATAGTGACGACCTTGTCTACGAGTAACAGGGAGCACGCGGTCGTCGCGTTCTCACCGATGCCGCCGACGCCGGACTTGCACGCCTCGTCAAGCCTCGAGGGCGTGATCGGTTGATCCGGGATCGACAACGGTTGCGCCGCTGTCCGGTGTGGAGTTCAGCCCGAGGTGCCGAGCGCACCATCGCCCCGAGAACCTGACCGAAGAGCGAGCGGACAGTACAGCGTCACTCTCGAGTACTACCGGGAAAGTATCCCGCGGAGTGATGTGGCACGGCGCGGCTCGTTCGTAGTCTCGCCGTACTGCACAACGGCGAGAGGACTTTCCATGGCCACCCCCACCGAGCGGAAACCGCCGATGCAGCGGTTCCGGGTGCCGGTTCTGCTCGCCGGAACGGTCGTGTTGCTGATCGCCGCCCGGGGGCTGGACACGCTCGTTTCGGATGTGCCTGTGCTGCGTTTCTGCCTCGGGATCAGCGCGGCCGCCGGGGCGATCTTCGCCTACACATGGCTTTCCCGCTGTGTCGAGAACCGGGTGGAGGTCACGGAACTGGCCGCCGCGGGGCGGTGGAGCGGGCTCGGACGCGGCGTGCTCATCGGCGCCGGGGCCTTCCTCGCGACGATGCTGCTCGTGGTGCTGTTCACCGACGCCGAGGTCACCAGTGGCTCGTTCGGGGCCTGCCTGGGCGTGGCGGGCTCGATGGCCTCGGTGGCGGTCACCGAGGAACTGCTGTTCCGTGGCGTGGTGCATCGCATCCTGGAGGAACGGAGCGGCAGCATCGTCGCGATCGCGGTCTCGTCACTGATCTTCGGTCTGACTCACGCGGTCAACAGCAACGCCACGCTATGGGGCACCCTGGCCATCGCGGTGGAAGGCGGCGCGCTGCTGGCCATTGCCTACACCGCCACGCGGTCGCTGTGGCTGCCGATCGGCCTGCATTTCGCCTGGAACTTCACCGAGTCCGGCGTGTTCGGCACGGCGGTATCCGGCGCCGACGGCGAACCCGGCCTGCTGCGCACCGTCCTTTCCGGACCGGAGGTGCTCACCGGTGGGGTGTTCGGTCCGGAAGCGAGCCTCTTCGCGCTGCTGTGCTGCCTGGTCCCGGCGGTGTGGCTCCTCCGCAGCGCGAAGCTCGTCACCCCGCGCTGACCAGTTGCGAATGAATCAGGTGTTGCTGTTGAGCATTTCGGCAGTCAGCACATTGCCGCCGACTCCCCAGCCGCCGTCGACGACCTCGTCGACGAGGACGACGGTGGTCGCGCGAGCGCGTTCACCGTAGATCTCGACATACAGCTCGGTGGTGCGTTCCACGATCTTCCGCTTGTCCTCGTCGTCGATGGTTCCAGCGGGGACCTTGAAGTTGGCGAACGGCATAACGATCTCCTTATGTGGTGTGAAATTCGGTGATGTCGGCGGTCTCGGCGTCAGATCATGCCGCCGTTGGCGCGCAGGATCTGGCCGTTTATCCAATGCCCCTCGGGACTGGTGAGGAAGGCGACCACGCGGGCGATGTCCTCCGGTGTGCCCAGGCGTTCGAGCGGCGGATTCTCGGCCAGCGCTGTGATCTGTTCATCGGTCTTCCCGTCCAGGAACATCGCGGTTGCGGTCGGGCCGGGAGCCACGGTGTTCACGGTGATGTCGCGGCCACGCAGTTCCCTGGCCAGGATCAGCGTGACCGCTTCTACGGCGCCTTTACTGGCGGCATAGGCGCCGTAGGTGGGGAACTGGGCGCCGACCACGGATGTCGACATGCTCACGAACGAGCCGCCGCCGCGCAGCCGCCGCGCGGCTTGCTGGGCAACAACGAAGGTGCCGCGGATGTTGACGCGGTGGATCGCGTCGAGAACATTCAGATCGAGATCGGCGATGGTGGACAGGGCGAGGCGGCCCGCGGAGTTGACGACGACGTCGACGCCGCCGAATTCGGCCTCGGCGCGGTCGAACAGTGCCGAGACGGCGTCTTCGTCGGCGACGTCGGCCCGGACCGCGAGGGCGGTGCCACCCGCCGCGGAGATGGTGGCCACGGCTTGCCCGGCAGCGGCGGCGTTGTCCGTGTAGTTGACGACGACGGTGCTGCCACGGGCCGCGAGCTCGAGCGAGATCGCCCGCCCGATGCCACGGGAACCTCCGGTGACGACGGCAACCTGTCCGGCCTTTCCCGATGCGGTGTCGGTGGATGTCATGTTCTTCACTATCGGCCGCGTGGGCGGCGGGTACGAGGGGACGTCATCCCCTGTGTCGCAGGCCCGATCTGCCGCAGACTGTATGTCATGAGCGTCGCGAAGTACTCCGAGCTGGGTGCGTTCCTGCGGTCCCGGCGCGAGCGCATCCGGCCCGAAGACGTCGGATTCGTGTCCGGGCCGCGACGGCGTGTGCCCGGACTCCGTCGCGACGAGGTGGCCCAACTCGCCGGGGCTTCGGTGGACTACTACAACGAGCTCGAGCGCGGGGCCGGGTCGCAGCCGTCAGAACAGATGCTGGCGGCGCTGGCGCGCGCGTTGCGGCTGACCGCCGACGAACGTGACCACATCTATCACCTCGCTGATCGTCCGGTGCCGCGCGACGGCACCGCGAGTTCGCACGTCCATCCGGGAATGGTCGACCTGCTCACCCGGCTGGTCGCGACGCCCGCCCAGGTGATCACCGACCTACACGTCACGCTCGTGCAGAATGCACTGGCCGTCGCGCTGCTCGGCGATCAGTCCGGCTGGCAGGGCATGGGGGCGAGCTTTGTGTACCGATGGTTCACCGATCCCGCAGCCCGGCGGCTCTACCCCGACAGCGACCACGAGACCCAGTCCCGCGCGTTCGTCGCCGACCTGCGGGCCGCCGCGGGCCGTCGCTCCGCCGCGGATTCCGAAGCGGCTTCGCTCATCTCCGAGCTGCTGAGCTGCTCCGCCGAGTTCGCGGCGATATGGACGGCTCACGAGGTGGCATTCCGGCGAAACGACCGCAAACGTATCAATCACCCGGCGCTCGGCCTGATCGAAGTCAACTGCCTCAATCTGTTCAGCGAAGACGGCCGGCAACGGCTGCTCTGGTTCACCCCAGCCGTCGGCACCGACAGCGCGAACAAGCTGGACCTGCTCACCGTGGTCGGCACACAAGAATTCACCGACCTCCTGTGACCGGTGCAGGGCCCCGATGTCAGGGGCGACTCTCTGAATCAAAAGGCGGCGACCTGAACCGTTGCCGGGCCGGGCGGCATGCATGCTCCACCTCGCCCTGGATCACGCGCGCCTCTGCGAGCCCGAGACGGTCCAGCGCGGTGCTGCGGATAGGGTCCCGCCCGCAGCGATTCAACGGCCGGCTGGCGGTGATCTGCCGTTCACCTGCGAACACAGCGGACGGGGCGACGTTACGTAGGGGCGCCGAGCGGCGGGTGCTCGAGCACGCGGGGCTTGTACTCGACCAGCTGGATGCGGTCGTCGAAGGTCCGGTGCTCGATCATCTCGAGGGCGACGTCCGGGTAGCCGTCGTAGATACGTTCTGCGCCCGTGGCCCCGGTGATCACCGGGAACATCACGACCCGGAAGCGGTCGACGAGTCCGGCTCGTAGCAGGGACCGGCTCAGGCTGAGGCTGCCGATCGTGCTGAGCAGCCCCGAGCCACTCGACTTCATGGCGCGGACCGTCTCGACGGCGTCGTCGCGGACCAGCGTGGCATTGGCCCACGTCAGTGGCTCCTCGAGTGAGGAGGAGAACACCACCTTGGACGCTTGCGTGAGCTCATCGACAGACGCCTCTTCTTCGGGCCTGAACTCGTCCTGACCATCCGGGACCTCGCCGGCGGCGAAGCCCGACATCAGGCGGTAGGTGTTCGCTCCCATCAGGTAGGTGACCTCGGGCTGCTCGCCGAGCCACGCGAGGTACTCCGGGCCCTCGAGGCCCCAGAAGCCGGGCCATCCCTCCCCCGATGCGTAGCCGTCGAGCGAGGTGATGAAGTCCACGAGAAGCTCCGACATGGCGGTGTCCTTTCCTACGGTGTCACGAGCTTTGACCGGCCGGGAGCCCCGAACTCATCGGTGTCAGTCCCGTTTCGCCTCGTAGCGCAGCAGGACCGTGCCGCACGGGAAGGTGCGGTTCTCCAGCAGTCGCAGCGAGATCCGTGACGGCAGTGCCGGGAAGAACGGGGTGCCGCCGCCCACGGCGGTGGGCGCGACCACGAGCCGGTACTCGTCCACCAGTCCGGCCTGCACGATCGGTGCGGCCAGCGTCGCGCCGGCCACCTCCAGCCTGCCGTCGGTTTCGGCTTTCAGCTTCCGCACTACCTCGACCGGGTCGCCGCGTTCCAGGCGGGAGTTCCAGGCAACCGACTCCAGGGTGCGCGAGAACACGACCTTGGGCATATCGCGCCAGACACGGGCGTAGTCGACGATCATGGGGGTGGCGTCCGGGGCCTTGTCGGCGGTCGGCCAGTAGGCGGCCATCAGTTCGTAGAGCCGCCGCCCGTAGAACGACAGGGCGGTCTCCCGCACGAAGTCGTTCCAGTACTGGTGCAGTTCTTCGCTCGGATCGCTCCAGTCGATATTGCCTTGTGCATCGGCGATGTACCCGTCCACCGAGACGTTGAAGCCATAGATGAGTGTGCCCATGGAGATCAGACTGCACCGGAAGGCAAAACTCATCGCGACGCCACACGAGATATCGTCGAATCCTTGTAGAACTGGCGGACCGGCTCCGGGCCACACTCGAGGCCCGCCCACCTCGACCCGTTCGGGAATAAGGTTCGGCACATGAGTTTCAGGTTCGCGGCGTACGCCCTCTGCTTCGAACAGGGCAGGGTGTTACTCGCTCATCACGTGGCCGGAAACGGAGAGACCACGTGGACACTTCCGGGCGGCGAGGTCGAGCATGCGCCCGGCAGCCAATGCTCGACCGCCGACTGCTCCTGCCGAGATAGCGCGACGACGTCGAGGCAGCTCCCGGCCGGCCACGTCCCCGCCCCGGCCGCGCCCAGCATGGCTTACCCCGACGAGTGCTGAGATCGGAGCTGTTCCACCTCGGCCCGCAATTCCGCGATCTCCCGATGCAGTGCCTGAATACACACCAATGCGACACCACTGGCATCCACCGCCGGGATCACCGTGTCTTTATCGCCCAGCCCGAAGGCAGCCTTCCAGTCCTGGGCCATCGGACCCAGGTGGCGTACATGCTCGGGTTCCCACTCGTACCGCCACGTACTGATCGGCAACTCGGAGACCGTGGTGAGAATGTCATAGCCGTTCACCGGCTCGGCGGTCGGCGACCGGACGGCAGTCGGCTTCGTCGCCAACTGCCGAAGCCGACCGATCAAGCTCAGCGTTCCCACCGAACGGGAGTGATGTCCCGCTTGATATCACGATCGCTGACGATGCTCGCAGCGGCGGCGCCGGCACCTGCCACGGCGTTGGCGGCCAGCAGGGAAACGAATGTCACGGCGAGGGATACTTTTCGCATGGTCGTACCTTTCGATACCGGAAAGGGTTCCGGTATCGAGTGACCGGCCCTGTACCGGAGAATCTTTCGATCTCACCCGGCAAGCCGCCGGATGAGATCAGAGCATACCGCCGACGGCCGAACTGTTCCTGCTGAGAAGAATCCCTCGCGACACTGGTCCGCCGCCCGGATGCGCTCGATCCCGCCACGTGAATCCAGACCACCTGCGGCAGGGCCGGGCCCGGCGATCTACCGCCGGCACCCGTGGCTGACACCGGTCCCGGCGACAGGTGCGGGGCGGACGGTAAATCAACCGCGGTTGAGCTGGTGACGGAACCAGTCGGCCACGAAATCCGTGCGTTTGGCGGAATGGTTGTAGATGGTGTGCTCGCCGTCCTCCCACACTCGCAGCGACGAGTCGGCCGACAGGTCGAGGAAGGGGCGCTGCTGATCCAGTGTGATCAGCGGATCGGCCTCGCCGTGCAGCACCAGCACGGCCGCTGATGTGCGGTCGACCGCCGAGTCGATCCAGAGCGTACGGAAGACGGCAGCGACCTCGGCGTCGCTGCCGGCACCGAGCAGGGCTTGCGACTGCTCGGCGGCGGTACGGAACGGTGCGGGTTCCGGTCGCGAGGGTGCGCCGTTGACACAGCATGCGCCGAAGCGACTGTCGCCGAAGATCCGTGTTTCGCCCTGGCCGGGAGCCTCGAGCAGGACGGCGGACAGCCCCCGCCGGGTGAGGGCCGCGGCCTGCCGATGGTAGGCAGGCCCCCCATCCACTCTGCCCGCCCACGATGATGACCGTCGGGGCCGGGTGATCCGTGCGAGGCCGGACCAACCACGCGTTGCAGTGGCTCGACCTGTGCGGGATCGCCAGTCGTTCGATGCGCAGTTCGGTGTCGAGATGGGCCGCGTCCTGGTAGGCCTGCGACAGCCGGCCGTACAGAGAGCGCTTGGCGGCGTTGTCGTGGTTGTAGGCCATCTGGGCGGCGACCAGTGCTGCCGCTGCCCACCGGTAGCAGTTGACCGCCGTCTCGCTATTGCCGTGTCCGGCAGCGGCCGTGGCGCGGCGCACCCCAGCACCCGTTCGCGGACCTCGTCCGCGCCGTGTACGCCGATATCGCCGGGTGAGCGCGGTCGTCAGCAATGGTCAGGGTTTGAAGGTTACTTCGGTGAGTCGTTCGCTGTCGGCCCACAGTCGCGCGCCCAGTTCGGTGTTGTCGGCGCCTTTCGGGAGTTTGGCGGGCTCGGGGGTCCCGGAGGTCTGGTCGCGTCCGGCCGGGCCGATGAATTCTCCACTGGTGACGTCGGGGCTGGTGGCGGCGTAGAGCGAGGGCCAGGCGGCGCCGGCGGGAGAACCCATCAGCAGGCGCGCTGCGAGTGGAGTGAACAGGCGCGTCAGCGGTTCGGTGCCGTGTTGCTGGAGGCCGGTCATCGCCGAGCCGGGGTGAATGACGAAAGCCTCGACGGGTGTGTGGGCGGCGCGGCGGGCGAGTTCGAGGGTGTAGACGATATTGGCGCGCTTGGACTTTGCGTACGCGGTCATGCCGCGGTAGCTGTTTTCACTCATCAGGTCATCGAGCTTGCCCATGGGCCAGCGCGCGGCGATCGCGCTGACGGTGACGACGCGAGCCGCGGCCGAGCGGCGCACGGCGGGCCAGGCCTGGGCGTTGAAGGCGAAGTGGCCGAGGTGGTTGGTACCCACGGTCATCTCGAACCCGTCGCGGGTGGTCAGGCGGGTGGGCAGGTTCATCACCCCGGCGTTGTTGAACAACAGGTCGATGGTCTCGGTTTCCGCGATCCGCTGGGCCGCGCTGCGCACCGAGGCGAGATCGGACAGATCCAGGAGCAGGGTGCCGGTCTCGGCCCGCGGCGCCGCGGCGTGCACGAGACCGACCGCCTCGTCGAGCTTGGCCTGATCGCGACCGGCCAGGATGACCCGCGCGCCGCGGGTCGCCAGGACGCGGGCCGTCTCCAGACCGATACCACTGTTACCGCCGGTGATCAGGGCGGTGCGGCCGGTCTGATCAGGAATGTCGTCCGGTGTCCAATACGTCATGCAGACCGCACCTCCTTGTTGAATGAATGTTCATTAGAACCCTGCGGTGTCGCGATCGCTTTGTCAAATGAACGTTCAATAACTAGCCTGGCGGTGTGCGCACCAGGAATCCCGAAGCGAAACGGCAGCTGTTGTTCGACGCCGCTCTGGCCGAATTCGCCGAGTTCGGCTTGGCCGGAGCGCGCATCGACCGGCTGGCCAAGCGCGCGGGAATCAGCGCGGGCCTGGTGTATTCGTTCTACAAGGGCAAAGACGAACTGTTCGACGGCGTCTTCGACATGATCGTGGATACGACGGTCGCGACCGTGCCGCTGGACGCGGACCGGCTGCCGGAGTACGCGGGTCAGCTGTACGACGCCGGACTGGCCAATCCCCAGGTGATGCGGTACCTGATGTGGTACCACCTGCTGCGCGGCGAGTCCGCCCAGCGCGCATCGGTGGCCGAGTCGATGCGCGCGAAGGTCGAGGCGATCGAACAGGCTCAACAACGCGGGACGGTGACCACGGCACAGCCCGCCGCACACATCCTGGCCTTGGTGCTGACAATCGCGAACATGTGGCACCAACCGAAGGAAGACATCGCGCGATTGGTGCCCGAATCCCAACGCCGCAGCATCGTGCTGGACGCGGTCACAACCCTGGTCTCACCCACCGGTACCCGACCCGTTGCCGCCCCATTCCCACCGGGCGAATCTCCCTTTGCGACACGACATCCGGGCTGACCAAGCCTTGTCGTCATCGCGGGGCCGTAGCCACAGGTAACCGATGCGACGCGCCCCGCGGCAGGCAGTCGATCAGTCCCCCACCATGACGAGGCGTGATCAGGCCGTCATCGACCTTCCACCGGAACGGGAGCCGACCCAGCGGCTCCACGGTCATCGCCGGGCCGCCGTGGAGACGACGCGGGAATGGCGTTGTCGATAAGGACGGCGGCGATGGCGGCGGCGGTGGAGAAGGATTCGCGGTTGAGGACTCGGGTGCGGGCCGCGGCGCCGTCGAGGAGCAGCGCCAGTTGTTCGCCGAGCTGTTCAGGGTCGATGGCGCCGGCTTCGTGGGCGGTTTCGGTGAGTCGCGCGGCAATGGCGGTCTTGTAGTCGCGTGCGTACTGCGATGCGGGGTGCTCGGGATCGTGGAGTTCGACGGCCGCGGCGATATACGGGCACAGGGGCGTGGACGCGGGTATCTCGAAGGCGGCGAGGAGTCGTCCGCGGGGTGTGAGGTCTGTGCGGTCGAAGACTCCCGGCATGACGTCGGGATCGAATCGGCGCAGGTATTCGGCGACGAGTTCATCCTTGCTGGGGAAGTGCTGGTAGGCCGTGCGTTTGGACACCTGGGCTGCGGCGCAGAGTTGGTCCATGCCGGTGCGGTTGATGCCCTGATCGCGGAACAGCTGCTGCGAAGCGCCGAGGATGCGCTCGCGTGCGCCCCTGCCGCGGCGTCGGCCCTGGGGGCCCTTCTCCAACTCCGTCATACCTGCAGTGTATCCCGATGGTACCGATCGGTGTACATAGCTTGTGCCCTGGCGAACTATCGGATACGTTAAGTACACAGTTCGGTTTATATAAGTATCGAACAGCTTCGGATACCCATCAATCCAATGGAGTGATCATGGGAAAGCTCGATGGCAAGGTAGCGGTGATCACCGGCGGATCCACCGGCATGGCACTGGCCGGCGCCAAACTGTTCGTCGAGGAAGGAGCGCACGTCTTCATCCAGGCCCGGCGGCAGGAAGCACTGGATGACGCCGTCGAACTGATCGGCCGCAACGTCACCGCGGTCCAGGGTGATGCGGCCGAACTCGACGACCTGGACCGCCTGTACGACACCGTCGAACGAGAAAAGGGCTCGATCGATGTGCTCTGGGCCAGCGCCGGGATGGGCGAACCCGCCGTCCTCGGCGAGATCACCGAGGAACAGTTCCACCGCGCCTTCTCGCTCAACGCGCGCGGCACCCTGTTCACCGTGCAGAAGGCACTGCCGCTGATGAACGACAACGGCTCGATCTTCATGACCGGATCCAACGCCTCCCTCGGCGCCTTCCCCGGCTGGAGCCTCTACGCGGGAAGCAAAGCCGTCCACCAGGCCTGGGCCCGCGTCTGGCTCAACGAACTGCGCGACCGCAAGATCCGGGTCAACGTCCTGACCCCCGGCCAGGTCGCCACCGCCAAACAGGAAGAACTGTTCGACGAGGCAACCAAGACCGCATTCGAGTCCCTCATCCCCCGCGGAACGATGGGCCGCCCCGAAGAAATAGCCACCGTCGCCCTGTTCCTCGCCTCCGACGACTCCAGCTATGTCAACGGCCTGGAACTGGTCACCGACGGCGGCACCACCGCCGTCTGAACCACACACGAAGTCCGCGCAACACCTCCTTCGTCGACTACATGCACGGCGGCATACCCCGGCACGAACCAGACAGAGCGACACCTCGCGAACAGGAAGAGAGCACACCTCATGAGCAGCATTACCCTCATCGGTACGGGAAATATGGCCCGCACCATCGGCATACGCGCAGTGGCGGGCGGCAACACCGTCGAGATCATGGGACGCGATCAGTCCAAGGCCGATGACCTGGCCGAGGCTCTGGGCGGCGGCGCGACGACGGGCAAGTGGGGCGCCGTCCCGGCCGGGGACATCGTCATCACGGCCCTGCTGTACGACGGTGTCGTTCCGGTCGTCGCCGAGTACGGAGACGCCCTCGCGGGCAAGGTCATCGTCGACATCAGCAACCCGTTCAACGCCGCCTTCGACGGACTGGCCCACAGCGAGGCGACCTCGATCGCGCAGGAAGTGGCCGAGGTGGCCCCGGCCGGCACCAGCGTGGTGAAGGCATTCAACACCATCTTCCGCAATGTCCTGGAGAATGGCCGGCCCGACGTCTTCATCGCCGGCGACAATGCGCAGGCCAAGGCGGGCGTGGCGGCATTCATCGAGAGCCTCGGGCTGCGCCCGCTGGATGTCGGCGGCCTGAAAATGGCGCACTGGCTGGAAGGAATGGGCCTGGTCACGGTGGGCCTCGCCGGCAACGGGGTCGGCCACTGGGACTTCGCCCTCGGCGTCGACGAATTCACCGGCTGAGCCCCGGTCCGAGCAGCCGGCGAACAGGACGCCGTGCGCCCGACAATGACTGCGCGTCTCGCACTACCTGCGCGAGGGACCATCACCATCATGACGACGAGTTGTCGTCCGGCAGATCTCACGCATTGTGCCCGTAACGGAGCGGGATGCCAGGGCGTGCACGATGATCGAAACGCCTGTCACCGGACGGGGTGAAGACGGTGACGTCGGCTATAGCCCCCGCAATAATGGCCGGCGTGGAAAAGCAAGGGGTGGAGGTTGTCGTCGCCCATCATGAGCGCGCGACGCTGCGGGTGGGCGATGTGTTCCTGAAGATCGACACCGATCAGGCACGCACCGAGGTCGAAATCGACGCAATGGAGAGGGCGCCGATCCCGACTCCTGAGATCCTGTGGCACCGACCGCCCGTACTCGCACTCGCCGCCCTCCCGGGCGCGGCGCTCGGCCGCCTCGGCGAGCCGTCGACCGCATCACCGGCAGCGTGGGCCGCGGCGGGCGCCGCCGTACGGGTACTGCATGACGCACCGCTGCCGCCGCGGTCCGGTCGCGGCATCGACGAGTTGGCCACGGAACTCGACACCGAATGCGCGTGGCTCGCCACGAACGGCGTTCTTCCCACCGACGTGATCACCCGCAACCGCCGGATCGCCGAGGCCGCACTCCGGCCCTGGACACCGGTATTCACCCACGGCGACCTGCAGGTTGCCCATGTGTTCGTCGATGGCGACGAGGTCACCGGCGTGCTCGACTGGTCCGAGGCAGCCCAGGGTGACGCCTTGTACGACCTCGCCACCTTGACGCTCGGACACCCCGAGCACCTCGGCGAGGTCGTCGCCGGCTACGACACCGAGGTCGACCTCGACATGATCCGCGCATGGTGGTCGTTACGAAGCCTGCGGGGAGTCCGCTGGCTGGTCGAACACGGCTTCGACCCGAACTCGCCGGGCTGCGAGGCCGACATATTGAGAAACCAGGCGATGCGAGCCTGACCCGCAGCAGGACGAGAGCTGAGAAGGTTCTGCTCGCGTTGCTGGTGCGCGCTGCGTTGTCGCTGAGAGCATGACCACCTCCAGAGCGAGGTCCGGGGGATAGAGAAATCCGCCGAGCCCACCCGCTTCCGGGGCCGTCACACAGGCTGAACGAGCACCGCGTCCGGGCCGCCCAGCAGGCGGCGGATCTCCTCGTCCGGATACGGGGTGCTCCGGTTCGTTTGCTGGAACGCCCGGATGAACCCGGACATCGCGTCAGCGGTCGGCGCGTGCCGGGTGAGGACCGTGGCGGCCGCCTCAGGAATGCCCTCCGGCAGCTTGCCGGCGGCGAAGTCGCGCACCATCGTGGCGCTCGCCTCCCGGCCTTCCCGCCGGAGCCCATAGAGGGATTTGACCAGCCAGAACACCAGATAAGTGGCGGTGTAGCCGCGGTCGTAGCTCTGGTTGCGGTCGAAGAACGCGGTCTCCTCCGGCGAGAGGTCGAACCCGGAGGAGAGCGCGAGTCCGTAGTCGCCGAAGTAGAGGCGTCGGCCGTCGGTCAGGATGTTCCCGAAGTGCGCGTCTAGGTGCAGCAGCCCACGGCTGTTCATGAACGCGACGCCGGCGGCCAGTTCCCGCTCCGCCATGACGCAGGCCTGATCGGTGGCCTCGTCGCCCGCCTCGATCCGGTCGTTCAGCCACTCGTGCAGGTTCTGCGGGATGTATTCCAGGAACAGCGCTATGCTCGCAGAAGCGTCCCGGAGAGCCTCGATCCGGTGGCGTACCTGCGGTCGGCCGTCCCAGTAGGCGACGGCGTGATCGATGTCGGCGAGCTCCTCCGGCAGCGGCGTCGTATCCGGCAATACTCGCCAGTGGTACATCAGCGGGAAACCCTCGTACTCGGCGGCGAGCACCCAGTTCGTCGTCATCGTGTGCACGGCGAGCTCGCGCCAAGCCCCGAAACCCGGCCCGCCGATGAGACCGACGCCGTATTGGCAGAAGAGCGGCAGCTCGAACAGGTTCGCCGTGGACCGGACGTGCTCGGGCTGCCGTTCCAGGTCGGTAAGAGGTACTCGCTTCACGAAGACCGGAATTCCGGCGACCTCCAACAGCGCCGACTTCCCGCCGATACCGGCGCCGATCGGCACGGCCGCGTCCACGAGCTCGCACAACGCGTGATCGCTGTGCAGGGCCAGGGCCGTGGACACGTCACTGTGGGCGTGTAGTCGTGCCCGGCGCGACATGTCGCGGGCCGTCGCCGTATCACGGGGTATCGCCGCGTCAGGTGAACAGGACATCACCGCGTCGGGGGAGCTCGCTGCGGTCTCCATGTGAGCGCCGACCTCGATTCAGTCATGGCCGGGCGGTCGTGCCGGCGGTCTCCGAGAGGGCATGCGGTCGGTCCGAGCGCCGGCCGCAATCCGGTTGCGGGACACCGACGATACTCTCGACGCCATCGCGCGTCCGGCGACGAGTGGCGTCGCCGGATCATCGCCTGGAGTACTCGGTCAGGTTCGCAGGGGACCGGCAGCACTCCGGGGAACAGTGCTGACAACATTTCTCGCGATCTCGGCTGCACCGATGACTTTCGGGTGACCCTGTCGTCGATATCTCTGGATACCCGACAGACAGGAGCCCAGGCATGACAAGACCGGTTCGATCGGGCACGACCTCGGTGCGGGTGAACGGTATCGATCTCGCTATCGAGAGCTTCGGCCGCGCGGACGATCCGCTGGTCCTGCTGGCCGGTGGCACAACGATGTTGTCCTGGCCCGACGCGCTGTGCGAGCGGCTCGCGGCGGGCGGGCGGCGTGTGGTCCGCTACGACCTGCGTGACTCCGGCGCATCGACGACCCTCGACCCGGAGAATCCGGCCTACAACCTGCGGGATCTCGCCGCCGACGCGGCCGCGCTGGTCGAAGCGCTCGGCACCGGGACCGCCCACCTCGGCGGGGTCGGCGTCGGCGGGATGGTCGCTCAGGTCGCCGCGCTGGACCACCCGGAGGTGTTCTCCGCACTGACCCTCGTCGGCACCCGGCCGGTGGCGCCGGGCCCGGTCGACGAGGACCTGCCCGACCATGACCGCGCGATCATGGGCGCGCTGTTCGCCCGCCCCCAACCGGACTGGACCGACCGAGACGCTGTCGCGGCGTTCGCGGCCGAAGGCGCCGAGCCGATGGGCAACGATCCACAACAGGCCCGGGAGACGGCGGGCCGGATCTGGGACCGGACACCGTCGAGCGACCCCGCGGTGCACCAGGCCAACCAGCTCGGGATGGTGTTCTCCCGGATCGACTGCGCCCCGCGCTGGCGGGAGCGGCTCGGTGAGCTCGACGTGCCCACACTCGTGGTGCACGGTCGCGCCGACCCGTTCTTCCCGGTCGGCAACGGCAAGGTCCTCGCCGCCGAAATCCCCGGGGCGCAACTACTCATCCTCGATGACATGGGTACCGCTCTGCGCCCCGCCGCAGCCGACCGGATCGCTGCCGCCATGCTTGCCCGGTGACCGGTCGCATTCGGCCCGGGTATCGGCTCGTTACTCCGCGGACCCGGCCAGCCGGCGCTCCCGTTCGACCACCCGATCGATCAGATTCTGCCCGCTGGTGATCGCGGTGACGATCTGGTGGCCCCTCCTCGAACCGGAGATACCGATGCTCACGAGAGCAGATTCTCCCCGTCCATCACAGGCCCTTCAGTACACGCTCGAGTGCCGCCCGGCCCACAGGACCCCAATGCGGCTTACCGCCGGGGAGGCGTCGATCTCCGTTCTGCCCCATGAGCATCAGGAAGAGGCTCTTCATAGCGGCCAGCCCGCGGGCGCGCCGGATCGCCGCCTCGTCTGCGTATGCGTACGTGTCGAAGAAACGTGCGGCCGTGCCCGCGGGCAGCAGTACCCATGCGGCGGCGAGGTCCCACGCCGGATCGCCGGCGAACAGGTCACCGAAGTCGACGATGCCCGAGAGCGTTCCGTCCGAGACGACGACGTTCGCGGGATGGAGGTCGCCGTGCACCCACACCGGTGGGCCCTCCCATGCGGGGGCGGCCACGGCATCGTCCCAAACCGCCCGGACGCCGGCAGCGACATCGTCAGGAGCAACGGCCCGGAAGAAGTGCTCGAAGCCGCCCGCGCTGTCCCGGGGATGGGCGCCGCGGTCCGTAGCGATCGGCGCCTCGGCGGGCGCCGCCACATGGAGCGCCCGGAGGAAGCCCGCCAGAGTGTCCGCCGCATGGGCGTCGCGGGTGATCGCGCTGTGGTCCAGCGGCCGGCCGGGAACCCACGTCATCACGGTCCAGTGTTTGGGAAAGCGCTCGGACGGTTCGCCGGATCGCACCGGGAGCGGAACCGGGAGCGGCAGGTGCGGGGCCAGCACCGGTAGCCACCGCCGCTCCTTCAGCTGGAGCTCCGGGGTGCGGTCCATGCGTTGCATGCGGACGGCCAACTCGTCCCCGAGGCGCCACATCTGGTTGCCCCAGCCACCCGCCACCTCGCGGATGGACAGGCCGGCAAGGTCTGGGTGTTGCTCTTGCAGCAGGTCGCGGACCAGATCAGCGGTTATCTCGATCTCGGTGCCGGTCATGCGAAGTCATAGTACTGAGGCAGCGTGCGGAGTCGAGCTTTGCGACGGGCTCCGGAGTTCGCGGCGATCCACTCACCTGAATTCGTGCACGACCTCGATCGGGCCGACCAGGTGAGCGTTGAATTCGTCGAGTTCCTCGGCCGGAACCCACAATTCCAGGATGGTTCTGCCACCGGCTTGCTGGACCGGGTATCGCTGGACGAATTCCGAATCGACGCGAAAGCGCGTTACGTAGCCGACTCCGCTGTGTGGGACGTTCCACTCTCGAGCGATCTTGATCGCGTACTCCTCGTTGAGGACGGGGTAGAAGATCGGCTGCTCGGGAAGGCGGGGTGGCCATGCACGCCAACCGGATTGCCGGACGAGTTCCAACTCCTCCGGACCGGTCGGCCGCCACAGCAGAGTGGTCGGCGTCTCCTCGTTCTGAACCACCGTGCACCTCTCCACACTCAGCTGACCGGATCGTTCCGCCGGCGTTGCACCATACCGGGCAGGCCGGTTTCACTGCTTCGCGATTTCGACGGATATCGCGTCACTTCAGCGGCGCCATCCACGGGACTGCGTTGTGGGCAAAGCTCTGCTTCACCGGCGCCAGACCGGCATGATCATCCAACGCCGTGATGGTAACCCCCACCAAGCCGGCTTCATCCCCCTTGGACGCCACCGAGGAACCGCACTCCGGGCAGAACCCGCGGTAGATCTGCGGGAAGGTCTCGAACCAGGTCGGTTCCCCGCCCGGACCGATCCACGCGAATCCGTCCTCCGGGAATGACACCCATGACATCACCGGGGCGCCGGAAAGCCTCTGACAGTGTTCGCACGAGCACAGGTGCGGAAAGTCCGGGTCGCCGGGCGCGGAGAACCGGATATTGCCGCAGAGACAGCCGCCGTTCACATCGCTCCTTCGTACCGAACACCATGACGTTTCGTCAAAGCCGCGCGCTGTTGACCAGCGGAAGAGTAACGGTTCCCTATACCTGCTGTCGTAATTCGATGGCGCCAGGGATACGAACGCCGGCGGATCGGAGCTTGGTTTCCAACAGCGCGAGTGCCCGGGCGGCGGCTGATCCTTGCTCTTCGCCGTGGTGGGCGATCAGCTGGTAGCGGGTCGCGGCCTCGGTGCGGGCCTGCAGACCGGTCACGATTTTCAGATGGGCGGGGTTGGCCAGGTAGTGGTCGGCCATCGCCGTGGCGAGCTCGTCGATGCGGGGGTCGTCCGGTTCCCATGCCGCGGCCTGAGCGGCGCGTTGGATCAAAGCGACGTAGCGGGGATCGTCCAGGGCTTGTTCGAGGTCGGTGATGTAGTCGTCGAAACCTTCTGGGACCAGAGCTCTGGCCAGCACCCAGCCCTCCCTGGCGGTGGCCACCTCGTCGGCGGGAAAACCGAGGCCGGGCATGCGCTGCAGCAGCGCCACCGCCCGGTCCCCCAGCAGCGCACGGTCACCGTCGGCGAGCCGGCGCAGGGTGTCGCGCCGCGCGATCAACTCTTCGATCCGTGCGGTGAGCCGCTGGTCGGCGGCGGTGAGCGCGACGGCGAACGAGGTGACGTCGGCATCGAGCATGGGCCCGATCTCGGCCAGCGGCACCCCGGCCGCGGCCAGCGTCCGGACCTGCACCAGCCGCAACAACCCGGCCGATCCGTATCGCCGGAAGCCGGAACTGTCACGTTCGGGCTCGGCGACCAGGCCGAGCTTGTGGTAGTGCCGCACTGTTTTCACGGTGACGCCGACGAATGCCGCCGCCTGCCCGATCGTGACTCCGTTCCTCATCCGGTCAGCCTTCCTCATCGGAGGAATACGTGGGTGAGAAGCTTTTGCTGTGCGTTCTGGAACGGCACGCCGATGGACATGACGGAGTCGTCCACACAGGTCAGCGAGGCGGTCATGGTCTTGGCTCCGTCGGGGGTGCTGTACATCAACGTCGCGTAACCTGCGTGGCCGCCGTTGTGCGTGATGACGATGCCGGCATCGGGACCCAGGTCCCGCACGAACACCCCGAGGCCGTAGTCCATGGCCGGGATCCCCGTCGGATGCGGTGTGCACATCTGGGCCAGCAGCTCGGCCGGCAGTAGTTCACCGCTCAGCAGTGCGGAGATGAATGTGTGCAGATCTCGGGTGGTCGAGATCATGTCACCGCCGCAGGGGTTCCAGGAGGGGTTGTGGCGGGTGACGTCGACGATCTTTTCCTCGCCGTTCTCCTCATACCGGTAGTAGGCGTGGGCGTGCGGCTCGGGAATCTCCGAGGATGTCTCCGGCGCCACGGTTCCCGACAGCCCGAGCGGGTCCAGGATCCGCCGGCGCACCTCCTCGGCAAAGGACCGGCCGGCGACCTTCTCGATCAGCAGCCGCGCCAGCACATAGTTGGTGTTGGAATAGCTCCAGCCCGCCCCCGGCGCGAAACGCGCCCGCTTGGACAGTGCCAGCGCCACCAGCTCCTGCGGTCGGTAGGTCTCGAACCGGTGTTCCACCCATTCCTTGCCCAAAGGCGTACCCGGCGCGGGGATCCCGAGTACCACCGACCCATCCTCGTAGAGCTCGCCGGTGAAGTTGAACACCCCGCTGGTGTGCTGCAGCAGCATCCGCACCGTGATCCGCTCGTCCAGACCGAACTCGGGCAGGTAGTCCGCCGCCGGGGTGTCGAGCCCGATCCGGCCCTCGGCCACGAGTTGCAGTACCAGCGTTGCGGTGAAGGTCTTGGTATTGCTGGCAATCCGGACGTGCCCGTCGATCGGCGGCTTCGCGGTCCCGCCCAGCTCGGCCGTCCCG
The DNA here is from genome assembly GCF_044453135.1 of Nocardia sp. NPDC051750. Lineage (NCBI taxonomy): Bacteria > Bacillati > Actinomycetota > Actinomycetes > Mycobacteriales > Nocardiaceae > Nocardia > Nocardia sp. NPDC051750. Next base: position 43,905 of record NZ_JBITCK010000010.1, on the reverse strand, counting down.
GCGCTGCCGGCCCACTCGCCCCGCTCGTCGTTCACGCGCAGCGACACCCCGACGAACCCGGACTCCACGATCTCCTCGATCACCTGCTGCAACTCCGGGCGATCCTGCCCAGCAACGGTACTCGGTACGACGGCCTCGCGGCGTGCTCCGGCGGCGTCGAAAGCGACAGCTGCCTTGCGGGCGATCCCGGCCGTTACAGTGCCGGGCTCGTCCGGCTCGAGCCGGTCGGTTCCGGGGACCACGAGGATAGTGCTGTCTTCGGCGGAAGAGGTGGATGACATGGCAGGTGCTCCTCGAAATCGGTGTTGTCCCGGTCGGCTTCGTGCCGCTGCGACGAGCGTCCACCCTGACCCAAGGTCAACTGCAACCGTGGCCTAAGTCACGGTTGCAGTCATCAGGCTTGCGAAAGCACGCGCGCTGCAACCGGAACCGAAACCACCCCCGCACCCTCCGACATCGCCACTGGTCGACGGCCACCCGAACCGTTGCGTGCCATACGCCGCCTCACTACGTAACCGGGCGGGCGAGACCGAAATCCGATTACGGCAAGCAGACGGCCCGGGCGGCCGAGGAAGGAATGGTGCCCGGTCAGCCGTCTACGTTGCTCACGGCCGACACGCCGCACCGGCCGAACTCGTGACTACTCTTCTCGTCGGGGGCGAGCCTGGTCGTCCAATTACCGCACCCGTTCTCCGCCGGATAGACCGTGACGCCCTGCGTCGAATTACAGCGATTGTGGAAATACACCGTGGTATGCATGATGCCCGCCTCATATGAGTAGGCAATGCAATCGTCTACGCCTCTTTCCGCCGACGCCGTGCCGGTCGCGAGACCGAGACCGGCCGACGCAAAGGCCGCAACCGCAACAATTTTCGAAACGAATGGTTTCCACATAAAACCTTCATTTGACACGGTAACGATCGTGCGGGCTCGCAATAGATCTTGTCAACCGGAGTCTCGATACGTAACATCCACAGCCACCACAGACCGGCTACGAAACAGCCTGCGCGATATACCCGAATTACAAGCCGTGTTCACGAGAACACCCTACTGAACCCGTGCGCCGCCCCGGTTGCAACCCTTGCACCGGCAAGATTCATGGCCTGCAGCATCCCACGAGCCAACAACTCGGAGAGATTCGAACGGACCTCATGAAATTGTTTGCAGGATCCCGTAACTGGGTACCTCGCCATTGCGAGGTCCGTTCATTCCGCCGATTCCCGGGTAAGCGGCCCGTCGACCTCAGCACGAAATATATTTCCACCGAACAACAATTACAGTATTCGAGAACACCGACATGCACGAGACATTCATGTCGAAAGGTAATGTTCTCGCGTCCTCGAACTCGATCAGCCACCGCTTCTGTCCGACCATCTGATCGATCAAACCTCACCGAGCCGCTCGTCCGATCGAACTGCCAATACTCTTGCCCCTTCTCCGATGCTCGCAGAATGGGCGCGAGGCCGAGCCCGCTCATCCCTCGTGGCGCAACTCCCGCGCACGACCTAGCCTGGAGTGGGTTCACAGATCGGTATACCGACAGGAGGTTGAGGAATGGCGACAGCCGAGACCATGCGTGCGGTGCGGATCGCGCGCCACGGCGGTCCCGAGGTTCTGGAACCCGTGGACGTGGCCGTGCCCACCCCGGAAGCCGGTGAGGTGCTGGTCCGGGTGAGCGCCGTAGCCCTGAACAACACCGACCTCTGGACCCGCGAGGGTGCGTACGGCCGCCCGGGCGACCCGCGGGCGCGGTCGGGGTGGCGCGGCCCGATCGACTTCCCCCGCATCCAAGGAGCCGATATCGCGGGCCGGATCGCGGCGGTAGGGCCGGAGGTGGATGAACGGCTCGTCGGTCGCCGTGTGGTCGTGGACCCGGCGATCTACGACAGCGAAGGGCCGGACGCGAACCCGGTGGGTTTGATGGGAAGCGAACGCGACGGCGGTTACGCCGAATATGTGACAGCGCCCGCCGAACATGCGCACGACGTGACGGAATCCGCGCTGACCGACGATCAGCTCGCGAGTCTGCCGACCGCTTACGGTACCGCGCTCGGCATGATCGAACGGGGCCGGATGCGGAAGGGGGAGACCGTTCTGGTCTCGGGAGCGTCGGGCGGTGTCGGCCTCGCGCTGGTGCAGATCGCCCGCGCGCGGGGCGCACGCGTTGTCGCCATCAGCAGCGGATCCAAGAGCGAGCCGGTGCGTGCGGCGGGCGCGGACGAAGTGGTCGACCGCGCCGGCGATATCGCCGAGCAGGTCCGTGCCGCCGCACCGGAGGGTATCGACGTGGTGCTCGACGTCGTCGCCGGCGATCTCGTGGGTGCGGGACTGCCGTTGCTACGCGAGGGTGGACGGTGGGTCGTCGCCGGCGCACTCGGCGGCTACGACGTACATTTCGACGTGCGGCGGCTCTACCTGCACAACGCGCAACTGATCGGCTCCGCGATGCACACCCCCACCCACTTCCGCCTCCTCATGGACCTGGCCGTGCGCGCCGAGATCCACCCGGTCGTCGCCGCGACCTACCCGCTGGAGCAGGCGGCCCCGGCGCAAGAACAACTCGCGCGCCGGGAGTATGTCGGCAAGATCGTCCTGCACCCTTGAATTCTGTTGGTGCGGTGCGGTGCGGTCAGGGAACGAACACCTCCGTCGTTGCCGGAACGCCCGGGCGATCGGTACGCACCGTGAGCGCGACCCGCCCCGGGCCCGAATCCACGTGCACATAGAACGGCCGCGAACTCGTGTTGCCCGCGGGGATGAAATGGCTCACCGAACCGCTCCGGCCGGTATCGAGATTTCGCCAGTCGACGATCGCCGTGACATCACAAGCCAGGACGGTCGGGGCCCAATTGCCCAGCGGGGAGAAGCCCTGCGTGATCCGCAGTTCTATGGAATGGGCAGTCCCCGGGAAGGTGTTGTACTGAGACAGAGGGCCGTCGTAGGCGACTCCGGCGGCACTCAGCATGCCGACGCAGACACCGTTGCCCAGCGTCCATGCCGGGGCCGTCCGGAACTCCGTCTTGGCGCACGTCCGGGGCCCGACATTCGACACCCCGAGCTGGCAGGGATCAGCGGCGCCGGCGACACCAGGCGCTGTCACGGCCATTGCCGCACCGACAAGTCCGGTGGCTGCGGTCATGGCCAACTTCCGTGCGATTGTCATGCACCGATGATCGTGCATCGCCTCGCAACTATTACAGTCGAACCGCCGAGCACCTACGAGTTTCGAGCGAGTAGGACCCTGAGCGGCGACGGTCGCTCGGAAGGGTGGCGCCGGGCAGCACCGACATCCGCTCTGCCTGACCTCCTTCGGCCGAACTCGAAGATCTCCTGATCGACAACGGCGCCTTGCGCGGGCTACCAGGTACCCAGGTTCTTCACATTCCACGTCAGCCGGATCTGAGGTTTGGTTTGCAATACGAGAGGCTCGTTCGTGTCACCCGGGAACCAGAGCCGCAGACCTTCGTAGTCGGACGGGCCTCGGTCTACGCTCAGCCGCTCCCACCGGCGAAGACGGCCCAGGAAAGTATGTTCATGCCCGCCTGCGTAGAGGCTGAGGTATGCCTCGCCGGCCGTTGGGTCGAGCGAGAACGAGACGGCCTGAGACCCTCGGGTGAGCCGGAACGAATGCAGTCCGACGGGCCATTCGAGATCATCGAACTCTCGTGTCGGCTCGTCCTCGAAGAGCCAGATGAGATCGACGAGGTCGGGAATCTCCATGCGCCGACGGTAGCGAATGCGCGCGGCCTGCCCTTCCGAAAGGCAACTCGCTCGGGTGGTTCCGTCTGTGAATCGACGCAGTCGTCACTGCGGCTCTCGCATTCCCCGACCCGCCGGCGGTCCACCGCTTCGCTCGGGCGACGGTGATGTCGCGATCCCGCCAGCGCCAGGACCTGCCACTTCATAGCGTCGGTCGCTGTGAATACCGATCCCGCCACAGGACCACACGCCGACCATCGATTGACCGGTTCCGTCGTACTGTTTCTATCGCTCGCCGCCGCACTCGGCACCGCCACGATCTATCCGCTACAACCCGCGATTGCGGATGTGGCGGACTCCCTGGGCGCACAGATCGCTGCCGTCGGGCTCGCGCTCGCGTGCGGGCCCGCCGGGTACATGGCGGGCCTCGGCCTGCTCGTGCCGCTGGTGGACCGCTTCCCGCCCGGCCGAGTTCTCGCGCTCCAGTTCGCCGTCTTGTCAGGCGCTTTGGCGCTGTGCGCAGCTGTGGACAACGTGTGGACATTAGGCCTGGCGACCGGCGTAGTCGGAGCGTGCTCGGCGGTGGGAGCGGGCCTCAGCTCCGTGGCAGGCCGATTCGCGGCACCGGGTCGGCGCGCGACGATCCTGGGCATCGTGACCGCCGGAATATCGGCGGGGATCCTCGCCGGCCGGATCGCCGGTGGCCGGCTGGCCGAGGAGATCGGCTGGCGTGGAGTGCTTCTCGTATTCGCCGTGGCTTGTGCCGTACTCGCTGTCTCCTGCGCTGTGGTGCTGCCGGCCGCGCGGAGCGCAGGCGAACGTGGCTATATCGAAACTCTGCGCTCGATTCCCGGGCTGTTCGTGCGGTACACCGAACTCAGGGGCGCGGCGATATGCGGCGCGTTATGGTTCTTCGCGTTCTGCGCGGTGTGGGCCGGGCTCGCGGTCGCCCTCTCGAAGCCGCCGTTCTCGTATTCCGCGGAGCAGATCGGCCTGTATGCGGTGGCCGGGCTCTCGGGCATCCTGGCGACCCGGGTAGCCGGAGACCGGACCGACCGGGTGGGCTCCACACGGGTGATTCTGGCGGGACTGGCGCTGGCCGGAGTCGCCGCCGCCATCGTGGGGTTCGCACTCTCCGACACCCTGGTGACGCTGGTCTGCCTGGCTCTTTTCGACGCGGGTCTTTTCGCTGCACAGGTGGCGAATCAGAGCACCGTGCTCTCGATCGACCCGGCGGCGCCGGCACGGTTCAACAGCGCGTACATGCTCGTGTACTTCGCCGGCGGAAGTCTCGGTTCCGCCGCCGGCGCGGCAGCCGTCGATTGGTTCGGCTGGGCGGCAACGGCTTCGCTCGGCACGGCAGCCATCGGCATCGCCGCCGTCATCGTCGTGATCACCTCTCGCGGCGCGGCTGCACACCGTCGATCACCGACCGGTACCTCGACGATCCCCATATCTTGAGTACTCGGAGACCTCGGAACCGAACCCACAGATCCAGGCCGAACGACGGCCGGCGATCACCGGGTTCCGGACATGGGGGGCAAGGAATCGTCCGAGCGTGCGCTGTTCGGCAATCGAGGTCTGACCTTGCCGGAAAGACGGGTAGGGCCCGCATCCAACGGATGCAGGCCCTGCTCGTCCGCTCATGTCACCCTTCGAGCAGCTTGCGGCGCAACCCCTCGGTGGCGACGACCAGGGCGGGGACCAGCGTCAGGTGCGTGATCGACAGCGCGATCGTGGACGCGGTGTCGAAGTCGGCACCCACGGTCATGGCGATGGTGGCGACGGCGAGCACCGAGCCGATCACCGCGGCGACGCGCAGTACTCCGATCCATTTGTAGGACAGCAGCACCGCCGCACCGAGGCCGATCAGCATCGGGACCACGGTCAGCATGATGATTCCGCCAGGGGCGACACTCTGCACCTGACCCGCATCGGTCATTTCGAACGTGCCACCGGCGGCCATGCCGATCAGCCAGACGACGAGATTGGCCAGGACGGCGGCGGCGATCGCGCCGAAGAGAGCGACGGGACGATTCAGTGCGGGGATACGGGCGGCGGCGATAGTGGTCGCGGTGCTCATGATGATCTCCTGAAGCTGTGAAGTTCGTATGAGACCATCCTGAAACCTCAACAAATATTTAGGTCAATGTCAGTGTGGTGCAGATCACTCCAATGGCACGCACCGGGTGACACCGCTTCGAGGCCTACACACGACAGCTACGCCGGATCGGGTTCGCCCGGCGAGTTGATGCGCCGCCGGAGTGAGAGCTGCCCCGTGGATTGCCGAGGCCGGCGACGGAAGTCACAGCACGGAATAGCCGTCGAACCGGCCGATGTTGCACCGGCTTGTGACCGAGACATCGCAGCCCGTGGACGCCCTGTTCGAACCGTTCGATGTGAAATCACTGCACCTGCGCAATCGATTCGCGATGGCGCCCATGACTCGCGCGTTCTCGCCGGACGGGATCCCCACCCGGGAGGTCGCCGAATACTACCGGCGCCGTGCCGCGGGTGGTGTCGGCCTGATCATCACCGAGGGCACCTATATCCCCGACCCGGCCGCCGGGCCCGAAGCCGCGGTGCCGCGCCACTACGGGGAGCAGAGCCTGGCCGGCTGGAAAGCGGTTGTCGACGCCGTGCACGGCGAAGGTGGGCAGATCATCCCACAGCTGTGGCATCTCGGCGTCAGCCGCGGTGACAAGCCCGAGCTGAATCCCGAGGTCCAATCCGTCAGCCCGTCCGGGCTCGGCCTCGACGGCACCGCGGCCGGTCGCGCACTGACCGCGGCCGATCTCGACACGTTGCGTGATGCCTGGGTCAACGCGGCCGTCAACGCGAAGGCCACCGGCTTCGACGGCATCGAACTGCACGGCGCGCACGGCTATCTACTCGACCAATTCCTCTGGGAACGAACGAATCTCCGCTCCGACCACTACGGCGGCACGCTCGAGGCCCGCGTCCGCTTTCCGGCCGAGGTCGTCGCCGCGATCCGCGAGGCCGTCGGCCCCGACCTCGCGATCGTGTATCGGTACTCGCAGTGGAAATCCAACGACTACAAGGCCCGCATCGCGGCGACACCCGACGAACTCGCCCGCGTGCTCACGCCGCTCGTCCAGGCAGGTGTCGACGTTCTGCACCCGTCCACCCGCCGGCACTGGGAACCGGCCTTCCCCGAATTGCCCGGCACAGACGGTGAATTGGGGCTCGCCGGTTGGACCAAGAAGATCACCGGGCTGCCGACGATCACCGTCGGCTCCGTCGGTCTCGACAAGGTGTTCACCACCGCCTTCAGCGGTAAGGGAGATTCGAACGTCGCCGGTATCGATCGGCTGCTGAAACAGCATGCCGAGGGCGAATTCGATCTCGTCGCGGTCGGCCGCGCCCTGCTCGCCGACCCCGAGTGGGTCCGGAAGCTTCGCGAGGGGCGAACCGATGAGCACATCGCCTTCCGGCAGGAGCACCAGAAAACCCTGACGTAGCAGGTTCGCCACGTCCACGCGCTGAAGCCGGCCACGAGGCCTGTTCGGCGGGAATCCCTACCGGGGCCGGTACGCCCGGAGAAAGGTCCGCACGCCCTCGACGACGAGTGGCCGGACGCGCGCGTCCTCCGCGGCGTTCGCCGAACCGAGCCTGTTGAGGGCGACGCTGAAGGTCAGCGCGATGAGCTGGTCGGCCGCGAGCCGGGGGTCGGGGACGTCGAGCAGCCCGGCCGCGGCGAAGGCGGCGAGCCGCTCGGCGATTGCCTCGTCGGGGGTTTCGGCCATGGGGTTGTAGTCCGGGTGCGGAAGGTGGCCGGATTCCGCCCGGACCAGGCGTTGCAGCGTTGTGTACTCCGCCGAGCCGAGCATATCGGTCGCTATGCGCATCGAGAATGTGACCAGCGCGTCCTCGAGGCCGGCGGCCTCGGTGCCGGCGGTGAGGGTGTCGTCGAGGGTGCGCCGGATGGTGGTGATCAGCGACTGGCCGACAGCGTCGACGACCGCTTGCAACAGCGTTCGTTTATCGCCGAAGTAGTCGTAGACAGTCCGCTTGGACACCTCGGCCCGGGCGGCGACCGCGTCGACGCTGGACCGGTCGAAACCGTCGGCGAGGAACAGTTCCCGTGCCGCCGAGAGGATCGCCGCCCGCTTCCGGGCCGACCCCTCGCGCAGTGTCTTCGTAGTCGGCATGGGCATATCGTAACCTTTCTACACTGCACGGTGTAGTGTAATCTCGGTTCATGGCACTCGCCGCACCCACACCCACACTCCGTCCGGCAGTAACGGAGGGACGTCCATGACCGCGACTCTGGCTCCCCCGGCCGGCATCGGAAAAGCCGCCGTCGCGGCCCTCGGCACGCTCGCCGTCGCCACCGGAGCCCTGGAATCGGTGGTGACACCGACGCTCCCACTCCTGCAACGCGAACTGGATATGAGTCCGGCCGAAGGGGCGCTGCTCAGCGTTGTACTTCTCGTCACCGGCGCGCTCATCACGCCGGTCGCCGGCAAATTCGGTGACCGGTACGGCGGAAAACGAGTTCTTATCCGGCTGATGACGGTCGTTTCGGCCGGCGGACTGGTGTCCGCCCTGGCGCCGAACCTACCCGTGTTGCTGCTCGGCCAGATCCTGCAGGGAGCGATGGTGGGCGCCCTGCCGCTGTCGTTCATCCTGGTGCGCGAACACCTCCCCGCGGGTCCGGCAAAGGTGGCCATCGGGGTGGTCAGCGGATTGTTCGTGGGGGGCGGGATGGCAGGAATGCTGGCGGCCGGGCCTGTGGCGGAGGGGCTTTCCCGGCACTGGATGTTCGCGCTGCCGACGATCGCGGTCATCGGGGCCACCGTCCTGGTGGACAGATTGATGCCGCAGGATGCGCCCGGCCGATCGGACGATGCCGGGATCGACCGGCCCGGCCTGATTCTGCTGAGCGCGACATTGGCAACGCTCATGCTCGTACTCGCGCTGGCACCCGAAATCGGTTCACAGCCAGTGGTACTCGGCGTGCTGATCGTGGCGCTGGCCGCCTTCACGACCGGATGGATCGCTGTCGAGCGTCGCGCGGACTCACCGATAATCGATCTGCGCATGCTGGCCCGGCCCACCATATGGAAGCCGTGTGTGCTGACGTTCGTGATCTGCGTCGGCACCTCGGTGGCGGTCTATCTCGTCCCGCAGCTGTTGGCGGTGCCGGCCGGCGAATACGGTTTCGGGGCGAGCGCCACCGAAATCGGGATCTTCCTGCTGCCCGGCGCCGTCGCCGCGACGCTGGCCGGGCCGATCAGCGGGGTCTGGGCGCGGCGGGCCGGCTCGCGGGCCGTGGTCACCGCCGGAATCATCCTCCTGGCCGCCGCTCTGCTCGGCCTGGCAGCCGTGCACTCCGACCTCTGGCACCTCGTCGGCGGCAAGGCGATGATCGCGCTCGCCAACGGCCTCTGCGTCACCGCGCTGGTGACCGGCATCGCCACCTCCGTCGATCGGCGTGACACCGGCATCGCCACCAGTCTGGTGCTGGTGACTCGGGTGATCGGCTACGCCGTGGGTGCCCAGATCAGCGGCGCGCTCCTCACCGCCGCAACACCTTCCGGATCGGATGTCCCGGCCGAATCGGCCTTCGTCACCGGCTTCGTCATTGCCGGCGCCCTCACGGCGCTGTCGTTGATCGTCGCCCGGACCATGAGCAAAGGAACTCAGGAATGACCGGCATCGAACCGTCGAGCCCGAGCACGGCGCGACGCAAAGTACTGATATCCGGGGCGAGCATCGCGGGGCCCGCCCTCGCCTTCTGGCTGAACCGCTACGGATTCGCGGTCACCGTAGTCGAGAAGGCCGGCGCGCTTCGCGGCGGTGGCTACCCCATCGACGTGCGCGGCACCGCACTCGACGTCGTCCGGAAAATGGGAATCCTGCCGCGGCTGCGGGACGCGCATATCGACCTGCGCCGGATAACCTTCCGCGACGGGGACGGCAGCGAGGTGACCTCGATCGACCCGCACACCGTCACCGGCGGCACGGGAGCAGACCTGGAGGTGCCGCGCGGGGAGCTGACCGCCGCTCTGTATGCGGCGGTCCGTGACGACGTGGAGTTCCTGTTCGACGACACGATCGAAACCCTCGATCAGTCCGGCCACGGAGTCGATGTCACCTTCCGCCGGGGCAGCCCGAACACCTTCGACATGGTGTTCGGTGCGGATGGGACGCACTCCCGTACTCGCGCATTGGCGTTCGGCCCCGAAGAGCAGTTCCATCGGTACCTCGGCTACTGCTTCGCCGGGTTCACCATGCGCAACACCTTCGGGCTCCGCCGCGAAACCGTATTGTGGAACACCCCGGGCCGGGGCGCGGCACTCTACGCCGTGGGGGACAACGACGGCGACGTGCACGCGCTACTGACCTTCGCCCACCCGGAACCGCCGTTCGACGCGTACCGGAATCCGGCAGCCCAACGGGACCTGGTGGCCGCCGTCTTCGCCGACGCGGGCTGGGAGGTCCCGGGTATGGTCGCCGCCCTGCGCGACGCGGACGACCTGTTCTTCGACGCGGTCGGCCAGATCCACCTGCCCCGCTGGTCCAGCGGCAGGGTCGCACTGGTGGGCGACGCCGCGTACGCGCCCTCGTTCCTCACCGGACAGGGCTCCAGCCTGGCACTCGTCGGCGCGTACATGCTCGCCGGTTCCCTGGCGAACCGGGACCACGCCGCCGGTTTCGCCGCCTACGAACACGACACCCGGGAGTTCGTCACGGTCAACCAGAACCAGGTCGGCAAGGGCGACGCCGCTCTCTTCCCGACCACCGCTCAGGCCCTGGAACATCGCAACAATATGCTGCGCAATCTCAGCGCGACGCCCGCCGCGGCAGGGCGACCGGCCCACTCGGCCCTCACACTGCCCGAATTCATCCACCACTGAGCAGCAACCGATGAGCGTTGTCAGGCCTGCCGGTCGAGGGCGCTGCGACCACGCCACCACCGTCCTATACGTCAGGGCTTGACCCTCACGTTGCGTGAGGCTGGAGGGTGGGGGTATGAGTGACTATTACGAAGCGTTCGAGATGAGTCCCGTGCCCCCGCCCGGCCCGGATGTGGTGGCGCCGGATCTGTTCCGCGGAATCTACGGCATGCCGGCGTTCGTGACGATCCCCACGAGTGATCTGGCGGCGTCCACGGACTTCTGGGTTCGGGGGCTCGGGTTCTTCGAGCTCTTCGGTATCCCCGGCACACTTGTGCATCTGCGCCGGTGGGCGTTTCAGGATGTACTTCTCGTCGCGGCGACCGATACTCCGGAGCAGGCACCGGCGATGAGCGTCAGTTTCTCGTGCGTGCTCGGCCAGGTGGATTCCGTTGTCGAGTCCTGTCGGGCGCTGCGTCCGGACTCGGTCGACGGTCCACGGGATACGCCCTGGAACACACGCGATATAGAGGTGATCACACCCGAGAACGCACGGGTCGTTTTCACGGCGGCGAAAGCCTTCGATCCGGACAGCGAGGAGGCACGCAACCTTGCAGCCATCGGGATCACCCCACCGGAGACCGGTCGCGGCGACAATGAGAAGCGTGCCTGATACCAGTGACGTCGAGGGCCTGACCGTCGGTCAGGTCTCGGCGCGCCTGGGCGTAACTGTCCGCGCGCTACACCACTGGGACGAGATAGGTTTGGCGTGCCCGTCGCTGCGCACTGCTGCCGGATACCGGCTCTACACCGCCGCTGACCTGGAACGCCTGCACCGGATCATCGCCTACCGGGAGCTCGGGCTCGGCCTGGACCGGATCCGGGACATTCTGGACAACTCGACCGCAGATGTCCCCGGCGCGCTGCGTGCCCAGCGCGCGCAGGTCGCCGAACGGATCGACCGGCTCCAGCAGCTCGGCGCCGGACTGGACCGGATGATCGACGCCCACGAACGCGGCCTGCTGCTGACCGTCGAGGAGCAGGCCGCGATCTTCGGTCCCGGGTGGAATCCGGACTGGACCACGCGCGCCCGTGAGCGCTACGGCGACACGACGCAATGGCAGCAGTACGCCGAACGCGCGGCCGCTCGCGGTCCGGCGGAATGGCAGGCAATCACCGACGCCGTCGCCGACTTCGAGCGGACGCTCGGGGAGGCGATGGACGCCGGCATCGCACCCGGTAGCCCGGAAGCTGATCGACTCGTCGAACGGCACCGCGAACTTTTTGCTTCGTACTTTCCCCTCACCAGGCAAATGCAGGTCTGCCTCGGCCGCATGTTCGAGACCGATCCGGGGTTCGCCGCCCACTACGACGGCATCCGCGCCGGTCTCGCCGCCTGGTTCCGGCGGATCATCGACGCCGGCGCACGCGCCCACGGCATCGACCCCGACACCGCGACCTGGCAGTGAGAAGACCCGGCGCCGCCCGAGCTATCCGGCTGTTTCCCGGCGAGCAGGCCGGCGGGAATCGAGAAGTCCTTCGATCCCGAGCAGGAACGTCTCACAGATGGGGGCCGGATCGGTCAGGCAACCGGCCGCCATCGCGCCGTCGCGGAGCATCACGAAATGCCGGGCGGCAGCTCCCGGGTCGGCTTCGTCGATACCGGCGAAGATCTCGGTGATCGTGGTCGAGAACCACTGCCGGTGCGCGAGAACGGTCTTGTGCACCGGGTGCTCGGGGTCGGGGTATTCGGCCACCGCATTGAGGAACGCGCATCCGCGGAACCCGGGCTCCCGGATGCCGTCGGCGATGGACCGCCCGACAGCTCGGACGACGTCGACGGCGGCCGAGTTCTCGCTGCGCGCGGCGGCGACCTGCGCGCGGATCACCTCGTCGGCCTGCGTCAGGTAGGCGACCACAAGGTCGTCCTTGCCGGGGAAATGCCGGTACAGGGTCGCACGCGTCACCCCGGCGGCGGCAATGATGCGATCGACGCCCACGGCACGAAGCCCTTCCGAATAGAAGAGTCCGCTCGCCGTGCCGAGCAGTCGCGCCCGTGCTTCCGACATCCGGGGTCCTCCGATCTCTCAGGCTTCGCCCTTCGAGGCTAGCAGAAAGAACGATCGGTCTTGACAACGCGGGCACGGCCCATCAAGCTTCAGGTATACCGATCGTTCTATCTACTAGATGGCGCCACACCACCGCCTCGATCATCGAAAGCGAGAGCTGATGTCCAGTTCACTCGACACCGGCACGGCCGGCACTGTCGCCGAAACCGCCGACAGCACCAAAGGCCTGCGGAACCTGTATTACGCCCGCTTCGGATTCGCCGTCATCTGGGCAGCTCTGCTGATACCGACCGCTTCGGCGCTCACCCCTGTCAGCACCGCGCTGTTGGTGATCTATCCGCTGTTCGACGTGGCAGCGGCGGTGGTCGATTTCCGTACCCCGGGCACCGCACGTCAGCGGGTGCTGCTGTACATCAATATGGCGTTGAGCCTGCTCACCGCCCTCGGTTTGGCCGTCGCGGCCACCTCGGGCATTCCCGGTGTCCTCCGGGTGTGGGGCCTCTGGGCGATCACCGCGGGCGTGGTGCAGTTGATCGTCGCGATCTCGCGCTACCGGCTCGGTGGCCAGTGGGCGATGATCCTCAGCGGCGGGATCTCCACCCTGGCAGGCGCCAGTTTCATTCTGCAGGCAGGCGGGGTGAATGCGTCGCTCACCAGCATCGGCGGGTACGCGGTGCTGGGCGGCGTCTTCTTCCTGATCTCGGCGATCCGGCTGCACCGCCGGACCGCCGAGGCGCAATGAGATCGGTGCGGACCTGGGCTGCCGGACCGGACGGGTCGACCCGCCCGGCAGCACCGTCGCCTGTCGGTACCGAAGAGGTACGACTCGCGCCGATCCCCCGCACAGCGTGTCTCACTGCAGTGCCTGCGCTCCGATCACGGCGAGCACCTGGAGTTTCTCGTAGCTCTCGCTGCCGGGGACGGCGGTGTAGACGAGCAGCGAATGCGCTTGGCCCGGGTCGACGAGACGCTGGCAGGTCAGTTCCAGGGGACCGACCTCGGGGTGGACGAAGTGCTTGACATCGTGCGGGCGTATCCCGACCTCGTGGTCGTGCCACACCCGCCGGAACTCCTCGCTGCGGTCGAGCAACAGTTCGGCCAGCTGGGCGGCGCGGGAATCGGGGCCGCGGAGAGTGACGATCTCGCGCAGCCCGGCGGCGTACATCCGGGTGAGTAACGCGTGCTCTTCCGGTGCGTAGAACTGCCGGGCGGCGGGGTCGGTGAACCAGCGGTATCCGCTGCTGCGGGCAGGTCCGGTGAAGCGGGTCGTATCGCCGGTGAGCGCGATACCCATCGGTGACTGTTTCAGGGTCTCGCCGAGTTCGGTGTTTATCTCCGCGGGCGTATCGGACAGGCGATCGAGAACGCGCAGCAGACCGGGACTGATGTGCTCGCCGCTGAGCGAGCCCCGGGCCGGCGGGTTGTGCCCGGCGAGACGGAACATATGGTCACGCTCGTCGAGCGAGAGGTGCAGTCCCTGCGCGATCGAGACGAGCATCTGCGGCGAGGGCTGCGGGCCACGTTCCCGCTCGAGCCGGGAGTAGTAGTCGGCCGACATATGACACAGTGCGGCCACTTCCTCCCGCCGCAGGCCCTCGGTCCTGCGGCGGGGCCCGCGCGGGAGACCGACATCTTCCGGTTGCAATGCCCCCCGCCGATTTCGGAGAAACTCCGCCAGCCCGGTGCGATCGATCACGACACTCCCTCTTCTCGGGTTCCTGCTTCGTTTCTACCGCCCGCGACCAGCGGTATCCACGGATCACCGATCCCCCGCACACGTCGACGGGTGACACGACGAGCCTGTGATCGGGAGGTCCTGGATACCGCGCCGCCCACGGCCCAGACTCGATCAGGCGGACCGGATGTACCAGCCGACGAACTCCCCGGAACCCGTAATCACGCCACCGGCCACACCGACTCGAGGAGTAGCACCATGCCACGCCGACCGATCGATATCACCGTGCCCGATCTCTCGGGAAAACGCGCGCTCGTCACCGGCGCCAGCGACGGAATGGGTCTCGGGATGGCGGCCCGATTGGCCGCGGCGGGCGCCGAAGTGATCATGCCCGTGCGCAATTCCCGCAAGGGCGAGGCCGCGATCACGCAGATTCGGCAGAGTCACCCGGACGCGAAGCTTTCGCTGCGCGATCTCGACCTGTCCTCGCTGGCATCGGTCGCCGCCCTGGGAAACGCCCTCCGCGAGGAGGGGGAACCCATCCACATCCTCATCAACAACGCCGGCGTGATGACCCCGCCGGACCGGCAGACCACGACCGACGGGTTCGAGCTCCAATTCGGCACCAACCACCTCGGCCATTTCGCCCTCGTCGGCCATCTCCTCCCCCTGCTTCGCGCCGGCTACGCCCGGGTGACCTCGCAGGTCAGCGTGGCGGCGCGGAGCGGCTCGATCAACTGGGACGACCCGAACTGGGAACGCAGCTACAACGGGGAGCGCGCGTACAGCCAGTCGAAGATCGCGTTCGGGCTGTTCGGCCTCGAACTGGACCGCCGCAGCAAAGCGCACGGCTGGGCGATCACCAGCAATCTTTCCCACCCCGGGGTAGCCCCCACCAGTCTCCTGGCTGCCCGTCCGGAACTCGGCCGTACCCGGGACACCCTCCGAGTACGCCTGATCCGGGCACTCTCGGCCCGCGGGATAGTCATGGGCACCGTGGAGACCGCCAAGCTGCCTGCCCTCATGGCCGCGACCGACCCCGACGCCGCGGCCGGCCGGCTCTACGGGCCCAGCGGCCCCGGCCATCTCGGCGGCCCGCCCGCCGAACAACCGCTGTACCGGCCGCTGCGCAGCCCCGAGGACGCAGCCCGCATCTGGGAGCTCTCCGAGCAACTCACCGACACCGCATACCCCACCAGCTGACCGCCACTCGCCATGCGGCCACGGACCGGAATCACAGTGTGCTCAACCGGTCCAGTGCTGCCTGGCTCTCCTCGTCCGCTTGCCGCACCCGGCGGCAGAACTGTGCCGGCGATCCGGCCGCCCGAGCTGCGGACAGCAGTCGGTGAAACCTCACATACCCGGACACTCGCGAATCCCGGTACGGTGGCAACCGCCCCCGATCCCGGTGCGGTGTTCCCGCTGAGAAAAATCTGGATGTATCGATGAGTTCTACCGCCGAGAA
The DNA here is from genome assembly GCF_044453135.1 of Nocardia sp. NPDC051750. Lineage (NCBI taxonomy): Bacteria > Bacillati > Actinomycetota > Actinomycetes > Mycobacteriales > Nocardiaceae > Nocardia > Nocardia sp. NPDC051750. Next base: position 28,134 of record NZ_JBITCK010000010.1, on the reverse strand, counting down.
ACTTGCCGACCTGCGTAAGAAGCTCGAGATCGCGCAGGAACCGGCCGGCGAGGCGGGCGCTGCCAAACGCGCGCGTAAGGGCATACCGTCCGCCCGCGATCGCATCGAGATGCTGCTGGATCCGGGAACTTTCGTCGAAGTCGGTGCGCTGGTGCGCAACCCCGCCGACCGCGACGCTCTCTACGGCGACGGGGTGGTCACCGGCCGCGGTTTGGTCGACGGCCGGCCCGTCGCCGTGTTCTCCCACGATCAGACGGTGTACGGCGGCACCATCGGCGAGATGTTCGGCCGCAAGGTTGCCGCGATCATGGACCTGGCGGGGAAGATGGGATGCCCGCTGGTCGGTATCAACGATTCCGGCGGCGCGCGGGTTCAGGAGGCCGTCACCTCGCTGCGCTGGTACGGCGAACTGGCGACCATGATGGAACCGCTCTCGGGCGCGGTGCCGATGGTCTCACTCATCCTGGGCAATTGCGCGGCCGGCGCGGTGTACCAGCCGATCTGCACCGATGTCGTGGTCGCCACCGAGAGCGCGCATATGTTCGTCACCGGTCCCAAGATCCTCGAGGACGCCATCGGTGAAAAAGTGGATATGGAGGAGCTGGGCGGCGCCTACAACCAGGCCGCCTACGGCAATATCCACCACATCGCCGAGGACGAGCCGGCCGCCTTCGCCTGGGTCCGGAACTACCTGAGCTACCTGCCGTCGAGCTTCTCCGAACTGCCGCCGGTCGTGAACCCCGGCCTGGAACCGGAGATCACCGAATCCGATCTGACGCTGGACACGCTCGTCCCCGACTCGGACAACGCGATCTACGATATGCACGACGTGCTGTTGCGGATCTTCGACGACGGCGAGTTCCACGAGATCGGCGGGGCCGCCACCACGAACCTGATCACCGGTTTTGCCCGCGTGGACGGCCGTCCGGTGGGGGTGGTCGCCAATCAGCCGACCGTCCTGGCGGGTGCGCTCGACGCCAAGGCCGGTGACAAGGCGGCGCATTTCATCCATATCTGCAACGCCTTCGAGATCCCGCTGGTACTGGTGGTCGACACCCCCGGCTTCCTGCCCGGGGTGGAACAGGAGAAACAGGGCGTCATCAAGCGTGGCGGCCGGTTCCTGTTCGCCTATGTGGAGGCCACCGTGCCCAAGGTGACGGTGGTGATCCGCAAGGCCTACGGCGGCGGCTGGGCGGTCATGGGCGCCAAGGCCCTCGGCTGCGACGTCTACCTGGCCTGGCCCACCGCCCGCATCGCGGTGATGGGTGCCGAAAGCGCCGTCGGCCTGACCCAGCGCAAGATCCTCGACGCCACCCCCGAGGATCAGCGCGCCGGGGTCCGCCGGCAGATGATCGACTTCTACAACGCGACCATCGCGACCCCGTGGATCGCGGCCGAGCGCGGCTATATCGACGCGGTGATCGAACCGTCGGCCACCCGCCTGGAAATCCGGCGCGCCCTGCACCTGCTCCGCGACAAGAAGGTCATCCGCTACCCGCGCAAACATCACCTGTTGCCACTGTGACATGTGGTCCGGCCGGGCCCGGCTCCACCGTCTCGGGGAAGGCGGCGGATGCGGGGAAACGGCCGGACCGCATACGCTGACGGGCGTGCGTAGACGGCTGCGGAAGGTCCGGGTCGGTGGCCGGGAGTACGTCTGGCGGGCCGATATCGGGGTCCTGCGCGGCGACGGCGATGTCCATCGCTGCCTCGGCGTTCGTATCTGGGGCGCCGGGAAGAACAGCCGCGTTCTCGTCGCAGACCTGCTCTCCAAGTCGATGAGCGTTGGCTGGGCGACCGCGGCAACCGATACCTCCCACCCCACGGCTTCCGACATCCGCACGCTGATCACGCACGCCCTGGCAGTCGGCTGGGACCCCGACGGACGCGGCGGAGTGTTCCCGCTGACCGAAACCTCCGGACCGGAACTCCCCGGCTTCCTGATCACGGACCGGGTCCGGCACCCCGATGCCCCCGATCCGACCGCCCGGGTGATCCAGGCCAACGGATATGGGCCCGCAGCAGGCACCTGACCGGCCGGTTGCCGGGATCCCGGCGACCGGCCGTGGCGGTGGGCGTCCGGGAGTTATCCGGCCGTGCGGAGCGGTTCGCCGACGTGATGCATATGCCGCAGGGCCTCACGGTACGAGGAGATCAGCCCGGTCTCGTGGTACGGAACGCCGATTTCGGCGCAGTAGTCGCGGACGATCACCTGGGCGCGGCGCAGATTCGGGGTCGGCATGCTCGGGAACAAGTGGTGCTCGATCTGATAGTTGAGCCCGCCGAGGGCGAGGTCGGTCAGCACACCGCCCCGGACGTTGCGGGAGGTCAGCACCTGACGGCGGAGGTAGTCCGGGCGATCGTCACCGGTGAGGGTCGGCATGCCCTTGTGGTTCGGGGCGAAGGTGCACCCCATGTACAGGCCGAACAGGGCCTGGTGGACCACGAAGAACGCGAAGGCCTTGTCGGCGGGCAGCACCACGAACAGCGCGGCCAGATACACGGCGAAGTGACCGAAGAGCAGCGCGCCCTCCCAGACGCGGTGTTTGATCGTCCGATTCCGGAGTGCCCGGACACCGGCCACATGGAGATTCAGGCCCTCCAGCATCAGCAGGGGGAAGAACAGATAGGCCTGCGCCCGCCCGATGAGACGAGGCAGACCGCGGCTGGCCCGCGCCTGCTGTTGCGACCAGACCAAAATGTCGGGCGCGACATCGGGATCCAGTTCCTCATGGTTCGGGTTGGCGTGATGCCGGGTGTGTTTGTCCTGCCACCAGCCGTAGCCCAGACCGATACCGGCGTTACCGACGACTCGGCCGACGATCTCCGTCGGACGCCGCAGCCGGAAGACCTGACGGTGCGCGACATCGTGCATGACCAGCGCGACCTGCGCGAACACCACGGCCATGAACGCCGCGATCAGGAGCGTCCACCACGAGTCGCCGACAAGGACGAACGCCGACCAGCCGGCGACGAACGCAATCCCGACCAGGCCGAGCCGGACGGCGTAGTAGACGGGACGCCGGTTCATCAATCCCGCGGCGGAGATCTTGCGGAGCAGGCGGGCGTAATCACCGTCGACGCCGCCGCGCCGCGATGACCGTGGAGATGGCTCTTGGATCAAGGCCGTTGTAGTCATAGATCTTCCTGGGAGTCGAGTCGGGGATCCCAGCTCGGCCCGCCTGCGATGCCGAACGGTCGATATCGATCGGAGTTCTTATCCAGCGGACACTGCTCGGTGGGGGGGACGGGGTGACGAGGTCGTGGCACCGACGCTATCGGCCGGATTCTCGTTCCAGGTAATCCTCTGGTATGAGAAGGAATCGCACTGCGGTGTGATATTCGGACGAACCGGTTGTCCGGTGACCGAAGCCTACACACCGCCGGCGGCGGGCCCGGAATCCTGAACTCCGGTACCGGATCGGGCTCCGGGCCTGCACACTGAGTGCGGTGCGGCGCGGGGCCGACGGCCACCGCGCACGCCGAGCACGGGTGAACGGGAGGAATTGCGAATGTCCGAGACCACTACCCCGGATCCGGCCGTCTCCGACGGACCGGAACCGGCGCCGTCACGGGCGGCCACGCGCCGCGCCGTCTGGAATACTCTGCGCGGGTCGTCGGGCAATCTCGTCGAATGGTACGACGTCTACGTCTACACGGTGTTCGCCTCGTACTTCGAAAGCCACTTCTTCGATTCGGCGGACAAGAACTCCACCGTCTACGTCTATGCGATCTTCGCGGTCACGTTCCTCATGCGCCCGGTCGGCTCGTGGTTCTTCGGCCGCTACGCCGACCGCCACGGCCGGCGCGCGGCACTCACCTTCAGCGTTTCGCTCATGGCGGCATGTTCCCTGGTGATCGCCCTCGTGCCGGGACGCGAAGTGATCGGGGTGGGCGCCGCCGTGATCCTGATCCTGTGCCGGCTGGTGCAGGGGTTCGCGACCGGCGGCGAATACGGCGCCTCGGCCACCTACATGTCCGAGGCCGCCACCCGGGAGCGGCGCGGCTTCTTCTCGTCGTTCCAATACGTGACGCTCGTCGGCGGCCATGTGCTGGCCCAGCTCACGCTGCTGGTGCTGCAGATGTTCATGGACAAGCAGGAGATCTCCGACTTCGGCTGGCGCATAGCCTTCTTCATCGGCGGTATCGCCGCGGTGGTCGTGTTCTGGCTGCGGCGCAGCATGGACGAATCGCTCACCGAGGAGCAGCTCGACGCCGTCCGCCGGGGCGAGGACACCGAATCGGGCTCGCTCCGGGTCCTGGTGCTCGACCACTGGCGCCCGCTGCTGCTGTGCTTCCTGATCACCATGGGCGGCACCCTCGCCTTCTATGTCTACAGCGTGAACGCCCCGGCCATGATCAAGACCGCCTTCGAGGACCGCGGCATGACGGCCACCTGGATCAACCTCACCGGTTTGATCTTCCTCATGCTGTTGCAGCCGGTCGGCGGAATGATCAGCGACAAGGTGGGCCGCAAACCCGTTCTGGTCTTCTTCGGGGTCGGCGGGGTCGCCTACACCTGGTTCCTCATCACGTTTCTGCAGGACGCGACGTCGGCGGCGGCGACCCTGCTCGTCACCTGCATCGGCTACGTCATCCTCACCGGTTACACCTCCATCAATGCCATCGTCAAAGCCGAACTGTTCCCCATGCATATCCGGGCCCTGGGCGTCGGTGTCGGGTACGCCCTGGCCAATTCGGCCTTCGGCGGAACCGCGCCGATGATCTACCAGGCCGCGAAGAACGGTGATCACGTCACCTGGTTCATCGTGTACGTGACCGTCGTCGTCTTCGCCTCGCTGCTGGTGTACGTCTTCGCCCTGAAGAACAAGAGCATGACGGCACTCGATCGGGACCAAGGCCGCGCTTTTCTCTAACTGCAGCCCCCGATATCGACCACCCGCGCCCATGCGGGTGGCCCGTCCGGGACGTAGTCGGGATCGTGTTCACTCCACGAGGTCTCCCGGCGGAACAGCCCGACCACCGTCCGGCACCCCGGCCTGCCGGACGGCCAGGGTGTTTGGCCGTCGGTCAGTACGACCAGCACGTCGGGGCGTGGCCGGGCGCGGAGGGCCTTGGCGAAACCCGTACGCAGATCCGTACCGCCGCCGCCCACCAGGGGTATCCCCTCGGCACGGCACAGCGGCTGCGCGATCCGCGCGGCGGCGTCGCAGGACAGCACGGTGACCAGGTCGCGGCGGCCGCCCACCGCACGGGAGATGGCGGCCACTTCGAGCAGGGCGCTGCCCAGTTCGGCGTCACTGACCGACCCCGACGTATCGATGATCACGCTGACCCGAGGTGGTGTGCGCCGCAGGCTCGGCAGGACGACGCCGGGCACCCCGGCCGAGCGCCGGGCGGGCCGGCCATAGGTGTAGTCCTCCCCCGCTCCCGGGGCGGAGGCGGCTGAGCGGATGGCCGCGCCCAGCAGATCCCGCCAGGGCTGCGGCGGGTGCAACGCCTCCTCCGCCCAGCGCCGCCACCCCGCGGGGGCGTTCCCCGGACGGCCGGCGATGCCCTGCGCCACCCGGAATCGGACCGCATCGCGTTCCTGTTCCGTGAGGCCGTCCGCGCCGTCGGGGCCGAGGTCCCAGTCGCGGTCCAGTCCGTCGGCGCCGCTGCCGCAGTCGAGCCAGGCCATGTTCTGGGTGAGCGGGCCGAGGCGGAACTGGCGCAGGTAGTCCTCCATGAGCTCGCCCTGGGACAGACCGAGAGTTGCCGGCAGGACAGCGCCTTCGGGCTCGACCAACCCGTCACCGAAGGCGTCGTCGTTGATCTCGGCGTCCGCGGCGATATTCATCCGCAGCCGCTCCGCCGGATCGGTCAGGTCGTGCGCGCGGGCGAACCGGTCACTGCGGCCGTGATGGTCGCGCAGCAGGTGCGACACCTCGTGCACCAGCACGGACGCCAGTTCCTCCACGGACGTGTGGTCCACGAACGTCGGCGATACGTAGCACCGCCAGTACCGGTCCACGCCCATCGTCGGCACGCGCCGCGACTCCACGATGTGCAGCGCGTAGAGGGCGGTCGCCAGGTAGGGGCGGGCCCGGGCGGCGTGCAGGCGGGCGGCGAAGAGTTTGCCGGAATCGAGTGCCGGAGCGTCCCGTTTCACCGCCCGGCCTTCGCGGCGACACGGACGGCGGCACGGTCCGCGCCCTGGGATACCGACACCACTCCGGCGAGTTGCTCTATCGACGCCGGCACCTCCCAGTTGTCCCGGCGCAGCGTGGCAAGGGTGGTCGCGGGGACGACCACCAGGTCCGGTGGCCCGGTCTCCACCGCCTTGGCGAGCAGCGTCCAGGCCGCGTCCCAGCGGGATTTCTCCGGCCGCCGGCGGATTGCCGCCACGACCCCGTCGAGCACGGCCTGGCGCAGATCGCCACGTTCGGGCAGTTCGGCGGCCCGCGGGTCGGCCAGCAGCACTTCGGGGTCCGGGAGGTCCATCCGGTCGATGCTGGTCAGCAGTTCGAAACCGGGGCCGTCGCCCACGGTGCCCCGGACCAGCAGGGACAGCACGTCTTGGGCAGAGCCCGCCGCGGTGGCGAACGCGACCAGCCGCAGTGTCATCTCCCAGCTTCGCGGCGACGGCCAGGCACCGCCCCGGCGAGTCTCGCTGCTGGGTAGTTGATGCACGAGGTTGGGACGGGCCGCGAGGAGCACACAGACGGCGCGCCGGGCGAAAGCTACGGCCTCCGCGAACTTCTCCGGTTCGAGCCGGGGCAGCGTCGCGCGGGGCCAGGTCCCGCCGAGGCCGCGGACGACCACCTCCTGGTCGTGGGTCCATTGCAGGTGCACGAACCGGTTGGCCAGTGGCGGGCTCAGCTCCCAGCCGTCGGCCGCCGATGAGCGCGGGTTGGCGGCGGCCACGATGCGGACGCCGGGTGGCAGCTGGAGTGCCCCGATCCGCCGTTCCAGGACGAGGCGCAGGAGGGCGGCTTGCACAGCCGGCGGTGCCGTCGACAGCTCGTCGAGGAACAGCAGTCCACGGCCGGCCCGGACGAGCCGGACGGCCCAGTCCGGCGGAGCCATCGGGACACCGTGCTCCGCGGGGTCGTCGCCGATGATGGGCAGGCCCGAAAAGTCGGACGGCTCATGCACACTCGCGATCACCGTGGTCAGCGGCAGATCCAGGGATTCGGCGAGCTGGGTCAGGGCGGCGGTCTTGCCGATCCCCGGCTCACCCCAGAGGAGCACCGGCAGATCGGCGGCGACCGCCAGTGTCAGGGCTTCCAGCTGGATGTTGCGGCGCGGTTCGGTGGTTACCTCGCCCAGCCGGGCCAGCAGGTCACCTGCGACGTCGAGCTGGGAGGCGGGGGCGCGGTTCGCGATGCGAAGGCACGGGTTACTCGGAGTCATCTGTGAATCACCTTTGGGTTGAGAAGGAGCGGAGTGGTAGGTCGTTGTGTCGACGAGCCGCGAAGGTCAGTGGATCTGCGCACGGTGGCGTCGAGCGGACAGGGAGCGAACGGCTCGGGGTCGCGTCGATCGGACGTAGAGGAAGGGCGCCGGGGTCAGCGCGAGGTCGCGTTGCGTGGGTGCGCGCGATGATGATCGGGACGGCGCCGCGGACTCGGCTGAAGGCGAGCAAACCCGGCCCCGGTCAATCCGGCCCTGAACAGCCCGTAGGTGACGCGCTGTTGCGCGAACGCCGCCAACGCGTCCCGTAACGCACCATCGCGCAACACGGCGTCGGGCCCGAGCAGTCCATCCACCACGGCCAGCGCACCGGGGATATCGCCATGGCTCAACCGTTCCCGGACACCGGTGAGGCAATCCGGGTGCCGGTGGGCCTGGTCGATTGCCTGCAGGCACGGCAGCGGGGTGCCGGTCAGGGCGACCAGCAGTTCCTCGCGGCGAATCTCGGCCGGGTCGTGATCGAGCGCGGCCAGCACCCCGTCGACCAGTCCGATCCGGTGGTGCTCTCCCCGGCACTCCACCAGCCGCGGCTGATCCGTCCGGTCGGCGATCCGGGGCATATCCGCCGGTGCACGGTCCGGCACCAGCGCCGCGGCGACCAGCGGATGCAGCCGGCCGGGCGCTATCGCACCGGCCCGGATCAGTTCCAGATCGGGCGGCACCCAGGTCGCCGCGTCGGGTAGTACCGGCAACGCGGAGACCCCGCCGCGCGGGTGTGTCTCCGCGACCCGCAACTCCGGCGGATCGTCGCCGTCCGGAACCAGCTCCACGACCACCTCGTGCCGCGCTCCGAACCGCACCCGCAAAGGACCTTCGCGCTGCTCCTCGGCGCGCAGCAGAATTCGCGCCTCGGCTGCCCATCGATCGATAGCGCTTCCTCGGGGCACCAGCTCCGCCAGCTCGGGGTCGACCGGACCGGCGGCGTCGCGTGGCTCGGCCCCGGACCGGATCCGGAACTCGTCGGCCACCCTGGCATCCCACAGATGCCGGTGCAGATCGAGGCGGAAACGCCGGTTGGGACGGGGATGCGGATGCGGGTCGGCCCGGGATCCGGATCCGCTCCACAGCGCGAGCGTGACCCGCTGACCGGCATCCGCCCAGACCGGCGCCGTTCGAGCCACCAGGTGTATGGAATCCGCTGCACCACAGCGCTTTCGCGAGTCGGAGGGTCCGTATCGAGCCAGCGAGATCGTCAGAGCGGGCCGCAGCAACCCGTCGGGAGCGACCCGCGGCAGGTGCCAGCGCAACAGATCGGGAGCCAGCCGGCGCAGATCCGCCCGGACTCGGGTGGCGACCTCTCGGCCGTGACTACGGGCCAGCGACCGCAGGTCGATATCGATATCGAAACCTGCCGCGGCACAGGCCCCCGCCCAGTCCCCGGCACGGCGCCGGGCAGTCGCGGTCTCGATCATGGAAGGCGGCACGGCGAACTCCCGCACGCGCAGCCAGAAGGAAAGCCGGGAATCGTCCCCATTCGTGATCGGTGTGTGCATCAGCACTCACCTTGCACGGATGGAACCCCCAATCTTTGCTCAGAATGAGTCATCACGAGGCGATCATATCGCCCCGCGCCGATCTTTGTCCGGCACGGCTCCGAATGGAGTCAGGGACGCGGACAGACGGTACCCGCGAGCCCGCGTCACCACTTCGATGGTGTCGTCGTGGCACCACGGGTGCCGAGACCGTTGATGCCGTGTGATTCGGCCGGTAACGCCGCGGTCTCGCCGGGCAGACTCCCGGCGCTCGCGGTCGCTGCCGTTCGGCCTGGTCCCGCCGTAGAATCGCGGTATCACCCAGCGCATCGGACCGGCCACCTGGAAGGCAGGTACACCAATGACGCACAACAATGATCCCCTCGCCGCCGGCATGCACAATGCACACACGTGGCTGCGTGCTGTCGCCGAAGACCTGGGCACCGAGGACCACACCTTCGCGCTGCGGGCGCTGCGCGCGTGGATGCATACGGTCCGCGACCGGATAAGCGTGGCCAATTCCGCGCACCTCACCGCTCAACTACCGGACTTCCTCCGCGGTATCTGGTATGAGGGCTGGGTACCCAGCCGGGTGCCGGGAGCACACGGGGTCGCGGCATTCGTCGACGAGTTCGCGGACCGGGCCGGAATCTCCGTGGGCGATGTTCCGTTCACCGCGGGCAGTGTCACCTCCGCCCTGGACCGGATGATGTCGCCCGGGCAGCTGAATCACATATTCGCCGTGTTCCCGGACCGGCTGAGCAGCGTGCTGCGCGGTGAGGAGTTGCTGACCGGAGCCTGAAAACGAGTCCACGGATATGTGGGAGATGAGCGCACGCGAGGGTCCGGCCCTACCGCGGTTGCCACGCAGCGCGCGGCGGTTGCTGATCGCCGCGGTAGCGGTTGTCGTGCTGCTGATCGTCATCTCGCGGCTGGTCGGTGTCTATACCGGCTGGTTGTGGTTCGGCGAAGTCGGCTTTCGCAACGTCTGGCGGACCGTTTTGCTCACGCGACTTTCGCTGTTCGTCGTGTTCGCCGTGTTCGCGGGTGGTGTCGTTTTCGCGGCGATGTGGCTCGCGTTCCGGTACCGACCGCTCGTCGTCGATGCCGGACAGCCGGACTACCTGCTGCCGTATCGCGCGCCGGTGCTGCGCCGGCCACGGTGGTTCGGAATCGGTATCGCCGCCGCGATCGGGCTCGTCTGCGGCCTCATCGGACAGTCGCGCTGGTCGACGATCCAGCTGTTCCTGAACGGCGGATCGTTCGGTATCCGCGACCCCGAGTTCGGGCTCGACATCGGTTTCTTCGTCTTCGATCTGCCGTTCTACCGGCTGCTGCTGAGCTGGCTTTTCGCGGTGGTCTTCCTCGGCTTCCTGGCAAGCCTGGCGACCCACTACCTGTTCGGTGGCCTCCGGCTGTCCGGACGGCGGCCGGGGCTGAGCCACCCGGCCCGGGTCCAGCTCGCGGTCCTCGCCGGACTGTTCGTCCTGGCGAAAGCCGTCGCGTACTGGTTCGACCGATATGCGCTGCTCGCCGGTGACAGCCGGGAACCCACTTTCGCCGGCGCGGGATACACCGATATCAATGCCGTGCTCCCCGCCAAGCTCATTCTGTTCGCGATCGCGCTGATCTGTGCCGCGGCCGTGTTCTCCGCCGTCGTGGTCCGTGACCTGCGCATCCCGGCGCTGGCCGCCGCCATGCTGCTGCTGTCGTCGATCCTGGTGGGCGGGGTGTGGCCGTTGGCCGTCGAACAGCTCTCGGTCCGGCCCAATGCCGCCGACAAGGAGCGCGCCTATATCGAGCGAAATATCGCCGCGACCCGGCAGGCATACGCGATCGGTGGTGACCGGGTCGAATACCGGCCCTACCCGGGGATCGGCACCAGCGCGCCGCCGGACGTCCCGGCCGATACCACCACACTCGCGAATGTCCGCCTGCTCGACCCGAACGTGCTCTCGCGGACCTTCACCCAGCAGCAACAGCTCAAAAATTTCTACAGCTTCCCCGACCACCTGGACCTGGACCGCTACCCCATCGACGGGCAACTGCGGGACTATGTGGTCGCGGCCCGGGAACTGACCCCCGGCGCGCTGAGCGCCAACCAGCGGCATTGGGTCAATCGGCACACTGTCTACACCCACGGCAACGGATTCGTCGCCGCACCCGCCAACCGCGTCAATGCCGCGGTACGTGACGCCACGGGTGATACCGAGAGCAGCAACAGCGGATACCCGATCTACACGGTCAGTGATATCGCCACCGGGTCGACCGGGAACCAGGTGATCCCCGTCGATCAGCCCCGGATCTATTACGGCGAGGTGATCGCCCGGGAGGACCCGGACTACGCCATCGTCGGCGGCGGCAGCGAACCGCGCGAATACGACACCGACAACACCAAATACACCTATGACGGTGCCGGTGGCGTCCCGATCGGGAACTGGTTCAACCGGATGGCCTTCGCCACGACCTACGCCGAACGCAACATCATCTTCTCCACCGCGATCGGGCCCGAATCGAAGATCATCTTCAATCGCGACCCCCGGCACCGCGTGGAACTGGTGGCACCGTGGCTGACCACCGACAACAACCCGTACCCGGCGGTGGTGGACGGCCGGATCAAGTGGATCGTCGACGCCTACACCACGATCGACGGCTACCCCTATGCCAAGTCCAGTTCGCTGGAAGCCCTCGCGCATCGCGGCGATCCCGGCGCGGGACCGTTCGACGAGATCTCCTACGCGCGCAATTCGATCAAGGCCACCGTCGACGCCTACGACGGCACAGTGACCCTCTATCAGGTCGATCAGCACGATCCCGTCCTGGACGCGTGGATGAGCGTGTTCCCCGGAACGGTCGAACCCGAGGAGTCGATCAGCGACGAACTGCGCGCCCACTTCCGGTACCCGGAGGATCTGTTCAGCATCCAGCGGGAGATGCTGGCCAAATATCATGTGGACGAACCCCGCGAATTCTTCACCACCAACGCGTTCTGGTCGGTGCCCAGCGATCCGACCGTCGATACCAACCCGCAGCAGCCCCCGTTCTACGTGCTGATGGGCGATCCGGACACCGCGCAACCATCGTTCCGCCTGGCCAGCGCGATGGTCGGGTTCAACCGGGAGTTCCTGTCCGCCTATATCTCGGTCGACTCCGATCCCGCGGACTACGGCCGGTTCACCATCCTGCAACTACCCACCGACACCCTCACCCAAGGGCCACAGCAGATCCAGAACTCGATGATCTCCGATACCAGAGTGGCGTCCGAACGCACCCTGCTCGAACGCTCGAACCGCATCCAGTACGGCAATCTGCTCACCCTGCCGATCGCCGACGGCGGTGTGCTCTACGTCGAACCGCTGTTCACCGAACGAATCTCGACCACCCCGAACGGATCGACCTTCCCGCAGCTGGCCCGGATGCTCGTCAGCTACCGCGATCCCGCGACCGCCGGCGTCCGAGTCGGTTACGCCCCCACCCTCGGTGAGGCACTGGATCAAGTATTCGGCGCCGACACCGGCAACCTGGCCACCGCACCCGGCGGTAGCCCCGGCGCACCGCCGCCACCGGGCCGGCCACCACCCGGGCCGCCTGCCGAACAGGCACCCCCGCCGGAACAGGCTCCACCACCGCTGGACGAGGCGACGATCGCCGAACTCAATGCCCAGATAGCCGCCATCCGCGCGGCCCTCGACCGGATCCAGCAGCAGCTGAACGGTCCGGGTGGATGACACCGAGGGACGCCGGCGAACCACATAATGGCGATTCGCCGGCGTCCTGGATCGCTGCGTGGCCGAGGAATGGGGCGAGCACCTGAAGGGCCGGCTGTTCGACCACGCGCCAGTCAGTCGTTGTCGCAACCGATTACCGAAGTGCGCCTGCCCGGAACCACGGGCGGAGCAGGTTCTCCTCGGTGGACGGGCCCACCTGCCACTCGGCGATCCACGGACCCGTGCCCTCGCTCGTGTCGATAATGCCGTCCTCCAGGTGCTGATAGCGGCCGTCGAGCACCGCGCGGCTCAGGCGCATATCCTCGTCGTCGGTGTTGTCCCACAGCGAATCGAACAACTCCCGTACGCGAATTCGCGCCTGCCGGCAGAACACGTCGGCCAGTTCCGCGCCGGCTGCCCCGCCGGTCGTGCCGTCATCGCGTTCGGCCTGCGCGCGGACGCACGCCGCCGACATCGCGAACAGCTCCGCGCCGATATCGACGATGCGCCCCAGGAATACCTGCCGGTACTCGAGCTTCGCCTGCCAACGCGCCATCCCGTACATCAGCGCGCGGGCCTGTTTGCGCGCCATCCGTTCGACAAAACGCATATGCGGCGCCAGCGGCCCGAACTCGCCGAACCCGGCCGGTACCGTGCCCGGACCGACGGCCAGTTGCGGGAACCATTTCGCGTAGAAGCCGCCGGCGCCGACCGCCGCCTTCGCTTTCTCCTTGAACTCCGCATGCCGGTCGACCAGTGCTCCGGCGGCGGCCATATGCGCATCGGCCATCTCCCGGGCGATGAGCAGTCGCATGATCTCGCTGGAGCCTTCGAAGATCCGGTTGATCCGCAGATCGCGCACCAGCTGTTCGGCCCCGACCGCGCGTTCTCCCCGCGCCCGCAGCGACGCCGCCGTCTCGTATCCGCGACCGCCACGGATCTGCACGAGTTCGTCGGCGATCCGGCAACTCGTCTCCGACGCCCACAGTTTGGCCAGTGCCGCCTCGATGCGGATGTCGTTGCGGTTCTCGTCGCACATGGTCGCCGAGAGGTCGAGCACCGCTTCCAGGGCATAGGCCGTCGCCGCGATATAGGACATCTTGGCGCCCACCGCGGCATGTTCACCGACCGGCCGTCCCCACTGCACGCGGACCGTACTCCATTCGCGGGCGATCTTCAGCGACCATTTGGCCGCCGCCGTGCACATCGCCGGAATCGCGAGCCGGCCGGCATTGAGCGTGGTGAACGCGATCTTCAGGCCGTCACCCTCCCGGCCGATCAGGTTCTCGGCGGGGACCCGGACCTTGTACATCCGGGTGACACCGTTCTCGATACCGCGCAGGCCCATGAAGGAATTGCGGCGCTCCACGGTGATGCCCGGGCTGTCGGCTTCCACGACGAATGCGGAAATACCGCCGCGGTGCCCCTCGCTCTTCGGCACACGGGCCATCACCACCAGCAGTTCCGCGACCACCCCGTTGGTGGTCCACAACTTGACGCCGTCGATCTCGTAGGCGTCGCCGTCGGCTGTCGGTGTCGCGGTGCTGGCCATCCGGGCCGGGTCCGAGCCGACATCGGGTTCGGTGAGCAGGAAGGCACTCACCGCACCCTGCGCACAGCGCGGCAGGAACCTGTCCTTCTGCTCCGGCGTGCCCGCCAGCTTCAGCGGTTCGGGCACACCGATCGACTGGTGCGCGGACAGCAGCACGCCCAGGCTGGGATGTGCCGAGGCGATCAGCATCAGCGCCTTGTTGTAGCCGACCTGGGAGAGCCCCTGCCCGCCGTAGTGCTCGGGAATCTTCAGACCGAAGGCGCCGAGCTCAGCGAGGCCGCGCACATACTCCTCCGGTATCCGGCCTCGCTCCTCGATCACGCTGCCGTCGACGGTTTCGCAGTAGGCCCGGAGTCGCGCCAGGTACGCGTCGGTCTTGGCGGTGTCTTCCGCGCTGGGCCGGGGGAACGGATGGATCAGGTCCACCCGGTAGCGGCCGAGGAACAACTCCTTGGCAAAGGAGGGTTTGGCCCAGGTGGTCTCCCGGGATTCCTCGACCAGCCGGCGGGCCTGTTCCTCGGTGGCATCGACTTTCGCGGCAGTTGCCATGGCGTCCTCCTCGAAGGTGACGGCGATCACAGTCGCATGCTGGAGGCCATGTTACCCGCCGGTAGAACTCCTGGCGAAGGCCCCGCGTCGGCCCCGGATCGGAGCCGCCCAGCTCCTGATCCGGGGCCGACGGCCGAGACGCTCGATATCTCCGGGGGAGATCAGTGTGAACGGGCCGGGCTGGGTTACCGGCTCGCTCCCCGCATGTGAACCCGGTCAGGAGTCCGCGTTGCCATACGAGTGCGGGCGCATCAGACGCATCGCCGCGGCGGTGACAGGAAGGGAATCAGCGCGTTACGGACAGCAGTTCCGCCAGGCCGGATGCGGTCTGCGGATGGGAGTCGAGCAATGCGATCGCCGCCGCGTACGGTGCGGCCCGGAGCTCTTGCCATTCCCCCTCGTGGCCCAGCAGCGCCGCAAAGGCGTCGCAGGCCGCCGGGTACGCGCGCAACAGTTCGGCGGCCGGACCGCCCGAGTCTCCCGCCGGTGCGGGACCGGCGGCCGGCCGCGGGGGCCGCGACCACGGGGGCACGAAGGATTCGATACCTGCCCGGTCGCCGGGGAAGGTCCGGCCCGCTTCCCGTGTCAGTGCCGGAATCAGTTCGCCGGCCTGACCACGCAGGGTGGTGATCAGGCTGGGCAGCCACGGCAGCAGGATCGCGTCGGGCAGCCGGCCGAAGGCTTTCGACAGCAGTTCGACCACGAACGCTTTGATCGACGGCACCGGATCCATCGCCTGGACGAACCCGCTCAGATACTGCGGGAAAGCCGGGACCACCAGCGGATTGGCCAGCATCTCGTCACAGCGTGCGCGCAGGTCCGGGAGGGTGAGCAGGCCCAGCTGCAGCCGGGTCGCCCAGAGCAGCGCCACCTTGGCCGGGGACTCCGGATGCGACTGCTGCACAGCCAGCTCGAGCTGGCTGTGATCACAGCCCAGCGACAGCGCCAGGTTCTCCATGCCGAACAGGAAGCCCAGCATGGCCGCCACGGGGCGGACGCCGGTGGCATCGTCGGTGAACGCGGTGGGCAGCAGGGTGCAGTAGTGGGCGTACCCGGCGGTGACGAAGCGGCCGCACCACGCCGGCAGGCCGGTCTCGGTGGAGCGGTAGTAGTCGATCAGCGCACGGATCCGGCGCAGTACCTCCGGGGCGCCGTCGACGGTGCGTTCGGCGGTGAGCAGCTCCACCGCGCGGGCGCCCAGTTCGTCGGCCAGGCGCACCGAACCCAGGTAGACCAGCGCGTCCTCGACCGCGGCCAAGGCCCGGGCCGCCGAGGCCTCCGGGCCGTTGACCTCCAGGCGCAGGCGCTGTTCGAGGACCTGTTCGAGCGTGACGCCCTCATAGCCCAGCTCCACCAGGTCACGCTGGTATTTGCCGATCGCGACATCCCAGCTCTCCTGGATCGAGCGCTCACCGAGCCCGCGGGACCCCATGATCGGACGCACCGCCCCGCCGGGCAGCAGTCTGCGCAGCATCCACAGCAGATCCGAGCCGGGGCGCAGGTGCGGGTCGGCGTCCAGATCGAGCAGGGTGCGCTGGACCCTGGTGTTGTCCGGGTCGATGCCGAGCGGGATCAGCCGGTCGTAGACATTCCGGGCGAGCGGCGGCAGGGCGTCGTAGCCGACTCGGCCGATGCGGTCGCCGCCGAGCAGGATCTCGCAGAGCCGGCGGACATCGCGACGGCCCGGCACCCGATCCTTCTCGATACAGGTGATCGCCGCGTCCTGGAAGTCGTACGGCGTGGGACGGGCCCGATCGCGCATACCCGCCAACAGGATCGAGGTCTCGTAGATCGCGATCGCGTCGGCGGTACTGGCGAGGTATCCGTTGCGCCGGGCCAAGCGCACGATATCGACCGACCACTCCAGCAGTTCCGCTTCGTCCACCGTATCCAGCCGAGGCGGCGTGGACAGGAAGCCGGACAGCTGATCCGCTACCGGGGCCGGGCCGAGCGCGGGCCCGGCCTTCGCAGCTCCCTTCTTCGCAGCGCTCTTTTTCGCCGCAGCGGAGCGGGCGCCGAGGGAGAACGGGCGAATACCGTGGCGTTTCAAGCCCTTCGACCAGGTGGCTGCCGCGATGGAGACCGACCCGGCGGCTAGCCCGAACTGCGTTTCGATGGCCGAATGACTGGACGGGATGAGGCCGTACTGCCAGCTGGTCCCGGTACGCGGGCTGATCTCGAACGAAGCTTGCGAGCGCACGCCGAACTGCTCGACCCGGCTCGCGGCGTGGAAAGCTCCGCACACATACAGGCATGCCGCCGGATCCGTGCCGGTCTCCGTCAGATGTTCGCGCATCCGCGTCCACATATAACGTTCGCGGTCCTCGTCGCGGTCGGTGCCGGTGCTGCGCAACCGCCGGAACAGGCTGCCGATGAGCACCATGACCTGCCGGTAGGTGTCGTAGTCGGCGTTCGACAGCGGCTGCTCGACATACTGGTCCCACCACTCCGACCAGTGCCGCACCTTGCCGTGGTGCAGCAGATGCGCCTCGAGTTCGGCGAAATGCGGCCGGAGATCACCGATCTCGATACCCACGGCGTCCCCGTGCAGCTTCGCCTCCTCGCCTGTGGGCTCGGCTGCCTCCGGCTCCGCGGCCGGCTCCGCCTTCGCCGGCTCGTCGGACCGGGGCGACCACTGGAAGACGTGATCGGTGGAGCGGTCCACGAGCACCAGCTCCACGCCCGGCGTGGTCAGCGCGTAGGAGATGGCCTGGTATTCGGCCGAGGCCTCGGTGATCGGCGCGACCACCGACAGCGGGGCCCAGGTGGCGGGAAAACCGTCGACCTCACCGGCCCACGCCTGCACCGCCACCGGGAGGGTGCAGTTGCGCAACTCGTCGAGCATCGGGCGCATATCCTCGCAGAGTTCGAGGTAGATCACCCGCGGCTGCTTCTCCCGCAGGCGACGCACCATCGCCAGGCCGGACGCCGGGGAATGGTGGCAGACCGGGAAGATCTCCAGCTCCTCGCGCAGGGCCCGGTCGACATCATCGACCATCCCGGTGAGGATCTCCGCGACCGCCCCCGGTCCGCCGGCGAACTCCGCCGCCGCGGTCCTCAGCTGCTCCCGCAGCGGCGCGAACGGTGTCACGACAGCCTCGCAAGGGCGTCACGGCCGCCCTCCAGGAAGGGTTGCCAGTCGCCGCCGAGGTCCTTGCTGCGCGGCTCGACCACGCCGTGCCAGAACTTGTTGAGGATGGCCAGATCCTCCGGTGCCCGCCGGGCCAGCGAACCCACCAGCGAGCCGGCCAGGATCTCCGGGCGCAGCGCGGCGTCGCCGAAGAACTGGCTGTGCAGGATGGCGTCCTCGAGCACGCCGATCTGCTCGGCGGTCGACAGCGCCGATTCCAGCTTCTCGTCGTCGCTGCCGGCCGCGGCGGCCGCGGCACGCAGATCGGCGAAGCTGTCGAGCAGGATATCGAGCAGCGTGGGCGGCAGTTCGAGCTCGATCCGGTGGCGGCGCAACAGCTCCGCGGTCCGGAAGCGTACGATCTCGGCCTCGCTGCGCTTATTGGTGACCACCGGGATCCGCACGAAATTGAAACGCCGTTTCAAAGCCGAGGACAGATCGTTCACACCGCGGTCGCGGCTGTTGGCGGTGGCGATGATGGAGAAGCCGGGTTTGGCGAACACGATATTGTCGGAATCGAGTTCGGGGATGGATACGTACTTCTCGGACAGGATCGAGATCAGCGCGTCCTGCACATCGCTGGTGGAGCGGGTCAGCTCCTCGAAGCGCCCGATCACGCCGTGCTCCATCGCGGTCATGATGGGCGACGGGATCATCGACGCGCGGGACTGGCCCTTGGCGATGACCATCGAGATGTTCCATGAGTACTTGATGTGGTCCTCGGTGGTCCCCGCGGTGCCCTGCACGACCAGGGTGGAGTTGCGGCTGATGGCGGCCGAGAGCAGTTCGGCCAGCCAGCTCTTACCGGTGCCGGGATCGCCGATCAGCAGCAGACCACGGTCGGAAGCCAGGGTGACGATGCTGCGTTCGACGAAACTGCGGTCGCCGAACCATTTCTGGTCGATCGTGCGGTCGAGTCCGTCGGCGCGTTCGGAACCGAGGATGAACAGCCGCACCATTTTCGGGCTCAGCCGCCAAGCGAACGGCTTGGGGCCGTCGTCGATGGATTCCAGCCAGTCCAGCTCCTCGGCGTATTTGGTTTCGGCGGGGGCGCGCAGGGTGGTGTCGGTCATGGTGACGAGGTCTCCTAGTCGAGAAAGTTCTTGAGTTCGTTGACGAGTTTCTGGATGCGGCCGGAGATCACCGGGGTGCCCATCGCCTTGAACCGTTCGCGGAACCAGGGGTTCACGCTCTGGTGGCCGGAGCTGTTGACGGAACCGACGGGAATGAACTTCACCCCGCTGCGGTGCACCGCCTGGATGCCCTCGAACAGCGGCTGCGAACGGCCGAACTCGTAGAAGTCCGAGATCCACACCATCACGGTGTTGGCGGGATCGGCGATCTTGGGTTGCGCCATCGCCATCGCGACCGGCCCGTCGTTGCCACCGCCGAGTTTGGTGCGCAACAGCACCTCGAAGGGATCGTGGATCCACGGCGTCAGGTCCAGTGCGCGGGTGTCGAAAGCGATCAGGTGCACGTCGACCTTCGGCAGGCCGGCGAAAATGGAGGCGAGGATGGTGCAGTTGACCATCGAATCGACCATGGATCCCGACTGGTCGACCACCACGATCATGCGGGCGGGCACCGTCCGCTTCGCGGTCTGCCGGTAGAACAACCGGTCCACGTAGAGGCGCTCGTCCTCGGGGTTCCAGTTGGTCAGGTTCTTCCAGATCGTGCGGTCCACATCGAGGTTGCGCAGGATCCGTTTCGGCGGCACCGACCGGTCGACGGTGCCGGCCGAACTCTGCTGCACCTGGGTGCGCAGGACCTCGGCCACCTCGTCGACGTAGCGGCGGATCAGCCGCTTGGCATTGGCGAGCGCGACACCGGACAGATTCGCCTTGTCGCGCAGCAATTGTTCGATCAACGACATGCTCGGGGTGAGCTGAGCCGAGAGCACCGGGTCGGCCAGGACTTCGCGCAGATGCATCCGGGCGACCAGTTCGCTCTCGACCTTGCCGAGCGCCGCCTGGACCTCGGTGCCGCCGCCGTTGTCGAAGCCGCCGAGCAGTGCGCGCAGGTGACAGGCGTCGGCCTGCCAGTTCGCGAGCTGTCCGGCGCTGACCGTGCCCGAGCCGGTCGCGAACACATTGAGCAGCAGCTTCGATATCAACGCGGCATTGCGGACCTCGAGGTCCCGGGCGGCGGGCTCGGGGTCGCCGTGCTCGGAGCCGGGTAGGTCCCGTTCGGAGCGGGTGTCGGCCGCAGCGGATTCGGGATCCGCCACCGGAGATCCCGGAAGAGGCCCCGCCCCTTGTTTTTCGAGCCGATCGAATTCGCCCTCGAGCTCGGGGAACCGCTGGATGACCGTGTCGACGGCGATACCCGGGTCGAGTAGCGCGGCGGGCAGTCCGAGGTCGTCGAGAATCGAGACGCCGGCCGAGTCCAGGGTGGGCGGGGGCTCGGGGTCGAAAATGCCTGCGAGCAGACGCCAATACAGAATCTGCCGCTGGGTGGCACGGACGTCGGGTTCCGCCGGCGTGGCTTTCTCGTGAGCTGTGGTCATTTTCGCAGCAACCGCCCCGCGCGTTCGCGCAGCACCACGACCGCGTCGCCGGATTTGGCCAGCGCTTTGGCGATCTTCGGATCGGTCGGGCCCTGTGCCCAGTCGCCGGTGTGCGCGGAGGTGGCCGCCTTCCGGAACACGTATTCGATCGCGAGCGGGCGCAGGCGCCACTGCCCGGCGTCCCAGCGCACCAGGCCCAGGCAGGCCGTGGACTTGGTGACGAGGTCGACGGTGAGCGGACCGCTGCGGGGCAACCGATCGAGTTCGACGGCCAGGCGGTGACCGTCGATAACCAGGGCACCGTCTTCGACGCGGTAGTTCTCCACCAGCACCGGTTCACCGAGGTGCACTGGATGGCGGTCCAGCGGCGCGACCGCGGCCGCGATGGCCTTCGGAAGCTGGATACGGGCGGTGGTGAACGGGTCGGCCGGATCGCCGAGTTCGGCGTGCGCGTCCACCCACAGCAGATCGCCGGCCGCGGTGAGCGTCATATCCGCCACGGTGACCGTGCGGCGTTCGGCCAGCGCCTGCAGCAGGCGCGGATGCTCGCCCAGTACCTGCCAGACGGCCGGGCCGACAATGGTGTCGACCTTGGCCGCGCCGATGCTCACCCGCACCAGGCGGGCGGGCTCGGTGCCGGTTTCGAGGACGGCGTGGACCTGCGCCTGCACCGCCGTACCGTGCTCGTGCACATCGACACCGACCACCAGCAGCCGTCCCGAAACGGTCTCCGCGTCGATATCCTGCGCGCCCTGCCAGGTCAGCAGTAGTGCCTGCGACCACAGGTCGGCCCAGCGCCGGGCCGGAATCCGGTCCAGCGTGGCGATCGGCGCGCAGGCACGCAGTTCGGCGGCGAACCCGTCGAGCAGGACGGCCAGCCGGCGCAGTTCGGGTGCGGCCCACAGCGCTTCGATGGTCCGATCCGCGGCGGACACGAGGTCGTGATCGACCCCGCGCCACCCGTTGATCGCCAGTTCCTGCAACCAGGCTCGGCATCCGGCGATCACGCCGCCGGGCGCCGCCGGTGTCGCAGTCTCGGCGTGAGCCGTCCGTTCGCGGCCGACCGCCCGGTCGAACCGGACGAGTAACGCGTCGTGCACCGCGCCCAGCAGGGCAGCACGCCCGGCGGCCAGCGCACCGAGCTTTTCGGGTTCGATCGATCCTGCACCGACCGCGGCGACGGCCTCGGCGACCGCCTCGGCCAACGGTGATCCGGCCACGGCGGCACCGAGGCCCGCGAGCGCGTCCGCGGCGTCGTCACCGATCCGGCCGAATCCGTCGACCAGCGCGGCATCGAATCCGTCGATGACCGCCAGCGCCTCGGTGACACCGGTATCCGGGGCAGCGGTGAGCTCCGCCAGTTGTACTCCGAGCATCAGACCTGCGCTCCCGCCGCCGGGAACCAGTGCAGTTCGGGAACCGGCGCCGCGGAACCGGGCTGTTCCAGATAGCTCAGATGCCGCAGGAACCTGCTGAACACGACGGCGGCCTCGGTCGAGGCGCCGGAGGTGTGCAAACGGGCGAGGATATCGCCGTCCTCGGGCACGTCCACACCGAGGAAACGAGCGACGCGGTGGATGCCGTATTGCAGGACCGCTTCGGCCAGCAGCGACTGAAGATGTTTGCACGCGTATCCGCCGGAATGCCCGCCGCATGGCCTGTTGTTGTTGGTACTGCAGCTGAGCCCGTGCTCACGCGCGGAGATCGACGACACGTAGACGCGCGCGATATCCGATCCGCTCGACACCACCCCTTGTAACCGGCCGTCGGCCATCTCGACGAACGGCACCTTGGCGAGTTTGCGCGGCGCCACCACCGGCAGCAGCTGCACCACCGAGGAACGCTCCCGATCCTGATCATCGGAGCCCATCGGATTCCCTCCCGTCTCTCAACACACCGAACAACTTAAGCGAACCCACCGACAAGTGCGCGGCCCGCCGAATTGCCCTGGTAGCAAGAGGTTTCGGATAGCGCGTAGCCGCACGAGCACGGCACCGATTGTGCTGACATCACCGCGTTCACGCGCAATACTGAGACGTGAGAGCCGATCGGGGCTCCGATTCCGAACGCGGGGAAACAATGTCGAAGAAACAAGGCTGCTACGTCGGCGTCGCTGTTGACCGGTAACGCCACCCTCGAGGTCCTGCTGCGCCACCGCACGGTATGCCGGTACCTGCCCGGCGAGACCAGCGACAACGAACTCCAACTGATCCTCGCGGCCGGCCAATCGGCATCGACCTCGGCGAACTTCCAGTTCACCAGTGTGGTCGTGGTCGACGATCCGGCCGGCCGCGCCCGGCCCACGGAACTCGCCGGCGGACGGCAGCTGATCCTCGACGCCGCGATATTCCTGGTGTGGATAGCCGACTGGTCCCGCAATAACCAAGGCTTCGAACTCCGCTGACCGGGGGCGAACCGCCTGCACCCGTCGGCTCGGGAGGGTTCCCGTCCCCACTCTCGCGCTGTTCAGCGAACGCCGACCGGGCAGCGGATCATGCCGCTGCGGCTACGCGGCCGGCGGATGCGGGCCGGCGCGTACCGCATCTTCGTGCTGTCGACGGCCGCCGGCGCCGGTACCCCGAAGCCGGTCGCCACGCCCTGGCTTCCCTGGGATCCTTCCGGGAACGACCTCGGCGGGGCGGGCTGGGCGCCTGCGCGGTGTCCGGTTGACGAGCGTGATGTCACCGCCGTAATGGTCGAGGACCCGATGATCCATGACCGCGCGCCACAGCGGCGGGACAGCGGCGATCAAGAGCATGGTGGCGTAACCGAAGGGCAGCTGCGGGGCCTCGTCGGAGCTGCGCAGCGTCTGATAGCGGCGGCCGGGGTTCGCGTGGTGGTCGCTGTGGCGCTGGAGGTGGAGCAGGAAGACGTTGGTGACCAGGCGGTCGCTGTTCCAGCTGTGGCGTGGTGAGCACCGCTCGTAGCGGCCGTCGGCGCGGCGCGCCCGGAGCAACCCGTAGTGCTCGAGGTAGTTCACGGTCTCGAGCAACCCGATGCCGATCGCGGCCTGCAGCACCAGGAAGGGAATCAGACCGGGCCCGAAGACGAGAATCATCGAACCGAACAACACGACGCTCATCGACCAGGCCTGCAGTAATTGGTTGTCCCGGCAGAACCACCTTTTTCCCTTGCGGGACAGCCGTTCCCGTTCCAGCGTGAGTGCCGAGCGGAAACCGCCCACGATGCTGCGCGGGATGAACGCCCACAGCGACTCGCCGAAGCGGGCGCTGGCCGGGTCTTCGGGTGTGGCGACGCGGACATGATGGCCGCGGTTGTGCTCGATGAAGAAATGGCCGTATCCGGATTGCGCCAGCGCGATCTTTGCCAGCCACCGTTCAAGGTGTTCGGCCCGATGGCCGAGTTCATGGGCCGCATTGATACCGACACCGGAGACAATTCCCAGCGTGGCGGTCAGCCCCAGTTTGTCGATGAGCGCCAGTTCGGGACTGGTCCACATGTAGCCCGCGATAACCAGGCCGATGAACTGGATCGGCAGGAAGAGGAACGTGCACCAGCGGTAGTAACGATCGTTGGACAGTGCCTCGTAGTCCTCGTCTCGCGGACTGGTTCCGTCGCACCCCACCGTGACGTCCAGCACCGGGATCACCACCAGCACCAGGATCGGACCGATCCACCAGAAGAGCTCCAGCCCCGTGAGGTTCACCAGTTCCGCCGGCAGTAACGCGCAACCGGGCACGATGGTGCTCAGAATCCAGAGATAGCGTTTGCGATCGCGCGCTTCAGCGCGTCTGAGGATTGTTGTCATATCCGTCTCGCTCATCCAACCGAACTACTCGATCGGGTGACTCCGTGTGAACTATGGCAGGGCCGCGCAGTTCACGGGCGCCGGCACGTTGGCAAGACGATCGGTCACCCACTGCTGCGAGGTGGTCACTGAGGGGAAAAAGGCCAAATCGTGAGTGCCCAGGAAGCCGGTCATCGGGGGCACCGCGTCGTCCGCGGCCAGCTCGACGGCCGCACCACCACCGCACCAGCTCGCGGCCATAGCGCGCACGGCCGGATACGGGGCTCCCCCATCGTGCCTGGCCGAGTAGACACGTACCGGCACCGCCGGGGCCGACCCGCCGAGCCGCTGCTGGTCGAATGCCTTCCGCAATTCCGGGGTGCTGTCGATCACGGCCGTGATCGGCTGTCCGCTGGTGGTCCATCGGGACGTGTTCTGCGGTTGCTGCCGGAGAGCACTGGAAAGGCCGCCGCCGCATTTACCCATCGAATCGTGCAGGATCGCCTTACCGGTGTCGTTGAGTACGGCATCGAGCACCGGACGGGTTTCGGGATAATCGGCGGCGATGCCGTTGAGGATCCAGGCGATGGCCGGTGCGACACCGGGAAGGCCGTCGTTGCGCGCGATATATTCCGCGGGACCCAGCGGCGGCCCGCCCACATAGGCGCCGCGCACGTTCAGCTCGGGGGCGTACTCCGGTTGCAGTTCGGCGGCGGCCGCAGAAGCCATCCCGCCCTGGGAGTAGCCGTACAGGACGACCGGCGAGCCGGGAGTGAAGCCGGCGCCGGGCAACCGCAATGCGGCACGTGCGGAGTCCAACACCGCGTAACCCTGCGTTTTGCGATTGAGGAAGTTGTGGACGCCCGGTGCGCCGAAATCGTGATAGTCGGTCATCACCACCGCCATGCCACGGGCCAGCAGTTGAGAGATCGCGATGACGTCGTATTCGAAGACCACGTCGGCCGGCGGCTGATATCGGATCACCTGGGACACCATCGCGGAGGGCGCGCACTCGGGGCCCTGCCCCTGGGTACCACCCGCATATGCCACCAGCGGGCGTTCCCCGGGGCCGGTCCACGGAGCGGTCGGCTCCAGATAGGTTCCCACCACCGTGGTCGGCGCATCATGGGTATCGCTGCTGGCGTAGGTGAAGCGTGTGGATCGCGCCGGGAGCGTCCCGGGCAACCCGGGGGCCGCCACCGACAGTTGCGACACCTCGGTACGGAGAATAGCGCCCGCCGCTCGTTCCGACTGCGGAAGCGCCGGTTGCGTCCATGCGGGCGGTGCGGTGATCGCCCCTCCGCCGGCAACTATGAGGGTTCCTGTCAGAACCGCGAACCAGGCGCGCTTTTCGCTCTTCATATCGATCCTTTGTGCGAGTGGTTCATCCCGGGCAGCTGTCGGATCGAAAGACACCATTGCCGCAGACTCGAGCACACACCCCTGCTGGTCAGCGGACCGTCGGCAACCGTGACGCTTCGATTCAACAGATATAGATCGAATACTGCGAGTATCGCTGGTCGAGCGCGGAACCGGGCACATATGCACTTCGTGTCGCGAGACCGTTGCACAGGGTCAGGTTCCGGTGAGCCCGCCATGAAGTGGACCTCAGGGGACCTTACTACACCCGAACCCACAGGTAGACGCACCGGAACCATTCCTCGCCGGAAAGAGTTCGCCCCATGGGGCGATCCGCGTACCGGGCAGGCGGGGCGGTGCCCGCACCATCGACGAGCACACCATCGCGGACACTCCACAATTCCCGCCCGGGACCTGTGGCCCCCCAGAGGAACCGGCGCGCTTTCCGCTGTGCCCGACCACGGCAGACACCGGCAATGACCCATCCGACCACCGCGGAGGTATCGATAATTACGGCCCGGAGCAGAAACCGGCCAGCAGTTTGTAGACAAGGGCACAAACCAACTGTAGGTTTGTTTCTCAGTGGGGCGTGCGACGCCGATCGTCGCACCCTGCGAGCAGCGATCAATGGCACCCATAGGACGGGAAGGCCGGCGAAAGTTGTTCTGCCCCGCTACCCCGTCCCGACGCGGTGGAGAGACCACCATAAAGGGGGGTTTCGCATGGACAACGCGAACGCCGAATCAAACGAGCCGAGAGTCCCCGGCCAACCGACCGCACAGGACCCGGGCCACCGGCCTCGAGCCCGACGCCCCAGACACGCGTCCCGCGAAGAACGAATCAGACTGTGGGTGATGACCTTGACGCCGCCCGTCACAGCGATAGCCACCATGGTCGTGGCGCTGCTGAACCGTTGAGGACGATGGTGTCGACAATCGGGAACTCGACGTAGCCTGCGGCGGAGGTGCTCACCGCCACTTCCACCATTGGGTACTCGGTGATCGCGATCTCGGGCAATGTCATGGCCGACCATGTATTCACATGCGGCGGTCATTCGCCGTCTCGCACCGCGAACCGGCACGTGGCTGCGTCACCTGGTTGGAGGTTTAGTGCACAGCAACCGGGGCTAGTCCGTGAGGGGGCTTCCTGGTTCACCCGATCGAAACTGCTCGACCTCTCGCTGATGCACTCCTGGTTGACAATTCATTCCGGACGGCATCGCGCGCAAGATCAGATCGTTCGCCGAAAGGACTGAGGGACTGTGCACTACATAGATTCGAGCTCGGCCACCTTTTCGCCCGATGGTCGGCGGTGACCGGCGCAATGGAAATCCTCGAGCTGACCGACGACTTCTACCAGGATCCGCACGCGACCTACCGGGCGCTGCGTAAGCGCGGTCCCCTGCACCGAATTCGATTGGACGGTGTACTCGGCTGGTTGATCGTCGATCATGACGTAGCCAAACAGGCCTTCGCGGAGCCGACCATCAGCAAACGCATCGGGTCGCCCGAGGGGCAGGCTGTGCTGGCCAAAAACGGTGCAGCCGAATTGTTCAACACCGCGATCAGCGACAACATGTTGTTCGCCGATCCGCCACAGCACACCCGGCTGCGCCGTCTCGTAGCCAAGGCATTCACCGGTCCCGCCATCCGCGATCTCCAGCCGAGAATCACCTCGATCGCCGACACCCTGCTCGACGACATCAGCGCGCGAACGACCGTCGACCTCATCGACAGCTACGCGTTCCGGCTACCGACCGCGGTGATCTGTGAACTACTCGGAGTTCCCGACGAGGACAAGGACGATTTCCGCTCGTGGACCGCCGTTGTCGTCAGCGACTCGGCCACGATCGAGGAACGCTCCGCGGCCGGGGTCAGCTACCTGACCTACCTGACGAAATTGATCGCCACACGCACCGACGACCCCCGCGACGACCTGCTCTCCCAACTGATCATCGCGAAAGACCACGAAGACCGCCTGGACGACCACGAACTCATCGCCATGCTGCTCCTGCTGCTGATAGCCGGGCATGAGACGACCGTCAACCTCATCGGCAACTCGATACTGGAGCTGCTACGCGATCCGGCATCGGCCGAGCGGCTGCGCACCGAACCCGAAGCGATACCCGCCTACATCGAGGAGATCCTGCGCTGTCACGGGTCGTTGCACGTGGCGACGGCTCGCTACACGACCGCCCCGATCACATTGGGCGGTAGCCACATCGACGCGGGCGAATTCATCCTGATCTCGCTCGCCGCCGCCAACCGCGACCCGGCGCGCTTCACCGCCCCGGACCGGATCGACCTCGAAAGACCCGAGAGCCGCCATATCGCCTTCGGGCACGGCATCCATCACTGTCTCGGCGCCGCCCTGGCCCGCATGGAGGCCACCACCGCGATCTCGCGGCTGCTGGCCAAGTTCCCGGAGCTATCGCTCGACGGGGAATTCAGTGATCTGACGTGGCGAAAAAGCCTCCTGATCCATGGCTTGACCAGCCTGCCGGTTCGACTGGCCGCACCCACTGAATCTCATCCCGTGTCCAGCGCCGACGTGGACCGCTACTCTCTGTCGGTCTGACCCCAGGCGTCACGGATTCCGTTCGAAACCTGTGGTACCGAGACCATTTCAGGGTTCAGGAGGGTGGCCGGAGCGCGGACGAGACCCTCGTAGCAACCGTGTCATGAAGAGGGTGGTG
>NZ_JBITCK010000009.1:39172-320070 GCF_044453135.1 Nocardia sp. NPDC051750 | reverse complement strand
CACAAGCTCGATCAGCTCGCCATCGCGGTGGAGAACGCGCTGAACCGCGCGCTGGAAACCGATAAGAAGATCGGCGACGGTTTCGCCGCCTTCGCGTGAGCGGTTTTCGGTAAGCACTACGAAACGGCCGGTTGGATCGGGTGAGGATCCAACCGGCCGTTTTCGTATATCCGGTTCCGGTTCCGGTTCAGCGGGCGGCGAGAGATTCGCCGATGTAGTGCATTTCTTCCCGGGTGGTCACCATGTTCACTGTGGTCGTCACCGCCGGGGTACGCACCGTGACCCGGTTCGGCGCCGCGGGGTCCTGGATCAGCGACACGTCGGCATCGATCGACCCGGCCGGTTCGTGCGGTTGCCGGACGTGCACGATCGTCGCGCCGCCCGCATGGGAAACCGGCGGGACACCGTCGAATACGAGCACCGTGGTACTCGGATAGGGCGCCGTGGGCAGCGGCGGCGGACCGGGCGGATGGTAGGTGGCTCCCGCGGCGCGCGGTGCGATGGTGAGGACCTGCGGGGCGTCGAGGTTACGCACGATGGTCTGCCACGCTTCCGGCCGGGAGGTGTGCACGACGGCGTGCGCGCCGAGGCCGGTGGCCCGCAGAATGACCTGTTGCGCGAGGTCCAGCGAACCGATCACCTCCAGCTGGCGGGTTCCCTCACCGACCAGCGGCACGGCGATACCCTGCCCCAGATCATCGGCGCCGATGAGCTGTCCGCAACCGGCCGTGGGAACGGTGAATTCGCTCAGCGCGGCGAGGGTGCCCCGGTATGCCACATCCCGTCCCCAGCGGCCGGTATAGCCGACCGGAAGCGTATCGAGCAGGATGCGCAGTTGATTGCCGTAGAGCTCACGGAGTCCGGGCAGTGGCGGTTGCTCGGGCGGCTCGACGGTGTCGAACCGGACCACGGCATTGAGGACCACGGTATCCGCGAGTTCGGTATGTGGGTCGTTGCGGTTGATACCCGGCCGCAGTCGCAGCGTGACCGTGGTCGACAGGCTGGGTACCGCCCAGACATCGGCCAGCCCCCGCGGGCCGACCATATCGGCGCTGATCTGGTACTGCGCGAGGTGCCTGCCCTGGGATTCGAGCCATTTCGGTGACTCGGTGATCTGGTCCACCGCGATCCCGTGGGTGAGTTCCCGGACGGCCGTGTTCATTTCGGTCGCTGTCAGCACCGATGCGGCGATATCGTGGGCGGCCAGCCGGTTCGCGACTCGCCGGGTCGCGATGATCGCGGCGCGCAGCGCACCCGTGCCTCCGCCACCGCGGTTGTCCACGGCTTCGGCGTTCGCCAGCGGATCCAGGCGCAGCACCAGCCAGCAGGTCCGGTGCGCGATGGCCGGCAGCGGTCCGAGGATCCGGTCGTAGAGATGCGCGGCGATACCTGTTCCGGCGGTGCGGGCACCGGTGCTGACCACGTCGATACCGGCGAGGGTCAGATCGAATTGGTCCAGGCAGCGGGCGATTTCGGGAAGCGGCAGCAGTTGCTCCGTACTGAGCGAACCGGGGCGCAGCAGCGTCAGGGTGTCCGGGGGTGGATCTATCCGCAGCATGGTCAGCAGCAGATCGCCGTCCCAGCGCACGCCGTAACCGCCGCCCTCGGGTAGCGGTACATCGAAGGCGGCAGCCTGCTCCAGTCGTCCGGCCGAGATCCGCCCGCTCCGGGTAGCGATCCCGCCGATGCGGGCGATGAGGGTCCGGCCGCCGAGGGGGGTGAGGCCGATCAGGCCGACCGCGACTCCGGCGCCGAGCGAGTACCAGCCCGAATCGGTGAACGCCAGGACGACCCACGCGACCGCGGCCGCGGCCAGCACACCGGGGACGACTATGCGAAGGGGGAAAATACGGAACAACCAGAATTCGGGATCCCGCAGAGTGTCGTAGGCGGACGTCCGAATATTTACCGAATCCGAAGAAATCGGCGGCTCCGGATTTCCGGCCGCAGGTGGTGCGTCACCGGCCGCTCGATCAGCGTTCATCGTATCGTTCACAATTGTTCGTTCCTGCCTCGGCTGCATTCGGTTACCGATGTGCCGGCGGCGATTCCACCGATATGGGCCGACGTAACCGTCGGGAATTACGGTACCGTGTCGAAAGAGATTGCGGTCGATAGCGCGATGGAGTCCCAGTGCCAGCACAGCTGACTACCCGTGCCCAGGTGAACGGGTACCGTTTCCTGCTACGCCGTCTCGACCACGCCCTGGTACGCCGCGATGTGCGGATGCTGCACGACCCCATGCGCTCCCAGATCCGGTCGCTGCTGGTCGGTCTGGTCCTCGGAATCCTCATCACCGCCGGTGCGGCGATCCTGGCCTTCCTGCGTCCCCAGGGCGCGATCGGCGACGCCCTCATCGTTTCCGGCAAATCCAGCGGGGCGCTGTATGTGGTTGTCAAGAAAGAAGACGGTAGCCAAACCCTGCATCCGGTCCTGAATCTGGCATCCGCTCGGCTGATCACCGGCAGCAATGCCGAACCGCATGCGGTCAAAGACGACAAACTGGGTACGCTGCCGCGCGGCCCGCTGCTCGGTATTCCCGGGGCCCCCGCCGCGCTCCCGGGCTCGGCGCAGGACGGTGATTCCCATTGGTCGCTGTGCGAATCCATCCAGTTGTCCGCGGGAGGTAGCGCGGCATCGGCGGCGGGGGCGACCACCACGGTGGTGTCGGGTACCCCCGAACTCACCGACCGGGTCCGTGCCGCCGGGCCGGCCGAGACCCTCCTGGTGACCCGCGACGACAAAACCTACCTGGTCTACGACGGCAAACGCGCCGAGGTCGATCCGAAGGATTCGGTACTTTCCCGCGCTCTCGACCTGCCGGCTCATCGCCCGAGGCCGGTGGGTACCGGATTCCTGGGTGCCACCACACAGGTCCCGGCGCTGCGGGCCCCGGCCATCGACCGCGCGGGCGAACCGGGCCCGGGGCCGCTGTCCGAGGTGCCGATCGGCGGGATCATCTCGGTCGCCGGCGGTGCTACCGGCACCGAAAT
Source organism: Nocardia sp. NPDC051750 (assembly GCF_044453135.1). Taxonomy (NCBI): domain Bacteria; kingdom Bacillati; phylum Actinomycetota; class Actinomycetes; order Mycobacteriales; family Nocardiaceae; genus Nocardia; species Nocardia sp. NPDC051750. The sequence continues at coordinate 317,077 of NZ_JBITCK010000009.1, read as the reverse complement.
GTATGTCGTGCTCGCTGACGGAGTCCAGCCGGTGTCGCCCTTCACCGCCGAAGTGATCCGGTATGCCGACTCGCACGGGATGAGCGAGGTCGCGGTACTGCCACCCGACGTCCTGGACGAGGTCCCGGTGGTACATCGGCTGCCGGTCGATGATTTCCCCGGGCAGATCCCGGAGATAGTCGACGCCGAAGACGGCCCGGTCACCTGTATCACCTGGGCGAAATCTCCGGGGACCGCACCGGTGGAGACGGGGCCCGGCGACGGTCCGGGGGAGCGGGCCTCGGTGGGCCTGTTGATCGGGACCAGACTGCCGATCGCGGAATCGGCCGAACCGGTCCGGCTGGCGACTGCGGACAGCAGCGGTGACCGGGTGGACCAGGTGTATATCGAACCCGCCCACGGTGAGTACGTCCAGATCACCGGTCTGGAACCGGGCAGCCCCCGGCGCGGCAGCCTGTTCTACGTTGCCGATAACGGCATCCGCTACGGCGTACCCGATCCGGCGACCGCGAATGTCCTCGGCTTGGGTAACACCCCGCACCTGGCACCCTGGGCCATCATCGGCCAGCTCGTTCCCGGCCCCACACTGGATCCGCAAGAGGCGCTGGTGAGCCACGATTCATTGACGGAGGGCTGAGCCCGCCGGAGAACGGACCGGTTTCGCCGATCGGCCCCGAACACGGCCGCAAGATCCGCCGATTCGGTCGCGGACGGCTCGGTCGATCCAGCACCGCGCCGGGTCCCGGGGTGAGGGAGCCGGCGCGAACCGATCGGCTCGAACGGCCTATTTTCTTCGCGGCCGGGTCGATGCGACGCTTCGCCGGGAACTCCGGAGTTTCTCAGCCCGGGTCTGTCCACCCGATATTCAGCGATTCCAGGATGGTTGCCAGGGCGAGCCGCATATCCGGTTCCTCGATACGCCGCAGTACCGCCTCGTCGATCTCGGTGAGATCCAGGGATTCGTCGTTTGCCAGGCGGAACTCACGTTCCTCCTCGGCGGCTTCGATCACATTGCGGATGAACCGGCCGTTACCGGCGAGGTCCACGCCGCGGCGCGGCTGCCCGCTCTGATCGGTGCTCTCCATCGCGTACAGCCGGTCGCACGCCCGGACGAGAACCTTCAGCGCTTCCTCGGAAAGATCCGAATCGCGCTTCTTCGCGATGACCTCACCGATCTCGCCGAGCTCGGTCGCGCTGTACGACGGGAACTGCAAACGTTTGGCGAAACGTGAGGCGAGACCGTCGTTGGCGGCCAGCAACCGGTTGATCTCGCCGTCGTAGCCGGCGATGATGACCACCAGGCGGTCCCGGTCGTTCTCCATCCGGGCCAGCAGGGTATCCACGGCCTCGCGGCCGAACGCGTCACCGCCGGACAGGCCCGTCTGGATCAGGGTGTAGGCCTCGTCGATGAAGAGGACACCGTCCATCGCGCTGTCGATCAGCTTGCCGGTTTTGATGGCGGTGCTGCCCAGATGCTCGCCGACGAAATCCGCGCGCTTGGCCTCGACCATCTTCTCGGTCTGCAGCAGCCCGAGACCGCAGTAGATCTTGGCGACGACCCGGGCGATGGTGGTCTTACCGGTACCGGGCGGCCCGGTGAACGCCAGGTGCTGGCCGCGTGGTGCGCTGGCCATCCCCTTCTCGGCCCGGATCTTGGCCAGCTGGGCCGTCGACTGCAGCTTGGCCACCTGGGTTTTCACCGAGGCGAGGCCGATCTGGGAGTCCAGTTCGGCCCGGGCCTCGGCCAGCGTCTCCTTGGCCCGGTCCTGCACCTCGGCCCGGTTCATCTGCTCCATCGTGGGCGAGGAGGCCGGGTCCCATTTATCGGTCCGGGCCTCGATCACCTCGCGGTTGGTGACGGTGATCCGGTAGGTGCGGTCGCGCAGGGCCGCAGCATTGGCCTCGAAATCCGGCGCCTGGGAGTACACCTTCTCGAACAGGGCCTGCGCCTCGTCCTCGTTGCCGGTTTCGCGTAGGCACAGACCACGGCAGAACATGGCGGTGGAACGGGCGGCGGGGATCGGTCCTTGTTCGGCCGCCTGCATCCGGCGGATCGACTCCGCGAACAAACCCAGCTGGGCGCAGGCCGTCCCCGTCATGACATGTGCGCCGGCGGCGAGGTACGGGTCGTCCCATTCCGCCGATCCGGCCAGTACGGTCATGACATCGGGCCAGCGCTGCGTCGTGTAGTGCAGCACCCCCCGCACATACGCGATGATCCGGTTGTCGGGCTCGCGCTCGGCATCGTTGAGCTGGCCCCGGCGATACGCGTCGAGCTGGTCCAGGACCCGTTCGGCCTCGTCGAAGTCCTTGTCCCCGATCAGTTGTGCGGCCCAGGCCAGTGAGATCTCCGTCCGGCTGGCCAGCGGGTAATCGATGTAGAGGCCCGGCTGGAAGCGGCCCGCGAGCTCACGCGGTCGCAACCCCACCCGCCGCTGCTCGCGATACAGCGTGCTGTCACAGGTCTTCTGCAGGTTGAACAGCACATCCTTGGTGAGCTCGCCCGCGGCCGCCCGGCCCAGCCAGGCGTCGCACATGCCCGGATCCCATTCGGTGGCGCGTTGGAACGCCAGCTTGGCGTACTCGAGGTCGCGGGTGGACTCCTGGCCTTCGATGGCCAATCCGAGCGACAGGACTCCGGCGTCGAATGCGCGTTGAGCTTGGCGGTTGCCGGTCATTGCAGGCGCTCCCCGAATTCTTGTCTAGGCGTAAAGAGAACGATTATCTGGATACCAGACTACCGATCGCGCGCGCCTCGGCGCTCCGTTACATTAGGTTCGGTTGCCGGGAGGACGCAACGTGACGCCAGCCAGCTGAGAGTGCTCGACAATTGCCGAAGTTACTGATACAGAACGCGTTCCGCAGTGCGGTGTATCTCCGCAACATACCATTGATTGCGGGAATATGAATTGTCAATTGCTCAGGCATGAACTGTTGATCGGGACGTGGGTGGGGAGATGAGTACCGTGGTCGAAACGCCGAGTGCCGCCCGTGCGCAGGAGCCGGAACTGTGCCGGGTCTCGGTTATCGGAGGTAACACACAGGTCGATGTCGGGCTGCCGGCGACGGTGCCGATCGCGAGCTTCATCGGTGATCTGGTGGCTCTGATCGATTCGCGCAACCCCAACCTGCCGGAATCCGACGAGGATACGGGTCCGCTCGACGCCCAGCACTGGACTTTGGCGCGGCTGGGCCGGGACGCGATCGCACCGAGCCGGACGCTGACCGAGGCCGAGGTCTACGACGGTGAGCTCCTGGTCCTGCGTTCGGTCGGCGCGAAAGAAGCCCCCGCACTGTTCGACGATGTGATCGACGCGGTATCGCGTCTCACCGCAGAGGAGTTCACCGGTTGGTCCGGCGCCTCGGCACGCTGGATGGGACTGGTCGTCTCGGCGATCACGGTCCTCACCACTCTGGTCGTGCTGGTCGTCTCGCGGGGCGACGGCGATCCCCTCGCGCCGGGTCTGGCGTTGCTCGGCTCGGGTGTGGCCGCGCTGGTCGCCGCGGGTATCACCGTGCGCAAATACGGCGACGAGCTCACCGGTTCGTGGTTGTCGGCCGACGGGCTGATGTTGTTGTTCGGTGGCGCCGCGCTGGTCGTGCCGGGTGCGCTGGGCAGTCCCCATCTGCTGCTGGGCAGTTCGGTTCTGCTGGTGGCGGCGATACTCGGCTATCGGCTGACCGGGGTCGGCGCCACCCTGTTCTCCTGCGCCGCGGCGTCCGCGGTGATCGCGATGGTCACCGCCGGGATCTATCTGATCTGGCATCCGGGACTACCGAAGGTGGGTGCCGGACTGCTGGTCGCGGGGATCATGATCCTGTCGATGGTGCCCCGATTGGCCGCCCTCCTGGCGCGGCTGCCGGTCCCGCCGGTGCCGACCGCCGGGGCCGCGATCGACCCGGCCGATCACGAACCGCGGCCCACCATCGAGGGGATCGGTGCTATCGGCGCCACCGCGCTGCCGTCCGCCGCCGGACTCGGTGAGCGCGCCCGGGCCGCGAACCGATTCCAGACCGGCCTCATTGCCGCATGTACCGCCAGTACGGTGATCGGGGCGTTCGGCGTCGCCGACCCGCTGGGGCCCTATCGGTGGCAGGGCATCACGCTCGCGGTGATCACCGCGGTCATTCTGTCGCTGCGCGGGCGGTCGTTCGCCGATATCACCCAGGCCGCGACTCTGATCGGCGGTGCCTGCGTCACCTTTGTGATGTTGATCGTCGGATTGTCTTTCGGCGACAGCGATCTCATGCTGCTCTGCGCCGCGATCCTGCTGGCCTTCACCCTCGGGGTGGTCGGGTTCGGGGTGATCGGTCCGCATATCGAGGTCACCCCGGTGGTCCGGCGCGGGATCGAACTCTTCGAGTACGCGCTGATCATGGCGGTGATCCCGTTGGTGCTCTGGATGATGGGCATCTACGGTATGGCCCGGAACCTGAGCATATGAGTGCTCGCCCGCTGCTGCGTCTGGTCTGTGCCGCCACCGTCCTGGGGGCGGCGGTGGCCCTGCCCGACTCGTACGCGGCGGCCGTACCGCAGCCCGCGATCGACCCGGGTGCGCTCGCCGCGGCGCAGGCCATCAGCGGCCGGCCCGCACCATTGGAGCCCACCGAGCAGAGCGCGGTCTGTGCCGCACCTGTACTCACCGGTGCGCCACCGAGTGCCCCTCCGGTCTCGCAACAGGTGCTGAACCTGCCGGCGGCCTGGCAGTTCAGTCGGGGCGCCGGTCAGAAGGTGGCCGTGATCGATACCGGCGTGAACCGGCACCCGCGGTTACCGCGGCTGCAGCCGGGCGGTGACTATGTCTCCGATACCGACGGCACGGTCGACTGCGACGGGCACGGCACCCTGGTCGCCGGGATCATCGGCGCCCAGCCCAGCCCGGACGACGGGTTCGCCGGTGTCGCTCCCGACGCGGAGATCCTGAGTATCCGGCAACTGAGCCTGGCCTACGAGAAGAAGGACAACAACAACCGCGACGCACCGGGAAAGATCAGCACCGAGGGCTATGGCACCGTGCTGACCCTGGCGGGTGCCGTTGTCCGCGCCGTGGACCTCGGGGCCACCGTGATAAATATCTCCGAAGTCGCCTGTACCCAGGCCGGACTCGATACGGCCGACGGTGCGCTGGGTGCCGCTGTCAAATACGCCTACGACCGCAATGTGGTGGTGGTCGCCGCGGCCGGAAACCTGCAGAGCGACGGTGCCTGCCAGAACCAGAACTCCGGCTCCGGCTGGTCGTCGGTGGCCACGGTGGCCAGCCCGGCCTGGTTCTCGCCCTATGTGCTCGCGGTCGGCTCGGTGGACCCGACCGGGCAGGTTTCCGAACTCTCGCTGCACGGGCCGTGGGTGCGGGTGGCCGCGATCGGCCGCAATATCGTGTCGCTGGACAGTAAACCGGGTGGTACCGGCCTGATCGACGGTGTGCAGACGTCCGAGGGTGTCCGCTCGGTGGAGGGGACGAGTTTCGCCGCGCCCTATGTCGCGGGGCTGGCGGCGCTGGTGCGGTCGCGCTTTCCCGAACTCACCGCCCCCCAGGTGATGGACCGGATCACCCGCACCGCGCACGGCCCGGGCACCGGCCGCGACGACAAGATCGGCCACGGTCTGATCGACCCGCTGGCCGCGCTCACCGCCGAACTACCGGTCGAACCGGTCGGTGTCGGCGCCGCGGCCGGTGAACCCATTGCCGCACCGTTCCAACCGCCCGGCCCCGACCCGCGGCCGCGCTTGATTGCGATCATCGGCTCGGTGGTCTGCTTGTCCGGGCTGGGCCTCGGCGCGGCGGTCGCCTACCCGTTCCGCCGGCAACGGCGCGGACTGGACCTGGAATTGGACCCCTGACACGACCCGTTATCGACCGCCGGCTGCCGATCGAAGAAGGAACCATGGCTACCGAAGGCTTTGTGCGCCGCCCCCGTATCGCCCCACCCCGGGCTCCGGGTGGTGAGGTCGCACTGACGGCGCCGCCGGAGGTCCCGCGCGCCATCCCGGCGCCGCTGATGATGAAGATCATGCCCGTGGTCATGGTGATCGCGGTGATCGGCATGATCGCCATGATGGCGATGATGGGCCGAAATCTGCTGGCCAACCCGTTCATGATGATGTTCCCGATGATGATGATCATGTCGATGGTCGGCATGATGGCCGGGTATCGGGGCGGCGGCGGTAAACGCGCGGTCGAGTTGAACGAGGAACGTAAGGACTACTTCCGGTATCTGGATCAGATCCGCAAGGATGTCCGCCGCACCGGCGGTAAGCAGCTGGAATCACTCGGCTGGAGCCATCCCGAGCCCGCCGATCTGCTGTCGCTGGTCGGCACGCGGCGGATGTGGGAGCGCCGTCCCAACGACCCCGATTTCGGCCATGTTCGCGTGGGGTTGGGCAGCCACCGGCTGGCCACCAAACTCGCCCGTCCGGAAACGGGGCCGCTCGAAGACCTCGAACCGGTATCGACCGTGGCGTTGCGCCGGTTCGTGCGCACGCATTCGGTGGTGCACCGGCTGCCGACCGCCGTCTCGCTGCGGGCGTTTCCGGCGGTCAATATCGGCGGGGACGCGCGCGAGGCACACAACCTGGTGTGCTCCATGCTCATGGAACTGGCGACCTTTCACGGCCCGGATCATCTGTCCATCGCCGTGGTCTGCAGTGATCCCGACGGCCCGGTCTGGTCGTGGGCGAAATGGCTACCCCATCTGCAACATCCGGTCCAGCGTGACGGTATGGGGTCGGTGCGGATGATGTACCAGTCACTGGGCGAACTGGAGACCGCGCTGTCGGCCGAGTTGATCGAGCGCGGCCGGTTCATGCGCAATCCGCAGCCGACCCAGGGGCGGCTGCATCTGATCGTGGTCATCGACGACGGCTATGTGAGCGGTAACGAGCGGCTGGTCGCCGAATCGGGTCTGGATTCGGTCACCGTTCTGGACCTCACCGCCCCCGAGCACGGGCTGGCCGCCCGCCGTGGTCTGCAGCTGGTCTGTTCGGACGGTGAGATATCGGCGAAGAGCGCCGCGGGTACCGAGCGGTTCGCCACGGCCGATTCGGTGAGTATCTCGGAAGCCGAGGCGTTTTCGCGCGCGCTCGCCCGATACCGGCTCGCGACGGCCGCGCAGATCGTCAGCCTCGGCGAGGGCACCACCTCCGACCCGGGTCTGATGGCACTGCTGAAGATTTCCGACGCCGCTCAGATCGATCCGGCGCGGGTGTGGCGGCCGCGGACCGCCCGCGAGCGGCTGCGTGTCCCGATCGGCATCACTCCGGACGGGACGCCGGTGGAGATCGATATCAAGGAATCCGCCGAGAACGGTATGGGCCCGCACGGCCTGTGCATCGGGGCCACCGGGTCGGGCAAGTCGGAATTCCTTCGCACACTGGTACTTTCGCTGGTCACCACGCACTCACCCGACGCACTGAACCTCGTACTGGTCGACTTCAAGGGCGGTGCGACATTCCTGGGGCTGGATCCGCTGCCCCATGTCGCGGCGGTGATCACCAACCTCGAGGACGAGCTCTCCCTGGTCGACCGGATGAAGGACGCCCTCGCCGGTGAGATGAACCGGCGCCAGGAACTACTGCGCTCGGCCGGCAATTACGCCAACGTCAACGACTACGAGAAGGCGCGCGCTGCGGGCGTGCCGTTGGACCCGCTGCCCGCGCTGTTCGTCGTGGTCGACGAGTTCTCCGAACTGCTCTCGCAGAAACCGGATTTCGCGGAGTTGTTCGTGATGATCGGCCGGCTGGGCCGCTCACTGCATGTCCATCTGCTGCTGGCGTCGCAGCGGCTCGAGGAGAACAAACTCCGCGGCCTGGAATCGCATCTGTCCTATCGGATCGGTCTGCGTACCTTCTCCGCCAACGAGTCCCGCGCGGTCCTCGGTATCACCGATGCCTACCACCTGCCCGGCGTCCCCGGATCCGGTTACTTGAAGAGCGACGCTTCCGATCCGTTGCGGTTCAATGCCAGCTACGTATCCGGCCCGTACGAGGCACCCCAGGGCACCGCCACCGAAGACGGCAGCCCGGTGGCCCGGCAGCGACCGGCCCTGTTCACCGCGGCGCCCGTCGAGGCTCCCGAATCGGCGGATTCCGAGGTCGAACCGGACGAGGCAGGGGCAGCCGCGTTCAATCCGCTGCTGGAACTTCCCCCGCCACCGTCGGCGGTGGCCGCGACGCCGTCGCCGGAGAGCGAGGGCGTGCCGGACTCTCTGCTCGATGTGGTGGTCAAACGTCTCACCGGGCACGGCCGCCCCGCGCACGAAGTGTGGTTGCCGCCGCTCGAAGAATCGCCGACGGTGGATATGCTGCTGCCGGACCCGGATTGGCGCTCCCCGGTCAACCGGCACGGCCAGCTGTGGATGCCGATCGGCGTGATCGATAAACCGTACGAGCAGCGGCGTGATGTCCTGACCATCAATCTGGCGGGTGCCCAGGGCAATGTCGCGGTGGTCGGCGGCCCGCAATCGGGTAAGTCGACGGCCCTGCGTGCCATCATCATGGCCACGGCCGCCACCCACACACCCGAGCAGGTGCAGATCTACTGCCTGGACTTCGGCGGCGGCAGTATGGCCGGTCTGGTGGGTGTTCCGCATGTCGGGTCGGTGGCGGGCCGGCTCGACGTCGACCGGGTGCGCCGGACCATCGCCGAACTCACCTCGCTGATGCGCCAGCGGGAGGAGCGGTTCGCCGCGCAGGGTATCGAATCCATGGCCGAGTACCGCCGGCGCAAATTCGCCGCCCTGCAGCAGGGTATCGCCGATCCGTTCCCCGAAGACGCGTTCGGTGACGTGTTCCTGGTGATCGACGGCTGGGCCGCGATCCGCGAAGAGTTCGACGTCCTGGAACCGCAGATCCATGCCATTGCCGGACAGGGACTGTCGTTCGGTATCCACCTGCTGATCGGCGCGTCGCGCTGGGCGGAGATCCGCCCGGTGGTCAAGGATCAGATCGGCACCCGGATCGAGCTGCGGCTCGGTGACCCCACCGATTCGGAGATGGGCCGCCGGGTTGCGCACCAGGTCCCGGTGGGCCGCCCGGGCCGCGGTCTCACCGCCGAGCATCTGCATATGCTCATCGCCCTGCCGCGATTGGATTCCAACTCCGATCCGTCCGGCCTGGCCGAGGGTGTGGCGCGGGCGCGGACCGAATTGGCGCAGTTGTATCCGAACCGCCGTGCCCCACAGGTGCGGATGCTGCCGTTGCAGTTCGAGCGGGCGGAACTGCTCGAACAGGCGCGGGCGCGCGGTATCGAGAACAGCGCGACCAAGATCGTGGTCGGGCTCGGCGAATCCGAATTGCAGCCGCTGGTCATGGATTTCACCACGGAACCGCATTTCATGGCGTTCGCCGACGTCGAATGCGGCAAGACCACGCTCTTGCGCAATATCGTCATGGGGATCACCGAGAATTCGACCGCCGAACAGGCCCGGGTGATCATGATCGACTATCGCCGCACCATGCTCGGGGTCATCGAGGGCGACCAACTGGCCGGATATTCGACCTCCTCGCAGACCTGCGGCCCGATGATCAAGGAAGTGGCCGGCTACCTGGCCAAACGCATTCCCGGCTCGGATATCACACCGCAGCAGTTGCGGGAACGCAGCTGGTGGACCGGTCCGGAGATCTACATCATCGTCGACGATTACGATATGGTCGCCGCCGGCAGTGCCAACCCGTTCCAGCCGCTGGTCGAATTTCTGCCGCAGGCCCGCGATATCGGGATGCATCTCGTTGTCGCCCGCCGGATCGGCGGGGTGTCGCGCGCCCTGTTCGACCCCATCCTGGGCACGATGAAGAACATGTCGGTGGAAACGCTGATCATGAGCGGGTCCAAGGACGAGGGCAAACTCATCGGCGATGTCCGCCCGACCAAGTTGCCGCCCGGTCGCGGTGCCCTCGTATCACGCAGTCGCGGTATCGAAATGGTGCACATCGCGCACCTCGACCCACTCGGATAGCCCGGCCCGGTAACTCGGTTCGGTATCGGATGTCCGGCCGCCGCGGTCTCGCGGCGGCCGGACATGTGGTCAGCCGAGGACCGGCAGACCGATCGGGTAGTGGGCCTGCGCTGAAATCGGGAAGGTTTCCGGCCGGGAGCCGACCAGACCCTCGTCTCGCAGCCAGCCGTTGACATGCCGTTCGAAAAGCGCGCACGACGGACTCGGCCGGTCCGGGACGGCGACCCGGACCAGCCGGAACCCCGCGCGCCGGTAGTAGGCGTGGAGGTCGGCATTACCGGTCCAGGCGTCGAGCCGGACCCAGTGGCGTCCGCGGGTCCGGGCCAGTGCGGCGGCATGGGCGAGCAGTCGTCGTCCGATGCCTTCACCCGCATAGCGCAGATCCACGATGAGATAGTGCACGATCAGCGCATCGGCGAGTTCGGCCTCGGTCCACAGTTCGTTGTCGGCCTGATCGTTGATCGTGATCGTACCGGCCGGCTCGCCGTTCATCTCGGCGATCCAGGTCTCCCCGGCTGTTACTGCACGGTCGACCACATGCGCGAAATAGTCGAGCGATAACCCGGATGCCTCGGTGGACCATTGATCGGAGCCGCGGGCGGCTAGCCATAAGGCGCGTTGTTGCCGCAGGCGACAGATCAGGGACAGATCATCGAGGGCGGCCGGCCGAATCTGCACGGTCATGGGCTAGAACCATAGCCCGGACCGATCGGTCTGTTCCACTGTGCCACGAATTACTGTGGTGCCGGGGGCGTCACCGAGTTCATAGGCCAGCCGATTGCTGGTGGCGATGGACCGGTGCCGGGTCACCCGGGTGATCCGATCGTGGTTGGCGCCGATGCGCAGATGATCCAGCAGTACGGTGCCGCTGGCAACTCCGAGCACGGTCGCCTCCTCACTACTTGCCGGGCGGGCGACGATCGTATCCCGGTGTGCGGTCTCCCCGTAACCTCGGTCGGCCAGGCGCCGGGTCGTGCCCTCGGCGATATCATGGGGTGAATCAATCCCGGTGGCCTCGGCGAGATCTCGCGGATAGAAAGTCACCTCCCACGACCACGGCTCGTTGTCCAGGAATTGGACGACGGTGCGGGCGAGGACCCACGAATCCACCGGGACTCCCAGCAGAGATGCGATCGGCTGATCCGCCGGTTCCATCCGGGCGCTGAATTCTTTGGTCGGTGTGCGACCCGCGGCGCGCGCGATCTCTTCGAAGATATCGTGGGACGCGCGGGGCCGGTCGGGGCGGATATGGTCGGTTACCACGGATTCCAGAACTTCCCGGCTGCGCACGATCGTGCCCCGGGAAGTAGCCGTATAGACAAGATTCTCGGTGACCAGAACCTGGATCGCATTACGTGCGGTGGTCAGTGAAACCTGCATCTGCTCGGCGAGTTCCGAGTGGCTGGGGAGACGATCGCCTGGATGCCACTTGCCTGCGCGTATTTCCTCGCGGAGGTGGTCCGCGATCCGTCGATACGTCGGACCGTCCGCCATCGTGCTCCTCGGGTGGTCTCCAGGTAACGAAGTGTACGCTTTTCGTGTCGGGGGTGGCCGTTATCGCTTGACAGTACTCTTTCGCGGTTTATTGTAATGAACGTACTGACCCGGTGTTGTGCGGCGACGAACGGCGAGGCAACCGTGACAGGTTCGGATACAACAGTCGTAATGGCTCTTCCCAGTGCCCCGCGGGGCACTGATCCTTTGGCGCAGAACGGGTCTACCGGCCCACTGCCCAATTCCGATCTACTGGTGCGCGCCGCGCGCGGGCACCGGGTGGTCGGCGGGCAACTGCTCTGGTACGCCCGTGATCTGGCGGTACTCCACGAGCGCAGGCTGGTGGGGCGCGGGGGGTCGATCGTGACCGACCCCGACCGTTTGGTCGAGATCGACCGGCGCCGGATGGAATTGGTGCTGGCGATCGACGATTGGGTGGGACGTAACGTTCCGCAGCATCGGCTCGGCGTCACGCTGCACACCGAGACCGTGGGCGCGATCATCGATCGGCTGGCGGAATCGTCGGTGCGCGCGCACCACGCGCTGATGACGCTGGACGCCGATGACGACCTACTGCACGGCGCCTGGCATCACCTTGCCGAACTCGCCGACGCCTACGACGCGCTGGTCGGCGATGTGCTGGCGGGACGGCGCCGGCTGCCCGAATGGTGAGTGCGCCGCGGCCCGGCGGCTGTCCCCGGCGATAGCCGGGGCTCTGCCGGATTACGCATCACCCCGCGATCAACACCGGGGCTCCGGCTCACACTCGTTCGCAGGGCGATGCGCCAATGCTCAGCTCATCGGCGGGCCGGCGCTGTGCCGGGCGTCCCATGGCAGGCTCCGTGGCAGCGGTCCGTGCCGGGTACCGGCGTGACCCCGGTACCCGGTCGGCATGTGGTCCGTCGGAGACTCCGCGCCTGCTCGGGACTGCGGCGGGGACGGGATATCAGCCGCCGTGGTGCGGCTGATAGCTCCGGCCGAAATCGTCGGCCACGGTCGCTGCCAGCTCCACATACGCGCGCTTGGTTTCCTTCTTCAGGCGCGGTAGGTCGATCTCCGCACCCTCCGACATATGCGGGTCGAACGGGACCATGTGCACCGCCCGGCAGCGGGACAGGAAGTATTGCCGCAGTTGCTGGACATCGATATTCGGGGTGCCGTCGCGCGGTGAGTTGATCACCACGACGGCGTTCTGCACCAGATGGTGATAGCCGTGCAGCGACAACCAGTCCAGCGTCGCCGAGGCACTCTGCGCACCGTCGATCGCGGTCGGTGAGATCAGCACCAGCGAATGCGCGAGCTGCAGCACACCCGCCATCGCCGAATGCATCAGGCCGGTACCGCAGTCGGTGAGGATGATGTTGTAGAAGCGCTGCAGGATCCGGGCGACAGCGCGGTATTCGCCCTCGTTGAACGCCTCCGAGGCGGCCGGATCCCGTTCACTGGCCAGCACCTCGAGCCGGCTGGTCGCCTGCGAAGTATGCCGCCGCACATCCGAATACCGTTGGATCGCCGGATCGAGCAGCAGATCGCGCACGGTGGACCGGGTCTGCAGCGGCACCCGCTGTGAGAGTGTGCCGAAGTCGGGGTTGGCGTCCACCGCGATCACGCGGTCGCCACGGATGGAAGCGAAGGTCGAGCCCAGGCCGATGGTGGTGGTGGTCTTACCGACACCGCCCTTCAGGGAGAGCACCGCGATGCGGTAATCCCCGCGGACGGGTTGGCGAATCCGGGCCACCAGCTCCAGCATCCGCCGTTCTTCGGCGGACATCCCCGGGTTGATCTTCCCGCCGGACGCGTGGTGTACCACCTTGCGCCAGCCGCTGCCGGCGGCCTTCTTGGCGCGCCGCACCGACACATCTTCCAGCGAAGGCCCGCCTGGTCCGAGCGTGCCGTACTGCTGCGGATGTGGCGGTTGCCCACCCTGCTGCTGCCACCCGGCGGGGCCGGGCCCACCGTGCTGGGGGGGCGCAGGTGGTGCCGGGTTCTGCCACTGCTGGGCAGGGGGCTGATTCGGTTGCTGGTGCGGTCCGGGGGCGGGGTGTCCGGTCGGTGGACCGCCGTGCTGTGCCGGTGGTCCGGGGGGCGGGGCGGCCGGGCCGGACTGCCATGTCGCCGGTTGCTCAGGTGCCTGCCACTGCGGTCCGGGTGCGCTCTCCGCCGGATTCATCGGTGCGCTCTCGGGCGCGCGCCACTGGGGTCCGGGACCGCCCTGCGCCGGGTCCATCGGCGCGTTGTCCGGTGCGCGCCACTGCGGTGCGCCGGTATCGGCCGGTGTCATCGGATGGCCGGGGGTGCTGGTCAGCGGACCGGCCCCGGCGGCGGTGTCCGGCGTCGCGCGGCCCTGTTCGAACGGGTTCGCTGCGCTGTCGAGTGCGCCCGGGCCGCTGGTCTGCGGCCCGGCGTCCGGTGCCGCGCCGTCGGCGGCCGGGCCGCGGGATTCGGGACGATCGGCGAGTGGGTGCGCGCCGCTGCCGTGCGATATCGACCGGTCATCCGATTCATCGCGCTGTGCCCCGGGGCCCGGTTGGGCAGGATCCCGAGTGTCCGCCTGCTCGGCCGGGGACTCGGTCCGCGCGTCCGTCGGCTCCTCGCCGGGCGCCGGCGGCAGGTCGGGCAGGCGTCGCAGCGGTTGCTGTGCTACCGGGCCGGAGTCTGCGGCGGGGCCGGTCGACGGGTCGGGTAGCGGCGGGGGAGGCGGTAGGAACGAGCGTTCGCCGGCGGCCGAATCCGCGGCCCGGCTCGACCCGATCGCGGCATCGTCCTGCGGGCCGGGATGCGGCGGAATCGGATGGTGCGGCCGGAGCCGGTCGAATTCCGGAGCCGGTTCGCTCGGGTTGCGTGTCGGCAGGCTCGGCCGATCCGGCGCCTGCGGCATTCCCTGTATGGACCGTGCGGGTTCGCCGAAACCGGGGCCTTCGGCCGACGCGGCCGGCATACCCGGGCCGGGATACTGCGGCGGAGCCTGGGCAGCGGCCTGCTGGGTGGGCAGACCGGGCTGCTGACCATGGGGTGGCGCCGAGCGCGGATCGGGTCCGGGAGCCTGCTGGACGTCGGGCGGGGGACCCCACTGCGGGCCCTGCTGCGCGGGTCCCCACGGAGCCCGTCCGTCCGGGGCGTGCGTGACCGGCGCCTGATGCGGCGGACCGGGGACATTCGGCGGCCCGGGCTGTGGGAACTGCTCGGGCGGCCCGCCCTGGCCGGACTGCGGGAACAGGTCCGGGTTCGCGACGGGATCGGGCTGCCGGGGCTGGTCACCGGGCCGGGGGCCGTCGGGGGTTTGCGGCGCGGGCTGGGTCGACCACTGCGAGGTCGCCTCGGCCCAGTTGTTGCGCTGTGCAGGTCGCGGGCCGTTGCTGTTGGGCAGCAGCTCCCCGACTCGATCTTCGAGGGAAGGCTCGTCCTTGTTCTTGTTCCGGAACCAGCCCTTGCCCTTCTTCTTCTCCCCGTCCGGCTCGGCGCGCTCGTCATCGCGTCCGCGCCGGTTGAAGAAGCCGTTGGACGGTTCGGGAGTTTCCGGGATCACCTCGTCCTGCGGGAGGTTCTCGACCGGTGGCGGCTCGTAGTTGCGAAAATTCGTCTGCCCGACCCCGGTGACCTCGGTATCGGCCAGCCATGGCGGCAGCATGGGGAGGCCGTCGTTGCTGCGGCTCACCGGTTCCCCTCCTGGAATGGTCGACCCTCGGACAGCGGCCAGTTTACGCGACAAGTCCCATTCCACTCAGCGGCGGGGAGATACTGCCCGGGCCGCGTGACGGCGCGGCGGTGTACCCCTTTTTTGCCCGATTGCATACCTACCGGTAAGCTGACCAGGCGGTGTATCAAAGCGCCGCCTGTTCGTGTGCGATCGGTTGTGGTTATCCGCGCTGTGCGGTGTGAGCCGTTTCCGCGGTGAGCACTGAGGTGCTTCGGCCGGTGCATCGGGCAGTACCAGGTAATCAGACCAGGTTGAGTGTAACCGGGATCGCGGAGGATATGGCGAAGAAAGACGGGGCCATCGAGGTCGAGGGGCGGGTTGTCGAGCCGTTGCCGAATGCGATGTTCCGGATCGAGCTCGAGAACGGGCACAAGGTCCTCGCGCATATCAGCGGCAAGATGCGGCAGCACTACATCCGTATCCTCCCGGAGGACCGGGTCGTCGTCGAGCTGTCGCCGTACGACCTGTCCCGCGGTCGGATCGTCTACCGCTACAAGTGAACGAGTGAGCCCCGGCTCGCTCACCCGAGATTTCCCCGGTCGTGCCCGACCGGGGTCAACTGTGTTCACACCCAGGTGTGGCACACAACGAAAGATTGGACGGACGTGAAGGTTCAGCCGAGCGTCAAGAAGATCTGCGAGAAGTGCAAGGTGATCCGGCGTAACGGCCGGGTCATGGTGATCTGCGACAACCTGCGGCACAAGCAGCGGCAGGGCTGACACCGCGCCGAGCACCGAACGCGGTTCGGATTGGCACAAGAAGAACTCCCAGCGCCAGCCGCACACTGAGGATTTTTCCGGGTTTCACCCGGAGGGTGTGCGCGCCTACCCCCGGTACGGAGGCCGGGGCCCCACCAGACGAGGGGACGGACAGGGAGCAGACCTCCGCAACAGTTAAGGAACTGCCAGATGGCACGTCTCATGGGCGTCGATCTCCCGCGCGAGAAGCGCATGGAGATCGCACTGACCTACATCTACGGCGTCGGTCGTACCCGCTCCAAGGAGATCTTGGCCGCGACGGGCGTCAGCCCGGATCTGCGCTCCAAGGATCTCACCGATGAGCAGGTCACGCAGCTGCGTGACTACATCGAGGGCTCGTCCCTCAAGGTCGAAGGTGATCTCCGCCGTGAGGTCCAGGCCGATATCCGTCGCAAGATCGAGATCGGCTGCTACCAGGGTCTGCGTCACCGTCGTGGCCTCCCGGTTCACGGCCAGCGCACCAAGACCAACGCGCGCACCCGCAAGGGC
The DNA here is from genome assembly GCF_044453135.1 of Nocardia sp. NPDC051750. Taxonomy (NCBI): domain Bacteria; kingdom Bacillati; phylum Actinomycetota; class Actinomycetes; order Mycobacteriales; family Nocardiaceae; genus Nocardia; species Nocardia sp. NPDC051750. Next base: position 300,685 of record NZ_JBITCK010000009.1, on the reverse strand, counting down.
CCGAAGCGCACCGTCGCCGGCAAGAAGAAGTAGGGGATAACAGATGCCTCCGAAGTCCCGGGCCTCCGGCCCGAAGAAGAGCCAGAAGTCGCGTCGCAGGGAAAAGAAGAACGTCCCGCACGGCCACGCGCATATCAAGAGCACGTTCAACAACACGATCGTGTCCATCACCGACCCCTCGGGCAACGTCATCTCCTGGGCGTCCTCGGGTCACGTCGGGTTCAAGGGTTCGCGCAAGTCGACCCCGTTCGCCGCGCAGCTGGCCGCCGAGAACGCGGCCCGCAAGGCACAGGAGAACGGCGTCAAGAAGGTCGATGTCTTCGTCAAGGGCCCCGGGTCCGGCCGCGAGACCGCGATCCGTTCGCTGCAGGCCGCGGGCCTGGAAGTCGGCACGATCTCCGATGTCACTCCGCAGCCGCACAACGGCTGCCGTCCGCCCAAGCGGCGTCGCGTCTAAGCGGGAAGGAAGGTAGAGCACAATGGCCCGTTACACCGGACCCATCACCCGCAAATCGCGTCGCCTGCGCGTCGACCTGATCGGCGGTGACCAGGCTTTCGAGCGTCGCCCCTACCCGCCCGGCCAGCACGGCCGCGCGCGGATCAAGGAGAGCGAGTACCTGCTCCAGCTGCAGGAGAAGCAGAAGGCCCGCTTCTCCTACGGCGTCATGGAAAAGCAGTTCCGCCGGTACTACGAGGAGGCCAACCGCCTCAAGGGCAAGACGGGTGACAACCTGCTGCGCCTGCTCGAGACCCGGCTGGACAACGTCGTGTACCGCGCCGGTCTGGCCCGTACCCGTCGCCAGGCCCGCCAGCTGGTCAGCCACGGTCACTTCCTGGTGAACAACAAGAAGGTGAACGTTCCTTCGTTCCAGGTGACCCAGTACGACATCATCGATGTCAAGGACAAGTCGCGGAACACGCTGCCGTTCGAGGTCGCGCGGGAAACCCAGGGCGATCGCCCCATCCCGGGCTGGCTGCAGGTCATCCCGGGCCGGCTGCGCATCCTGGTGCATTCCATGCCGGAACGCGCACAGATCGATGTGCCACTGCAGGAACAGCTGATCGTCGAGTACTACTCGAAGTAACAGCTGGGCTGCTGGTGCGGGCCGCTGTGCTGAGCGGTCCGCACAACCACTGGACGAGGCGTCAAATAGCGGGCGCCCACAACAGGAGGATTGATCCATATGCTGATTTCCCAGCGTCCGACCCTCACCGAAGAGGTCGTCGCCGACAACCGGTCGAAGTTCACCATCGAACCGCTCGAGCCGGGTTTCGGTTACACCCTCGGTAACTCGCTGCGGCGCACGCTGCTGTCCTCGATCCCGGGGGCCGCGGTGACCAGCATTCGCATCGACGGCGTTCTGCACGAGTTCACCACCGTGCCCGGTGTGAAGGAAGATGTCACCGACATCATCCTGAACCTCAAGGGCCTGGTCGTGTCCTCCGAAGAGGACGAGCCGGTCACCATGTACCTGCGCAAGCAGGGCCCGGGGACCGTCACCGCCGATGACATCGTGCCGCCGTCGGGTGTGGTCGTGCACAACCCGGATATGCATATCGCCACCCTGAACGACAAGGGCAAGCTCGAGATCGAGCTGGTCGTCGAACGCGGTCGCGGTTACGTTCCGGCGGTGCAGAACAAGGCGACCGGAGCGGAAATCGGCCGGATCCCGGTGGATTCGATCTACTCGCCGGTGCTCAAGGTGACCTACAAGGTCGAAGCCACCCGTGTCGAGCAGCGCACCGACTTCGACCGGCTCATCCTCGATGTGGAGACCAAGAACTCCATCAGCGCGCGGGACGCGCTCGCCTCGGCGGGCAAGACCCTGGTCGAACTGTTCGGCCTGGCCCGTGAGCTGAACGTCGAAGCCGAAGGTATCGAGATCGGCCCCTCCCCGGCCGAGGCGGATCACATCGCCTCCTTCGGGCTGCCGATCGAGGATCTGGACCTCACCGTCCGCTCCTACAACTGCCTGAAGCGCGAGGGTGTGCACACGGTCGGCGAGCTGGTGGCGCGTACCGAATCGGATCTGCTGGATATCCGTAACTTCGGCCAGAAGTCCATCGACGAGGTCAAGGTCAAGCTGCACGCGCTGGGTCTTTCCCTCAAGGACAGCCCCGCGTCCTTCGATCCGTCCAGCGTGGTCGGCTATGACGCGACCACCGGGACCTGGTCCGACAGCGGCACTTTCAGTGATGACAACGGCGGCGAGCAGGACTACGCCGAAACCGAACAGCTCTAGGCCACCGCAGGGGTAGGCACCCGCGTCGGCCTTGCGCCAGCGACGTGAGCGCGGTCCGCTGCTATGCAATTTGACATAGGACGCGACCGCCGCACACGCCGCACACACACAAGGAGAACCCACAATGCCCAAGCCCAAGAAGGGTGCTCGCTTCGGCGGGTCGGCGTCGCACCAGAAGGCGATCTTCGCCAATCTGGCCACGGCGCTCTTCGAGCACGGTCGGATCACGACCACCGAAGCCAAGGCCAAGGCGCTGCGCCCCTACGCCGAGAAACTGGTCACCAAGGCCAAGGCCGGTACCCTGGCCGACCGCCGCGAGGTGCTCAAGGTGATCCGGAACAAGGATGTCGTGCACGATCTCTTCGCCGAGATCGGCCCGTCGTTCGAGGGCCGCTCCGGCGGCTACACCCGGATCATCAAGACCCTGCCGCGTAAGGGTGACAACGCCCCCATGGCGATCATCGAGCTGGTCCGGGAACAGACCGTGACCAACGAAGCCGATCGCGCCCGCCGGGTGGCCGCGTCGCAGAAGGTCGAGGAGAAGGCCCCCGAGGCCGAGACCGAGACCACCGAAGCCGAGGTCACCGAGGCTCCGGCGGAAGAAGCCGCGGCCGAGGAGAAGGCCGACGACAAGGCGTAATTCGTCTGCCGGGGACGCGTTCGATTCGTGTGCCCGGTTCGTCGACGAGCCCGCCGCCCGCTATGGGCGTGCGGGCTCGTCCCGTATCCGGAGGAAGATCTGGTGAGCGAACACGAGCCGGAACCCACGGACGCCGCCGCCCAGGACGACGCGGCAGCGACCGGCCCGCGCGGCGCCGCGGCGGCAGGGTCGTCCGTGGGGTCGGTACGCGAGGGCGTTCGTGCCGACCCGGTGGCCGGAGTCGAATCGGCAGCGGCAATGCCCGAGACCCGGTTCCGGCTGGATATCTCCTACGACGGTACGGATTTCGTGGGCTGGGCGCGTCAGCCCGGTCTGCGGACCGTCCAGGGCGTGCTGGAGGAATCGCTGGGCAAGGTACTGCGGGAACCGGTGCAGTTGACCGTGGCGGGCCGGACCGATGCCGGAGTACACGCGGAAGGGCAGGTCGCGCATTTCGACAGCGGGGCCGAGGTGGATACGGACAAGCTGATCCACCGGATGGCGAAGTTCCTGCCCAAAGATGTCCGGATCACCGGAATCCGCACGGTCCCGGCCGAATTCGACGCGCGATTCTCCGCGATCCGCCGCCACTACGTCTACCGCCTCACCACCGCGCCGTACGGTGCGGACCCGTTGTCCGCGCGCAGCGTCGTAGGGTGCCGGCCGGTCGATCTCGAGGCCATGCGGGCCGCGTCGCACACTCTCCTGGGGTTGCACGATTTCGCCGCTTTCTGCCGGCGCCGGGAGGGCGCCACCACCATCCGGGAGCTGCAGCGCTACGACTGGGTCCGCGACGGAAACCGGCTCGACGCGTACGTGAGCGCGGACGCCTTCTGCTGGTCGATGGTGCGCAGCCTGGTGGGCGCGGTCCTCGCGGTGGGTGAGGGGCGGCGCACACCGGAATGGACGGCCGGGCTGCTCGACGAACGCCGACGTTCGAGCGCGGTAACGGTGGCACCCGCCCACGGACTCAGCTTGGTCGCGGTCGATTACCCGGCGGAATCCGAGCTGGCCGCCCGGAACGCGCAGACACGGGAGGTCCGGTCGGTCGGGACCGGCGGCTGCTGCGGTGGAGGGTAGGTAGAGGCGTACCTCTACGTCCGCCTCGGCCGGCCCGTTCCCGCCGGCCGCGTTGCCGCGACTGCCGGAGCTCGGGTGGAGCGGGAGCCGGCCGACCACTATCGCGCCAGGACGTGGTGCCGGTGAGCCCAGCGCCTGGAGGTGATCGGAGATGCGCCGGAGCGAGTTCGGCAGAAACATCCCGCTGCGGCAACTGCCTCCGATGAACCAGCGCCGGCGTTGCCCTGGATGGTCGGCGCGGGACCCGTTGGGCGGTGGCGACCTGGGGATAGGGTCGGTGGCGGAATGGTCCGGCCGACGACAAGGTTGCGATGACTATGGCGATTGATCTCGGACGTTACGGCGTATGGCGGTACTACAAGCTGTTCACCCCGGAGGTGGCGGCTGAGCTGGAAGGTCTCGGTTACGGGACGCTCTGGCTGGGCGGATCGCCCACTCCCGACCTCCCGGTGGTGGAGGATCTGCTGGCGGCCACCGAGACGTTGAAGGTCGGGACCAGCATCGTCAATATCTGGACCGCGCCGGCGGGGGAGATCGCCGAGTCCTATCACCGGATCGAGCAGCGGTTCCCGGGACGTTTCGTCCTCGGTATCGGGTGCGGCCATCCGGAGGCCGACAAACCATATCGTTCCCCGTACGAGGCGCTGGTCGAATATCTCGACGAACTGGATGCCGCGAAGGTGCCGGTGTCCGGTCGGATGCTCGCCGCGCTCGGGCCCAAGGTCCTGAAATTGGCCGGGGACCGCACCGCGGGCGCGCTGCCCTACCTCACCACACCGGAGCACACTGCTCAGGCGCGCAAAGCTGTCGGTGACGCCCTTCTGGTTCCCGAGCAGAAACTGGTCGTCGATACCGACCCGGAACGTGCCCGCGCCACCGGTCGCTCGGTCGTCGAGATGTATCTCGGATTGCGCAACTACACCACCAACCTGCGCCGGCTGGGCTACACCGACGACGATATCGCGAAGCCGGGCAGCGATCGCCTGCTCGATGTGCTCGCCGTGCATGGGTCGGCCGAGCAGGTCGCCGAGCAGGTCCGGGCGCATATCGAGGCAGGTGCCGACCACCTGGCCCTGCAGGCGCTGGGCGAAGATTATCTCGGCGCCCTGCGCGCATTGGCGCCACTGCTGACCCAGGGCGCGTAAGCCCAGGTAGTCGGAAGGGGCCCGGCGCCGGGTTCAGGAGCGGACGAGACGCGCGATCGCGTCCGTCGCCTCCTTGATCTTGGCCTGGGCCTCCGGGCCGCCGGCGACCGCGGCGTCGACGACACAGTGGCTCAGATGGTCCTCGAGCAGCCCCATCGCGACAGCCTGCAGCGCTTTGGTCATGGCGGAGACCTGGGTGAGGATATCGATGCAGTACTTCTCTTCTTCGACCATCCGCTGCAGCCCCCGCGACTGGCCCTCGATCCGGCGCAGCCGTTTCAGGTAGTCGTCCTTGTTGGTGATGTAACCGTGGCTCGAGTGATCATGAGCCGCCGTGCCGGTGGCGGGGTCGGCGGGGGTGGGGTCGGAAGTCACCGGATATCTCCTCTGTGCCGGTCGGAAGACCGTCAATACCCCCACAGGGTACATTCGCCCGGTGGTTCCTGTCAGGTGCCCGCCGTGCGCTCGCGGACGAGGCGCGCGAGAATCGATACTATGACTTCCCACCATCGGCCCGCGCTGGCAGTTATCGGCGGTAGCGGATTCTACGACTTCTTCGACGGCGCCGTGGACGCGGTCACGGTACGCACACCGTACGGCGATCCGAGCGCCCCGATCGCGGTAGGCACCGTCGAGGGGCGTCCGGTGGCCTTCCTGCCCCGGCACGGCAGCCGGCACGAATACTCCCCCCACACGGTGCCCTACCAGGCGAATATGTGGGCGTTGCGGTCGCTCGGGGTGCGGCGAATCTTCGCCCCGTGCGCGGTCGGCAGCCTCCGCCCCGACTGGGGGCCGGGCACGGTGGTGATCCCCGATCAGCTGGTCGACCGGACCTCGGGCCGGGCGCAGACCTATTTCGACGCCAACGGCATCCACGTCGCCTTCGCCGACCCGTACTGCCCCGACCTGCGTGCGGTCGCCGTGAAATCCGCGGACAGCGCCGTTCACGTGCACCCGCACGGCACCATGGCCGTGATCCAGGGCCCGCGTTTCTCCACCCGCGCCGAGAGCCGGTGGTATGCCGCACAGGGCTGGGACCTGGTCAATATGACCGGTTACCCCGAAGCTGTCCTCGCCCGCGAACTGGAAATGTGTTACGCAGCCGTCGCCCTGGTCACCGACCTGGACGCCGGTCTCACGGAAGGCGAAGGGGTGCGGGCGGCGGAGGTCTTCGCCGAATTCGAACGCAATATCGGACCGTTCAAACAACTCGTCCACGACGCCGTCGCCGCGGTCGCGGAGACGGACACCTGCGAACACTGCCGGGTGCACGCCGGGGTCGCGCTGCCCTTCGAACTGCCCTGAGCCGGGCGGCCGGATGCCGGGCTACCCTCGTGCCGTGGACACGCCGCTCCGACTCGAGGTGATCGTCGCCAGTATCCGGCCGGAACGTTTCGCGCCCGTGGTCGCGGACTGGTTCGTGCGCACCGCCGGTAGCCGGCCGGAATTCGACACCGGGGTCATGGACCTGCTGGATATCCCGCTGCCGCCGGACCTCAGCGAAACACCGGAGACCGCGGATTTCCGGCAGCGGCTGGCCGCCGCCGACGCTTTTGTCGCGGTGACCTCGGAGTACAACCACGGCTACCCGGCCTCACTGAAAACCGCGCTGGACAGCGCCAAACACGAATGGCGAGCCAAGCCGATCGGATTCGTCTCCTACGGCGGCCTCTCCGGCGGACTGCGCGCGGTGGAGCAGCTGCGGCAGGTGGTCGCGGAGATCCATATGGTCTCGGTCCGCGAATCGGTGAGCTTCCATCGCGCCCGCAAACGGTTCGATGCGGACGGAAACACCACAGACGGTGCCGCCATCGACGCCGCGGACCGCATGCTGACCCAGCTGGCCTGGTGGGGCCGGGCACTGGCGGCGGCCCGCGCCGCAGATCCTTACCCAGGCTCTACCTGAGCGCGGGGGTTTCGGACGTCTTGGGCCTTTCTTTCCGCCCTGCGGGACTCGCGGCCGCGCCGCATGTGCTTCGAGGGCTGAAAGCAGGGCCGGGCCAGAACCTTCAAGGGCCTCGCCGAACTCGGCGCCGTCGCTGAGCATGTTCGATCGAGTGTGCGTCGGGAAGCCAAGGGGCCGCTGGGCGCGCATGGGGCTATTACCGGTGCGGTGTGGCCGGCGGGGTGCGATGATGCCGGGCGGGAGGAGGATTCGATGAATTCGACAGATCCATCGGAGCCGCGGCGACCGGTATCGGCCGGTGAATGGCTGGTTCGGGCGATTGCGGTCGTTGTGCTCGTGCCGGTGCGGCTGGTGTGGGAGGCAGTGAAGCTGTGCGGCCGGGCAATCGTGACCGTGGCCGACTTCGTCATGGAGAAGCTGCTGGTACCGGTGAGCCGGTTCGTCTGGGAGCGATTGATCCGGCCGCTGTGGCGGTTCGTGCGAGATGTGGTGTTACGGCGGTTTCTGTGGGGGATGGTGCTGCGGCCGCTGGGTACGTTCCTGCGCCGTTGGGTGCTGCGCCCGCTGGCGTATGTGATCGACCAGTGGTTGTGGCAGTGGTTTCTGCGGCCCGTCTTGTACGCCTTCGTCGCGACCGTCGAGTGGTGGTGGCGACGGGTGCTGGGGCCGGTCTGGTACGCGATCGCCGTGACCGGCCGGTGGCTGTGGCGCTGGTGTGTGGAATGGCCGCTGCGCCTGCTGTGGCGGTGGGTGCTGCGGCCGGGCGGGAATTTCCTCGCGGCCGTCGCGTCGTACGGCTGGCGGGGTGCGACCGCGGTGGTCCGGGTGCTGATCGTCGTGCCGTGTGTGTTCGTGTACCGCTTCGCACTGCGACCTGTGCTGCGGGGGCTGGGAAAGGTATGGGCTGTGGTCGTGGTGCGCCCGCTCTCCTGGGTACGCCGCCGCGTCCTGGCACCGGTGAACCGGATCGCGGGCGACCTGCTGAAATCTGTTTTCGGCCGGTGACCTCGGCGGTGTGAGCTGCTAGCTCGCTCAGCGACGCTGCGGCTGGCGCTCGGGGCCGGGGCGGGCCGGGGGGCCCGGACGGGCCGGCGCGGGGCGGGCCTGCTGGGGTGCGGGCTGGCGGGTGCGGGGTTCGCCGATGTAAGTGTGTTCGCGGGGAATCGAGACCAGGTTCAGCGGGATCTGGGTGGTCGCGGTGCGGAGTACCACGCGGTTGCCGATCGCGCCGGGCTGCTGGATGGACAGGTCCGGTTTGGTGGCGGGCCAGCCCATCGGGTCGCCGGTGACGTAGATCGTGGTGATACCGGCATGCGGGGCCGGGGCGAGCACCCCGTCCACCACCGTCGCGGTGAAACCGGCGTCCGACTGGTGGGTTTCCATCGCCAGCATCAGGCGTTCGGAATTTCCGATCGTCTCGATCAGCTGGTACCAGGCGTGCGGCCGGTCCGTGCGCACCAGGATGCGCTCACCGACGGCCAGCGCCCGGAACACCAGCTGCTGGGCCAGATACAGCTCACCCGCGACGTAGACCGCGGAGATACCGGCGCCGACGATGCGCAGTGCGACACCGTTGCCCTCGTCGTCCGAGCCGATCATCTGCCCGCAGCCCGACGACGGCAGCGCGAGCGCGTCCAGGACCTCGATCGGATATTCGGCGGTCGGCACCACATCCTCCCGGTCCGGGATGCCGATCGGCAGGTGGGCGAGCAGGCTGTCGCGGTGCCGGCCGTTCACCGACACCATATTCTTCGTTTTCGTCTTCTCCGGCAGTTCGCGCAGGGTCGACCGCCAGGCCGCCCCGATGTGCACGGTGTCCGCGGTGGTGCCGGGGCGCAACCGGACCGCCACCGTGGTGCCCCGGGATTCCGCGACCCACAGCTGCGAGAGGATCTCCGACCCCAGCTGTTTCGGGTCGATCGCCGCCCCGATGTTCACGCTGTTGCCGAGTTCGGCGTACCGCCAGCGGTGGGTGAGGTCCCGGGCGTCGGCGCCGTGGAGAACCTGCCGGACCGCCGACCGGATCTCCGAGGCGGTCAATACGCGGGAGGCGCAACCGGCGTCTTCCAGCGTGCGCACGATCCGCTGGGTCGCGATGGTCACCGAGCGCGCCGCGCCCTCGTCACCGCCGCCGCGCCGGGCAGCGGCGCCGGGGCAGTCGACCATATCGAACCCGATCGCCAGCCAGACGGTGCGATGCGCCGTCGCCGGGAGCGGGCCGAGCAGCGATTCGTAGATGGGGCCCGCCGGTGTACCGGATCGGCTGCGGTGACCGTGGCTGATGATATCGATACCGCTGAGCAGGATGTCGTGCTGAGCGAGGCAGGTCGCCAGCTCGGCCATCGGCAGCAGATGCGAGGCGTGCACCGCGGTGCGGTCGATCCGGGTGAGCCCGCCGCGCGGCGGCAGCACCTCGACGACCGCGACGACCCGGCTCTCGTCCCAGTACAACCCGAGCGAGCGATCATCGGGGCCGCGGAAATCGTCGCTGTCACCGATCCGGTATTGGCGGTGTGCGCGGTAGTTCCACCAGGTGGCGATCCAGTCCAGCAGGACTCGGCGGCGGATCGGGATGAGCGGGATCAGCCCCACCACGACCGCGACTCCCAGCGCGATCAGCGGATTCAGCCCGACGATCAGCACGATCGTCGCCGCGACGAGCGCGAGTACCTGCGCGATGAGCAGATTCGGCATCGAGATGCGTCCGAACAGCAGGTTTCGCCTGCGTCCCGCTGTGGCTGGAACGGCCATAATGAGTCCCCCAGGTACCCGGTGTCGGCCCGATTATCGGCGGCCGAGCTGAACTACGTCCCCGGGAACTGTACTGTGTTCCGCGAGCACGAGCACAGTTCGGGGGAATGACGATGCCTTCAAAGCCCACTACTCGCTGGCAGATCAGCGGGTACAACTTTCTGGTTCGCCGGATGGAGCATGCGCTGGTGCGGCGCGACGTGCGGATGCTGCACGACCCCATGCGTTCCCAGGTGCGCGCGTATGTAGTCGGCCTGGTCCTGGCCATCGTGGTGCTGGCCGGATGCGGTGTGCTGGCCCTGCTGAAGCCGCAGGACAAGGTCGGCGACAACACGCTGCTCATCGGCAAGGAATCGGGCTCTGTCTATGTGGTTCTCAACGATGTCGTGCATCCGGCGCTGAATCTGGCGTCCGCCCGGCTGGCCGCCGGTGAGGCACCGGAAGCGGTGATCGTCAAGGAATCCGAGGTCGGCAAGAAGGCGCGCGGGCCGCTGATCGGTATTCCGGGGGCGCCCAGCGCGATCCACTACGACTCCGAGGGCAAGGGGCGGCAGTGGACCATCTGCGATGTGCTGAAGAACGACGGCAGTTCCGACCGCACCACCTCGGTGCTGGCCGGCGGTCTCGAACTCGGCGCGAAGGCCTCGCCGCTGGATCCGGGTAAGGCGCTGCTGGTGCAGGGGGAGAAGCACACCTACCTGATCTACGACAGGAAACGCGCCCGCGTCGATATGAACGACCGGCCGGTCACCGACGCCCTGAACATCACCGGTGCGACCCCGCGCCCGGTGAGTGAGGGCCTGATCAACGCGATCCCCGAGGTCTTGCCGATCGTCGCCCCGCCGATCGCCGACCCCGGCGGTGTCCCCGATTACGAGATCGGTGATCACCGGATCGGTGAGGTCGTGGAGGTGGGCACGACCAAGGAGTTCTATGTGGTGCTGGCCGACGGTCTGCAGCCGATCTCCCCGCTGACGGCGGATATCGTCCGCAACGCCAACCCGCAGACCTCCAGCGACTACACCATCGACCAGGCCCAGCGCAGCGCGGTGAACATGTCCTCGGCGCTCCAGGTGCAGAGCTACCCGGCGACGGCGCCGAGCGTCCTCGACGCCAAGGACCTGCCGGTGAGCTGCCTGTCCTGGAAACCGATCCCGGAGGCGGGCGAAAACACCGGCACCCGTGCCGAGTTGGAGGTGATCACCGGGGTGAGCCTGCCGATGGCGGACACGGCGAAACTGGTGCCGCTCGCGCAAGCCGACGGTTCGGGCCAGAACGTCGACTCGACTTACATCGCGCCGGGCACGGGTGCCTACGTGCAGACCACCGGCATCGAGCCGGACAGCAAACGTAAGGACAGCGTCTTCTATATCGCCGACACCGGTGTTCGCTTCGGGATCAAGAACGCCGACGCCGCGAAAGCCCTGGGTATGCCGGAGAAAGCCGAACCCGCACCCTGGCCGATCGTCGGACTGCTGGCGTCCGGGCCGACGCTGGGCCGGGAAGAAGCATTGGTCGCCCACGACGGCGTCGCCCCGGACCCGTCACCCGCGGATCAGCCGGTCGCCTCGAAATAGTTCCCGTGCCGGCCGACGTGGGGACGATAGAACCCCGGCACGTCGCAGGAACCAACGCCATATCGAATATGTCAATCCGAAAGAATCCCCATGCCAGAAGACCTTCTCGCTGATCCCCAGCACCTGGCTGGGTTGAGCAAAGCGATGGAAGAGATCGCCAACGACGGATACCGCATCGTGACGCTGACGCGGGAGCATTGCCCCGTCAGTGCTGCCGGTTTCGGCGGCGAGGTTTTCCAGCCGCTGCTGCAGCCCTTCACACTCGCAGCCGAAGCCACTTCGAACCGGCTGTCCGGTATATCGGGCGCGAACCTATCCACCAGTACCGAACTGAACAACGCCGCATGGCTTTATCACGAGCAGGATAAGCAGACCTATGAGGCGCTCAATGCGGCAACCATTGATATGCATACCGGCCAACCGGTTGCGGTTGACTCGGGCTTCGAAAACCCGGGCGTGGTCAAGGATTACTACGCTTCGATCTGGTACGGGAAGCCCAATATCATCAAGACGGATCCTCCGTCCGCGGCGCCCCCGGAGCTCGCGGATCTGATCTCCGAGACCACTGGTGTGCTCGGAGATGTCAACGACGCCATCAAGGATGTCACCCGGATGGCGGGTGAAGAGATCAATATACTCGAGACGGTTCTCAACCCGATCACGGTGAATTGGAACGAACTGCGCCGGATCGGCGAAACCTACAAGGTAGCCGGAAACGGCATGGAGGCTCTGGCGGCGAACCTCGAGGACGGACTCAGCAAGGTCGGGCCGAACTGGAACGGGCAAGCTGCCATAGCATTCGAGGATTGGGCGCGCCCGCAGATCGCCGCGATGAAGTGGGAGGGCCCGACTGGCCGCGTGATCTGCGATCTCTTCAATGTCATCTCCGACAGAATCCGCGAATGTATCCGGACGGCCTGCGAAAAGCTCAAAGACATGATTGTGTCGATGGTCGAATTCCGCAGCGTCAAGGATGTCTTGAAGTTCGTGGCAAAGAAGATCCCTGTCATCGGTACCATTGCCGAAGCCATCGATCTCAGCACCAAGATCTGGAAAGTCGTGGATATGGTGCTCGATATAAAACGAGAAATCGAGCACTTGCGCGACCGTATCACCGAGCTTCTGCAGTTCGTCACCGATCCGGTGGGCAAAGGGAAAGAATGGGTCCAGCAGAAGATGGAACCGGTGACGGGTGCCGTGGCGGATGCCGCGAAGAAGGCCGCACTCGTCAACGACATCAATTCGATCGCCCACGCAGAAGATACGCTCAACAGGCCGAAGGATTCCTACGAGATCGGCTCAGGACAGCAACCCTGGCAAGCGGCGACATAATGAACTCCCGATGCCATCGCACGTTCATCCATCAGCACGGAAGCGTCACCTGTCACCGAGGTACTTGTGTTTGAGTCCGATCTCGACCCCAAGTTGGAGGCCGTCGCCCGCCGGGTCTTGAACGCCGTCGGCGATCTGGAAACGGCGCGTCTGCGCCTCGAGCGCACGGAACTTGCCGAGCTCTGGAGCGAGCCGATTCCGGTCACCGAGGGCCTGTTGCAACGAATGGCCGACAGTCCGGCATCCTCCCCCGAACTGAAGGCTTATGCGATGAGGGTCGCCGCTGGTGAATGCCGATGGTGTGATATCGAGCGTCTGGCCATGCCCCTGCCACCGGAAGTCCCGGAGCTGAAGGCGCTTCCAGCATACGAGTGGAACTGGGGTGCTGCTCCGCCCGCGCCGCCTCCTCCGCCCCCACCTCCTCTGCCCCCCGTGCAGCGTCCCCGGGCAGGCCGGGAACAGGTGGTCGGTCCCAGCGATTGGCCCGATGACCTGGACGAATACCCGGAAGGCAAGTCATGGTTGGTGTGAACGAGCGCCTCGCCGCACTGGTGCTCAGCGTCGGCGTCCTGCTGGGCACAGGATGCGGGAACGGTGAAGATACCAGTGTGGATCCGTGCAGCATCCCGGACTCCGCGCTCTCCGAAGCAGGGTTGAAACCGGAATCGGCCCGTCCAGGAACGGACGGCGTCGATTTCGAAGACTGGACCGGCTGTACCTGGAAGGCCTCCGACGAGGAGTGGTTCACCTTCTGGCTCTACTATGGCTCTCCCGGTCTGGAAGAGTTCGGCACCGACCCCCGATATCAGCATTACAGACCGGTCGGGCCCGCCGACATCGATTCACGAAAGGCCACCGAATTCACCGTAAACCTGGATCCCGAGCGCCAGCGGTTCTGCCACATCGGGATCGAACTGTCGGACGGGATGGCTTTCCTGTGGTCATCGCTGTCGGTTCGGCGGGACCCCGGCGAAGCCAAGGGCGACGGGCTTTGCGCAGCGAATCAGCGGGTAGCCCAGCAGTTGAGCAAATACCTGCCGGAGTAGGGCACGCGTTCCTGGCCGCGGAATCGAGGTTTTCACGCACGCATGGGGTGAGGCGCCTCGCTGTGCGCTATGCGCCGAGTCACCAGATGTCGGCCCAGGTAGGGCGTTTGGGTACGTCGACTAACACGGAATTCTTGTGTACTACCACGGGGACCGAGGCGCCGGTGCCGAGCCGCTCGACCAGTGCGCGTGCTCGTGCCCCAAAGAATTGAGGGTAGGAGTACTGCTTACGTACACGGGCGTCGCTCCCCGATTCCGGGTGCGGAAAGCGGACCTCGACGCGAACCCGCCACAAATCGAAGTTGAGCGGACTGTGACTGTGTTTACGCCCCAGATCGGACTCGACCACCGTCGCAGACACCGTGGTCCCTGCGCGCCGTAGATACTTTCGGCGTACTCGCCAAGCTGCGGCCAGAACGACCATCCACGCAGCCAAACCGAGCGCCGCGCTAACCGGAAGAAATAACGCCAAAGCCGCTTCCGAACCCGTCGACCGGGCTATCGCCGCACCCAAGTACAGCGCACCTGTCATAAAGGCGACGGCCGCCACCGGGACGCCCAGTGTCCACACCAGTGACATCGGGCCGATCATTCGTTTGGCACCGTCCATACCAACTCCTCGAACTGCACTGGCCGGCAATTCAGCGACTGTAACGGCACCCGGCGACAGGAATCGACGGTAGGTCCGTCTTTCCCGGAAACGACGCCGTACCGGCGGCTGGTCCAGGTCCTGACCTCACGTATTCGGCCGTGGTGCTCTCCCCAGACGTAGCAGGTGTGGGTGATTCGTTTCGTCGAGTGCGAGCGCAGCGGTCCACAGCGAGGCATCGAGTGTGCCGGGTAACTGCCACTGGTCCGGCGGCGTCGCGGCGACACGGATGCGCACGGGATCCAGTTCGATCAGATTCCGGTCGGCAACTGCCCACCACTGGCGTCCGGTTGCGTCCATCACGACGGCGACGATCAGGTCGCCGACCCCGGGGAGCTGCCGGGCTGCCCGGCGGACCTGTTCGGGGATGTGCCGGTTCTCCGGCCGGTCGGCGAGCTGATCGGCGAACACCGGGAATACGAACCCGAAGCCGAATGTTTCGGGGCCGAGCTCGGTGCGCAGCTGCGCGGCCCGCAGGTGGATCGGATTGGGCTCGTCGGCACCGCGGTCACCGGTGAGATCGACGGCCGCGCATCCGGCGTGGATGGCTTCGCCGTCGAACCGGAACCCGTACAGCATCGGTCCGAGGGTCCAGGGGGTGGACAACAGGTAATGGGCGGTGATTTCGTCGATGGATTCCGGGTCGGGGTAGCGGATCGGGCTCATCGGCTGGTGTCCTGAGTCGGTCGTGCCCAGAACTGGTGCCGGATCTCGTCCCACAAGGCGGACAGTTCCGGGAATCGCTCCCGCATATCGGCGAGGTCGGGAGCTCTGTCCGGATCGGTGATCGCCAGCACTGTCCGGTCGTCGGAGATATTGCGTACCCGGATGATCCGGATCCGCTGCCGGTCGCGCCGCCACACGGCACGCCATTCACCCAGCACGGCCTGGTGGGTCCTGCCCGCCGAGACGTCGTGCCCGGGGCGGGTGCCAGCCGCCGGCCCGATTCGAGACGCTTCGGGCACTGCGGGTTCCACCGTGGAGCATCCTTTGCTGAACTGCCGCAATCGCCTGGTCAAGGGGTTTCTGTGTCGTTCGGTCACGTGGCTATGTTGCGCGGACAGCGTGGTATTCGAACGGCGCAGCAGAACAGTCGAATTCGATCGGACCGTCAGCCCAGAGTCCGGAACGTTGTGCCGGTTGCAGACGTCCGAATCGGACCGGATCCTGGGCCGTTTCGTACCGTCGGCAGGACCTGCGAACGCTTCGATCACGCTGCGCTGCTGTTTGTTTGAATTCCTGGCGGACCGCTGCCTATGCTCGCCCGCTATGAGCAAGAAGCGGGGGAGTCATCACGACGTCTTCTTTCGGGCGGCGTCATGTTCCGCAAGGAGAACGCCGCCAGCATTTTGCGCGTAAAAGTGGCCGAGGAGTTCGGCCCGGAACCGATGCAGACTCTGCAGCAGCTGATGAACTACGTGTTGCAGGCGGGTGAGGTCGGCCGGGCCGAGCTGACCAGGCTGGTCGAGGACTTCGGACAGATCCACCCATTGGTGAAGGATGCGGCGGTGACCACCGCAGAAATGCTGGAAGACCGTGGCCGAGTCGCGGCCCGGATAGAGGACTTGCTCGAGCTGATGACGGAGCGGTTCGGTGACTTGCCCGCCGACGCCGTCCACCGGATCGAATCAGCGTCTTCCGACCAGCTCCGAGCATGGATCAAGCGGGTACTGCACGCGAATACCGTTGACGATGTCTTCGGCGGAACCCACCAACGAGGCCCCGTCCCGAGCTCATAGTGCATTGAGTTCGGATAGATAGGAGCCGGGCGCCGGGATGAGATGCCGGCCGTTGTACAGGGCCCGGACCCCGATGCGTCCGGTGGGAGTGGCATGGGGAGCCTCGATGGCAATCGATGTGTTCACCGGAAGCGCAAGGAACTGAATGGCGAACGGCATCGAGTCGGACAGGTCCCAGATGGTTCGCGCAGACCACTCTCCGTGGTCGTGATCACGCAGGCAGCACAGCATCCAGCCGGAGGAATCCGGGTCGGTCGTGTCCCCGCGGGTGAGTAGCAGCGCGGGAATCGTTTCGTTCACGCATTCGGCGACAGCCACATACTGGTCGTCGGCCGGAAAATCCAACTGTTGCTCCAGGCCGAAGCTTGCCGCGACTTCTTTCTGATACCACAGGTCGCGCAGGGTCTGCTCGACGTGCTCCTCCCAGCGGTCGGTGCCGACGCGTTCCAGTAGTCCCAGCATCCCGTCGGACCGTTCGACCACGCGCAGGGTGCGCCCACCGACCCGGATCGTCTGGTCCGGTGCGAAACGAGTTCCCGTGGCAAGGGAATCCTGCAGATCGTCCAGGATCCACTGCACCAGCGACTCCTGTATGCCCGGTACGGCCGGCTCGGTGACACGGACGACGATCTCGGGATGCCCGTGCTGATCGCCGATCGACGTGCGATACAGACCCTCACCGAATTGGAGGATCGCGAAGTGCGCCATGGGCATGGAGTCGATGGATGCGGGTTCCGGCCCGAAATACATACCGTCGGGCGGGGTCAGGGCCGTGCCTCGGTGTGCCACGCCGGCCATGACACCGCCGGTCAATGGTTCCAGGTGGCGTTCGATGACCAGTCCAGTTTCCGGTGGCAGAGCAAGGAATTGGGTGACAAACGGGAGCGAGGCCGACAGCTGGAACAGCTCAATGGGAGACCATCCGGCGTGGTCGTGCTCCTCCACACAACTGATCGTCCACGCACCGTGTTGCGGCGAGTCCGGCCCGAGACGGTTGAGGCTAAGCGCCTCGCCTTCGAATGCACATGGCTGCGCGATCGCCACATCATCCTCGGCGACGGAGTCCGGTGCTTCCGGCAGGCCCAGTTTCGCGGCCGCCTCGACCTGATACCACATATCGCTCATCGCCTGATCGACATGTTCTTCCCAGATGCCCTCGGCAACACGTTCTTCGAGCCCGAGAGTTCGATCATCGCGTTCGCTGACCCGCAGCGCCCGCCATCCGATCCCGACTGTCTGCCCGGGCACGAAACGAGCCCCCTCCGCCACAGCGTTCTGGAAGTGGTCCAAAATCCAGCTCGCCGCGTAGGGTGTCGGCGGCTCATCGCGGAAAACCAGCGTGAACTCCGGATGGTCGGAGTCGACGCAGGTTGCGGTACGGAAGATCTGCACTCGCGTTGTTCTAACATCGATCCTGCCTCGTCGCCTCCCAATCATGGAGGTGGTGGCTGCCGCGCTGGGTGTTCCACTACGGAATGTCCGTTGCAGAACCGTGGGAATACCTGGTCAAGGACCTTCCATGGCGTTCGGCCATATGGTTATGTTTCTCCCGGGGAGCCGTATCCGAACGGCTCAGCGGGACAGTCCGATCGACGCAGGAAAGCTCGGGAGAGCGGGAACGTTCCGCCCATCGCAGGTGTATGAAGCGGGCCGGATGCGCGGCGGCTTCGTGCCGTTGAGGGGAAGGGGAGTTCGTGGTTCGAGACGATCAGCCTGGTTCTACGCTGCCGCGGCGGCAACTGGGGCGCGCGTTGCGGGAGGCGCGGCAGGGGGCGGGGTTCACGCTGGAACAGGCGGCGCAGGAAATGGAGATGAGCAAGACCTCGGTCATCCGAATGGAGAAGGGGCACAACGAAAAGGTCAAACTCCGGGATGTGGATGGGTTCGCGCGGCTGTACGAACTCCCAGATGATCAGATCGAAGAACTCAAAAACCTTGCGCAGCAGGGAGCCACGAAATCATGGTGGGCGGGTACGCATCTGATGAAAGCTGGATTCGACACCTATTTAGGGCTCGAATCCGCAGCGTCGGAATTGCATCTCTACCAATCTGCGATCGTTCCTGGTCTTCTCCAGAACCTGGACTATGCGAGGTATGTGGTGCGGCCCTTCTTTCCGGTCGATACTCCAGAAGATGTCGAGCAGCGGGTGGGGCTCCGGATGCGTCGGGCGGCAATCCTGACCAGGCAGCACCGACCGATACAAGCGGAGTTCCTGATCCACGAGAGTGCGTTGCACGTCCGGGTCGGGTCACCTGCAGTCATGAGCCGTCAACTACGGCATATTGCTGATATGAGTACTCGGCCCAACGTCACTGTGCGCATTCTGCCGTTCGCCGCGGGATTCCCCGGGACCTGGGCGCCGGTCCTGCCCTACATCATCATTGACTTCCCTCCGAACAGCAGGGAGTTCGGTAGCGAGCCGCCTGTGGTGCACACCGAAACAACCATGGGAACGATGTTTTTCGAGAGCAGCGACGATGTGAAGGTCTACCGGGATATCCATGAGTCACTCCGGGACGCCACACTGGACGAGTGCCAATCGAGGGATCTGCTCAGGCAGGTAGCAAGGAGATACGAGCAATGAGTACTTGCGCACCCGGCGCCGAGTGGTTCAAATCCTCCTACAGCGACTCGACCGGAGAATGTGTCGAGGTGGCCTGGTTCGATGCTGCGACTGTGGGGGTCCGGGACTCGAAGAATCCAGCCGGTCCAGCGTTGGCCTTCACTGCCGCAGACTGGGCAGCGTTCACGCTGGGGCTTCGGACGGGCCGGTACGCTTCTGCCTGACTTCGTGCCCGTCTCTCAGGTTTGGAAGTCGTTCACGCCGAGTCGCGTCCGATGACCCCTGTGGCGCATGCGCACGATCGCGTTGCCGTGCTGGGTCGGATTGTGAGCCTGTATCGTGAGGGCTGATTTCGTGTGGATAGTTCACACGCCGGGCAGGAGGGGCATGCGCGCCGCGAGGAAGAAGTACACAGGGGTATTGGGGATCTCCGTGGCTGCGATAGTGGCGGCCACGATGGTGGCGGGATGCGGGGACACGGTCGGTGGGGAACCAGCGGCGGAGGGGGCGAGCACCACCAGCGGGGAACAGCACGTCGAATGGAATCCGTGCTCGGAACTGTCGGACGAGGCCCTGCGAGCCACCGAAGTGGACCCGGCCAGCAAGAGCGCGGTATTCGACGCGCCCGGAGACAGGGCCGCGTGGCGGATGTGCACGTGGAGGGCCACTGATGGTCCGTATTTCGTTGGCGTCGGCGCCACCGTCTTCACACAGGACGACGTGTACAAGAACACTCAGGTGACCGGGATCGAGCCCGTGCAGATCAACGATCGCTCTGGTCTTACGTACCACCTCGTCGGTAATGAAGACCCGATCCGGCTCTGCTATGTCAGCCTCCCCATGCAGAAGGGGATGCTGAATGTCTATGCCAGCTGGTACTACAGCGAGCGCAGTTCGATCCCGGAATCGCCGCCGTGCGGCTTGGCAATCCGGCACGCGCAGACGCTCGAGCCCTACCTGCCGGAATGAGATGAATACGGGGCGGAAGAGTTGCGGTTCGGGTATGGCCGCAGGTAGTTCGAATCGGGGAGGGCGCCGTGGCTGAGCCTGGACAGGACACTGCGCAGACGACGTTACTGCAGCAGTGGCAAACGATGAAGACGCAGGCCGAGAGCGGTGAGCTGCGCATGGAAACAGATGTCAGCGACAAGCTCAAAGGCCGCTGTCACACCTTCAAATCGCGGCTCGAGCAAATGCTGGTCATGGCCGATCAGCTCCAGTACGTAGAGGGTTTCGGCGGTCTTCGATCCGCCGGCTATCTGCGGAACAAATTTGCGAACAAGGCTGTGACAGATACCGACTCCGCTGCGAATCGGTTGAAGACCGCGTTAGATATCGTCACTGTCATGGAGCAAACCTTCGAGCTGTGTGCGCGTCGGCTCGAGGAGACCGATGAATCGACATCCAGTGCGCTGGGTAATGCGGGGGTTTGATCATGGCTTGGTGGCGATCCGACGAGGCGGAGAGAAACAAATCCGCCGATGACCAGGTGGTCAAGGACCAGGACACCAAATGGGATCAGGACCGGGCCATCGTGGACGGGGAACTCGCCGGGCTGGTCAGCGAATTCGGCGGGCAGTTCGGGCCACCTGCGATCCTGCAGAAGGACGGGTTCGAGGGCATGACACATCAGCAGATCTGGGATGCGCTGCAAGGTGTGAATTCCGGCCTCATCAACGATAAGGCCAATGCCTGGCGGGCGCTCACAACCGAAGCGCGCGAAGCGAACAAGGAATTCCTC
Organism: Nocardia sp. NPDC051750; assembly: GCF_044453135.1. Taxonomy (NCBI): domain Bacteria; kingdom Bacillati; phylum Actinomycetota; class Actinomycetes; order Mycobacteriales; family Nocardiaceae; genus Nocardia; species Nocardia sp. NPDC051750. The sequence goes on along the minus strand of NZ_JBITCK010000009.1, from coordinate 280,272 downwards.
GACGGTGTGAACGCCGATCTCGAGGCCGGGTGGAACGGCCAGTCCGGCACCGCCGCAGTCAACGGGGTGCGGGAGTTCAGTACCTCGTTCACTTCGCTGGCCGCGAGTTTCCAGATTGTGGCGCACGGTCTCGATCTGATCGAAGGTTATCTTGCCCAGGCCAAGGCGTCGGTCGGAAAGCCGGATGACGAAAGCAATGTTGACTATGTCACCAACCTTCTCCTCCCCGACGACATCTTCAAGACTCCCCAGTACCGTGCCGACGAGGCCCAGGAGACCGCCCGCAATGTGATGATCAACTATTACGAGCCGGGCGCGGAGGAAGTAGACCGCAAGACGCCGGTGCTGCCCGAGCCGGTGAAGCCTGTCGACGACGGCAGTAAACCGCAGGGCACCGACAAACCCCAGGGCACGACGAACCCCAACGGGACCAGCACCGATCCCGGTACGAATCCGGAAGATCCGGGGGAGCAGCCCACGGGGGAGGACCCGCAGTCCACGGAACCGCAGAGCACCACGCCGCAGTCCACGGAACCGCAGTCGACCACCCCGCAGTCGACCACGCCGACGACCCCTTCTCTCACCACGGGCACCCCGACCACACCTGGCACACCCGCGGGCACCCCGTCCGGAACACCCTCCGGTACTCCGCAGGCCACCGCCCCGCTCATCCCCGGCCAGACCGTGCCCGGTGGCCCCGGTAAACCGGCCGGCACGCCTGCCACCACCACCGCGGCCAACACCAGTAACCGGGCCGGTCGCACCGGTATGCCCGGCATGATGTCGCCGGGAGGCGCGCGCGGTAACCGCGACGAAGACGACGAACACGAGACCCCCGATTACCTGATCTACGACCGGGGGAGCGAACTGCTCGGCACCCTGCCCCCGGCGCTACCACCGGGCGGGGTGATCGGCGGGTGAACGGCCTGCAGTGGCGTCTGAGTGGGGAGATGTTCAACCAGGCAGTGCGACGGCTCGACCGCGACCGGTTGCCGTATCCGATCCGGGTGCTGCCGCTCGGCCCCACCGAAACACCGCCCACCGCAGAGGAATACGAGCGCGTTCGGGTGGCGGCCGCGCAGCGGCTCGCCGCGATATCGGACGAAAATCTGCACCGAGCGTTGCGGACCCTGCTGGAACCGCAGGTCCGGGTCGAAGTACACGGCGCCTATGACCGCGGGTTCGAGCGGATCGTGCGGATACACGCCGGTGTTGCCGGGAAAACCGCAACCCTGGCCGTCCAGGAGCCCGGGCCGACCAAGGAATACGGCGGCGATATCCACCTGCTCACCTTCGCCGCGCCGGACCTGGCGGCCCGGATAGTGTCGTACCTGCCACGGTGCGCGCCGGGCCGGTTCACCGCGGTCCGCGGCACCCGCGCCGATATCGGGAAAGTGGAGTACGCCCGGCATCCCACCCGGATATCGCGTGCCGAAGAAATCACCCGGATCCTACGGCAGCCGCGGTCGGGGGTCGGCGAGGTCGGAGTGTTCGCCGGCCCCGCCGCCGATTCCCGCCCCACCGGAAACCCGCACGGCTTCCACTGGATGGACCATCTACCGCAGGACGGGCGATACCTGCTGGTCAAGCACAGCGCCGAAGAATTCACCCTCGCCCCCGGGTCGCCGGATGAATTCGTCCGCCGCCTCCAGGACGGCATCGGGAAGGCCCGGCAGGCCGCACCGCAGGCGGCCCACCGGCCGGCGATACGCCCACCCGCGCCGGATCCGCGCGAACAGCCCCGGCACGCGCCGGCCCCGCGGCAGATCCCCCAGCAGACGGCTGTCCGGCGCGAGATCTCCCAGAAGGACATCGACGCGGACGACCTCTACTTCCAGGAACGCAACCGACGCGGTTGGCTGGCCTGAGCTCGCCTACCGGGTCGTTGGACACCGTGCTGTCAGACGTCGTCTTCACTGCGTGTTCGGTGCAGGCCGCGTTGTCAGCCACTGCTGGTAGGTCTGGTGCCGGAACTGATATGCCTCCCCGGTCACTCGGAGCAGACCGGCGTCGCGCGCCCATTCGAGGAACGGCCCCGGTCGCCGCGAAAAGGTCGAGTCGAGCGCGAATATCAGCTTTGCGCACAGGTATCGCATGCTCGCGGGTGAAATAAAAAGTGCGGCAAAGAGAATGTATGTCAGTCCTACCGGGGGCAGCCGGATCAAACTGTCCGCCGACGCTTCCACTACCACCAGGTAGAGCAGCGTGAACATCAGCGTGAGAAATACCCCGATCACTGACGCGAGGGAGATCCCGACCAGCGCATCGTCACGGATTGCCCGCCGTTCGTCCAATATCGGACGTTTGTGCGGCAGCTGAGAAGCCAGCCGGACGACAATGGCGATCACAGGCCCGAACCCCAGCGTGCAGATGAGCCCGGCCAGGAATCCGCGGCCCGGCCCGAGTGCGTTACCGGCCACGAACCCGATCGAAATTCCGCATACGGTTCCCGCTACGAGCCCGATTCCCAGGGACACCAGCCAACCGCGAAGCTCACCCGGGCCGAAGAGGTGCGATACGGTCCGCCTGGCCGGGGTGCCGGGGCGCAGGCCGGCGGCGAATCCGACGAGGAACCCTGCGGTGAATTGGAGCGGCCCTCTGAGTAACGGAGACCCGAGCAACGACGCTCCGAAGATCGAGTCGAGCGGGAGAGACTGCGCTACCACGGGCGTAATACTGAACATTGTGCCCAGCAGGAGCCCGGCCAGGAGGCCGTGTACCAGGCGGCATCGGTTGCCCGCCAGCCGCCACACCTCGTCCAACGCGATATCGCTACCGTGCCGGTCGTGCATCTCGCGACGATCGCAGTGGCGCGCGAGGTTGTGCAACCACCGGTGGACCTGCGGCTGGTCGTACCGCCGTTTCCGGTCCTCTCTGGACAGTCCGGCCACCGCGGCCGGGATCAACGCCGCGAACAACACCTCACGAATCGACTCGAGGTCGGTCGCCCCGGTCAACTCGTCGGCACCCGCCCGGCGGTGTGTGCGCAGGTGAGCTGTCGACAGCGTCAACAGCCACGGGGTCCGTAGGGCTTCGGCGAGCGCGCCCGCGGGCTCGGCCCGCAGGCGATCGATCACCGGTGACCATTGATGTTCGTGGATGCCCTCCAGCTCGCGGCAGCGCCGCAAATACTCGACGATCTCCGGTGTCGTCAGGGGCCGCAGCGTGACCGCGGTCGCGGCATGCAGCCCCGCATCACCCCCGATGCGCAGCTCGCGGGCCTGCGCATAGGTTGCGGCGCGAGATATCACAATGACGGGCCGCCGTCGCCAGGGGTTCTCGTTCAACTGGTCGAGCGCGGCTCTGGCTCGCGCGGGTGGCTCATCGATCGGATCCATCTCGTCCAGCCCGTCCAGAACAGGAAGGATCCGGTCCGATTCGACCAGGGCGCGTGCGACTTTCGGTGCCAGGTGGTAGTCCGTCGCGAGCATGCCGGCCAGGAAGTCGGTGAAACCTCGGGTCGTTGTGTCCCAACTCGCAGCGTTGACCCGGACCGGAACCGGCGGCGGCCTGCCGTCATAGCTGTCACGGTGGTGGAGAATGTTCAGCAGCAGGTGCAGAGCGGTCACCGTCTTACCGGCACCCGCGGCACCGAGTACGACGAAACGCTCGGGGTCGCCCAGTTCTCGGTAGTAATTGCCGACCTCGGACAAGGTGCCGAACTCTTGCCGGTCGACACCGTGAGCCCGGATCAGCGCGTCGAAGGAAACCCTGATGCCCGCACCCGGGACGACCCCCAACTGCTCGAGTCGCCTCGACTCGGTGCGCCGGACCAGGTCTGCCAGATCATCGGCATGTGTCGTCAGTGCTGTCCGAGATGTGTCCGGATACAGCCACCGCCACAGCTTCGAAACAACCGATACGGCGACCGGGACGCTCCTCGCCGCTGCCGCGAACTCCCCGCCGGACATGCACAGGATTATTGACGAACTTCGTTGCCGGTGAGAACGAAAGTGGCTCTATACCAAGAAATTTCAGCTGATTATCAGGAATTGGCAGTAACCGGTCGGGTTCGTGCGCATGGTCACGCGGCCCGCCACGAATCGCTCCGCATCGGACCTGCCACCTAGCTGATCGGGGTACCGAACCTGGGCGGGTCTCCCAGCTCCCTCAGGCGTCGTCTTCGCCCACTCCGAACCGGCGCCGGGTAGGGAACGATGCCAGGTACCCGATGATCAGGCTGCCGCCGATGATTCCGCTACCGATGAGTGCCACATTGCGGGCGGTGTGATCCGGTGGTGTGGGCGGTGCGGGCACCGCGAGTTGTTTGCTCACTGCCGGATTCGGCTTCTTGGGGCGGAGCTCGTCGGGGACCTCGTTGGTCAGCGCGGCGACCGGGTCGATCGCGCCGTATCCCACGTACGGATTCCAGCCCTCGGCCGGTGCGTGCGCCGTCGCCTGGATGCGTTTCATGACTTCCACGGCGGACAGTTCGGGGAAACGCGACCGGACCAGCGCGACCACGCCCGAGACGTAAGGGGCGGCGAAACTGGTGCCGGCGATCGTCTGGTTCCCCTGCGAGCCGACCGTGCCGTTGATGACACCGGTGCCGATCGCATCCAACGACACGATGTTCTCGCCGGGTGCCGCGACACTCAGCCAGGGCCCGGGCACCGTGAAATCGGAGGGTGCACCGTTGGCGTTGATCGAGCCCACCGACAGTACGAGATCGTCGTATCGGGAGGGGGTGACATTGACGGTCGTCTTGCTCCACGGATCCGCGGCGGGGTCGAGTGGATCGAGGATGCCGGTATTGCCCTTGCAGTTGTCGTTGTCGGTATTACCGGCCGACGTCACGACCACCACGTTCTTCGTGTGGACCGCATAGTTCAGGGCCGCGCCGAGCGAACCGTCGGCGATCGGGCCGGCACTGCAGGCCACCTCGGAAATATTGATCACCGTCGCGCCGAGATCCGCAGCCCGGCGGATTGCCTGGGCCATGGTCGCGACATTGCCGTAGCCCTCTTTGGAGAGGTCCTCCGGTGATTTCGTGGCGTTGTGCCCCGCCTTCACGTACTTATCGCTGGTCTGCCGGATCGTGAGAATGGACGCGGCCGGGGCAACACCCGAAAAGCCTTGTCCGGGAACCTGACTCGCCCCGATGATGCCCGCCACCAGGGTGCCGTGCGCATCGCAATCCTCGGTGCCGTCACCACTGTTGGCCACGAAATCCCCGCCGGCGCGCAGACCCGGCAGCCGCGGGTGCCGGGCCACACCGGTATCGATCACCGCGACCACCTGGCCCTCGCCGCGGGAGAACTGCCAGGCGTGCGGTAGATCCAGGGCCGCCTGCGCTGCGGGCACCGTCGGGCCCTCGCCCCCGGATACCGTGCTGTTACAGGGGGTATTCGCTTTTCGTTCCGTCGCTTCGGTCGGTTTGGCCGGATCGCCGGACGGCAGCTGGCCCGGGTCGACGGCCGGTGGCCGGTCGGCGTAGGCGACCGTATGCCCGAACCCCAGCGACGCGCTCACCCCCAGCACCGCGGCGACGGCCGCGGTGCGGATCCCCCGGTTCACAGTCCGCGGACGAGGGAGTAGAGGTCCGCTACCCAGAACACGAGCGGCAGCACGGCGGCCACGAACGCGTATTCGATCAGTTCGGCCGCGCGCCGCATCGGCGGGGTCGCCGACTGGTTGGGGACGATGATGCCCAGGACCAATGCCGCGATCACCATCACCACGGCCGCCCCGAACGCCGCCAGCGGCAGATCGGCCACCAGAGCCATGGCTCCCAGCATCACCAGCAGGATGGACGCGCCCCCCACGATCAGGATGACGGCCTGTTCCGCGCCGGCGTAGGTGCGGCTGCGGAACATGAGCACCGCCGCGCAGACCAGCGCCAGCGCGATGCCCTGCCAGTAGAAACCGCCGTAGTCCGGATCCGTGGCCACCAGCGCGCCGACCACCGTGACCAGCGTCGTCGCCGTCACCAGGCCGTTCAGGTAGGTGCGCGCCCGCGCCGACTTCGCGTGCAGCGCGTCCAGGGTCGGCAGGGAGCGGTGATCGTCGGGGTCGTCCTCGGTGGGATCGATCGGGGTGCCGGGGGAGGGCACCGGCGGCAGCGGCAGCTTCGCCAGCATCATCGAGATCCGCGGGGCCAGCGACAGCGCGCCGAGCCCGACGGCCGCCACCACGGCGCCGACGGCCTCGAGCCGCTGTTCGGCGAGCATCCCGACCAGGGCCGAGGGCACCGCGAAAATGGCCACGGTCCCCGCGCCGATGAACAATCCGAGACCGACTCCGGTCACCCGCCAAGCCAGGATCGCTGTCGCCCCGAACAGGGTGGATCCGAGCAGCAGGTTCGCCCAGCTGTAATGGTCGGGCACGATGAGCATGCCGCCGGTGAAGGCGAGTGGCAGCGCGCAGCCGCCGAGCACCAGGGCGGTCTTCGGATCACCGTAGACACGGCTGAGGATCATCGCCGCGACCACCAGCAGCACCGTCACACCCAGCGCGATCGCCCCGGTGATCCAGCCCGGCATCGCGTCCGGCGCGGTCAGCAGCCCGATGCAGCCGGCCAGCATGGCGAGGCCGGCCAGCACCGACCCGGTCGTCCGCGCGGTACTCGGATTCCAGCCGCGGAAATGCTCGGCGTCGGCGACCGCGACGTTGTACATGATGTCATCGAACAACGGCGTCGGCGCCGTATTCGCGGAGTTCTCCAGCATCAGCAACTCACCGTCACGGATGCCCTGGTCGCCCAGGCTCAGCGAGTTCGACATCGGCGGCTGCCCGATCCGGGCCAGGACCCAATCAGCCGGTTCGTACCGTTCGCCCTGATTGTCGAATTCGTTGGTGCGGCTGTGGGCGGCGACCATATCGACGACGCTGGGAATGACCAGGGCCACCGGCACATCTACCGGAATGGCCATATCGACCTGAGTATGTTTGGCCAGAATGGTGACCCTGGTGAGATCCGGTGCGCGGACTATACCCCGCGAGGAATCTTCCTCCATGTGATCGAGTCGCGCATGCGTCACGCTTCCCCCAAGTTGGTTCGCTACCCTGCTGTTTCCCACATTCCTCACGGCTGATCGCGCGGGTTGCGTGCCCCCGTCGCGGCCAGCAGAATGCAGGACGAACTGTACGACATGTTCGCGCCTGCCTCTACACTGAGCCCGAACATCGCATTGCCACAAGGGGGATCTCGCTCGATGACCACGGTTCGGTTTCAGCGGCGCGCGCGCCGGGAAGTCCCGCGGACTCCAGGCGGCGAGGTGACGCTGCAGCCGCCACCCGAAATCCCCCGGGTAACCCCCGGAAATCTGCTGATGAAGCTCATGCCGGTTGTGATGATCATCGGCATGGTCGGGATGATGGCGCTGATGTTCACCCAGGGGGGTGGCATCGCCAAGAACCCCATGGGCCTGATGTTCCCGATGATGATGATGGTCTCGATGGTCGGCATGTTCGCCGGCCAGGGCAACGGGAAAGGCGCCAAGGCGGCCGAGGCCAACGAGGACCGCAAAGACTACCTGCGCTACCTCGACCAGGTCCGCAAGGATGTCGACGTCACCGCGACAGAGCAGCGCGCCGCGGTCGAGTGGAGTCATCCGGAACCGGGCCTGGTCTGGATGCTCGCGGGCACCTCCCGGATGTGGGAGCGGCGGCCCAGCGACAAGGACTTCTGCCACGTGCGCATCGGGATCGGTGGCCAGCGGCTGGCCACCCGCCTGGTCGCGCCGGAAACCGGCCCGGTGGAGGAGTTGGAACCGATCGCCGCGGTATCGCTGCGCCGGTTCGTCCGGGCCCACTCCACGGTGCCGGATCTGCCCACCGCGGTCGCGGTGAAAGGTTTCGCCACCATCGCGCTCGACGGCGACCGGGCCCAGGCTCGCGATATGGTGCGCGCGATGATGGTCCAGCTGGCCATGTTCCACGGGCCGGACCAGGTACTCGTCGCGGTGGTCTGCGGTCCCGATACCAGCACGGAGTGGGAGTGGACCAAATGGCTCCCGCACACCCAGCATCCGGACGCCCAGGACGGTGTCGGCACCCAGCGCATGTTCTTCGGGTCGATCCGCGAAGCGATGACCGGGCTGGCGCCCATTCTCGGCAACCGGGTCCGGTACTCCCGTAACCAGCCGACCAACTCGGCCATGGTGCACGTGGTGATCATCGTCGACGGCGGCCTGCTCGAGGCCGAAGAGGATCAGCTCCGCGAATCCGGCTTCGAGGGCGTCACCGTGATCGACCTGTGCGGCTACGCGCCGCGCCTCGCGGTCTCCCGCGGTATCGCTCTCACCATCCGCAACGGCGAATGCCTGGGCCGCGGCGCCACCGGTAACCAGGAACGTTTCGCCATGATCGACCGGCTCAGCCGGGAACAGGCCCAGCAGGTGGCCCGCCGCCTCGCCCCGTACCGGGCCGCGACCCAGCGCAGCAGCGATGTCGAGGTCACCGAGGGCGAAACCATCAACACCTGGGCCCAGCTCATGGGTCTCGGCGATCTCGGCTCCTTCAACCCGGAGAGCGCGTGGCGCCCCCGCTACGGCCGGGAACGTTTGCGCGTGCCGTTCGGTGTCGGCGCCGACGGTCTGCCGGTGGTTCTCGATATCAAGGAAGCCGCCGAATCCGGTATGGGCCCGCACGGTCTGTGCATCGGCGCGACCGGTTCCGGTAAATCGGAGTTCCTGCGCACCCTGGTGCTGAGCTTGCTCGCCACTCACTCGCCGGATCAGCTGAACCTGGTCCTGGTGGACTTCAAGGGTGGCGCGACCTTCCTCGGGCTCGACGGAGTCCCGCACGTCGCGGCCGTCATCACCAACCTCGAGGAAGAAGCCGACCTCGTCGACCGTATGCGCGACGCCCTGGCCGGCGAGATGAACCGCCGCCAGGAGAGGCTGCGGGACGCCGGTAATTTCGCGAATGTCTCGGACTACGAGAAAGCTCGTGCTGCGGGCGCCGACCTGGACCCGCTCCCGGCCCTGTTCGTGGTGCTCGACGAGTTCTCCGAACTGCTCACCCAGCACCCGGACTTCGCAGAACTGTTCGTGATGATCGGCCGACTGGGCCGCTCGCTGCACGTGCACCTGCTCCTCGCCTCGCAGCGGCTCGAAGAGGGCAAACTCAAGGGCCTGGAATCCCACCTGTCCTACCGGATCGGCCTGAAAACCTTCTCCGCCAACGAATCCCGTCAGGTCCTGGGCGTTCCCGATGCTTATAACCTGCCCGGCGTGCCCGGCGGCGGTTATCTGAAATCCGATTCGGGCGAAATCCAGCGCTTCCAGGCCTCCTACGTCTCGGGGCCGTATGTGGGTGGCGGGCCGCAGCGCGATATCTCGGTAGCCACCAGCGCCGGCGAAATCGATATCACCGCCCGGCCGTTCCTGGCCAAACATGTCGAATTCCGGGCCGCGGACCGGGTTCCGCTGGCTCCCGCGCCGATCGACGAGCCGGAACCCTTGGTCGAGGACGGTGAACAGATCTCCAACCTGGGCATGATCGCCGCCCGGATCCAGGGCCACGGCCGCCCCGCCCACGAAATCTGGCTGCCGCCGCTGGATGCCGCCCCGCCGCTCGACGAGCTCGTCCCGCGGTCGATCCTCACCGGCGAATACAACGCCGTCGCCAGCCTGCGCGCACCCATCGGCATCGTCGACCGCCCCTACGACCAGCGGCGTGACCCGCTGGTGGTGGACCTGTCCGGCGCGCGCGGCAACGTCGCCGTGGTCGGTGGTCCGCAGTCGGGTAAATCGACCATGCTGCGTTCGCTGATCATGGCCATGTCGCTGACCCACACCGCCGAACAGGTGCAGTTCTACTGCCTCGATTTCGGTGGCGGTACCCTCGCCAGCCTCGAAGGCCTCCCGCACGTCGGCGCGGTCTCCGGCCGGCTGGACCAGGACAAGGTCCGTCGCACGATCGCCGAGATGACCACCATCGTCCGCACCCGCGAACTGCGGTTCCGCCAGCTCGGTATCGAATCGATGGCGGAGTTCCGCCGGTTGCGCGCCACCGACCCGGCGAGCAGCCAAGCCGCCGCCGGGGCCCACGAGGACCCGTTCGGCGACGTCTTCCTGGTGATCGACGGTTACGGTTCCATCCGCCAGGACTTCGAACCCCTCGAACAATCGATCATGAACCTGGCGGTCCAGGGCCTCTCCTACGGCGTGCACGTGGTGATCGCCCTGTCGCGCTGGATGGAAGCGCGGCCGCAGCTCAAGGACCAGATCGGCACCCGGCTCGAACTCCGCCTCGGCGATCCGGCCGACTCCGAATTCGGGCGCAAGGTCGCCGCGCTGGTGCCGCAGGGTCGGCCGGGCCGCGGTATGACGCCGGAGAGCCTGCACATGCTCACCGCGCTGCCGCGGGTCGACGGTTCCTCCGACCCCGAGGACATCAGCCGCGGCGTCGCCGACGCCGTCGCCCGGCTCCAGCAGGCGACCCCGGGCCGTCCCGCCCCCCAGGTCCGGATGCTGCCCGAACAACTCGACCGCGAACAATTCATCCGCGCGATCGGCCCCTGGCAGGGACCGCCGGACCGCCGCAACGCGGCGATCCCGATCGGTATCAACGAGTCCGAACTGGCCCCCGCCGTCCTCAATTTCGACGAGAACCCGCACTTCCTCATCTTCGGCGACACCGAATGCGGAAAGACGACGCTGCTGCGCAATATCGTCAGCGGCATCATCGAATCCAACGCGCAGAACCAGGCCGCGATCATCCTGGTCGACTTCCGGCGGTCCCTGCTCGGTGCCTTCCCCCAGGAGCGGCTGGCCGCCTACGCCACCGGCGCCGAAGGTCTCAAGCAGAACATGCGTGATCTCGCGGGCCTGCTGCAGACGCGATTGCCCGGCCCGAACGTCACCCCGCAGGAATTGCGCGACAGGTCCTGGTGGTCCGGCCCGGATCTGTACGTCGTCGTGGACGACTACGACCTGGTATCCAGCGGTTCCGCCGGTAATCCCATCGCGCAGATCGTGGATTATCTCGCGCACGCCAAGGATATCGGCCTGCACCTGATCATTTCGCGCCGTTCCGGCGGCGCGGGCCGGGCCATGTACGAGGCGGTGATCTCGCGGATGCGCGACCTCGCCACCCCGGGTCTGATCATGAGCGGTAGCCGGGACGAGGGCAATCTGCTCGGAAATGTCCGGCCGAGCGCGATGCCACCCGGCCGCGGCACCCTCGCCGGCCGGTCGGGTGCCGAGCTCATCCAGACCGCGTGGATGCCGACTCAGGTATGACCGCAGTCGAGATCGCCCTGACCGAAACCCGGCTGTGGGCATGGAGCGCGAACACCCACGCCGATCTCGTGCCCTCCGTAGTGCCCGGCAGCGACGGGCGCAGCCTGGTGGTGGGCGAGCCGCTGGCACCACCGTCGATCGCGGTATCGCCGGTGCAGCTCATCACCGCGGACCGCATCGCCTACGACCCGGGTATGCCGAAACCACTGGACGCGCTGGCGACAGTCCTCGGCCACACCCTGGCTCAGCTGCGTATCCACTCACCGTGTCAGCGACTCACGGTGGTGCACCCCAGCGACTGGGACCCGCACCGCCTCTCCGTCCTGCACGCCGCGGCCGCGCGCCACGCCGGTCAGGTGGGTTTGCAACCGATAGCGTTGCGCGCGGTCGCCGCCACCCAGCGGGTTCGTGATGTGCGCAGTGTGGTTCTGGAGTTCGGCCCGCTGTCCACGACGGCCTCTACCGTCGTGCCGAGCGAGGCGGGCCCGCGCCTCGAATTCTGTGAGCACGAACCACTTCTCGCCGCCGCCGAGATCGCCGCGGACGACCGCGGTATCGCCGCGTTCCGTTCATTGTTCGAACGGCTCATCCACGGCTGCCAGGTCGATTCGGTCGTCGTGGTCGGCCGCACCGACGCCGATTTCCTCAATATCGTGTCCTCCGTGGTCGCCGAACTGTGCCGCGCCGAGCTGCTCGTCATCGCCGGCGCGGATCTGGTGCGGGCCCGCACCACCGACCCCGTCGACCAGCGGCCCAGCCTCCCACCGGCAGCCGCCGACGCCGAATGGCTGCAGCCACTACGGGAACGGGCCGCGGCTACCGCACCACCACGCTCGAAAACCCCGCTCTATGTCGGTGCCGCCGTGGTTCTCGCGGTCGCCCTCCTGGTCGCGGGCGGCGTCTTCATCGGCATGTCCGCCGGGGGCGACTCCGAGGCGGTAGCCGCCGGCCCGACCACCGCCGTCGAGCCCACCACACCCGCGGACTCGGACGAACCCGAATCCGGCTCCACGACAGTCGGCCCGGTGACGCTCACCGTCCCCGACGGCTGGCGGATCTCCAATCCGGCCACGGCATCCACCGACCGCCTGGTAATGGAACCCACCGAGGGCCTCAAGGCCCGCATCACGGTCGTCCAGGAACAGCTACGGGTCCCCGGTGCCGGCTACGACCAGGTCGCCGCGAACCTCGAAGCCAAAATCGCCGCGAGCGCACCGGGTTTGTACTCGCCGATCCGCCGCGACGTGGTCTTCGGCGGCCGCTCGGGCCTGGCCTACACCGAACATCCGGACGGCGGATCCACCGTTGACTGGCATGTTATCGTCGAGCACAGTATCCAGATCAGCATCGGATGCCAGTATCAGACAGGGGGGCACGACTCGATTACACCTATCTGTGAAAACCTCGCATCCTCGCTGGAAGTCACTCGATGACTCCGGCCGGGATTTTTTCTGAAATCCGATGGAACCGATTGGACGGGTACCACGTCCAATCATCATGAAGGACAAGTTCGGACCGTTTGCGGACGCAGGGGTCCGGATCCGAACTCGTAACGAGGAGGAATCATGTCGGTTGTAGCCGATCTGGCCGCAATGGAGACAGCTGCCAAGCACGTCGAAACCGTGAACGGGCAGATGCAGACCGAGATCGCCAGGGTCCGTGACATCGTTGCCGGGTCCGAAGGCAACTGGAAAGGCACCGCCGCCGCTGCCTTCGTCAAGATCATGGCGGATTACGACCAGAAAGCACGACAGTTGAGCGACGTGCTCGGCGAGATCGCTGTTCAGATCCGGCAGAACGGCCGCGGCTACGATGCGCAAGAACAGGCGAACCTGGCGGCCATGAATGCCGCGGGCGCCTCCGGGGATCTCGGCACCACGGCATCCAGCCTGAATATCTGAATTCAGCTACCCCACAAAGTCTCAAGGAGTATCAATGTCAGAAGTAAAGTACTCGTCGGAGCAGCTGCATGCGATGTCGGATGATCTCATGGCCGCGAAAGGCCGTTTGGCTGAAGCGCACCAGGAACTGCAGGGGTATGTCAATGGTCTAGTTTCCCAGTGGGAATCCGGTGCCAGGGATGCCTATGTCGAGAAGCAGCGGCGGTGGGACGAGGCCATTGAAAGTCCTAACCAGGACAGTGGGCTGCTGCCCATTATTCAGGCTGTCGCAAAGGTAGTTAAAGACGGTGCAGTCGATATGGCGACAACCGATGCGCAGAATGCTGCGAAGTGGATGTGACACCGCTCTGGTGAAAGTACTGCGCCCCAAGCGAAAATGCTTGGGGCGCAGAATTTTATTCGTACGGCTCCACCGTTACAGGTCGGATCAAGGCGCCTGGTCGAGTAGGAGATACTGGGCGGCCACCTGTTGGTGTAAGTCCTGAATCTGATTGGAGCCATCTATGATCGCGACGTAGCGATTGCTCGTGAAGATACAGGATAGCGAGCTGGTGCTCTCGGGGTCATCGGTGCAGTGAGCTGCGGGCAATCCGGGCGGGGAGTCGACTGGTTGTAGCGCGGGGTTCAGCTGAGATACGAAATATGCCTTCAAACGCTCGGCTGCCGCCGGGGCGGCAGCACGATAGATCCGGGCACCTCCGTGCACAGCGAGGTCGACACCGGAGTCCTCCAGCGCCCGCTTCGCCAGATCGGGGCGCTGTAGGAAGTTCAGTAAAGAATGTGGATCCAGAACCATTTCCGCAGCCGGTTCGGATTCAGGTAGTGCGAACGTCAGGATTCCGTCCTTGTCGACGGGTAGTTGGCCGAGTTCATCGACTGGCGTCGGCTTATAGTTCTGTATCCTCGAAAATAGGCCATCCAGAACGGTTTTGATTTCCTCGGCCAACCCGGTGGTGTCGGGCGGGATGTCGACACCCGCTCCGATGTAGGTCTCGACCATAAGGGTTCCCTGTGTAACCCAGGCATTCAAGGAACCGAACTCGCTGACCTGTCCGATGGCGGTGGGATAGCCGGGGATGCCGATTGTGCCGACGGGTGGGGAGCTTCCATGCAAAGCCATATCGGAGAAGAACTTCGCGGCATGGGTTGCCTGATTCGGGTCGGCGAAGGCCATGACGGCGAGTTCGATGGTTCTGCCCAGCGAACTCTCTTCGCGACGCTGCCCTACCGTCTCCCACCCGGCCACCAAGCCTGGTACTGCCACGTGAAAGTCCTGGTCTTTGATTCTCGGGGGATGCAGTGGCGTGAGCACCTTCGTCCGGTATTCGACCGGGTTGAACACCAGTCGTGGGTTGGTCTCCATCATCAGGGGCACGTGTTGCCCCAGTCGAAGGCTTTCCTGGACATCGACGTTCTCAGGTGTACGGACTTCGTCGGGTGTCCGTGGAATTGTCCGATAATTCCCTGGCTGTAGCGCCGCGGTGTCCGGGCCGGAATCTGATTGCGAGTCGGGCCCGCCGCAGCTCGTCGACGCTATCAGTGCAATCGGCACCAACAATCCGAGACCCAGTCTGCTCGGTATGCGCATATCGTCCTCCCGCGCGGTCAGAGCACTCGTGAGATGGCTGGTACCAGCTCGTCCACGAGAATCTCGGGTGACTGGTCGGTCCATACCTGTAATGCTTGTACGGTCGCGATATCGTCGACAACGACGATCTTCGCCGTGGAGTTCAGGAATTTCAGCGGGAGCCCTCCCAGCCCCCCGTTTCCCGCACCGCTGTCCGTTCGCCCGACAATGACCACATCCACTAGCTCTGGAAGTGAGAAGCCGGTTGGGGAAAGATCCCGAGGCGATTTCTCGTTCCGGAGCGGTAGGTAGGCATCGCTGTACCGGAAACCGATGTCGCGGAGAAAGTTCGCCTGGGGCGAGCCGTCCAGCGACACCGAGAACAGTGAGTTGCCGAAGTTGAACGCGGCGACTGTCTTGCCCGCGAATTCGGGATGTTGCGAGCGGACTTGGGCCAGGTCGGGTCCGCTCGACGATCCGGCATCGCCAGCGGTAAACGCGTATATTCCCGCGACGATCGCGAGGACCGCAACCAGTGCTGAGGCGCCCGCGATCAGCAGCTTCCGTCTCCGTGTTCTGCCGCCAGTCGCCCCATGCGACGTATGGCCGAAGTCTTCGCGAGGCCAGGTGACGATCGAAGCTTGGTCACGCTGGGTGACGGCTGTCGCCATCTGGGGGTGTGATTCCGGCGGGGGCAGCGGATTCCCGGGGATACTCGGGTATCCCCCGCTGGGCGCCTGGAACCGGCTCTGGCCGTACAACGCGGACTCCGCGTCGGCGACGAAATCGCGGCAACTGCTATAACGGTCTGCTGGATTCTTCGCAAGTACTTTGGCGAATACCATGTCCAGTGCGGCCGGCAGGTCACGACGAATGGCCGAGATCTGGGGCGGGCGCTCGTTGATATGCCCCATCATGACCATGGCAGGCACTGTCGATGGATATGGATTCTGGCCCACCAGCAGCCTGAAGAAGGAGCATCCAAGGCTGTAGATATCGGAGCGGTGGTCGATCTGCTGTCCGAGAAGCTGCTCCGGGGACGCGTATGCGATTGTCGCCATCAACTTACCGGTACCAGTCAGATCCTGACCATCTTCCACCGATTTGGCAACACCGAAATCAGTGAGCAGTACCCGTTCCTCGTCGTCGTCCGGCGAGTTCGAAAGCAGGAAGTTGGCCGGCTTGACGTCGCGGTGCAGCAGTCGCCGCCGGTGTGCGTAGTCGAGTCCTTTGCCGACTTCGGCAATAATTCGGAGGGCCCGCTGAGCGGGCATCGCGGCGCGCCCCTTCTGGGCTTCCTCTGCCGCATCTGTTCCCGGAACGAACTTCATAGCGATCCAGAGCAGACCGTGCTCTTCTCCGCGGTTGTAAACGGGAACGATATTCGGGTGGTCCAGGCCTGCGGCTAGGCTGCCCTCGCGTTCGAACCGGGCGCGAAACTCGGGGTCGTTCGAGAGCTCCTCGTTCAATACTTTGATGGCGTCTTGGCGCGGCAAGCTCGGGTGCTGGCCGAGATATACCGCGCCCATTCCGCCGCTACCGAGCACGCGCTCGATGCGGTAGCCGCCGATAACGGCACCGGGCGGCAAGGCCATTTGCTCCTCCTATAGGTACGGCTGCCAATTGAGTGCCTGCGTGATCTCGTGGTCAGGTGCGCGGTCCACAGCCTGCGCCGCATATCCGCCGCATATCCGGTGGCGCAGTGACCACGTACTGACCTCCGTGCACATCATCGGCTGTTCGCCAGGATTGCGTACTGGGCTGCCGTCGCCTGGTACAGCTCCGTCGCCGGTAGATCTCCGATGCCGTAGGAGTCAATCGAAGCGACGTACCGGTCGTAAACGATGACACAGTAGAAAGATTCGTGGATCGTAGTCGAAATTTCCCGTTGTAGACAACGCGCATCAGCGATTCCGGGTGGACCGGGGATCACTTCGTCGTACCTTCCCGCCCTGGTCAATGCGGTCTGTAACGCGAATGCCTCCTTCGTGCCGGCAGTCCTGTAAACCGTGGCCTCGTTCCGGGCCACCAAGTCCACGCCGTACGCGGAGTAATCGTGAACTGCCTCAGCGTCCAGTTCTATGTTCAGGTATGCCGCCGGGGTGTAGGCGCCCACGAGGCCGGCAAAGGCAGCGTTGCCGAGGTAGTCGGAAGGGAGAGTGGTGCTCAGGATTCCGTCGGGATTGGTGGGCAGGTCCAAGATATCGTCCGGGGCAGTGGGTGTGAGTTCCTGGAGTGCGTCGAGTTGGAGGTCGAGGATTTTCTTCATCCGGTCCGTCATCTGCCCCGATTGTTCTGGGGGCGCGACTATCGACGCGTAGACGACGAATGACCCACTGGCAGCCGACAGTTGCCCGCTGTCTCGGCTGGGTGTCAGGGCTGCGTACGTATCGGTATAGCCGGGGAGTTCGAGCTTTTGCCGACCGGGAATTCTGATATCGGTGGCGTGGTTGTATTCGGCCGCGGCCGTGCGTGCAGATTCTGGGCTGGGGAACCTCAGGATGGCGATAGTTGTGCGCTTCTCACTTCTGGCGTTGTTGTTCCATCGGGCGGTAGCGGCGCCGGAAATGAGAAAGTTCCTGTCCGAAACGGGCTTGAACTCTTCTGGGAGGGGGTCTGTTCCTCCATCGAAATCGCTGCCCAGTAAATGGGAGCCCCAAATGAGGTCCGTTTCCCATAGGTACCGGAGATCTGGATCGGCCTCGTACGGTGATACAAGGTATCCGAGCATTCTGCGTGACTCCAACGAATAGACATCCGAGTTGGTGTCGATGTTCATTGTGAAGTCCGTGGGTTCGGTGGGAAAAAGTCCCACATCGAGTCTATCGAGCGCAACTGGGGTCATACCGGGTTCCGGATGGCCTGACACGGTAGGGCTACATGCTGTTGTGGCGGCGGCCAGGATTGTTGTGAACAGCATGAGTAGCACGCGTGTGTGGATGGTACCGGCTCGGTTGCTGTCTGTTCTCCTCACATTTCACCCCCAACCTGCGAGCAAGGCGTACTGCGCGGAGGTTTTCTGGTGCAGATCCTGAATCTGAGCGCCCTCGATCTGGGCGAAGTACCTACCGGTCTGGAGCAGGCAGAAGTTTGACTGGGGTGCGTACTCCGGGGCCTTTCTTGTGAAGCACTCGACCTCGCCGCCTTCGAGGCCGGCGGGAGAGGTGAGCGGCTCGGTTTCCGTGGAGGTAGCGCTATCCGGGTGGAGTATTCCCCAGAGTGTCTCGGCGCCCTGTACCGATTCGCTACGCATCACCACGGTTTCGGCGAGGCCGATCCTCGTAACCTGCCCCTTTTCGAGGAAATCCAGGCTGGTCAAACCACTCAGTTCGGATAGGGCGCCACGACCGCTGAATACGACCGATGGGCCGAATGCTGCTATCTCCTGATCGCTTCTGGGAAGCGCCAGTGCAAGTACGCCGTCCGGATCGAGATGAATGTTCTGTAGCTGATCCGCTGGTGTGGGTTCGAACTCGTCCAGCAAGGGCATCTGTACATCGAGCAAGGATTCGGTCTTCTGGATCATCATCGGTAGATCGGCTTTTTCGGTGAAGTCCTCGTACTTGATGAAGACGACGTAACGGTCATAGCTGGTCCAGCTACCCAATGAAGCGATACCCGGCCGCCAGTGTGCTTTCGCATGTGGATAGTTGGGGAGTTGGACCGGCTGATTGGCGGTGGTGAATGTGAAGTCGTCGTGTTCCAGGCCAACGGCGACGGTTTCCGCGGTCGGTGCGTCGGGAAACATCAGGACCGCAATACTCAGATCCTGTGTGGTGTTGGGTATATCTGGGATGCCCTCGGTCTCCCAGGTATGAACCCAGCCTGCGATGAGGTCAGCCGCGACATCGTCGAACGTATCACTGATAACTAGTGAATCCATGTCCCGGCGGTCCATGACAACCGGCCCGCCGCTCGCGCTCTCGCGGTTGACGAACGCTGGGTCGGCCTCGAAGGGAATAGCCACATAGTCGCCCAGTCGTTGACCCTCTCGGTACCGAGCGGCCTCTTCGTCCCCGGCTGTTCCGTACTCGATCGGTTCTGTGGGGTAATTGCCCACACTCAGCCCGGAGAGGTCGGGCTTTGCCCGGACTGCTTCCCCCGCGACCACAGTGCCACACCCCGCAACCCCGGCCAGCAGAGTGCTCGCTGCCAGCGTGGCAAGGAGTCTGCGCAGCACGACAGGCTTCGGTCGGTGCATGGCGGCCCCCTTACGATTGCGATCCCGCGGAATCGTACTGCACGTTCTGCGACGGGAGCGCAGTAAGTGTGGGTTGGTGGGCTGTGACCAGCAGTTATGTAGCTTGTTGATAGTCAAGGGTTTCCGGTGCGGTAGAGGGTGGGTGACGCGGAGACGGAGCTGTCCCGGGGAGAGGGCTGTGGGCGATGCTCGATCGGGTCGGACGTGCGGCTGGACACAGATGTGCGTGGTGAGCGACCTGGGGCGCCCGGATCTGGATTATGGATGGTGTGCGTCTCCGCAGGTATGGCGTTATCGCCGCTTCGATCGTCGTCTTAGTCCTCTCCGGGTGTGGGGTGGGCGAGGATCTGGTGCCCATTCCCGAGGGGACCCCGCCCGGACCCGGGGTGCCCGTGCCGGTGATCGATCTCGACGCCCCGGGGCGGACCGCGGCCTTGTTGAACGGGTGGGCGGCGGGTCAGGCCGGGACGTTGGAGATGCCGGTGGCGGCGTTGGAGGCGTATGGGTATGCGGCCGCGGTGCTGAGCAGGTCGCGGCCGGAGTGTGGGATCGCGTGGACCACGATCGCGGGGATCGGGAGTGTGGAGAGCGATCATGGGCGGCATCGGGGGGCCGAGGTGCGGGATGACGGGCTGGTGGAGCCGGGGATCATCGGGATCGCGCTGGACGGGTCGCCGGGGGTGGCGGAGATCCGGGATACCGATGGTGGGCGGCTCGACGGGGATACGGTGTTCGATCGGGCGGTCGGGCCGATGCAGTTCATCCCGGAGACCTGGCGTAAGTGGGGTGTGGACGCCAACGGTGACGGGGTCGCGGATCCGCACAGTATCGATGACGCGGCGCTGACCGCGGGGCTCTACCTCTGCGTCAGCGGAGGCGATCTGCTGACTGCCGAGGGCTGGAGCCGGGCGTTGTTCACTTACAACCGGTCGGAGAGCTATATGAAGGTCGTCCGTGACCGGGCGGCTGCTTACAGCGTGGGCAGGCGGGTGTGAACGCAACACCGCTTACTTGCCGTCTGTAGTGCTCCGGTGGCCTGCGGGGCGGCGGATGGACTGGGTGCGAGCGGGCCTATTAGGCTCGGCAGCGCACGGCTCTTCCCTGATCATCACCGTGCCGACAGCCGAAGGAGTGTTGTTTTCGTGGCAATCATCGAACAGGTCGGAGCTCGCGAGATCCTGGATTCGCGCGGTAACCCCACCGTCGAAGTCGAGATCGCCCTCGACGACGGCACGTTGACCCGGGCCGCGGTGCCGTCCGGTGCGTCCACCGGTGAGCACGAGGCCGTGGAATTGCGGGACGGCGGGGAGCGCTATGGCGGTAAGGGGGTACAGAAGGCCGTCGAGGGCGTGCTCGACGAGATCGCGCCGGCCGTGATCGGGTTGGACGCTGTCGAGCAGCGGACCGTCGACCAGGCGTTGCTCGACCTGGACGGCACTCCGGACAAGTCCCGGCTGGGCGCGAACGCGCTGCTGGGTGTGTCGCTGGCGGTGGCGCGGGCGGCCGCGGAGTCGTCGGGGCTGGAACTGTTCCGTTACCTCGGTGGGCCGAACGCCCACGTGCTGCCGGTCCCGATGATGAACATCCTCAACGGTGGCGCGCATGCCGATACCGGGGTGGATGTGCAGGAGTTCATGGTGGCGCCGATCGGGGCGCCGACGTTCAAGGAATCGCTGCGGTGGGGCGCGGAGGTCTATCACGCGCTCAAGGCGGTGCTGAAGGAAAAGGGTCTGGCGACCGGGCTGGGCGACGAGGGCGGCTTCGCCCCGGACGTTGCCGGGACCCGCGAGGCGCTGGATCTGATCAGTGTGGCGGTCGGTAAGACCGGGCTGAAACTGGGCCGGGATGTGGCGCTGGCGCTCGACGTCGCGGCCACCGAGTTCTACAAGAACGGCGCGTACCAGTTCGAGGGTTCGGCGCGGTCGGCGGCCGAGATGGCCAAGTTCTACACCGAACTGCGGGCCGCGTATCCGCTGGTGTCCATCGAGGATCCGCTGTCCGAGGACGACTGGGACGGCTGGGTCGGGCTCACCGACGAGATCGGTGACAAGGTGCAGCTGGTCGGCGACGACCTGTTCGTCACCAACCCCGAACGCCTCGAGGACGGTATTGCCAAGGGCGCCGCGAACGCGCTGCTGGTGAAGGTCAACCAGATCGGCACGCTCACCGAAACCCTGGACGCCGTCGAACTGGCCCACCGCAACGGGTACAAGACGATGATGTCGCATCGGTCGGGTGAAACCGAGGACACCACCATCGCCGATCTCGCGGTGGCCGTCGGCAGCGGGCAGATCAAGACCGGTGCGCCGGCGCGCAGCGAGCGGGTGGCGAAGTACAACCAGCTGCTGCGGATCGAGGACGCGCTCGGCGATTCGGCCCGCTACGCGGGTGATGTCGCCTTCCCGCGGTTCACGTTCGAGGACTGAGTAGTAGATGGCGGAGCGGCGTGCGCGCGGGACCAGCCCGGCCGGGCGGGGCCGGACATCGCGCGCGCCGTCACGTCGCCCTGCCGCCGAAGTGCACGGTGGTGCGGAACGGGTGCGGCGCAGCACCCGGAGTCAGAAGGCCGGGGCCGCCGGCGGCCGGGACTGGTCGGAACGGACGATTCTCGGGCTCTCCGCCGGTAAGGCGATCATTCTGGCGATGGTGGTGTGCGCGCTGGCGATGACGCTGGCTGTTCCCATG
Organism: Nocardia sp. NPDC051750; assembly: GCF_044453135.1. Lineage (NCBI taxonomy): Bacteria > Bacillati > Actinomycetota > Actinomycetes > Mycobacteriales > Nocardiaceae > Nocardia > Nocardia sp. NPDC051750. Next base: position 258,729 of record NZ_JBITCK010000009.1, on the reverse strand, counting down.
CGCACCTTTTTCACGCAACGCGCCGAAGCCGCCCAGCTGGCGGCCGAGCGCCGGGTCCTCGCCGACGATATCGCCCGGCTGAAGGACCGCCGCGCCCAGCAGCAGGACCCGGCCTATATCCGGTCCGAGGCACGCGACCGGTTACGCCTGGTCATGCCGGGGGAGACCCCTTATATCGTGCAGGTCCCGGGAATGGAGGTGCCGGCCATCCCGGACCCGCAGGCGCCGGAGGACGAACCCGATCCGTGGTACACCGACCTGTGGCGCAGCATTTCCGAACCACCCCCCGCCGAACCCGAACAACCCGCGCCGCAGCCGGAAGGACCCAGGTGAGCACACCCGACGACCGAGATCTGCAGATCGTCGCCGAACAATTGGGCCGCGCCCCGCGCGGGGTGCTCGCCATCGCCTACCGGACGCCCGACGGTGTGCCCGCGGTGGTGAAGACCGCGCCGAAACTTCCCGACGGAACCCCCTTCCCGACTCTCTACTACCTGACCGATCCCCGGCTGACCGCCGAGGCCAGCCGGTTGGAGTCGGCGGGTGTGATGAAGGGGATGACCGAACGGCTCGGCCGGGACCCGGAACTGGCCGACTCCTACCGGGCCGCGCACGAGAGCTACCTGGCCGAGCGGGACGAGATCGAATCCCTGGGAACCGATTTCACCGGTGGCGGGATGCCGGACCGGGTGAAATGCCTGCACGTGCTGATCGCGCACGCGCTGGCCAAGGGGCCCGGAGTGAATCCGCTGGGTGACGAAGCGGTGGCACTGGCAGCCGACAATGGGTTGCGCGGGACCGCGGTTCCGGCGGACTGGCCGCGTTACGTACTGACGGAAGAGGACCTATGAACGACCGGGTGGCTGCCGTGGACTGCGGCACCAATTCGATTCGTCTGCTGATCGCCGATATCGGCGCGGACGGGACGCTGACCGATGTGCATCGGGAGATGCGGATCGTGCGCCTCGGCAAGGGAGTGGACGCGACGGGGCGGCTCGATCCCGCGGCGATCGAACGCACCCGGGTGGCGCTGGCCGACTATGTGACGCTGATGGCCGAGCACGAGGTGCGGCGGGTGCGGATGGTCGCGACGTCGGCGACCCGCGATGCGTCCAACCGGGAAGATTTCTTCGCGATGACCCGCGCCGAGCTGGGCCGGGTCGTGCCGGGCGCCGAAGCCGAGGTGATCACCGGTGACGAGGAGGCCCGGCTGTCGTTCGCGGGCGCGGTGGGGGAACTGCGGCCCGAGGACGGACCGTTCGTCGTGGTCGATCTCGGCGGTGGTTCCACCGAACTCGTGGTCGGCGACGCCGACGGTGTGCAAGCCGCGTTCTCGGCCGATATCGGCTGTGTCCGGGTCACCGAGCGGTGCCTGCACGGAAACCCGCCCGAGACCGCCCAGGTCTCCGCGGCGCGCGAATTCGCGACCGAACGGCTCACCGAAGCGTTCACCCATGTGCCGGTGGCCGGCGCACACACCTGGGTCGGGGTGGCGGGCACCATGACCACGCTCGCCGCGGTCGCCTTGGATCTGCCCGAATACGATTCGGCGAAAACACATCTGGCGCGGATCACGCTGCCGGAACTGAACGCGGTCTGTGATCGGCTGATCGGGATGGATCACGATGAGCGCGCGGCGCTGGGCCCCATGCATCCCGGGCGGGTCGATGTCATCGGCGGCGGTGCGGTGATCACCGAGGTGCTCGCGGCCGAGCTGGCCGAGCGGGCCGGGATCGCGGAACTGGTCGTCAGCGAACACGACATCCTCGACGGAATCGCGCAGTCGATCGCCTGACCGGTGCGCGCCGGGCCGCGCACGTAAAAGCGGGGTATCGGTTCGGTGCGGTATGCCACGCGACGGGTGCCGTTCGTGGCACAGTCGGAGAATGTCGGAAGCACCATCGACGGCGGTCGGCGACCGGACGTTTTTCGGACACCCGATCGGGCTGGTCAATCTCTTCGGCGTGGAATTGTGGGAGCGGTTCTCCTTCTACGGGATGCTCACAATCCTCGGCTACTACCTGTATTACTCCACGACCGAGGGCGGGCTGGGGCTCGATCAGGACGCCGCGGTCGGCCTGGTGGGTGCCTACGGCGGGCTCGTCTATCTGTGCACGGTGCTCGGCGGGTGGGTGTCCGACCGGCTGATCGGGATGGAACGTACCGTCTTCTACGGCGGGGTCGTGGTGATGGCCGGGCATATCGCGCTCGCGCTGATCCCCGGACTCACCGGGGTGGGCGTCGGTCTGGTGCTCGTGGCGCTGGGTAGTGGGGCGCTGAAATCGAACGCGTCCGCGCTGCTCGGCACCCTCTATCCGAAGGGCGACGCACGCGTCGACGGCGGATTCACGCTGTTCTATCTGGGAATCAACCTGGGCGCCTTTGTCGGGCCGCTGCTCACCGGGTTGCTGCAGCGCGAGTGGGGATTCCATGCCGGCTTCGGGGCGGCCGCGGTGGGGATGGCGCTCGGACTGATCCAGTACGTGGTGTTCCGGCGCAACCTCGGCACCGCCGGGCGGGACGTGCCCGACCCGCTGCCCCGCCGGGCGGTGGGCCCGGCGCTGGGGGTGCTGTTCGCCGCGATCCTGGTGATCGTGCTGGTGCTGGTGACCGGGCTGGTCACCATCGACAATCTGCCCGATGTCACCACGGGACTGATCGTCGTGGCGGCGGTCGCGTATTTCGCTGTTCTGCTCACGCATCGGCGGGTCACCCAGCTCGAACGGAGCCGGGTGCGGGCGTTCGTCCCGCTGTTCCTCGCGAATGTCGTGTTCTGGGCGCTGTTCCAGCAGATTTTCACAGTCCTCGCGGTGTACTCCGACGAACGGATGGACTGGAATATTTTCGGCTGGACCGCGCCGTCCAGCTGGATCGGTTCGGTGGAACCGGTATGGATCATCGCGCTCTCGCCGCTGTTCGCGCTGCTGTGGACCAAACTGGGCGACCGGGCGCCGACCACGCCACGTAAGTTCGCTTTGGGTGTGGTGGGCATGGGGGTGGCGTTCCTGCTGTTCGTGCCGATGGCAGGAACCGAGGGTAAGGCCGTCCCGGCGCTGGTGGTGCTGTTCATCATGGCGGTGTTCGCGGTCTCGGAACTGCTGATCTCCCCGATCGGGCTGGCCGTCTCGACCCAGCTGGCGCCCGAACACTTCCGGGCTCAGATGATGGCGCTCTATTTCCTGTCGGTGGCCCTGGGCACCACCTTGTCCGGGGTGCTGGCCCGGTTCTACTCGCCGGACGACGAATTCGCCTACTTCGGGATCACCGGTCTGGTGGCGATCGCGGCCGGTGCCGTGATTGCCGCGCTGTCGTCGTGGATAACCCGATATATGTCGGGAGTGCACTAGCGTTCCCGGTACTCGCGCTACAAGAACGAGGAGACCGCCGTGACGACCCCGACCAGCCGCAGCTCCCTGTTTCGAACGAAGTCGGTGGAACAGTCGATCCGTGACACCGACGAACCCGGCGCGAAACTCCGCAAGGACCTCACCGCGTGGGATCTCGCGATCTTCGGTGTGGCCGTCGTCATCGGCGCCGGTATCTTCACCCTCACCGCCCGCACCGCCGGTAACGTCGCCGGGCCCTCGGTCTCGCTGTCCTTCGTCTTCGCCGCCATCGCCTGCGCGCTGACCGCGCTCTGCTACGCGGAATTCGCCTCGACCGTGCCGGTGGCCGGTAGCGCTTACACCTTCTCCTACGCGACTTTCGGCGAACTCGCCGCCTGGATCATCGGCTGGGACCTGCTGCTGGAGTTCGCGCTCGCCGCGGCCGTGGTGGCCAAGGGCTGGTCGCAGTATCTCGGTCAGGTGTTCGACCGGGGTGCCGCGGTTGTGGAGATCGGGGGAGTGTCTTTCGACTGGGGTGCGGTGCTGCTGATCGCGGTGCTCACCACGCTGCTGGCGCTCGGTACGAAACTGTCCTCGCGGGTGTCGGCGGTGGCCGTGGCGATCAAGGTCGGGGTGATCCTGCTGGTGATCATCGTCGGCCTCACCTTCTTCGACGCCGACAACCTCACCCCGTTCATCCCCGAAACGGTGCCCCAGGAGGCGGGTCAAGGGCTGACACAGTCGCTGTTCTCCTGGGCCACCGGCGGCGGTAACAGCAGCTTCGGCTGGTACGGCCTGCTTGCCGCCGCCAGCCTCGTCTTCTTCGCGTTCATCGGGTTCGACGTCGTCGCGACCGCGGCCGAGGAGACCAAGAACCCGCAGCGGGACCTCCCGCGCGGCATTCTCGGGTCGCTGCTCGTGGTGACCGTCCTGTATGTGGCGGTGTCGATCGTGCTCACCGGTATGGTGCCCTACACCGAGCTCGCCGGGGACGACGCCACCCTGGCCACCGCCTTCGCGCTCAACGGCGCCGACTGGGCGAAGAACATCATCTCCATCGGCGCGCTGGCCGGTTTGACCACGGTCGTCATGGTGATGCTGCTCGGCCAGACGCGGGTGCTGTTCGCCATGTCGCGCGACGGCCTGACCCCGCGCTGGCTGGCCAAAACCGGTAGCCGTGGCACCCCGGTGCGGATCACCGTGATCGTCGGCGTGGTGTGCGCGCTGCTGGCCGGGTTCGTCGAGTTCGGGACGCTCGAGGAAATGGTCAATATCGGCACGCTGTTCGCCTTCCTGCTGGTGTCCATCGGCGTGGTCGTCCTGCGCCGGACCCGCCCCGACCTGCCGCGCGGTTTCCGGGTGCCGCTGGTGCCCTATGTGCCGATCCTGGCGGTGCTGGCCTGCCTGTGGCTGATGGTGAATCTTTCCGTGGAAACCTGGCTGCGTTTCGTAGTGTGGATGGCGCTCGGTTTGGTGATGTACTTCGCATACGGCCGACGGCATGCGCTGCTCGGCAGGTCCGCTTCCGAACAGGGGTGATGGCGATGCGTCTACCGTGGCGGTGGTTTCGGCGCCGAGAAGAACCGTTCGTGCGTCCGCCGCAATTCTCGGATGCCTCCGGTACCGATCAGATCGTGGAGTGGATCGACGCGGTCACCACCGGGCTGGCCACGGCCCCGCCGGGTCCGCCCGAAGCGGCGCCCGCCCGGGTATGCGACGGCATGTTCACGGCGGCGACGATCGTCGCGGTGCTCATCGACAAGATCGCCGACCGCACCGAATACCGGGTCGCGAACAACCGGTGCATGGCCTCGGCGGTGGATTTCATGAAGGTCCTGGGCGAGGACACGCTGCGCCGCTACCGCATCGACGGGGTGCAGCCGGTGGGCTGGGAGAACCTGGGCCCGGATATGGACGAGGCACTGATCGCCCGCCGCCTCGGCCAACTCGGCGAGGCGCTGCAACTGGCACTGCTGGCCGTGACCACGGACTACGACCTGTCCGACGAGGTACGCGAGGCGGCCGAGGAATCGGGCCTGCTGGCCGCGGACGTGCTGGTGGAGGCATGCCAGGCGATTCAGACAGATCCCACTATGTGACTCACATTGGCCAAGTATTCCGGTACGGATGTACGAGTCGGTAATGTGTGGTCCGCACGCCCCCATAGCCCAATTGGCAGAGGCAGCGGACTTAAAATCCGCCCAGTGTCGGTTCGAGTCCGACTGGGGGCACGGCTACGGCGCAGGTGGATTGTTGTTTCCCTCGGTCGTATCGGTGGCCTACGCTTGACGTTTTGGCTTCACGGGAGGCTCGACGCCGGACCTGGGCAGGCTAGTACTGACACGGCAATGGGTAAAGCGTTTGTTCGTCGTTGGGATTGTCGGATAACGTCCCCGAATGTCCTCGCCCAAGGCGCACTGGCTCAGGATGAATGCGCCCGTCTGGAGGGGGTGACAGCCCGTTCGAGCCAGGCGAAGCCGAGAGGGCTGGCGGAACCTCGCTGACTATCATTTGCAACCTGACCGCAGCCCCCGAACTCCGCGACACGCCCGTCGGCGCCGCGGTCGCGAACTTCACCGTCGCCTCGACGCCCCGCGTGTTCGACAAGCAGCCACCATTCTGATCAGGCCGGCGTGTCCGTCCGGTCATCTTCGACCTCGACGGACGCGCCGAGCGGGATAAGGCTTGCTTCCTCAACAGCGGCTTGCAGGTGGTCGGCATAAAGGCGCGCCCAGTTCCGCACCCCCACGTTGAACTGGTGCGCTGCCATCGGCGACGCATCGCCCTGGTGAACAGCTGTATTCCGAATCTTGTAAACGCTGAGGAAGAGATCTCTCAGATGCTTCGGGGTGCCTGGAAACAGGTTCTGGCCACCGGTCTGGTCCACGAGAACGTCCAGCTGAGACGCCAGGCGAATGATGGCATCGGCAAGGCGATCACCTGCCGCCGCAATCAGTTGCACACCGTGCTCACCGTTGAATGAGAATCTCTTCAGGCCGTCGATGCCCATTTCGAGGTTGCGGAAGCTATCCGCCGTAAGGACGTGAATCGCAGCGGCCGAACGCGAGACCCGGACGCTTCGGGGCTGCTCCAATTCTGTGCGATCAGAGACCAAGCCATCATCCAAGACGGATTCGCGCCGCGGCTGCCCATCCTCAGAGCCCGCCGCTGAGACTTCCCGAGCGAAATCCTGAGCTTGGCGTTCAACCTCGGCCTCAGCCCCAAACGCAGCGACCCTCAACCTCTGCACCTGCCCGAGCAGGGCGCGCGCCGGGGTGTGGAAGAAGGAGATCGCGAGCGCAGCGACCACCGGCCACTTCAAGGCGTTGATGTACTGGAGAACCATCTCAGGCGCACTCACCGCCCGATCGTAAATGCCTCCAGCCCAGAAAGATACATTCAGACTGCGCGCAGGCTCGCCGCCTCAATCGCACCCCCGAAGCACTCGCAAAGACACTGCACCGCGCCGGTCTGCACCACCGCACACCGGACCGGGACGCCGTCGACCGGACCCTGGACGTGCTTATCGCTCGCGGCGCCGGATATCAGTTCACCAGTGACGATCTGCCGCCGATCGACTTGGCGACCATCAGCCATGCATTTAAGACCGCCAAGAGTGCTGGCCGTATCCGGCCGGGCGGGCGGTCCTCCGATAACAGAAGCTGTGGATCGTGTGCGCGCCGAAGGAGAGTCAGTCGTGACCGAGGAACCGCGGATCGTCGATCATTTTCAATAACCGAGAAGTGTGGGCACGACGAGAGCAGTACCTGGCCTACCTCCCGCAGTCGCACACGGATCCGCCGGCGCCCGCTCCTGGGGCCTGGCTGTCGTCACCGCCACAGATCGTCCCACGCCGCCCACGACGGTCTGCAATCATGCCGACATGATCGACCACCCCGAACGAGGCTCTACCGCGGACCGGCCACCGACCGTGAAGCACGTTGCGGACTGCCGTGACGTGTACGACCTCATCGATCACAACATCCGGCCGCGACCGGGGATGTGGGCGCGGGCCGGCTCTTTGCAAGATCTCGAGAGCATTCTCTTCGGCTACTGGGTGGCGCTGCAGGTGCACTCTGTGGCCGAAGAGTTCGATCTTCATTCGAGCAACGGACCGTTCGCGCGCTGGTTGGAATCGGAATATGGGTGGCCGATGGGCTTGGGGTGGGCAGCCGCTATCGAGAACCATCCCAGTGATGGCGAGACATCGTTGGATGCCTTCTTCCGCCTGCTCGACGAGTATCGGACCAAAGAATCCCATCCGCCAATGTGAAGTTCTGGCCAGGTCGTTTGTTCGGCGAACCAGGCTATCCACCTGCCACAACTGGGACCCTTGCGCGACCTTCGGCCGTGTGGCCCTGCCGACTGTGGCCTGCATTGTGTTCCCGCGCCCCTCCACCGTCAAGGGCGGCCTGAGGCGTCACTCCGTGATGGCTATGCCACCCTTGACCGCGGAGCCTATGCGAGAAGGGCGGGCCCTATCGGGCAGGCGGGTAGCCAGCCCCACCAATGCGCAGGCGACCACCCAACATGGCCACTCCGGCGATAGCTTACGGCGGCACCAAGGCGTTCAGAAGGTTCCTGTGGCGAACATAGATGCCCATCTCCCTGGACCATGCATCCACAAACGCACTGCTGGTATCACATGCCCACTTCGCGCAGCCCGCCGCGAGGCATACGGCAGGAAACCACGGAGCACCGGAATAGAGCTGGTTATCGGCGAAGATACCCTTCAGGTCCTTTTCGACCTTGTGTGCGACGTCGTGCACCTGCCACTCCGGTTTGAAGTGAACGAGCGCGTTGCGAAGCTTGATCAGTCGCTTCATGTTCTGGCTGGGGTTCACACCACTGTCCATCTTCGGCTTACCGGCCACGGCCAAGCCGAACTGGAACTTATCCAGAATCGACCATTTCTCCGCTGCCATGTCTGTGCCGTTCCACACCAGACCCAATAGGTCGGCGGCATGGTTGTCGATGCCGTCGATCTGCTGTCGAAGAACCTTGTTGTCGTCGGCCGCCACGGCGTAGACCTCATTGATATAGGTTTCGACCAAGGAGACAGCTGAGATGACAGCAGTCATCGCCAGCGCTTGGTGTTCAGTATCCGGCGACCTCGCTCCGAGTTGCAGTAGTTCACTCTCGCGCTCGTGGCAGAGTCGGGCCATATGCAGCGCCGTCCACAGGTGCTGGAGCGCGATCGGCTGCCAGATGCTGACTGTGGCGGATAGTCCTCCCGAACCGCCGAAATTTGCGGTGGCTGACGGAGTCTGATCACTTGTCGACGCCATAGCTGGACGCTACAGCAGCTACCCGACACCAGCGCACCGGTGACTCCGGCTGGAACCTCCGAAGCAGTCCGCACTGAGTCGGCAGTGGACACGCACACGACAAACCGCCAACACTGCCAGCGGGGTATCTGCCTGGTTGCAGCGATTCTCCCTCATTCACAAACGGCGCCTTGACCTGCAACTATTCAGCTTGCCGACCCAAAAATCCGCCCAGTGTCGGTTCGAGTCCGACTGGGGGCACGGTTACGCTGCTGGTCGGACGGTGTGTCCGACCCAGGTCGGAATGCCCGGGCCGGTCGGTCCGGCTCGCCGTATGGGCACTGCGAGCGTGACGGTTCGGTGGGTTTCCGGAGAGTCGACCGGCCACTACCGCCTCATCCGAACCGGTTGAAACCTACAATCCGGTTGTGGCAGTTGATTACTCGTTGCTGGACTCCCGCAACGCCGGGCTCCGTGACCGCCTGATCGCTTCGGAGCGCGAATACGTCGAACTCGAGTTCACCGCCGAGGCTCCGCAGCATCCCTGGCAGTCGCAACTCGGCGGCATCCCCTACCTCATCGACGGCGACGAGTATCCGCGCGATCCGGCCGGCAGGTCGATGACCTTTCTCATCCAGCTGAACTTCGCCGACCTTCCGCCGCTGGCCGGATTCCCTGACGAGGGCCTGCTGCAGTTCTTCATCGGCGACGACGACATGCTCGGGTGCCGGTACGGTGATGGGCCGGACCAGTTCCGCGTGGTGTACCACCCGTCGATCGATACCGACTGGCAGCCTCGAAGTGCCCTGCCACCGATCGATCCGTACTGCAGTCCTCTCGGCTTCGACGACCCGCAGCCGAGGGCCGTCGTCGGAAGGCTCGACCGGATGCCCGTATCCAGCACCGACAGCCGATTCGCCACTCTGGTCGGTGAATACGATATCGACACACGCGAGCTGAACGACGACGAGAAATCTCATCGCCTGGGTGGCTATCCACATCTCCTCCAAGCCGACGACACGTGGGACCCGGAGGAGATGCTGCTTCTGCAACTTGCCGAAGCTTATATCGATGTCGGGGGGTGGGCAGAAGATCTTCTCATCTGGGGCGATGGTGGTGTCGCCTACTTCTCCATCACCGAAGCCGACCTCGCCGCCCGTGACTTCTCCCGCGTCCGGTACTACTGGGCAGGCCATTAGCCCAGGACCGGGCCTCGTCAGGTGCGACGTCGGGGTGATGTCAGCGCCGACGAGCCGGGCACGCTGCCTCCCGCTCAGGGTGGCGACGGTCGCCGACCGAGGCTCGGCAATGTGACCGTTCGATCATCGAGTCGCGACTCGATACGCGAGCCGACCGCGGCGCGCCGCGTATGCCCGAGGCGGGACCCTCGGATTTCGCTATGACGTCCATCCGAACCAGTATCGCCTGCTCATTGCCTGTCGCGGTGGTTTCGGGCAAGGTCGAACGGACATCATCAGTACCGGCGGGCAGGAAGACTATGCGGAGCGAGCGGCGACCCCACATCGTGGTGATGGGTGTGGCGGGCTGCGGGAAGACCACTGTCGCGCGCCGGGTCGCCGAGCTGATCGACGCGGAATTCCTGGATGCCGACGATCTGCATCCGCCGTCGAATATCGAGAAGATGGCCGCCGGTATCCCGCTCACCGAAGCAGACCGCGAACCGTGGCTCGCCGCTGTCGCCGCGCGGCTGACCGGCCGCGACAGGCGATACGTCGTGGCTTGTTCCGCGCTTCGCCGACGGCACCGCGATGTGCTGCGGTCCGGTGCCGAGCCCGTGGTGTTCGCGCACCTCACGGGCCCGCCCGAGATCATCCGGGCCCGGCTGGCGCAGCGCAGCGGGCATTTCATGTCGCCCGGGATGCTCGACTCGCAGCTGGCGCTACTCGAACCGCTGGAGCCGGACGAACCGGGAACGGTGCTGGATATCGCCGCGCCGCCCGATGCGATCGCGCGGACCGCGGCGGATTTCTCGAACGAAAGGTGAATGCGATTGCGCCCGGCTGCTTCGATACGGTGCTCATGATCCACTTCGACCCCGAAAGCGAACCGTGCCGAACACCACAGCTCCCCGCATCCATCTCGGCCCCGGCCACGACACCGCCCTGGCCGCTGGGATCCAGCGGGCCGGCGGCGTCCTCGTTCCACTCGCCGACGCCGAGGCAGTGGTGTGGGCGCAGGGGCCGGGCACCTTCCCCGCACAGTTGCCGGACACCGTCCGCTGGGTGCAGCTGCCGTCCGCCGGTATCGAACCGTGGCTGGCGGCCGGGCTCGTCGACGACCGCCGCATCTGGACCTCGGCGGCCGGCGCCTACGCCGGAAATGTCGCCGAGCACGCGCTGTTGCTGCTGCTCGCCGGGGTGCGCGGGCTCACCGAACAGGCGCGGGCGGTGTCGTGGCGCAAATCGGAATTCGACCCGCGCGTGGGCACCCTGCGCGGCGCGACCGTGGCGATCGTCGGCTGTGGCGGTATCGGTCGCGCGATGATCCCGCTGCTCACCGCGTTCGGCGCCGATGTCCTGGCGGTGACCCGCTCGGGCATCCCGGTTCCCGGTGCGGCCGAAACCCTGGATGCCACCCGGACGGACGAAATCTGGTCACGCGCCGACCATTTCGTTATCGCGGCACCGGCGACCGCGGAGACGGCGCATCTCGTGGACGCGGACACCCTGGCCCGGATGAAGCCCACGGCCTGGATCGTGAATGTGGCCCGGGGCACCCTGATCGATACCGAAGCGCTGGTGAACGCCCTGCGCGACAACACGATCGGCGGCGCCGCGCTCGATGTCACCGATCCGGAACCGCTACCCGACGGCCACCCGCTCTGGACCCTGCCCAACGCGCTCATCACCCCGCATATCGCCAACCCGGCGACGGGGCTCACCCGGGCACTCGCGGATCATGTGGCGGCCAATATCGAGCGATTCGCGGCAGGGCAGCCGCTGCACGCGGTGATCGATACCGCGCGGGGCTACTGAGCCACGGACTCCCGGGTATCCCAGCACGGCGGTGGTGCGGGGCAAGCATCCGTGGAAAGTGCGTCGAGGGTTTGCCACCCAGTCAAAACGGCTCTCCGGGCGGCCCGGTGCTGGGTTACGCTGGCTGTATGGCCTCGGACGACGGTATGGGGCAGTCGCTCCGCCGGATACGCCACGCGCGTGGGAAGTCCCTCGCGGTGGTGGCAGGTTTGGCCGGAATCTCCACGTCGTATCTCTCGCGGTTGGAGTTCGGCGAGCGAGCACTCGATCGACGATCGTTGATCATTGCGCTGGCGCATGCGTTAGAGGTGGCACCCAGTGAGATCACCCGCAGCGGAATCGGCTTGGGCGGCGAGCTGGACGAGGATCGATCCCTCGGCGATGTCCGGCTGTCGATACTGCAGGCGAGTATCGGTGCTCCCGGTGGGGAAATCGTCCCGGCCCCGGTTTTGCAAACCCGAGCGAATGCGGTGCTGGAGGCGCAACGCCGGTGTGACTATTCGCTGGTCGGTTCGGAACTGCCGAGTTTGGTTCGCGATCTGCACACCTCGATAGCCGCCGGCCGGGATGACGCAGACCTCCTGAAACTCACGGTGCTCACGCATGTCCAGGGCACACAGGCATGGTTGTCCGATATCGGTGCCGGGCCCGATCTCGCATGGCAGGCGACAGTGCTGGCCAGGCAGGCCGCCGAGCGACTGGGCGACCCTCTGTTCGGCGCTGTGAGTGTGCCTTCGGTACCAGCTTCGGCCTGCTTTCCGCCGGAGGTTTCGATCAGGTTCGGCGGCTGCTGGCAGCCGCCGAACCCGGAACCGCGACACCCGAAGCGATGCAGGTTTCCGGAATGCTCGCTCTGACCAACGCTCTGGTCGCCGCTGCCCAGGGCGGCACCGGTGAGCGCCGTGCGGCCCTCGATCACGCTGCCGACCTGGCCGCGCACACCGGCGACGCCAACGCCATGTGGCTCGGCTTCGGCCCTTCGAATGTCGGCATCTGGCGGATGTCGGTGGCGCTCGAGGCCGGGGAACATCAGGAAGCGGCCGCGATAGCCGAAACCGTCGACCCGCGAGCGCTTTCCGCGACCAGGCAAGCGGCGTACTACCGCGAGTACGGACGCGCGCTCGCCCGGCTGCCGAAGCGGCAGACCGAAGCAGTACTGATGCTTCGCCGCGCCGAGAAGATTTCGCCTGCCCGGATCCACCGGCATCCGTTCATGCGCGCTGTCCTCACCGAACTTCTGGCGCGAGCGAAGAAGGATGCAGTGGGGCGTGAGTTACGGGGTATGGCATATCGGTCGGGGTTGCCGCTGTAGCTCTACGACCCTACCTCGGCAGATGCCTGCAGTGGGCCGGCCATTCTGCGGTGGCAGAACTCGGAGAGGAAATGATCCGGGCCGGTTCGCCTGCGGGCGAAGGGGGACGCCGACGGGCGTGACGAGCGTCCTATGAATCGTCTGCGGGCCCTGTGTTATCGCGCCGAGTCTCGGCGGGAGTGCCCGAACCGGTCATCGGAGGGGCCGCGACCACCAGCAGTGCGGCGAGGGCAAGGGAGCCTGCCGCCTGGTATCCGATCCAGATCTCACCGGCTGCGCTGCTGCCTTGCCATGCAAGAAGCAGGCCGGCGATTGTCGCCAGCACCCAGCCGGTGTCGTAAGCAACCATGCAACGTATATAGGTCCGCAGCGGACGGCTGCGCACGAACCCGATCTCGATCCCGCCGCCGATCAGCAGGGCGGCGGCGCAGGCAACCAGCAGCCAGGGGGCGACGCCGAGCCGATGACCGAGTGGTGCGGCGCCGGCCGTGTAGACGACAGCGAGAAGCACTTTGACGCAGCCGTCGGCGATGATTCCCGCCGTCTGGCGAGTAGATGTCGTTGTCATGACAGGCTGGACACGATCCCTTCGAGCACGCAGGTGAGACCGAATTCGAACTGCCACGAGGCGCTGTCGTCGTTGGATCCGTTGACCAGATAGTCCGACAGCGCGGGATAGCGGCCGGAGCTGGTGAGCTCGGCCATATACGGGTGGTATGCGCTGCGGACATCGTCGTCGGAATCCCAGCCACGCCGTTCCATCAGCTGCCGCTGCGCCACCTCGGCCGCGGCCGCGCCATGAGTGAAGGCCCTGACCGTCGCCAGGATTGCCATTTTCGTATCGACGTCGACGTTCAGGGTCTTCATCGCCGCGAGCGCCTGCTCGGCGATATCGGCCATCCGCGGAGTCAGGACCCCTGGTAGCCGGGCGTAGATCTGAACCAGCCACGGATGGCGCAGGGTGATGTCGCGGACCTGCTCGGCGTAGGCGCGCAGCACCTGGTCCCATGCGCTCGGTGGTGGCGGCAGAGCGAAATCGGCGTGCGCCATATCGATCATCAGCTCGAACAGGTCGTCTTTGCCCGAGATATAGCGGTATGGGGCCATCGTCGGGACTCCGAGCTGTTCGGCCAGCCGACGCATCGACAGTGCTGCCAAGCCCTCGCTGTCCGCGAGTTCGATTGCTGTCAGCGCGATCCGATCGTGACTCAATGGCACACGCGGCGAGGCCGGCGGTTGCTCATCCAGTCTTTCCCAGATGGTGCCGCCGTTGACGTGCTTGCTCGCGGATTTGCCATTCGTATCTGCCACGGCTGCCCTCTCGGTCGGTGTTGCGATCCCGGCATCGTTGTGTACAGCGTATCGCTCGAGATACGTTGTATCAACTGGATACAACGTACACAGGAGTTGATCGTGTCTGTCGAACCACGGACAGAGGCCTATAGCTCGCCGGAACCACCGTCACGGCGCGAGATCTATTCGGCGATGAGTGGCCTCGTCATCGCGTTCCTGGTGGCGAACCTCGACTTCACCATCGTCGCCACCACGCTTCCGGCCATCGCGCAGGAGCTGGGTGGTTTCGCCGACTTGTCGCTGGTGGTGACGGCGTTCGCGGTGGCCACCGCGATAACGACGCCGATCTGGGGAAAGCTGGGTGATCTGTTCGACCGCAAAAGGGTTTTTCTGGCGTCATTTTCGCTGTTCCTCGCTGGATCGGCATTGTGCGGCGTCGCGCAAACCCTGGCCCAGTTGAGCGCGTTCCGTGCAGTGCAAGGGCTCGGAGCGGGTGGAATCCTGGTCGGCGGAATCGCGATCGTCGGTGAGTTGGCGGCGCCGCGGGAACGGGCCAGATATCAGGGCCTGATGGCGATCATCATGCCGTTGGCCATCCTCGCCGGGCCGGTGATCGGTGGCCTGTGCGCCGACGGAATCGGATGGCGATGGGTCTTCTACCTGAATCTGCCCCTGGGTGCGATAGCGCTGGCGCTACTGGTGACTCAACTGAAGCTGCCACCTCGGACACCGCGGCGCCGCCGTGTAGACGTGGTCGGCATGCTGGTGCTGGCGGCGGGGATCATCGCACTCACAGTGCTGACGACAGCTGCCGGCGAGGGGATCTCCCCGGCGGTGGCCGTTTCCGGGGCCGCCGTATGTCTCGCCGGCGCGGTCTTCATCGGCTGGGAGCGAAGGGCAATCGAACCGGTGGTGCCGCTCGACTTGTTCGCGAGCCGAAATTACAGTCTCGCCGCCCTACTCGGCTTCCTCAGCGGCGTGGTGATGTTCGGTGCGGTCACGTTTCTGCCGTTATATCAGCAGGTTGTCCAGGGAGTATCGGCTACCGGCAGCGGGCTGCTGCTTCTGCCTTTACTGGGCGGGATGCTGGTCACCGCACCGCTGGTCGGCATCCTGGTGTCGCGAACCGGGAGATTCCGGGTCTATCCGATCGGTGGGGGCGCGGTGATGACAGCGGGCTCGATGCTGCTGGCCGGGGTAGGCGTGGATACCTCCCAACTCGTCATTGTCCTGGGGATGGCCGCAGTCGGTGTCGGCATGGGGTGTTTCATGCAGCTGACCGTGGTGATCGCCCAGAACAGTGTGGCGGCCGGAGATATCGGTGCAGCGAGCGCTACGGCAATGCTCGCCAGGAACCTGGGCAATTCACTGGGGGTTTCTCTTCTCGGTGCGGTGTTCGCCTGGCAGTTGACCAGGTCCTCCGGCGAGGCGCTGCCGACTGGACTCTCGTTCGGCGAAGGGGCCGTGCACAACGATCTCACCATCCTGCCCGAGCAGATACGCGGAGCGGCACGCGTAGCCGTCGCCGAGGGAGTCGCCGATGTCTTTCTTGTCGCGGGCATATGCTCGGCCGTCATCATCTGCCTCGCTCTGTTCCTCCGTGAAACGCCGCTCACCTCCAGCAGCACCGATACAGAGTCGAAGGGGCAGTCGTGAATCGAACAAAATACTTGCTGCAGGATCTGGCGCGCTCCGAGGTGATGGTGACCATAGAGCGCCATCACCTCGACAGCTCCTCACAGATCCCCGCAACCACGGAGGAGGTGCTGGCATCCTGGCGCGACCGACCGGCCGAGCTCATGTCGCTGATGTGCCTGGTCAGCATGCGCGGTGATGAAGTGATCGCCTACCGGCAATGGAGTGCAGCCGAGGCCGGGATGTCACAGGGCCGTTCATGGCCACCGGGATCCGATTCCTATCGTCTGCGACGCGGCGTGATATTCGACGACGACCGGCCGATCGGCTGCGTTGTGGTGAGCACCTTCGAGTTCCGGTCGTCCGAAGATGCCCGTCGGTGGACCGACCTCATGGGAGAGGCGCTGGCCTCGCACCGGCCGCCTGTTCCCGGGTTACTCGGGCAGTTCCTGCATGTCCGCGATACGAGCGTCCTGAACTGTTCCGCGTGGGCCGAGGTCGCAGACCACGTCGCCTTCGTGGACACGCCATTCGCAGGAGACCGGTGGCAGCGGATTCAGGATTTTCCCGGGCTCGTCCACGGCCCCGGCGCCCGGTGCCGAATCGAGGCAGTTCGACGGAAGTAAGGGATGGTCG
The DNA here is from genome assembly GCF_044453135.1 of Nocardia sp. NPDC051750. Taxonomy (NCBI): domain Bacteria; kingdom Bacillati; phylum Actinomycetota; class Actinomycetes; order Mycobacteriales; family Nocardiaceae; genus Nocardia; species Nocardia sp. NPDC051750. Next base: position 242,264 of record NZ_JBITCK010000009.1, on the reverse strand, counting down.
TCACACGCGGGCCAGTGATTCGGTACGGTTTGCCGCTTCCGGGGCAGGTGATTCGGGGTCCGGATCCGAGGGCTTTGTCATCGGCGTCCGGTGGCGGATGTAGAACAGTTGCAGCACACCGATTCCGAGCAGTCCGAGGACGAAAGTGGCGATTCCCAGGGGCATACCCGGTGGCCGCCACGTGACCTCGAGTTCGGCGTTCTCGGTGCCGGGCGGGATCTGCACCGAGACGAAGATGTCGTCGAGAGCTTCGTAGTCGTGCTCGCGGCCGTCCAAGGTGACCCGGTATCCCGGCCACGCCAGGCGGGCGAATGTCACCCGCCCGCCCTGCTCCGACGAGACCCGCACGGTGCTGGTGTTTTCGGTTTCCGATACCGAGACGGCGTCGGCGCCGGCGGTGTGGGCGATCCGGCCGTTGGTCGCGGAGATCGGGCCGTCGTCGCGTTCCAGTACCCAGATCCATTTGTCGTTCGGCGGGTAGTCGACCCAGTGCCAGCCCGGCGGGGGTGGGTTGTCGCGGGCGTCGGGGTAGACCAGCCGCATCAGGGTGATCCGGTCGACTTTCATCAGGTCGACCAGCGGTTCGCCCGTCACCGGTTCCGGTGCGAAGATCTTGTCGAAGGCTTCCGGGCAGGTGCTGCCCTCCCAGCGCATGCAGGTGCGCTCCGAGAATGCGTCGTGGCCGATCGGGGTGTAGCCGTTGACGTAGTCGAGATCGAGGTCCGCGGCGTAGAGGCCCACGACCAGTGAGCTGTAGACGCCGGTGAGGTCTTTGGCGTCGCCCGGGAAGATCGCGCTGGTTCCGAGTTGCATCGTGGTGCCGTCGAAGTCGGGGAACAGCGCCTGCGCTGCGGAGCGGCGTTCCGGCAGGTTCCACGACATCGGATGCGGATACGAGCTGTCCACCTGGTAATACGCGATCGGGGCGATGGTGACGAGCAAGGCCGCGCAGGCCGCGAGCCGGCCCCATTTCGCGAACAGCGCCACCACCGCGAACCCGAGGACCACCACGGTCGCGGCGGCCCCGATATGCGTCCAGATGCGGTCGCTCGGCGCCGCCGACACCGACCGCACCAGCAGCAGAAACACCAGGAACCCGGCCACCCCGAAACGCAGTCGCCGATTCGCCACGGTCCCGTGGCGGCTCAGCAGGACACAGCACAGCACGAGCAGCGCCAGGGCGAGCATCGGCAAAACCCGCGCCGGCCACCGCAGCGGGCCGAACGCGGCCGGCCCCGCGGTCCACATCAGTGCGATTCCGGCGAAGACGACCGCCCCGGCCGACTCGCGGAACGTCTGCGCGGTCGCCTTCCAATCGATGAACGCCAGCGCCGGGATCAGGAACCAGGCGATATAGACCATCGGGAGCGGCTGGATCAGGCCGAACCACGAGTTGAACGACGGCAGGGTGCTCGGCAGGCTCGCGTTCAGCGATTCCGACCAGGGCACGGTCATGAAACCGTCGTTGTTGATCATGTCGTCGGCGGTCCGCCAGGTCACCTCGGCCGAGAGAATTCCGGGCAGATACGTCATGAGGCCCGCCGCACCGGCGCAGCCGGCGGCCAGCAGTAGCCGCACCGACGGCCACGGGGTGCGCTGATACACCCATTCGCCGGCGGCGACGGCGGCGATCATGAGCGCGGATTCGATACCGGGCCAGACATATCCGACGGTGATCGCGAAGAACAGGAAGACGAACACCGGAACCGGCCCGCCGCGGCCGCGGGCGTAGCGCACCCCGGAAGCCCACGCGTGGGTGAGCCACGCGGTGCCGGCGAGGCCGAGCACCCAGCTCGCCTGGTCCAGGAACAGCAGCCAGCCCGAGAAGCAGAACGCGACACCCGCCACCGCCGCCCACGCCGGATGCGCCCGGTACGCCAGGCATATGCGGAAGACCCCGAGCGCGAGAACGATCGAATAGGCGAGCTTGACCAGGGTGGCCAAGAGGACGAGGTTGTCGAACGAGGGTGCCACCGCGGCGACCAGCAGTTGCGGCGGATTGAACACACTGGCCTGACCTTCCACCAGGAAGTTGCCCGACATCCACTCTTCCGGGACGACGCCCGGGAACTCACCGTTGCGCAGGTGCCGGCCGATGCTCAACCAGAGGGGGACGTACTGGGCTTCGGTGTCGTCGGTATAGAAGTGCCGTGGGTTGGCCAGCAGCACGGCGATATACCCGGCGAGCACTCCGAGAGCGGTCACGGCGGCCCAGCGCAACGTGGTCTTTCGTTCAGCACGCAAACCGAAGTCAGGCACGGTTCTGGGACATTACAGTCCGTGCGCGCAGCGAGAAAAAGTAGTACAGATCTCATGGGCCCAACATCGGCTATCGGAGACGCCGCGAGGTCCGCTGTATCCGAAATACCGGTCCGTTCCGGCTGGTCGAACCGCGCGCGGTGATCCTCCTCCCGGGGGCGGGCGTGCGCTCCGGCGACATGCCCGCCCGATTCGGGTGGGACAGCGGGCCGCGGCGGAGTACTTTCTGCCTATGACGGATCCGTCGTACAACTATGGCCGCCCGGACCCCTACCGGCAGGGGCAGCAGCAACAGCCGGGATACCCGCAGCAGCCGGGGTATCCCGATCCCGGATACACGGAACAGCCCGCCGAGCCGAGAATCAACCTCGCGCGGCTGTGGGCGGGCGGGCTCGGCACCGCCGTGGTGGTTGCGCTGGTGATCGTGGTGGCGATCATGCTGGTCCGCGGCATCCTGAATATCGCGGTTCTCTCGCCGGAAGGTGCGGGCGCCTACGGCACGGTCTCGACCACCTCGTACGCGATAGCCGGCGCCGCCGCCGCGATCGCGGCAACCGGGCTGTTGAATCTGCTCCTGGCGCTGATGCCGAATCCGCTCCAGTTCTTCTACTGGATCACGGGCCTGATCACCGCGTTGGCGGTGCTGTTGCCGTTCACGCTGGTGGCCGGGCTCGATGCCAAGATCGCCACGGCGGCCATCAACCTGATCGCCGGGTTGTGCATCATCACGCTGCTGGGGTCGATCGGGGCCGGCGCGATCGACCGCCGTTCGCAGTATTGAGATCTCGGGTGACGCACGGGCGGTAGTGGGTCGGCGTCCGGCTCCGGTCCGTTCCGATTCACTGTCCGTCCGGCTTCACCCGGACGAGCTGCTTACCGAGATTCGCCCCGTCGAACAGCCGTTGCAGGGCGACGGGTGCGTTCTCCAGGCCGTCGACGACATCCTCGGCCCAGTGCAGGTCGCCCGTGGAAACCCAGCCCGCCAGTCGCGCGAGGGCAGACGGGAACACCGCGTGGTGGTCGTAGAAAACGAAGCCCTCCATCCGGGCGCGGCGGAACGCCAGCTGCATGTAGTTGGCCGGGCCGGCGCCGTAACCCGCGGCGGTGTAGCCGGAGGAGATGGAGCCGCACAGCGCGATCCGGGCGTGCAGAGCAAGCTGGTCGAGGGCATTCTCCAGCAGGACGCCGCCGACATTGTCGAACACCGCGGTGAGTCCGTCCGGCGCGAAATCGCGGAGTCCGGCGGGGACATCGTCGGTGCGGTAGTTCAGGCAGGCATCGAACCGAGCGGTATCGCGCACCCAGCCGACCTTCCCGGCCGACCCCGCGGTGCCGATCACGCGTGCGCCCGCCAGCCGTGCGATCTGACCCGCGAGCGAGCCGACACTGCCCGCCGCGCCCGTGACCAGCACCGCATCGGACTCCGCGACGCGTAGCACCTCGGTGACCCCGATGTAGGCGGTCAACCCACTGACACCGAAAACCGTCAGCATATGGCGGGGCTCGATACCCGGGGGCACAGGATTGACACCGAACAAGCCGCCGGTGCGCGCGACGACGTACTCCTGCCAGCCGAGTTCGCCGTAGACCCACTGTCCCTCCGGCAGGTCCGGGTTTCGGGATTCGATCACCCGGCCGACGCCGCTCCCGCGCATCACCGCACCGAGAGCCACCGGTGTGGTGTAGGTGGCGCCGGGGTTGAGCCAGGTCCGCTGCGTGGCGTCGATCCCGAGCCAGATGACCTCGACCAGGGCTTCGCCCTCAGCCGGTTCGGGGAGGGGCACACTTTGCTCGGCGAAGGTGGCGGCGGTGATTCCGGCGACAGGCCGGTCCCGGAGGAGTATCCGGCGGCAGGTTCGGGTGGGCACCGGCCAGTCTTACCAGGGCTGGGAGATATCGCCGAGCACTTTTCGAGGATGCCACTGTGACCTGCAGTGATGCCGGAAGGGGAGTATTACGTTCACGGTGATCGCAACCCGTGCCCCGGGGGCGTTCGCGTCGTAACCTCGGATCTCCGGTCCAGGGTTCGGGAGCACACCGTCATGATCAAGTTACTTGTTTTCACCCTTGTGGGTATCGGCGCGCAGATCGTCGACGGCACGCTCGGGATGGCCTTCGGCGTCACCGCGACGACGCTGCTCGTGCTCAGCGGTACGGGGCCGGCGCACGCTAGCGCGGCGGTCCACTTCGCGGAGGTCGCCACCACGCTGGCGTCGGGCATCTCGCACTGGCGGTTCGGCAATGTCGACTGGAAGATGGTGCTGCGACTGGGCGTGCCCGGTGGTATCGGCGCCTTCCTCGGCGCGACCGTGCTCTCCCGGATCTCCACCGAGGCCGCCGCGCCGGTGACCGCCGGTATTCTGCTGGCGATCGGTGTCTTCCTGATCATCCGGTTCTCGTCCCGGCCGCCGCTGGAACTCGCCGCCTCGGAGAAGGCCGCGCATTCCGCCACATTCCTGACCCCGCTCGGCCTGTTCGGCGGTTTCATCGACGCCAGCGGTGGCGGCGGCTGGGGTCCGGTCACCACCAGTACGCTGCTGACCACCGGACGGGCCGAGCCCCGCCGCATCATCGGCACAGTCAGTGCCTCGGAGTTCATCGTCTCGGCTTCCGCCAGTGTCGGCTTCCTGCTGGGGCTGGGCTCGGATTTCTTCGACAACCTGCTGATCATCGCCGGTCTGGCGCTGGGCGGCGTGATCGCCGCGCCGCTCGCGGCGTGGCTGGTGAGCCGGGTGGCTCCGACGGTGCTCGGCGTGGGTGTGGGCGGCGTGCTGGTGCTGACGAACGCACGCACGCTGTTCAAATCGTTCGATATCGAGGGCGCGCCGCGCACGATCTCCTATGTCGTCATCGTGGTGGTGGCCATCGCACTGACCCTGTATGCGTGGCAGAAGACCCGGGTGGCGAGGGCCGCGGAATCGGCGAAGGCCGCGGAAGCCGCGGTGGCGGCCGACGCGGAACCGGCACAGCCCGGGACCGGTTCCGAGGGGCCGGAAGAGGCCGCCGAATCGGCAGAGGTGTCCGCCAGATAGACCTGCTTCCGGCGTGACCCCGGCGGGAGTCAGTCGACCGGGGCGACGCGGATCAGGTTGCCGTCGGGGTCGGCGACGACGAAGGAACGTCCGAACACCGCGTCGTGCGGTTCCTGGACGATCTTCACCCCGTGCGCGACCCACTGTTCGAACTGTTCGTCGATCACGGCCGGCCCGCCGGGCAGGTTCAGGCATATCTCGCTGGTGCGGGGCCCGGGCTGGACTTGATCGGCATGACCGCTCCACAACGCGAGATCGATCCCGGTGCCCAGGTCGTAGGTGATGAAGCGCGGGGATTCGAACTTCGGGGCCATATCGAACAGGTCGGAGTAGAAGCGGGCCGAGGCCTGGGCGTCGGTGACGTACACGATGAACATGTTCGGTGTCGGCATGGTGGCGGGGCCTTTCGCATCGAGCGGACCCGTTGAGAATGCCGGATGGGCCAGGCAATCGGCGGTAGGCCGCACGCCCCGCCGATTCCGATCCGGGAAATATTCCGGCCGCCGGTCCGAGATGGCCCGCGACCCGCCTGCCGGGGTATGCGGGCGGCCCGGGAATTCGGCGGCCCGGTATCGGATCACCGGTTCGTGAGTACCGGATCCTCGGTGGCCGGGCGGGTGCCGCCGGCGACCCGGCCGGGCGCCCACGCACCCAGGACGAACGCCATCACAACGGTCAGGATCCCGAGTGCCAGCGAGGCCTGCTGCGCCCCGTGCACGAAGGCTTCCTTCGCGAAATCGGCCAGCGGTGCCGCGGCCGGACCGGCGTGTTCGGTGACCTCCAGCGCGGCCGCGAGCGAATCCCCGACCGGCCCGCGGGCCGCTTCGGGGAGGCTGGGCAGGGCGGGGGCGATCCGTTCGCTGTAGCCGACGGCCAGGATGCTGCCGGAGACCGCGATCCCGATGGCCGCACCGACTTCACGGGACGCATCGTTGACCGCGGACGCCACCCCGTGCTTCTCCGGGGGCGTGCCGTTGATGATCGCGGCGGTCGCCGGTGCGGTGCACAGGCCGAGCCCGGTGCTCAGGATCAGCAGCGGCCACAGGACATCGATATAGGTGCTGTCCACGGTGGTCCGCGAGACCAGGATCAACGCGGTGCCGACGCACAGCAGGCCGATCAGCGTCGGGAGTCGCAGGCCGAACCGTTCGGCCAGCCGCGGGGCGAAGATCGAGATACCGATGAGGGGCGCGATCATGGGTGCCATGGCCACCGCCGACATGAGCGGTGAATAGCCGAAGATCAACTGCATGTACTGGACGAACAGCAGGAAGTAGCCGAACGCCACCAGGAACTGCACCCCGACGCTCACCGCACCGCTGCCGAAACCGCGGTCGGCGAACAGCCGGACATCCAGCAGCGGATGTGGGACGCGCAACTCGACCGTGGCGAAGCCCACCCCGGCGAGTATCCCGGCGCCGAACAGGCCGAGCACGAGCGGATCGGACCAGCCGCGCACCGGTGCCTCGATCGCCCCGACGACCACCGCGCCGACCGCGATCGAGGCGGTGATCCCGCCCCAGAAATCCAGCGGCGGGCGTAGTTCGTCCACCGATTCGGGAACCGTGCAGCCCGCGATCGCCAGGACCGCACCGGCCACGGTCATCGCGAGGAAGATCGTCTGCCAGGACCAGATCTGCAGCAGCAGGCCGGAGCCGAGAATGCCCAGGACCGCGCCGCCACTGACCACGCCAGCCCACAGGCCCACCGCGACGCCGCGCTTCTCGGCGGGGAAACCACCGGTCAGCAGCGACAGGGTGGACGGCATGACCAGCGCCGCGCCCACCCCCGCGACCGCGCGCGAGGCGATGATCCAGTTCGGTGCGTCCAGGAACAGTGGTACCGCGGACGCGATCGCGAAGACGACCAGGCCGAGCACCATCATGATTCGCCGGCCGTAGCGGTCGCCGAGGGCGCCGGAGAACAGGACCAGGCAGGCCAGTGCGAGGGTGTAGCCGTCGACCACCCAGGTGAGCTGCTGCTGGGTGGCGCCGGTATCGGCGGCGATCTCCGGTAGCGCCGTATAGAGCGCGGCCATGGCGGCGATGACCAGCGCGACAGCCATGGAGGACAGGGTCAGCAGCCAGATATGTGCCCGGGACAGGCGCGTACTCGCGGACGTCATGGTCACCTCTCGATGGCAGGAAACAAGCGTTTGCTTCTCGAATGATCAGAGCATAATTCTCCTGGAGGACAGTCGGTGATCTCGGTCACGGTGTTGTTCGGGCAGGTCGCAGCGGGGATCGGCGGGTACTGGGACGAAACACCGGCCAGGCGCGGCGGCGGTTGCCACAGCGAGCTTTCTCCTCCCGCCTGCCACGGCCCGCGTGGCTACCCTGGGGCGAGTGAAGGCAGATACCGCACTCTTGGTCCCGGTCGCCGCCGAACTCGACGACATCACCAGTGCCGGTCCGGAAGTGGATCCGGCCGCCGCCGGACTGTCGGGGGCGGATATCGCCGCGATCTGGGAGTCGGTGCGCGACTGGTATCGGCTGGGCAGTACGCCGGCGATCCAGGTGTGCCTGCGGCGCAACGGGCAGGTCGTCCTGAACCGGGCGATCGGCCACGGCTGGGGCAATGCGCCGGGTGACGGACCGGAGGTCGAGCGGATCCCGGTGACCACGGAGTCGCCGTTCTGCGGATTCTCCACCGCGAAAGGGGTGTCCGCGGCGATCATGTTCATGCTGATCGAACAGGGCGCCTTCGGCTTCGACGACCGGGTCAGCGAGTACATCCCCGAATTCGCGGCCCACGGTAAAGCCACGATCACCATCGGGCAGGTGCTCACGCATTCCGCCGGAGTGCCGTTCGTGACCGCGCCCTATCGAGGCCACGAAATGGTTTTCGACGAAGAGTTGTGCCTGCGTGGCCTGACGGATCTGAAACCCAGCTATCCGCCGGGCCGGTTCCGCGTGTACCACGCGCTCACCAGCGGATTGATCCAGCGGCTGCTGGTGCAGCGGGCCACCGGTAAACGGATCCGGGACCATCTGGCCGAACAGGTTCTGGACCCGCTGGGCTTCCGGTGGACCAATCTGGGAGTGCGGCCCGAGGATGTGGACGCGGTGGTGCCCAGTGTGAAAACCGGACCGCCGCCGTCACGTGCCGCGTCCTTCATCGCCGGTAAAGCACTGGGCGGCGGGTTCGCCGCGGACGCGGTGAACCGGGATTCGAACCGCGCCTTCCTCACCGCCGAACTCCCCTCGGGCAATCTGGTGACCACCGCCGCCGAACTCGCGCGCTTCTACGAGATCCTGGCGCGCGGTGGCGAACTCGACGGGGTCCGGATCATGCGCCCGGACACAGTGCGCGCCGCCGTGCGGCCCGCACCCCGGGCACCCGGTATCGCGGGACGGGTGAGCCGCGCCGGATACGAATTGGGCGGGCGCCGTTCGAAATTCGGCCGCGATACCACCGCGCATTTCGGGCGCAGCGGTTTCACCACCCAGTACGGCTGGGCCGATCCCGCGCGCGGTCTTGCCGGCGCGATCCTGACCAACGGCAAATCCTCGATCGACGGCAATCGCCCGTGGAAACTCGTCGAGCAGATCTCGGCCGCGTTCCGGCCGCTGGCACCGGACCAGCGGGTCTTCGACCTCTGATACCGCGGAGCGCTTCGGGATGGTCACCGAGCGCTGCGGGGCGGGGCACTGCACGACCGAGTCTATGGCGCGGGGTACCCGATCCGTCGCGGCCGGTTGAGTGCTTGCCCGGATGGACGGGTTCGATAGCCGGTCCGCTGACCAAGGTAGCTGAGTTGTGCCATTACGAGTTTCGGGGTCGCTGAGGCCACGCGGGTGCCGATGCTGCTGGTCCCAGGCGTCACCAGTGCGTCCCCGGGACCCAGCGGGCGGCGCGGCGCAGTGCCGCTCCGGTACCGCGCGCCGCCCGGGCGCGGGCGCGGGGCAGGGGCCCGGCGGGGCGGGGATCCGTGAGTGGAACCGGTTCGTCGACGGCGGTCTCCGTCGAGAGCTGTGGAGCGGGTTCGGCTTGTTCGCCGCGGGCCGCGGGGGAGTCGGGGATCATCCGGTAGTAGCGGTGCAGTACCAAGTCGCGGATTCGCGGCGCGAAGAGCGCACCGTATTCCCCGAGGGTGCCGACCGGCACATCGATCCGCCGGGGGCGTTCGGTGAGTGCCCGCACGATGGTCGCGGCCGCCCACTCCGGTGATTCGGCCGGTCCCTGATTGCCGGTCGGCGCGATCATCGGGGTGCGGACGAGCGGCATGTGGATGGTGGTGAAGGTGACCCCGTCGGCCATGGTCTCCACCGCCGCCACCTCGGTGAACTTGTCCAGTGCCGCTTTGCTGGCCAGGTAGGCGGAATACCGCGGGGTGGCCACCTGGACGCCCGCGCTGCTGATATTGACGATATGGCCGAATTTCTGCTCCCGCATCTGCGGGAGCAGAGCCAGGGTGAGCCGCAGTGCGCCGAAATAGTTGACCGCCATCGTGCGCTCGTAGTCGTGCAGCCGGTCGGTGGAGCGGTGGATGGCCCGGCGGATGGAGCGGCCGGCGTTGTTCACCAGCATGTCCACCCGGCCGTGCTCGGCCAGCAGCTTGTCCAGCGTCGCCTCGACCGAGGTGGAATCGGTGATATCGCACGGGTACCCGTGGGCGGCACCGCCGTCGGCCCGGATCTCGTCCACCACCGCGGTGAGTTCGTCGTCGCGCCGGGCGAGCAGTAGGACCACCGCGCCCTTCTTCGCGACGGCCACCGCCGCCGCCCGCCCGATCCCGGAGGAAGCGCCGGTGATGAGGACGTGCCGCCCGGTGAGGTCACGTGTGGTGCGGCGATTTCCATTTCCGCTCATGAGCAGGCCCCTCTGTGCAGGTCGGTCACGGCCGAACTTACTCCAAAGTAAGAAAGGGCGCCAGGTCCGGATCGTGTTCGAAAATTCGTTCGATTCGAGGGCTCGAGATTCGAACATATGTGCGATACTTATCGCATGATGACGGACGATCGGATGGCGGATATCTATGCCGCGGTGCGGCTCGGCGGCGTGAATCGGGAGGCGGCGCGGCAGGCGCTGCACCTGCTGTGGGATCAGCTCGGTGCGGACGGGGACCCGCTGTACCGGAGCGTGGTCGCCCACCACCTGGCGGATGTCCAGGACACGGCCGAAGGCGCGCTGCTCTGGGACACCCGGGCGCTCGACTCGGCCTTCGTGCCCGGCACCCCGCTCGGTGAAGGTCTACTCGGGTTCCTGCCGTCGCTGTATCTGAGCCTGGCGGACAGTCACCGGCTGGTCGGCGACTTCGACGCGGCGCGGATGCAGCTGGCCCTGGCCCGGGGGCACGCGAACGTGCTCGCCGACGATGCCTACGGCCGGGTGATCCGGGCCGGGGTGGATCATGTCGCGACACTGCTGGAAGCCGAATCCACCGAACGGGTGGCCTGCTGAGGCGGGTATGGGATGGAGTAACGGCCCACCCAGCTGGGCGGAGATGGAACGGGTCCTGTCCGGGCGTGCGAAGCCCGGACAGCAACCCGGCGACGGCGGCGATGCCCCGGCCTGGAGCAACAGCCGCGGGGAGTACCGCGCGGAACCGATGGAACTGCCGGCCGGTCCGGTGGTTCCGTATGCGGAGCTGCACGCGCATTCGGCGTTCAGTTTCCTCGACGGTGCTTCGCCGCCGGAGGAAATGGTCGCCGAAGCCGCGCGGCTCGGGTTGTCGGCGATCGCCCTCACCGACCACAACGGCTACTACGGGGTGGTGCGGTTCGCCGAAGCCGCGGCCGAATACGGGATGCCGGCGGTGTACGGAGCCGAACTCACCCTCGTGGAAACCGGTGTCCCGCAAAAGGGTTCGACCGTCCACGGCAATGCCGGCCCGGCGCTCCGCAGCGATGTCGATTCAACGCCCCGCGCCGGTATCGACTCGCCACCCGGTGCCGGTCCGGCGCCTCTCGCGGGTGCTGATTCGGCACCTCGCACCGGTATCCCCGATCCGGAGGGCGAACATCTGCTGGTGCTGGCACGCGGAGAGGAAGGCTACCGGCGATTGTCCCGGCAGCTCGCGGCGGCGCATATGGCGGCCGGGGAGAAGGGAATCCTGCGGTACGACCTCGATACGCTCACCGCTGCCGCCGGCGGGCACTGGCAGATACTCACCGGCTGTCGTAAGGGACGGGTGCGGCGGGCGCTGGAACAGGATCTGGCGGCCGGTGAACGGCCGTGGCGCGCCGAGGCCGCCCTGTGCGACCTGTGCGAACGGTTCGGCGCGGACCGGGTCGCGGTGGAACTCACCCGCTACGGCCTGCCGGCCGACGACGAATACAACACCGCACTGGCCGCGGCGGCACAGCGGGCCGGGGTGCCCGTGGTGGCGACCACCGCCGCCCATTTCGCGACCCCGGACCGCGGTCGCCGGGCGGCCGCGCTGGCCGCCATCCGCGCCCGGCGCAGCCTCGACGAGCTCGCCGGCTGGCTCGCTCCCACCGGCGGCACCCATTTGCGTTCGGGTGCGGAGATGGCCCAATTGTTCGCGGAATTCCCAGCGGCCGTTTCCAATTCGGTGCTGATCGCCCGGGAATGCGCATTCGATCTGCGGTTGATCGCGCCGCGGCTACCACCGTTCGATGTGCCCGCCGGCCACGACGAGAACTCCTGGTTGCGTGAACTGACCCGGCGTGGTGCCGCGGACCGGTACGGGCCGCCGAGCCGGAATCCGGCCGCGTACCGGCAGCTCGAACACGAACTCGCGGTGATCGCCCGGCTGGGGTTCCCGGGCTATTTCCTGGTGGTGCACGATATCGTGCGGTTCTGCCACGAGCACGACATCCTCTGCCAGGGGCGGGGTTCGGCCGCCAATTCCGCGGTCTGCTTCGCCATCGGGATCACCAATGTGGACCCGGTCGCCAACAAATTGTTGTTCGAACGCTTCCTCTCCCCAGAACGGGACGGGCCGCCCGATATCGATCTCGATATCGAATCGGATCGCCGCGAGGAGGCGATCCAGTACGTGTACCGCAGATACGGCCGGGAGAACGCGGCGCAGGTGGCGAATGTGATCACCTATCGCGGGAAATCCGCGGTGCGCGATGCCGCCCGCGCGCTCGGTTTCGCCCCCGGCCAGCAGGACGCCTGGAGCCGGCAGGTGAGCCGGTGGACCGGGGTCGGCGCGGAAACCGGCACCGATATCCCCGCACCGGTGCTGGAACTGGCCGCCGATATCGAAGGCCTGCCCCGGCATCTGGGGATCCATTCCGGCGGAATGGTGATCTGTGATCGGCCCATCGCCGATGTCTGCCCGGTGGAATGGGCGCGGATGTCCGGGCGCAGTGTGTTGCAATGGGACAAAGATGATTGTGCCGCAGCGGGTTTGGTGAAATTCGATCTGCTGGGCCTGGGAATGCTGTCGGCCCTGCATTACATGATCGACCTGGTGCGCGAACATATCGGGGAGACGGTCGAACTGCACACCCTGGACCTCACCGAACCCGCGGTGTACGACATGCTGTCCCGCGCGGATTCGGTCGGGGTCTTCCAGGTGGAATCGCGCGCGCAGATGGCGACCCTGCCCCGGTTGAAACCGGAGAAGTTCTTCGACCTGGTGGTCGAGGTCGCGCTGATCCGGCCCGGCCCCATCCAGGGCGGTTCGGTGCATCCGTTCATCCGCCGCAAGAACGGACTGGAGAAGGTCACCTTCGATCACGAGGCACTCCGGAACTCGCTCGAACGCACCCTCGGCGTACCGCTGTTCCAGGAACAGTTGATGCAGATGGCGGTCGATGTCGCGGGGTTCACTCCGGCCGAAGCCGACCAGCTGCGCCGGGCCATGGGGTCGAAACGATCCCCGGAGAAAATGCAACGATTGCGCGGCCGGCTGTACCAGGGAATGCGCGATCTGCACGGGATAACCGGCGGACTTGCCGACCGCATCTACGAGAAGCTGCTCGCGTTCGCGAATTTCGGTTTCCCGGAAAGTCATTCGCAGAGTTTCGCTGCCCTGGTGTTCTACTCCGCGTGGTTCAAACTGCACTATCCCGCGGCCTTCTGCGCCGGGCTGCTGCGGGCACAGCCGATGGGTTTCTATTCCCCGCAATCACTGGTCGCCGACGCGCGCCGGCACGGGGTCGCGGTACACGGCCCGGATATCAATGCCAGTGCGGCCGAGGCCACGCTGGAACAGCAGGGCACCGAGGTGCGGCTGGGGTTGGCGGCAGTGCGCGGGATCGGTTCGGAACTTGCGGACGCGATTGTGGCAGCACGGCTGGAAAGCGGCCCCTATACCTCTTTTCTCGATCTGACCGGACGGGTGGAACTGACTGTCCCGCAGGCGGAATCGCTGGCCACCGCGGGCGCGCTCGGTTGTCTGGGGTACTCGCGGCGGGAGGCGCTGTGGGCGGCCGGAGCGGCCGCGGGAGAACGTTCCGATCGGCTCCCCGGAACCGGTGCCTCGACCAGTACTCCCGCCCTGCCCGGTATGAGCGACCTCGAACACGCCGCCGCGGATGTCTGGGCGACCGGGGTCTCGCCGAACAGCTATCCCACCCAGTTCCTGCGCCCACGCCTCGACGCACTCGGGGTGATTCCGGCGGCCGGTCTGCTCGCGATACCCGACGGAACGCGGGTACTGGTCGGCGGGGCGGTCACCCACCGGCAGCGCCCGGCCACGGCAGGTGGGGTGACCTTCCTGAACCTGGAGGACGAAACGGGCATGGTGAACGTGGTGTGCTCGGCGGGGCTGTGGACCCGCTACCGCCGGACAGCCCAGGGAGCCTCGGCGTTGCTGATCCGTGGGCGAGTGCAGAACGCGGAAGGCGCGGTGAGTATCTACGCCGAGTACATGCGCCGGCTGGATATGCGTGTCGGTTCGCGCTCCCGGGACTTCCGCTGAGCTGTGTTTTCTGGCGCGCCTCCGGCGCGCGGGTTTCGGCCCCCTTGGGCCCTGCCTTCAGCCCTCGGGACTCGCGCCTTCGCCGCCTGCGCTTGGCGGGCTGAAAGCAGGGCCGGGCCAAACCTCGGAGGGCCTCGTAAGACTCGGCTCCGCCGCTGGGCACGTCAGGTTCGATCGGGGCTGCGGGACCTCCAAGGGCCTCGCTGGACTCGGTGCCGTCGGGCGCGTCGATCTATGCAGGTCAAGGCATTGGACGGCCGCGCTGGGCTGGGTGCTGGCGGTTTGCACGTTCGGTGAGTAGTCCGCGTTGTGTGCCTGATCGCGAAATATGCCATTACGCTGCGAGCATGCGAAAGCTTGGGGTGTTGTTTGTCGTTCTGTGCGGAGCGGTGCTGCTGGCCGGGTGTGGTGGAGATTCCGATTCCACTGCGGGCAGCCCGGCAGACGTCGAAAGTGGCGCGCCCGCTGCTACACCGGGGTTCCGCATTCAGCAACAGGCACCGAACCGGGAGCAGGCGCCCGCACCGGACAACGGGGCGCAGGTCACCGAGCGTAAGGAGGTCGTCACGGGGACGGTGGATCTCACCGCCGGCGACCCGATCGCCGCCGCGCAAACCCTCACCGACCGCGTGACCCGGCTGGACGGGCGTATCGATCAGCGGACCGAGAACCCGGGCACCGACGACAGCGAACCGCGCGCCAATCTGGTGATCCGTATCCCGGCCGCCGAAACCGAGGCGTTCATCAACGGTCTCGGGGAGATCGGCGAGGTCACCGAGGTCAGCACGAATCGCGATGATGTCACCCTGCAGTGGCAGGACCTGGATGCCCGGATCACCGCCCTGCGTGCCTCCGTCGACCGGCTCCGCGACCTGATGGCCCGCGCCGCCAACACCGCCGATCTCATCGCCGCCGAGGGAGCCCTCGCCGACCGCCAGGCCGAACTCGACAGCCTCACCGGCCAGCGGCGTTATCTCGACGACCAGATCACCCTGTCCACGCTGACCATCGATATCACCACCACCGCCGAGAAGAAGGGTGACACCGGGCCGTCCAACTTCTGGGACGGCGTGGTCGACGGCTGGAACTCGCTGGTCGGCTGGTTGAAGGACGCCGTGGTGTTCGCCGGGCAGGCAGTACCGTGGCTGGCGTTCGTCGCCGTGGCCGCCGCGCTCGTCGCGGCGATCGTCCGGCTCTTCCGGGACCGGCGCACCGGGCGCCGCGCGAGCGCCGGACCGGTCGGGACCGCGAGTACCTCTGCCGATACCAGCGCCGGGCCGGCGAATACCACCACCGGCACCGGGTCGGTGCAGGCCGGCACCGACACCGGGACCGTGAAGACCACCGAGACCGCTGGCGAGCCGGCGGACAAGCCCGGCGAATAGCGGCGTCGCGTGCCGGTCACAGTCCGCGCGGTGATCGAGAAACGTAGCGTGCAGAACCCGTCCTTCAGGGCGGGGATAGCGCATCAATCTGCTGACAAACTAGTGCGCTATCATGTTAGACATGGGATCGAAGGTGGTGAAGCGGGCATATAAATACCGCTTCTATCCGACGATCGAGCAGGAGCAGCAGCTTTCGCGAACCTTTGGTTGCGTCCGTTACGTCTACAACCGGGCGCTTGCCGAACGGTCGCGCGCGTGGACGCAGGAACAGCGTCGCGTTACGTACGTGGACACTGCGAAAGCGCTCACCTCCTGGAAGCAAGATGCCGGTATGGAGTGGCTGGGCGAGGTGTCCAACGTTCCGCTTCAGCAGTCACTTCGACATCTTCAAGGCGCGTTCGACAAGTTCTGGCGCAAACAAACCGCCTATCCGAAGTTCAAGAAGAGGGGCCGGTCGAAGGACTCGGCGACCTTCATGAACAACGCCTTCTCCTATCGGGATGGCCGGATCAAGCTCGCGAAACAGTCCGAACCGCTCGTCATCCACTGGTCACGTCCGCTCCCGGAGGGGGCGATACCGTCGCAGGTCACGGTCAGCAGGGACAGTGCGGGCCGCTACCACATCTCGATCCTGGTAGAGGACACGATCGTCGAGCACGCCCCAACGGATATAACGCTCGGCGTGGACGCAGGTATCACGTCCCTGTACACGTTCTCGACTGGGGAGAAGGTTTCCAATCCCCGGCACGAGAAGAAGGATTATGCCCGTCTGGCGAAGGCTCAACGGGCGCTGGCGAAGAAACAGAAGGGCTCGAAGAATCGGGCCGAGGCACGTGTGAAGGTGGCGCGGGTTCATGCCCGGATTGCGGATCGTCGCCGGGATCATCTGCACAAGCTCTCGACTCGTTTGGTGCGCGAAAACCAAGTGATCGCCATCGAGGATTTGAGTGTGCGGAACATGGTCCGGAATCGCTCGCTGGCGCGGGCGATCTCGGATGCGAGCTGGTCGGCGTTCCGTGGCATGGTGGAATACAAGGCGGATTGGTACGGCCGTACCGTGGTAGCGGTGGATCGGTTCTATCCGTCGTCCAAGACGTGCTCGGTGTGCGGCCGGATCAACGATTCGATGCCGCTCCACATCCGGGATTGGCAGTGCCCTTGTGGCGCTGTGCACGATCGGGACGTGAACGCCGCGAAGAGCATACAGGCCGCCGGGCTGGCGGTCTTGGCCTGTGGAGATGGTGTGAGACCGCCTCGCAGTTGATGCGAGGAGGCAACCGTCGATGAAACAGGAACCCTCTGTCGTGAGGCAGGGAATCCCGGCCCGTCAGGGCCGGGAGGATGTCAACAAGCCGAACAGTCGCAAGGCAAGCGCGGTGCGGCTCACGGCCGGCGCGACAGCACGGCACAAGCGGTTCGAGATCGACTGATCCCGGGCGTGCGTACGGCCGGTTCCGGGTCCCGCCGGTTCCGTAGTATCCGGCGGTACTAGACCGCGCCCGGGAACCCGTGCTGGCGCCACGCCTCGTATACCGCCACTGCCGCGGCATTGGCCAGATTCATCGACCGCCGTCCCGGCAGCATCGGGATTCGCACCTCTGCGGTGAGGTGTGCGTCCGCGAGGACCTCGGCCGGTAGACCGGTGGGTTCCGCGCCGAACAGCAGTACGTCACCGGGCCGGTAGGCGATATCGGTATGCGCGGTGCCGGCCCTGGTCGTGAAGGCGAAAACCCGTTCGGGCCGCAGTTGCGCCCAGGCGGTGGCCAGATCGGGGTGCACCGTCACCGACGCCAGATCGTGGTAGTCCAGCCCCGCCCGCCGCAGCTTGGCTTCCGACATATCGAACCCGAGCGGCTCGATAAGATGCAGCTCACTGCCCGTCCCGGCCGCGATCCTGATGGCGTTACCGGTGTTCCCCGGTATCCGGGGCTCATGGAACATCAGCTTGAACACAGCAAGTCAGCTTGTCACGGAGAGCCGCCGGATCCGGCGCCGGGTGGTCAGTGCGGGCAGGCCGGCGGCGTGGACACAGCAACCGATGAGTGGATGATCGGTGTGGGCAGGTCCACCCTGTCGTTCCGGGCGCGCGTGGTGGGGATGCGTTCCAGGACGCCGCCGGCGAATGCGTCGTAGAGGGGGAGCGTTTCGAGGTGGACGTAACCGATATGGCAGTCGCACAGGTCGCGCGGGCACGGGCGGGGCCGGAGGGCGGCGCGATAGGAGCCGTCGTAGAGGTTGCCGAGCGGTTCCTTCACGAAATGGCAGCGGTGGACCGCGCCGGCGCCGTCGACGGACAGCACCGTGTTCCCGGTTCGGCAAGCCCGGCCCAGCGAGTGGTGCGGTGTGCGGCTGAACGGGAACAGCGGATCGAGGGCGGTCCACTCGCCGGCTTCGGTATCGGTGTAGGAGTGGCCCTCGGCGGCGTTGATCCAGAGATAGACGTGGCGGGGTAGGTCCGCGCGCAGCCGCTGGGCGTGCTCCAGATGCTCCGGCAGCCCCACGACCCCCACACTGAACCGGATACCGGCCGCGGCGAGCTGCCCGGTCTTGTCGAGAAACCGCCGGTAGGGGGTCTGCCCGGGGTGGTAGGTGCACCACAGTGCGAGCGTGTCGCGGTCGGCGTCGCGCAGCCAATCGGTGCGGCAGCTCAGGTTCGTCTGGATCGCGACCCGCTCCACGTGGGTTTCCCGGGAGAGTTCGACCAGCGCCCGGCGGTACCACGAGCGGACCAGCCCCTCACCCCACGGGGTGAACAGCACCGAGATCCGGTCGTCACGCTGGGCGCGGACCCAGGTGGTGAAACGCTCGAGGGCCGCGCGGTCGGCGCGGAGTTGCGCGGTGCTGTCCCGGCGTTTGGCGAACGGGCAGTAGGGGCAGTCGTAATCGCAGGAGGCGAGAGGGCCGCGGTACAGGAGCGTGAGATCCACTGCCGGTCACCGTAGTTCGTACTCGGCCATGGCGGCCCGGACGGCGGGGGAGAAGAATTCCGGGCCGATGGCGTCGGAATAGGCCAGTCCCTCCGGGGAGAGACGCAGCAATTCGCCGGTCGGATGGGTGAGCCAGCCGCGGTCGGCCAGCAGACCCAGTTCGACCGGGAAATCGGACTCCGGGCCGGTGCCGAAACGTGCGCGGTAGTCGGCAACAACCATGCCGTCGGCCTGCAGGATCGACTGGAGCAGGAAGCGGCGGCGTGCCTCGTCCTCGTCGATGACCCGGCCGTGCAGCGCGTCACCGAAATCTCTTGTGGCGGTATAGCTGTCGATGATCGAGCGGATCTCGGGCACCCCTACCGCGTAATCGAAGGAATAGTGCAGGTCGCGGGTGTAGGAGCGGGCGCCGCAGCCGAGGCCGATCATGCCGTCGGTCTGGCACGCGTAGTCGTCGGGCCCGGCTGCGGGGGCATCGATGCGGCGGAACATCCGCAGGGAGTGTTGCCGGTAACCGGCGGCGAGCAGATGATCGCGACCCTGCCGGTACAAGCGCAGGCGTTGCTCGTCCCACTCCGGATCGGCCGCCTCGTCCCGGCGTCCGGAAAGCCCGGTCAGCGGCCGCACATAGAGCGGGTAGAGGTAGACCTCCTCCGGTCGCCAGGCGAGCGCAGCTTCCAGTGAGGTGTGCCAGCTGTGCGGGGTCTGGCCGTCGATTCCGTAGATCAGGTCGATATTGAGGTTCGCCACCCCGGTGTCGCGGATCCGCGACAGGGCCGACTCGACATCCGCGCGGCGCTGGGGGCGCACCGCCGCGCGGGCCTCGGCGTCGTCGAAGCTCTGCACGCCGAGGCTGATGCGTGTCGCCCCGCGCGCCGCCAGCACGGTCAGCCGGTCGGTGGTCGCGGTGGCGGGGGAGGTTTCCACGGAGAACCCGATACCGCGAAGGTCGGCACCCATGATGTGTTCGGCGATATCGCACAACCGGGTCAGCTCGCCGGCGTCGAGATAGGTGGGGGTGCCGCCACCGAAGGCTGCGGTGGCGAAACGTACCGGGTCGCCCAGGCAGTCGCGCACGGTTCCGGCTTGGCGGGTGAGCGCGTCGAGGTAGCGGGTGGTGAGATCGCCGGGGGCACCGACGCGGGTGAAGAGATTACAGAAACCGCAGCGTATTTCGCAGAACGGGATGTGCAGGTACAGCGAGAGTGCGTCGCGCGGCTCATCGGCCCACAGATCCCGCAGCGGGCGGCGCGGCGACAGCGGACGGTAGGCGGTCTTGTGCGGGTAGGCGTAGACGTAGCTCTGGTAGGGCCGGGGTAGCGCGATACGGGTGTGGGTCATGTGGTGTCCTCGGGGGTATCCGCGTCCAGGAAGAAATGGGCGTAGGGAACCGTCCACACACTTTCGTGACCGAGCCGGTGCCCCGTGTACCCGTCGTCCCCGTAGGCGGTGCCGTGATCGGAACAGACGATGGCGAAACAGCGGCCGCGGGCCCGTAGCGCGCCGAACAGCCGGGGGATGTGGCGGTCGACGTAGCGCAGCGCGGCCGCATGGGTTTCCCGGGTGTCACCGGATTCCTTTGTCGCTCCGGGCAGATGGAACCAGTTCGGCTGGTGGAGGGCGGAGACGTTGAGGAACAGGAACAGCCGCTCATCGGCCCGCATGGTCGCGATCACCTGCTCGGCCCGGGCCACCTGCGCCTCGAACGAGGTGGGGGAGGCCACCGAGAACTCCGGCTCCCAGTGGCTCTCGGCGAACAGTCCGGGCAGGACGCTGCCCAGCGCGCCCTGGTTGTTGAAGAAACCCACCCCGCCGATACAGACCGTGCGGTAACCGAGCTCCCCGAGGGCGGTCGGCAGGTCGGGTCGGTCGAAGACGAAAGTCTCCGGTGCCGTGGTCTCGCTGCCCGCGAACCGGGCGGCGAACAACCGGGGGTGCGGACCGGGTGCCGCGGGTGTCGGTAGAAATCCGGCGAAGATGGCCTGGTGGGAGGCGTAGGTGAAACTCCCCGGGGCGTGGCGTTCTTCCCATCGACCGCTCGGGAGTACCGCCGTCAGATTTGGCAGCCGGCCCGCGGCCGTCTCTTCTACGGCCACGTCGTAGCGCAGTGTGTCGAGGGTGAGTAGGAGCAGATCGTCTCTGCCGACCACCTCCTTCATCGACGTGGTCCTGGGAAAAACCCCGCCGGGCGTGGAGAGGAATCGGGGGCAGGTGCTCTTTCGGTACTCGGCACAGCGTTCACTACCTCCCGGGTTGCGCCGCCGACTCCGGTCGGCCGGAGTCCGGAGGGGCATCCTCCAGGTGCCGATGCGGTGCGCACGGCACGGTACCAGCGCGGCGCGGCGGCGACCTGGGCCGCGTAGGTGTCCAGACCCGCGGCAGGCGTGCCGGGCAGCCCGGTGATCCGGGGGAGCAGATCCCCGAACGCGTTCACCTCGCCGACTACGTAGCGCCGCCAGCCGTCGGTAGGCAGCAGATCCACACCTACGCACAGCGTCGCGGGGAAACAGGCCGCGGCCTGTTCCGCGAGGTGGAGTGCCCGGCTCCAGTGCGCACCCGCTATCTGCCGGACGGCCGCCGGATCACCGCGTGATCCGCCTAGATGCAGGTTGGTGATCGGTACCGAGGCGCAGCGCACGACGATATGGGTCGCCCGGCCGGCGGTCACCACGACCCGCAGGTCCGCCGCCCGGCCCCGGAGCGTCGATTTCGGTATCCACCGTTCGATATGCAGGCCGTCCGGCGCGAGGCGGTCGACGATGGCGGCGATCTCGGCTTCCGTGGGGTAGCGGCGGACGCGCAGCGAGTTGTGCAGGGCACCGGCCGGGGTGAGCTCGACCGACGTGGTTGCCCGGATCCGGCCCGAGGGATGCGTTTCGATCGCGAGGACACCGGAGGCGGAGGAGCCGTGCGCGATTTTCACGAACGCCCGCCGCAGGCTCGGCTCCCGCAGGTATTCGCGCACTTCGTCCCAGCCGGCGATCGGCGCCGTGCGACCGGACGTCGGAGATTCGGGCACCGCGACCTCCGCCGCGGCCAGCCGGGCGTGACACAACCGTTTGTCGAACAGCACCGCCAGCTCCGCCGGATCGTCGAGCCGGCACCCGCCGCGCAGCGAGGCCACGGCGGCACCGAATCCGGCGTACCAGCGGGCCGTGCCTTCCACCCGGGTCGGGTCGGTGATCCCGCGCAGCAGCCGGTCCACCTCCGGTTCCTCCCCGGGCGAATCGAGCCGGACCAGCTCGTCGCCGGCGAAGGTGTGCCCGCCGGCGTGCAGGACGTCGAGCCATTCGACCACCCGCGGCGGACGCGTTCCGGCCGCTTCCGCCGCCGCGTAGAACGACCGGACCCGCCGGTTCGCCCCGTTGCCGACAACCGCCCAGCGGTAACCGTCCGCCGGTTCCGCCGCGGTCATTCGCTGATCGACACGTACCGGTGGACCTCACCGTCGTCGATGAAGCTGTCGGCATCGTCGGGATCCAGATCGAGGAAAACGCCCGGCTCCAAGGTCTCCCGCAGCCGTGCACACATCTCGGGGCTGAGGTAGTTGTGATGCATATCCAGGGTCCGCAGATGGGTGAGCGGCTGCCCGGCGAGCAGGGCCGCCGCCCCGGTATCGGTGAGGGTGCCCATCGAGACATCCAGCGTTTCCAGCCGGGCCACCACCGGTGCCGCGGCCAGGGCAGCGCAGATCTCGTCCTGGATCACGCTGTTACGCAAGGCCAGATGCTTCAAGCTGGGCAATCGGTCGCCGGCCAGGATCGGAGCGAGGTCCGGGATTATGGTGTCGCCGAGGTAGTCCGGGGTGCCCAGCCAGAGATCGAGATGGGTGAGCGCAGGGAAATCACCGGCACCGATACCGCGGACCACCTCGCCGGGCAGGCCACCGGACTGCATAGTCAGTTTCTCCAGTCGTTCGTGCCGGATCGGCGCGAAACTCAACTCCTCGGATCCGCGGACGACGAACTCGGTCAGCTCCGGGAAGGCCCCCAGCAGCTCGGCGACCGGACCCTGCTTGATCCAGGAGATCTCGTTTTCCTCCGGTTCGATATCGCCGAGGAACAATGAGCGCAGCGCCGGGAACTTCGCGCGCGCGGCAACCATCGCCTCCACCACCAGATCGGACGTCTCGGGCTCGCCGTCGGAGAGATCGGCCCAGTTGCCGACGACGAACGCCCGCACCCGGGTGGTGTCCACGTGTTCGCAGAACCGCGCGAAATGTTCGGGCCAGGGAACCTCCACCTCGAAACCGGACCCCGCGATCCGCCAGGCCACCGACCCCGCATCGGCGGGAATGGTGTCGGCACAGGCGGCGTCGCCGGGCGAATCCGGGAAATCGAAGACGGGAAGCCCGCCGAACTCTTCCAGTCGCTCGAGATACTCGGGCATTCTCTGTTCCTCTCCCCGAAGCCGATATCGGCTCGATGTCCGCGATCGTTCTACCAACCCGGACCGACATCCGCAGCCCGAGAACGGACGGCTCGCCCGGTCACAGTGCGAATCGCCGGCACGTTCGGCTCACGTACCAGCCGAAGGGAGATGCCCTGATCATTCCGATCGACAGTGCGGCGGCTGCCGCATCGGCCGAAAGGTGGCGGCCCGCACCACGGGACCGCCGCGGCCGGATGGTGCTGGCGCTCGGTGAGGTGACCGGGCATGCCCATGCGATCACCTCACCCGGCAAGCTCTTCCGCGATCCGCACACACCGAATTCCATGGTGTTGTATCTGCCCGAGGGAGGGAGCCTGGTGCACGAAGAACATGCCACGATCGGCCTGCCGAAGGGGTGGTATCGGGTTGTGCGGCAACGCGAGTACCTGCCGGGTGCCGTCCGGATCGTCGCGGACTGACGCGGCCGGTAACTGTGAGCGAGACAGGAACGAGGGAACCGTTGACCGAATTCGAGCAGTGGCGGACACTGTCCGCCGCCACCGGACCCGGCAACCGGGCCATGGCCGAGGCGGGCGTGCGGCGCGCCTACGAAAGTGCGGGGCTACCCGGCCCCGAGCCGATCGTGGACCGTATCCGTACCGGGATCGTTGCCTGGACCTTCGGCTTGACCGCTGAGGAGTACGAGCCGGTCGCGCAGACCTGACCGCCGGCGTCTGGAACAATCGCACCTGTGACCGACGCCGAGACTGTGACCGAGGACGATCCCGGCACCGGCAACCGCCTGGCTGTGTTCCTGCGCTGCCACCTGCCGATGGTGGTGGTCGTTGCGGTGATCGCGGTCGCCGTGGTTTTCGTCGCGCAGGACCGGTGGCGGCGCGGGGCGTTCTTCTTCGGCGGCGCGACGCTGATCGCGGCCGCGTTCCGGTTGTGCCTGCCGACACTGCGGGTGGGCTTGCTCGCGGTCCGCAGCAGACCCTTCGATGTGGGTGCGCTGACTCTGCTGGGCGCAGCGATCGTCTTCCTCGCCGCCACCATCAATACGCTGGGCGTGGGCTGAACCGGCCGGTTCAGCGGCTGGAACGGGCCAGGTCCATCGTCTGGTCCAGCAGTTTGCCGATGGCCTCGGCTTCGGTGAGGAACGCGTCGTGGCCGTCCCGGGACGCGATGACCTCGAAATGCCGGCAGCCGGGCAGCCCCTCCGCCAGCTCCCGCTGGGTGTGCAGCGGATACAGCCGGTCGGAGTCGATTCCGCCCACGATGCACGGCACCGGAGTGCTCGCCATCGCCGCGTCGATCCCGCCGCGGCCGCGCCCGATATCGTGGCGGTTCATCGCCTCGCTGAGCAGCACGTAGGTGGCCGGGTCGAAACGTCTCCCCAGTTTCTCGGCCTGGTATTCGAGGTAGCTCTGCACCGCGTACCGGCCGCCCTCCCAGGGGTCCTCACCGGTCTGCGGGCTGTTGCCGAAACGGCTGTCCAGTTCGACCTCGGTGCGGTAGGTGAGATGCGCGATCCGCCGCGCGATACCCATCCCGGCCGTCGGCGCGCGCCCGGTGCCGTGATAATTCCCGCCCTGCCAGTCGGGGTCGCCGGTGATGGCGGCGATCTGGGTGGTCTGCGTGCCGATCTGGTCGGCGGTCGCGCGGGCACCCACCGCGAGGATCAGGGCCGAAGCGATGCGTTCCGGCGCGCACAGCATCCACTCCAGGACCCGCATCCCGCCCATCGATCCGCCGACCGCCGCGGCCAGGCGGTCGATGCCCAGCAGGTCGAACAGGCGCAGCTCGGCGCTCACCTGATCACGGATGGAGATTTCCGGGAATCGCGCACCCCACGGTGCCCCGTCCGGGGCCGGCGTTGCGGGTCCGGTGCTGCCCTGACAGCCGCCGAGCACGTTGGTGGCGACCACACACCATTCGCCGGTGTCGATCGGTGCGCCCGGTCCGACCATCCCGTTCCACCACCCGGGCTGGGGATGTTCGGCATCCGGTTCGCCCACCACGTGGGAGTCGCCGGTCAGCGCGTGCTCGATCAGCACCACATTGTCCCTGGCGGGTGACAGCTCGCCCCAGCGCTGCACGGTCAGCCGGACAGCCGGCACCCTGGCACCGTTCTCCAGGGTGAGGTCGCCGATATCGATCTGGCCGGGGGTGCCGTCGGCCGGGGGTAACTGCGCGACGGCTGCGGCCGTGGTCGGTTCGGTGCCCACCGTCACGCGATGGCTTCCGCGCGACGGACCGCATCCCGCGGCAATATCCGATGTGTATCAATCATGTCCCGGCCGCGCGGCGTCGGCGGCACGGCGGCCGGATGTTGCCGGTGGGTCGCTCGGACAGCGGTCGCGCCGGGGATACTGCCATCGGTCATATCGTGCTCCAGAGACATAGGGGGTTGCTCGCCGACAAGCGGGGGTGCCGGATCAACGTGACCAGCACCGGCACATAACGGCGACCTCCTGACGTGCGCTTGCTCCCGGCTTTCGGAAGCCCGGTCATCACCCGGAGCACCCCACCGCAGCAGGAGGGTTGCCGGCCAGCGAGCCGGGGCTTGTTGCTGGCGCTCATAACCTGCTCAACATGGTAGCGGTGCGCTCTGATGGATCGAAATCGGCCTACGCCCCTACCAGGTAATCTTGTGGCGCGGTTCACCCGTGTGAGATCTCACTACCGGGGCTGGCTGCACCGTGAGACCACCCGAAGCAGTACGCTCGTCTTGGTTACACCAGACGTCTCGTGGACAACGCGGGATGTATACGTTGTCTGTTGAACAGCTGGGGTCCGCTCACAAGCGTGTTCGCCTGGCCGTGCAATGAGGGCACCAGTCTTAGGAGGACACGAAGATCCATGTCCAAGATCAAGGTTGAAGGCACCGTCGTAGAACTCGACGGCGACGAGATGACCCGGATCATCTGGCAGTTCATCAAGGACAAGCTGATCCACCCGTACCTCGACGTGAATCTCGAGTACTACGACCTCGGCATCGAGTACCGCGACAAGACCGACGACCAGGTCACCGTGGATGCTGCCAATGCCATCAAGGAACACGGCGTCGGCGTGAAATGCGCGACGATCACCCCCGACGAGGCCCGCGTCGAGGAATTCGGTCTCAAGAAGATGTGGCGGTCGCCCAACGGCACCATCCGCAACATTCTCGGCGGCACCATCTTCCGCGCGCCGATCATCATCTCCAACGTTCCGCGCCTGGTCCCCGGCTGGACCAAGCCGATCATCATCGGCCGTCATGCCTTCGGCGACCAGTATCGCGCCACCGACTTCAAGGTCTTCCAGGCCGGCACCGTCACCCTCACCTTCACTCCCGAGGACGGCAGCGAGCCGATCGTGCACGAGGTCGTGCAGATGCCGGAAGACGGCGGCGTCGTGATGGGTATGTACAACTTCAAGAAGTCCATCGAGGATTTCGCGCGCGCCTCGTTCAACTACGGGCTGCAGCAGAACTACCCCGTCTACATGTCGACGAAGAACACCATCTTGAAGGCCTACGACGGCATGTTCAAGGATACTTTCGAGGCGGTGTTCGAGGCCGAGTTCAAGACCCAGTTCGAGGCGGCCGGCCTGACCTACGAGCACCGGCTGATCGACGATATGGTCGCCTCCTCCATGAAGTGGGAGGGCGGCTACGTCTGGGCCTGCAAGAACTACGACGGTGACGTGCAGTCCGATACCGTCGCGCAGGGCTTCGGCTCGCTCGGCCTGATGACCTCGGTGCTGCTGACTCCGGACGGCCGGACCTGTGAGGCCGAGGCCGCGCACGGCACGGTCACCCGGCACTATCGCCAGCATCAGCAGGGCAAGCCGACTTCGACCAACCCGATCGCGTCGATCTTCGCCTGGACCCGTGGCCTCGAGCACCGGGGCAAGCTGGACAACACCCCCGAGGTGATCGGTTTCGCGCAGACCCTCGAGGACGTGGTCATCAAGACCGTCGAGGGCGGCCAGATGACGAAGGACCTCGCCGCACTGGTGGGCGGGGACCAGGGCTACCTCACCACCGAGGAATTCCTCGCCGCGCTCGACGCCAACCTGGCGCGCGCGCTGCGCTGACAACACCGCGGCTCCACGGCACCCGGCGTGCGAACAGCGCCCGGATCGTGGAGCCGCAGCGTCCCCGGGGCGCCGAGAACAGGGCTGTGTTCTCGGCGCCCTTTGCCGTGGGTGCGGCCGTGCGGGTCCCGCGTGCGCGGATATCGCCGTTCAGTAGCCCTTCGCGGGTCTGTTCGGGTCGGTCTGTTGGACGGCGGACTGCAGGTTGCTGCCGTCCGGAGCGACGTCGTAGCGATCCATCACGTAGCTCATGCTGGCGGCGACATTTGCGACCGGGTCGTGGATATCGGTGGACGTTCCCCGCACGTGGTAGGCCCGGAAGGTGCCGGGAATCGTCTGCGTGAGCCCCCGTGAATTCTGTCCCGACGCGGCATTGCTGTCCCAGTTGTTGACGGCATTGGGATTTCCGCCGGACTCTCGTGCGATCAACACCTGGTATCCGCGCGTCCAGTTCTCGCGGGCCTCGGGGTCCTGGATGCCCAAGGCATCCAGTGCGCCGGAAATCGCCGCGGCGGTGCTCGTGTTGCCGGTGTAGCGGGAGTAATCGGATTCTGCGCCGGACAGGTATCTCGGCCTGTCCTCTTCTTCCTCGTCCGATTCACGTTCGCGGTTGTCATCACCCGGCATCATGGGGAACATCGGTGGGATGCTCCCCATGTTCCCGGGGGAGTTGGTGCCGGTGTTGCCGAGTTCGGTGGTGCCGGCCCGGCCGAGGTCCGAGGTGCCGCCATCGATGTGGTAGCTCTCCTCACCGATCCACGACACGGCGGACTCGGTTTCGCCGAATACGTCGTCGACCGTATCGAGGACGTATTCGAGAAGCTTCGCCTCGGTGTGCGCCGGCAGCCTCCCGTGCCGGTCCAATGGATAGGAGCCGCCCAGGAACATTTGCAGCGCCTGCACATGGAACTTGATGGCCGTGAGCTTCGTGCTGGAGGCGTCGTATGTGCTGCCGGCGGAAATCATCACCTGCTCGTGCTGACGCTCCATTGACCGTCTGATCGCATCGACATCGGCGATTTTCGTGCGGTAGTTCTCGACCATGACAGAGTGGTCGCCCGGTTGGACCAACTGGTGAGTGTGGAACATGTCCAGCATGTTCGGGGCCGCAGCCGGTTCCCCGGTCGCCATCAGATCGGCACAGTTCTGGATGGCCTGTCCGGCGGCGTCGAGAACCGCGCTGAACCCGCCACTGGCTCCCGGCGGTGGGTCGAGTTCGACCTGCCAATACCCTGCAGGTCTCATCGAAATCCGGCACCTTGCACGTCATCATTATCGCCGCGGAGCAGGCGTCCTTCCCGGGAGTGGGAA
The DNA here is from genome assembly GCF_044453135.1 of Nocardia sp. NPDC051750. Classification (NCBI taxonomy): domain Bacteria; kingdom Bacillati; phylum Actinomycetota; class Actinomycetes; order Mycobacteriales; family Nocardiaceae; genus Nocardia; species Nocardia sp. NPDC051750. Next base: position 214,057 of record NZ_JBITCK010000009.1, on the reverse strand, counting down.
TATGACCATTCGGGTGTCGCACCCTGACCGCCGGTCGTGCGAAACCGCCGGAACTCTGGCGCCCGGTGGTGGAAACTGGCACGCTGTCAACAAGCGGCGGTGCCTGTGGCCCGCGGTTTACGCTGTAGCACGGTGATCCCGGAGGGTGACGATGTTCGAATGGTCCGATACCGATCTGATGGTCCGCGACGCGGTCCGGACTTTCATCGATAAGGAAGTACGCCCCCACCTCGACGCACTGGACAGCGGGGAGTTGCTGCCCTATCCGGTCCTGCGCAAGCTCTACGCGGACTTCGGTATCGGTGCCATGGCCGAAGAGGGCCTGAACAAGCAGTTGGCCGCCAAGCGCGCGGCGGCGGAAGGCGGGGAAAAGCCGTCGGCCGAGGAAAAGGATCGTTCCGGCGGCGGGTTCGATCAGCAGACGATGATGGCCGTGGTGACCAGTGAACTCTCCGGTGTGTGCATGGGTCTGTGCAGTTCGCTGGGCGTGAGCACCGGCCTCGGCGGCGCGACCATCCTGTCCCGCGGCACGCTCGCCCAGCAGGAGCGGTGGGTGCCCGATATCGTCAGCCTCCGCAAGATCGCGTGCTGGGCAATCACCGAACCCGATTCCGGGTCCGACGCGTTCGGCGGGATGAAGACCTACGTCCGGCGTGACGGCGACGACTACATCCTCAACGGGCAGAAGACCTTCATCACCAATGGTCCCTTCGCCGACACCCTCGTCGTGTACGCGAAACTCGACGAGGGCGACGGTACGCCGGCCCGCGACCGCAAGGTCCTCACCTTCGTGCTCGACAAGGGTATGGAAGGCCTCACCCAGGGCAAACCGTTCAAGAAGATGGGTCTGCACGCCTCACCGACCGGCGAACTGTTCTTCGACAACGTGCGTCTCGGCCGCGACCGGTTGCTCGGCGAAACCGAGGAACACCGCGGCGGCGACGGCCGGGAGAGCGCCAAATCGAGTTTCGTGGCCGAACGCGTCGGCATCGGCTTCATGGCCTTGGGCGTGATCAACGAATGCCTGCGGCTGTCCACCGAATACGCCCGCAACCGGAAACTGTGGGGTCAGGAGATCGGCCGGTTCCAGCTCATCCAGCTCAAGCTGGCGAAGATGGAGGTCGCCCGGATCAATGTGCAGAACATGGTCTTCAACATCATCGAACGCGGGAAAGCCGGTAAACCACTGAGCCTTTCGGAAGCCTCCGCGGTGAAACTCTATTCCTCGGAGACGGCCACCGAGGTCGCGATGGAAGCCGTGCAGCTCTTCGGCGGCAACGGCTACATGTCCGAGTACCGCGTCGAGCAACTGGCCCGCGACGCGAAATCACTGATGATCTACGCCGGCAGCAACGAAATCCAGGTCACCCACGTAGCGAAGGGCATTCTCGGCCTCTGAAAATCGCCGGTTCGAGGGTGTGACGTGCCTGCCCACGCATGCCCAGGGCGGCCGGGCCCGACACGAGCGGTGGCGCCGAGTTCGGCGAGGCGCCGAGAGGTTTCGGCCAAGGGGGCCCGAACCTCTCGGGCGAAAGGCACGCCGGACTATACAGCCCGCAGATGGTCGCGGCTGGCGTAGATGTGTTCGGCGACGAGGTTGGCGATCCGCTCGGGATCCTCCAGCATGGGCACATGCCCGGCCCGGTTCAGCATGATCCGGTCCGCCGACGCGGGCAGCTCACGCAGGAACCGCCGGCCGTGCGCCGTGGCCGGTAGAACGCGATCGGAATCGGCCAGGATCACCCGGACCGGGGTGGTCAGGTCGGACATATTCGCCAGGGACGGTCCCCGCAGGGTTCCGGCGGTCAGCGCGGGCAGTGCGGGGCAGTGCAACGCGGCCAGGACCACGGCCGAGATATCCGCGCGGGAAACCGCACGGGTGTTCCTGGTGAGCAGAGAGGCCATCACCCAGCGCACGAGCCGATTGTCGACCGGGGAACTGCCCAGCTGCCGCAGCATTGCGGTGATCGGGATCATCGGCGCGATCTTGGCGGCCGCGCGGACCTGCGTCACCGACGGGGTTTTCCAGCCACCGGCCGGCGCGATAGCGGTGAGCGTGCGAGCCCGGCCGCGGCGCGCCAGTTCGAACCCGACCCAGCCGCCCAGCGAATTTCCGACGATATGGCAGGTTCGCCAGCCCATATCGTCCAGTTGTGCCTCGACCCCGTCGGCCAGGGTGGTGGCGGAGTAGTGGCCACCCGGGAACTCCGGCCCACCCCAGTGCCCGCCGAGTGCCGGTGCGAAGACCTCACACCGGGCGGCCAGCAGGGCGGCGGTCTGTTCCCAGCAATGCGGTGAGAGCAGGACACCGTGCAGGAGGAGTAGCGGTTCGCCGGAACCCAGATGCAGGGCGGTGACCGGCTCGGGTGCTGTGGTTGCGGAGGTGCCTGACATCGATGTCGTCACCCCTTCCTGGCAAGTAGCGGTGACCTGTCATTGTACGGTCGATCGGGGTCGTGGGCCCCTCCACCGCAGAGGTCGACGGTGTTCGCATTGCCGCCGGAAAGCGCTTGCTACCCGGCACCGGAGGCGGGTTTCCGCAGCCATGCCACCGGTGACCGAGCCGATGAGCCGCTCGCATTACGCTCCGATCGGACGGTCCGGTTCAGACGGCGATATTCGAGTTGGTCTTGTTCCACTCGGCGAGGACTCCCGCTGCGTATTCACGCCGGTCGTTGATGGTGTGCCCGGAGCTTCGCTCATAGTGCCGGTCGAAACCCTCGGCCACCGCGCGGGCATCGTTCGGGTTCCCGTTGACGATGTTCTCGGCCTGTTGATAGGAGCTTCCACTGCGCAGTTCGTGAACCATGTAGTCGATATGTGTTTCCCAGTTGCCGATATCCTCGCCCGGCCGGCTGGCGAACTCCTGGAGTCCCGCGTATCGATCGAAACGCCACTGGAACATGCCGTGGGCAGATCCGCTGTCACCCGTTGCCCCGACATTGAAACCGGACTCGAATTTCGCGTTGGCGACAATTCCCGCTGCTTGTGCCGGGGTGAAGCCATGTTCCTCGATCAGGTATTTCATAATCTTCATGGCATCGGGCTTGTCTGCGGTGGGGACTATCGCGGTGCCCATCGAGCCCGAGGTCTGGGTCAGCTCGGGGGAGGTCGATCCGCTGTTTCCGGCGGAGTACGAGCTCGGAGTGGCTGTGTACGACATCGGGGTATAGGCCGAAGGGGTGGTGTTACTACCCGGGAAGTCCGACTCGTCGCCGTTGATATTGAGTGCCCGGGCCGCCGCCTGATCCGAAACGCCGATCACTTCTTTATATGTTGCGTCCAGCGTTTCCCAGATCCCGTCGAACACTGTTTGGATCGTATGAGTCGGCAGGTATTGCGTGGTCGTGCCGTCGTCGTTGGTATCCGTTATCACCTGATCGTGGGAGGCGTCGATCTTGTCGTTGAGCAGCTCGACCGATCTGTCCATGGCCGCGTAGGCATCCGTAATCGCGCCGCCGATTCCTTCGGTGGTTACGGAGACGCCGTCGTCTTGGGCTTCGTAGTCCTTCTTGACCTTGCCGACTTCTTCCTCGTGGTCGTCGTAGTTGTCGAGCATCGTCGCCTGGTGGTCGGGGTTGGCGATGCCTTTGTCCTGGAAAACTTTTTCCGGATCAGGAGCCTTGGACGGGGTACCCGACCCCAGTAGCTGGAAGTATTCCTGGATGAGGCCCTCGGCCGCGGTGCGCAGACCCTTCAGTCCCTCCGGGGCGCAGGTCGGGAGGTCGTGCAGATCGCCCTTTTTTTCCGTGCCAGACGGGCTCATCTGCGCTCCATTCGCGGCTGGGAGGAAACAGTCGACACATGTCGATTATCGGATGTCCCCCGACGTGGGAACTGCTGCCACGACGGGATCGTGTGCGGGTGCCGGTGAGCTGCGATGAGGTGTCCTTGTACGGTCGATCCGTGCCGTACATCGTATCCACCGTCAATGTCAACGGTGTTCGTGCCGCCGCAGGCAAGGGCCTCTTGCCCTGGCTGGCGCGGACCGAGGCCGATATCGTCTGCCTCCAGGAAACCCGTGCCGACGACACCCAGATTGCCACCGCGCTCGCGCCCGCGCTGGCCGAGGGCTGGGAGCTGGCGCACGCGGAACCCGGGACCAAAGGCCGGGCGGGGGTGGGCGTGCTGTCGCGCCGGCCCGCGAAATCGGTGCGGATCGGTATCGATCCGGACAGCGAATTCGTCGGTGCGGGCCGCTATATCGAAGTCGAGTTCGACGAGGTCACCGTCGCGAGTGTGTATGTGCATACCGGTGAAGCGGATACGCCGCGGCAGGACGAGAAGTACCGGTTCCTCGACGAGCTCGCCACCCGGATGTCCGCGCGCACCGGCGCATTCATCATCGCGGGTGACTGGAATATCGCGCACACCGAACGGGACCTGAAGAACTGGAAGGGCAATCTGAAGAAGTCCGGCTTCCTGCCCGCCGAACGGGCTTGGCTGGACCGGCAATTGGCCGCCGGGTACGTGGATGTGGTGCGAAAACTTCACCCGGAGGGTGACGGTCCGTTCAGCTGGTGGTCGTATCGTGGGCGAGCGTTCGACACCGACACCGGCTGGCGGATCGATTACCAGCTGGCGACGCCGGAGGCGGCCGAGCGGGCGAAACAGGCCGTGGTCGAACGTGCCGCGACCTACGCCGAGCGCTGGTCCGATCATGCTCCGGTGACCGTTCAATATCGATGAAGGGGAGTTCTGTGCGCGCGAAAGCTGTGAAGATCCTGTCGGCGGTGGGTGCCGCGGTGGTGGCGATCGTCGTCGCCCTGCTCAGCACGCAGACCGGTGACGACGGTGCCTCGAATACCGCAGTCACACTGTCGGCCGGCGCCACCTCCACCGTGAGCAGCCAGCTCACCTCGGGCAAGACCACCCCCGTCGACTCCCCGGTGGTTTCGCGGGTGGCCGGGGTGCCTGAACGTGCCTACGAAACCCTGGAAGAGATCGATGCGGGCCGCTGGCCGGATTCGGCGAACGCACCCGGCACGAAAGGCGGGATCACCTTCCGGAACCGGGAGGGACGGCTCCCGGCGACCGACGATTCCGGGAAACGCGTCACGTACCAGGAGTGGGATGTGAACCCGAAGAAGCCCGGACAGTCCCGGGACGCCGAGCGCATCGTCACCGGCAGTGACGGTTCGGCCTGGTACACCGGCGACCACTACGACACCTTCACAAGGATGCGCTGATGCCCGAACCCCTCGCGCTCGCGGATTTCCTGGACTTCTCCTACGACACCGAACTCCGACCGTCCGGCGAACACCACACCGCCCTGGGTGCGGTGGATGTGGACGCGGCGGAGTTCAGCCGGGTCCGCTACCAGGCACCGGAAACGTTCCAGGTGCGCGAACTCCGCGGCAGCCGGATGCGCACCGTACCCGCGCTGTTCGATGAATTCGCGGCCGCCCTGCAGTTCCCGTACTACTTCCGGCCGAACAAGGACGCGTTCGACGAATGCCTGATGAACCTCGAGGACACTCTCGGGGATGCGGCCGGCTACGTGCTCGCGATCCGCGAGGCCGGCGAACTCCTCGCGGATGCACCGGCGGAACGGGAATGGTTCGCCTCGGTGGTCGAGGAATGCGCGGATTTCTGGCCGTCGCGCGAGGTCGTTTTCCGGGTCGTCCTGCAAGGTGAGCCCGCGGGAGTCACAGCAGTCCCACTCCGACTCTGAGTGAGTCCCCGCGCTGATCGCTCAGCGCGGGGACTCACTCAGCGCTCAGGCGGCGTCGGTGCCTCGGTGTCGGCGTACTCAGTCGGTGTGGTGTCGCGGCGAGCGAAATCCTCGCCGAGGAGGACGAAGACGTCGGTGGTGTAGTCGATGAGGGTGTCGCGGGTGATCGGGAGGTCGCCGCGAACCCAGCTGGTGAGGGTTTGGACCAGGCCGCCGACCAGGTAGGTGGCGCGGAAATCGATCACCGGATCCGGGGCCGGGTCGGTGACGCCGTAAAACTCGATACCCTCGCTGGCTACGAGGCGGGCGAAGACGCGAATGGTTTCGGTGGTGCGGGCGCGTAGTTGCGGGGTGGCCATGGCGGCGACCATGGTGACCTCGGTTTTGCGGGGGTCGTCGGTGAGCAGGTGGATACCGGCGGTGATCGCGGCGTGCGCCTTGGCGCGGGAGTCGCCCGTCGCGGTGTGCGCGGCGGCGACGATGGCCAGCACCAGCTCCTCGGCGATACCGTCCACCAGGGCGGTGAGTACGTCGTCGCGGCTGCTGAAGCTTTCGTAGTAGTAGCGCTCGTTCAGGCCCGCCTCGGTGCACATCCCCGTCACGGTCAGCTTGTCCAGCCCCTGGTTGCCGATGATCTCCAGCGCCGCGTCCAGGAGCGCGACCCGTCGCTGGGCCCGCCGTTCCTCCGCGGACAAACCGCCGTACGTGCGCTGCGCTGCCATCCCTAAATGATGGCGGGTCGGCGGCTCATCGGTGCGGGCGGGGCGAACCGGCCCGGTCGGCAACCGGTCGCTCCTGGCTCGCGGCAGTGGCTTGGGTCGCGCCACATTTCGTCGGGCTCGGGAAATTTGGTGGTAGGCCTTGCCAGAATCTGGTCAACTGGGGGATGCTATTGCCAGATGCGCGGGCGCGCAGCGCTCACTGGTGAGCTGGACCTGGAGGCTGAGATGGCCATGGACACGGGGTACTTTGCCGACGATTCGATGATTCGGCGAGTGATGCGCAAACGGGCCGTCGGGCTCACCTACGGGCTGCGGGCGCTGGTGATCGGGGCGGTGAATCCGCTGCTGTATGTGGGGACCGCGGAATCCACCGAGCACCGGGATACGCCGTATACGCGGCTGGCGCTCACCGGGAAACTGTTCGAGGCCGTGTTCTTCGGGGACAAGGACGAAGCGGATCGGGCGCTCGAGTTCACCGGGAAGAAGCACAAGAAGGTGGTGGGGGTGCTGCCGGAGGATGCGGGGGAGAAGCATCCGGCCGGGTCGGCGTATTCCGCTTACGACCCGCACCTGAGTTTCATGACCATGGCGTTCACCTTCGACTCGTCGGAGGTCATGTACGACCTGCTGGTCCGGCGGCTCACCGACGGGGAGCGCGAGGGCCTGTACCAGGATTATGTGCGCTGGGGCGAACTGTTCGGGATGCCGCGCGAGGCGGCGCCCTCGGACTACCCGGCGTTCCGGAAGTACTTCGACGGATATATCGACTCCGACGAGCTGTTCCTCACCGACGAGGCGCGCAAGGTCGGCAACTATCTCTCCGGGCATACCGTGCCCTACCCGCAGCGGCCGCCGGCGCAGCAGGTGAGTTCGGCGTACTACCTGCTGGTGCAGGGCAGCCTGCCGGAGCGGATCCGGCGGATGTACGGGATCGACTGGAAACGTCGGGACGAGCTCGTCTACCGGAGTGTGGCACAGGCGGTGCGTACCACCCATCAGGTGCCGTCGGCGCTGGTACCGCGGCCGGTGAAAACCGTGCTCAACGGGCCGAGCGCGCCGGTGTACAAGCTGATCACCAAGCAGGAGCAGCAGCTCGCGCGCGGGGGTAAGCGCAGTATGCCCGGGATCGATCCCCGCAAGTGGGCGGAGCGAAATTCCGCTTGAGCCGCATGCGAAGATCGGGGCATGTCCAGTCCTGCCCAGACCCCGGCCGCCGGGGAACGTAAACAGCGGGTGCTGTCCGGTATCCAGCCGACGAGTGCCTCGTTCCATCTCGGGAACTACCTCGGTGCTCTGCAGTACTGGGTGACGCTGCAGGACGACTACGACGCGCTGTACTTCATCCCGGATATGCACGCCATCACGGTGTCGCAGGATCCGAAGGAACTCCGTAAGCGCACCCGGGTCGCGGCGGCGCAGCTGTTCGCCCTGGGGATCGACCCGGATCGGTCCACGCTGTTCGTGCAGTCGCAGGTGCCCGAGCACGCGGAACTGGCCTGGGTGCTCAGCTGTATCACCGGGTTCGGTGAGGCGAGCCGGATGACCCAGTTCAAGGACAAATCGGTGAAGCAGGGGGCGGACAACACCACCGTCGGACTGTTCACCTACCCGGTGCTGATGGCCGCCGATATCCTGCTGTACCGGCCGCATCAGGTGCCGGTCGGGGAGGATCAGCGGCAGCATCTGGAGCTCACCCGCAATCTCGCCCAGCGGTTCAACACGCGGTTCAAGAAGACCTTCGTGGTTCCGGAGGCCCATATCGTCAAGGGCACGGCCAAGATCTACGACCTGCAGGATCCGACCGCCAAGATGAGTAAATCGGCGAGTTCGGACGCGGGTCTGATCAACCTGCTCGACGATCCGAAGGCGACGGCGAAGAAGGTGCGGTCGGCGGTCACCGACACCGAACGCGAAATCCGCTACGACGTGGAGAACAAGCCGGGGGTCAGCAATCTGCTGGTGATCCTGTCCGCGCTCACCGAGACGCCGATCGTGACCCTCGAAAAGGACTATGCGGGTCGCGGATACGGTGACCTGAAAGCCGACGTCGCCGACGCACTGGTCGGATTTGTCACCCCATTGCGGGCGAAAGTGGAAGAGTACATGGCGGATCAGGGCGAACTCGATCGCATCCTCGCGCTCGGCGCGGAGCGTGCGCGCGAGATCGCCGGCAACACTCTCGCACAGGTCTACGACCGGGTCGGGTTCCTCGCCCGCTGATCGGTCGCGCGGCCGGTGCGCGTTGGCGATGAGGGGCGCAGACAGTGCAGGTGATCGACAACGGTAAAGCCGCCGTCCAGCGGATGATCGGGCAGCGGCCCTGGCTCGACCATCTGGTGCGGGCCGCCGGCAGATATCAGAGCCAGCGCGGTGACTACTACGCGGCGGGGATCACCTATTTCACGGTGCTGTCGCTGTTCCCGCTGCTGATGATCGCCTTCGCCATCGCGGGTTTCGTGCTGGCCGGAAACGCGGAATTGCTCGATGAACTGCAGGCGAAAGTCGTCGAGAACATCCCTGGCGAAATGGGAACCCAGCTCAACGATCTGATCGACCAGGCCGTGGGTTCGCGTAGCGCGGTGGGCGTTTTCGGCTTGCTCACCGGGCTGTATTCGGGGCTGGGCTGGATGGCGAACCTGCGCAAGGCGCTGACCGAGCAGTGGGAACAGAAATCCGAGGAACAGAACTGGTTCCGCACCAAACTCTCCGATCTGGGCGCCCTGCTGGGACTGTTCCTGGCGCTGGCGCTGTCGCTCGGATTGTCGGTCCTGGCGTCGAGCCGGCTCGGCGTGCAGTTGCTCGAAGTCGTGGGGCTCGAGGAGATGCCCGGGTCCCGGTGGCTGTTGTGGCTGCTGTCGACGGTCCTCGCCATGGTCGCGTCATGGGCGTTGTTCACCTGGATCATCGCCCGGCTGCCCCGGGAACCCGTGACTCTGCGCAGTGCCGCGAAAGCCGCAGTGCTGGCGGCGATCGGGTTCGAAGTGTTCAAGAACATCGCCAGTATTTATCTGCGGTCCATCCTGAGCAGCCCGGCGGGCGCGGCATTCGGGTCGGTGATCGGCATCATGGTCTTCAGCTATGTGGTGTACCGGATCATCCTGTTCGCCACCGCATGGGCGGCGACCGCGCGAGAGAACGAGCAACTCGTCTCGGTGCCGGTGCCCGGGCCCGCGGTGATCCAGCCACGAATCCAGGACACCGGCCGGCCCCGCCTGGGCGGAGCGGTCGTGCTGTTCGGCGTGGGCGCACTCACCGCGTTGGGGCTCAACGGGTTACGGCGCCGACGCGACTGACACAACCGCGCCGAGGATCCGGCGCGGAAGCTCAGTGACGGCGGGTGCGGATATGCCAGGTTCCCACCAGCAGCACCGGGACCAGGATCAGTCCGGCGACCATGAGCAGCATCCAGAGCTCGTCGTAGGCGCTGTCGGCCGCGGGCTGCGCCGAATACGCGATATCGCCTTCACCGGGAGGTGCTGCCAAACCGGGTGCAGCTGAACCGGATTCGGACTCGTCGCCGGGGATGTCGCCGACCTTCGCTTCCGGGCCCAGCCCGAAACCGTAGTCGAGCAGGCGGGCGGCCTGCTCCCAGGGCCGGATCGGCAGCACATCGGCCTGCAGCAGGGTCACGGACAGGCGGCGCCCGTCGCGTTCGGCGGCCGCGACGAAAGTCTGCCGGGCGTCATCGGTGTAACCCGTTTTGCCGCCCAGCGCGCCGGGATAGTTGTAGAGCAGGCCGTTGTCGTTCGCGATCGGGAAACCGGGATGATCCTGATCGCCGGGAATCGCCGGGTTGGGCGGATAGCCGGGGAAATCGAGTTGTTCGGTGCCGATCATCTGCGCGAACAGCGGTATCGACATGGCTTCGCGGAACAGCAGCGACAGATCGTAGGCCGAGGTGCTCATCCCCGGCCCGTCCAGTCCGGACGGGGTGGCGGCGCGAGTGTCGTAGGCGTGCAGGGATTTCGCGAGGTCGTTCATCTTCGCGATCGCGGCCTCGTCCCCGCCGAGCTGCGCGGCGATCGCGTGCGCGGCGTCGTTCCCGGACGCCATGACCAAGCCGTGTAGTAGCTGGCGGTTGGTATAGCGCCCACCCGGGCCGATGCCGACCCGGGTGCCCTCCACATCGGCGTCGGCCTGGGTGCCGACCACGATCTTGTCCAGGTCGAGGGTGCGCAACGCGACGGTCGCCAGCAGCACCTTGATCGTGCTGGCCGGACGGTAGCGGCCGTGCGGATCCTTGGCGGCCAGCACCGCGCCGGTGTCCAGATCGGAAACCATCCAGGCGGTCGCGGAGATATCCGGCGGTACCGCGGGCGCGCCGGACGGCAGGACCACACCGCACTCGCCGAGGCGTTTACCGCCGATCGGCGGATCGGGCACCGCCAGGGGAGTGGGCGCGGGGTCGCCGGGTTCGGGGACCTCGGAGGCGTCGATCGCCGGCGGCGGCTGGGTCCGCTGCGGGCAGGTATCGGTCACGGGGGTGACGAACGGTGGGACGGTGGGTGGTGGGGGCTGCGCGATCGCGGGCCCGCAGACGGTTATCGGTACGGCCGCGAGGACCGCGGCGGTGAGCACCGAGCCGAAGCGGCGGGCGGTGCGCTGGTGGAGCTCCCTGATGTACATCGACGATGAGCCTAGAAGTTTTGGACCGTCGATGCTGCTTCCGGGCTTCCCGGGCGTCGGACCTGCGCAGAAGTGCGGGGCAGCGACCGGGCCGCACTGCTGACAATCGGGCCGCCACCGGGCATCGGGCCCGAAGCAGGCGCCGGCCGGTGGTGCCGGCGTGTCGTGCTGCCGCCGCCCGAGGTGGGCGGCGCACCGAACCGAACGTGCTCACCCGACCCGTGGCGGTCCCATAGCAGCCGATCGAACCGGACGTGCCCAGCGTCGGTGCCGAACCCGACGAAACAGCTCACCCCAGCAGTACGGCGTACCCCGGTTTGATGATGTCGTCGATGATCCGCAGCCGCTCCGGGAACGGGATGAACGCCGATTTCATCGCGTTGATCGTGAAGCGTTCCAGATCGCTCCAGCCGTAGCCGAAGGTCTGGTGCAGTTTCAGCATCTCCCGGCTCATACTGGTATCGCTCATCAGCCGGTTGTCGGTGTTCACCGTGACCCGGAAGCGCAGCCGGGCCAGCAGGTCGAACGGATGTTTGTCCAGTGAGGGAACCGCCCCGGTCTGGACGTTCGACGAGGGACACAACTCGAGCGGCACCCGGGTATCGCGAACGTATTGGGCGAGCCGGCCCAACCGGGCATCCTCGATCCCGCCCGGGGCTTCGATATCGTCGACGATCCGTACCCCGTGGCCCAGCCGGTCGCAGCCGCAGAAGGCCAGCGCCTCGTGGATGGACGGCAGCCCGAAGGCCTCACCCGCGTGGATGGTGAAATGCGCGTTGTTGACCCGCATATATTCGAAGGCATCCAGATGCCGGGTGGGCGGATAACCGGCCTCCGCGCCCGCGATATCGAAACCGCACACCCCCCGATCCCGGAATCGCACCGCCAGCTCCGCGATCTCCCGCGACCGCGCGGCATGGCGCATGGCGGTCAGCAGGCAGCGCACCACAATCGGCTGCCCGGCGGCGGCCGCCGCCGCCTCCCCGGCCGCGAACCCGGCCAGCACGTGCTCGACCACCTCGTCGAGGGAGAGGTCCTGCTCCAGATGCTGTTCGGGCGCGAAACGCACCTCGGCGTAGACCACGCCGTCGGCGGCCAGGTCCTCGGCGCATTCCCGGGCCACCCGGTGCAAACCCGCCGGGGTCTGCATCACCGCGACGGTATGGGAGAAGGTCTCCAGATAGCGTTCCAGCGAGCCGCTGTCGGCCGCGTCGCGGAACCACCGCGCCAGCGAATCGGCATCGTCCGCGGGGAGCTGGTCGTAGCCGCATTCGCGGGCGAGTTCGAGCACGGTGCCGGGCCGCAGACCTCCGTCGAGGTGATCGTGCAGAAGTGCCTTCGGCGCCCGGCGGAGCGTTGCGAGATCCAGCGGCATGGGTCCGGTCATGTATCGACGGTATCGCCGAATTCCCGGCCGGGCAGCCGGATGCTCCAAAAGGTCCCACCTCTTCGGCTACCGCTCACCTCGAGTTCCCGCGGCCGTCAGCCGGTGGTCGCGGGGCAGATGGGTTCCGGACCGGGGCGCCGGTTCCGGTGGTACCGGCCCGGTGCCGGTCCGGCGGCCCTCCACCGGAACATCCCGTGGGGTTTGTATCCGCGCGCAGGACGAGAGGTGGACGCGGCTTCGGCAGCGGTGCCGGATTCAGGACCTGCCGTCGCCCACTCTGTCCAGGATCAGTGGGCCACGGGGGTTGTGGCGCGGGGATTGCGGACTGATGGCGATCGCTTCGGACAACGCCTCCAACGCCCCGGGCAGCGCGTGCGGTGTATCGGTATGCAGGGTGAATAGGGGGCGACCGGCAGTCACCTGGTCCCCGACGGTCGCGTGCAGTCGTACACCGGCGGCGGATTGGACCGGATCGCCCTGCCGGGCCCGCCCGGCTCCCAACCGCCATGCGGCGATCCCGACTGCCCGGGCGTCGAGGCGGGTCAGCGTGCCCGAGGTGGGTGCGGACAGAGTTTCGGTGTGGGCGGCGGACGGCAGCGGCGCGTCCGGGTCGCCGCCCTGGGCGTGGATCATGCCGCGCCAATGGTCCATCGCGCGTCCGTCGGCGAGCGCGTCCGCCGGATCGGTGTCCAACCCGGCCAGCGTGACCATTTCCCGGGCCAGCGCCAGGGTCAGCTCGACCACGTCGGCCGGGCCGCCGCCGGCCAGCACCTCCACCGCTTCGGCGACCTCGAGCGCATTGCCCGCGGTGCGTCCGAGCGGGGTGTCCATTGCCGTCAGCAGGGCGACTGTCCGCACCCCGGCGTCGGCGCCCAGTTCGACCATGGTGGTGGCCAGGGCGTGCGCCTCGGCGTGGGTCGGCATGAACGCGCCCGAACCGACCTTCACATCGAGCACCAGCGCGGCGGTGCCCTCGGCGATCTTCTTGCTCATGATCGAACTGGCGATCAGCGGAATCGACTCGACCGTTCCGGTGGTATCGCGCAGTGCGTAGAGACGTTTGTCCGCGGGTGCGAGATCGGCGCCGGCGGCGCAGACCACGGCGCCGACGGCCGGATCGGTCAGGATTTCGCGCATCCGGTCCGGGCCGAGGTCGGCGCGCCACCCGGGGATGGATTCGAGCTTGTCCAGCGTGCCGCCGGTGTGGCCCAGCCCGCGACCCGACAGTTGCGGTACCGCCGCGCCGCAGGCCGCCACGAGCGGGGCCAGCGGCAGGGTGATCTTGTCCCCGATACCGCCCGTGGAGTGCTTGTCGACCGTGGGCCGGGGCAGGTCGGTGAAATCCAGCCGGCGGCCGGAGTCGATCATCGCGCGGGTCCAGCGGGCGGTCTCGCGCCGGTTCATCCCGCGCCAGACGATCGCCATGGCCAGCGCCGCCATCTGCTCGCCGGCCATCACATCATGGGTGAAAGCGTTTATCGCCCAATCGATTTGCTCGTCGGAAAGCTCGGCGCCGTCCCGTTTCGCCCGGATGATCGATATCGCGTCGTGTGCCGTCACGCACCCAGTCTCGCAGCGTGCGCGTTCATTCCTGCAGCGCGCGCAGAGTTTCGAGGCGTTGCTGCACGGTCGGGCCCGTGGGCGCCACGATGATCTCGTCCGCGCCGGTCTCCTTCACCAGGGTGTCGAGGCGGTCCAGCACCTGATCGCGGGTGCCCACGGCCTGATCGGCGTTGCGGTCGTCGACGAAGGCGTTCTCCGCGTCGGACCACGGATGCGCCTCCGCCTCGGCGAGGGTCGGGATGCGCTGCGGAAGCTGACCGGTGCGCATCCGCAACTGCACCAGGCTCTGCGGCAGGGTGCGGCGGCGGGCCTCCGCTTCGGTATCGGCGACGACGGTCGCCACCGCGAGCATGGAACGCGGTTCGCTCAGGATCTCGGAGGGCCGGAATTCGCGGCGGTACAGCTCGAAAACCAGCGGAGTGGTGCGCCCGCCCGCGAAATGGTGCGCGAACGCGAACGGCAGACCCATCATGGCGGCGAGCCGGGCGCTGAAATCACTGGACCCGAGCAGCCACATTTCGGGCGGATCACCCTCACCCGGAATCGCCCGGACCCGGTCACCCTGCCCGCCCTGTAGCGGGGGGATCGTGCCGAAATAGGCGAGTAGTTCCACCACCTGCTTGGGAAAGTCCTCCACGGCTTCGGCGGCGGCGCCGCGCCGGATGATGGACGAGATCAGCGGATCGGTGCCCGCGGCCCGGCCCAGGCCCAGGTCGATCCGATCCCCGTACAGCGCGACCAGGGTGCCGAACTGCTCGGCCACGACCAGGGCCGCGTGATTGGGCAGCATCACCCCACCGGACCCGACCCGGATCCGCTCGGTCGCGGCCGCCACGGCGGCGATCAGCACCGGCGGCGCCGAACTCGCGATCCCCGGCATCCCGTGGTGCTCGGCCACCCAGAACCGGTGGAACCCCAGTCGCTCGGCTTCGCGGGCGACGGTCAGGGTATCGGCGAGTGCCTGCCGGTGTGATCCGTCGGCGGCGACGGCGGCCAGATCGAGGACGGAGAGGGGAACGGTCATACCCGGGACCAACCCGCGGGGGCCCGCCGAGATTCCGCGCGGCCGGATTGCGTGGCACACCCGGCCGGGCACAGTTCCCGGCAGCATCGCCGCCACTACCCGGGATTGTTGTCTGTGGCCGGTCGGGTGGGGGCGCCGCCGCATCCGGGCGCCGCTGTTCAGGTGCGGCCGGCCGCCAGGTCGTCGGGGCCGAAGGCATCACGCAGCAGGTCGCCCAGCGGGACCGGTCCGCCGGGGTGGTCGATCAGCAGCTCTTTACCGCCGAACTCGTACAGCACCTGCCGGCACCGGCCGCAGGGGAGCAGGATCGCGCCCCGCGAATCGCAGACCGACACCGCGATCAGGCGGCTGCCCGACCGGGTCCGATGGTTGCCGGCCAGCACGCATTCCGCGCACAGCCCGAGCCCGTACGACACGTTCTCCACATTGCAGCCGATCGAGATTCCCTCCCCGTCCCAGCCGGCCGCTCCCACCGGGAACCGGGAGTAGGGCGCGTAGGCCTTACTCATCACCTCGGCGGCCGCGGCACGCAGACTTACCCAGTCGATATCCATTCGTACTCCCGTGGTCGGTGTATCAACGTTCGAACGACTCGGCTCTGCATCCTCCCTCCCCGGCTCCGGCACCGAACTCAGCGAGGCCTTCGATCTACCAGCCGCCCGCACCAGTCCGAATGTCCCCAGCGTCCGTGCCGAGCCCAGCGAGGCTCTCGAACGTCCAGCCCACCTCCGTCCCCGAACGTGCCCAGCGGCGGCGCCGAGTCTTACGAGGCCCTTGGAGGTTCCATAACCCCGATCGAACCTGACGTGCCCAGCGGCGGCGCCGAGTTCAGCGAGGCCCTTGGAGGTTTTGGCCCGGCCCTGCTTTCAGCCCTCGAAGCGCATGCGGCGAAGCCGCGAGTCTCGAGGGCTCAAAGCAGGGCCCAAGGGGGGCCAAAACCCCCGCGCGCGCCAGCGCGCCAAAGACGCTGAAACACGAGGGTCGGTCTGGAGATATGTAAGGTGCCCGGCCATCCGGTCCGGGTCTCGTGGTCGCCAGGAAGGTATCGAATGACGCTGCCGAAGTTCCTGATCGTCATGGTGTATTCGAAGCTGTTGTTGTCCAGGCTCAATGTGTTCGACGAGGTCGAGGTGCAGCTGGAGTACCAGATCGTGCCCGATTACGACGCCGATCCGGCGGTCGGCAAGTATCCGGAGAGTGCGGCGGCGAGCCAGGCGCTCCTCGGACATGTGACCGGGGATGTCGTCGACACGGTGTTCAACTATGAAGCGGTGCGGTTGCGGGTCGAGGCGATCGGCGAAGGCGACTGACCTGCACCGTGGCACGCCATCGGGGTGTGTTCTCGGCGCCGGGCCGGGCGGGCTTTCCGCGCGGCGCGGCGCCGACGCCCGGGTGGTGGCCGGGACGTGGCGCGGCGGCCGGGCCCGGCGCCGTCGCGTTCCGCGAGTTTTCGGAAGATCTCCCCGGCCGCCCGAACTCTCGGCTACTCTTGGGTAACTTGGCTTCCCTGACTGAGACATTTTGCACATTGCCGCCGCGCACAATGGCGACTTCGGCATTGAGAGCATTCCTCGTCGCCGGAAATCGGGACGCAGTCGCCTGCATTCGATCTGGATTGCGAAAGTCGTTGTCAGGCAATGATTTGCAGCGAAAATACCACTGTGCGGGGTATTCCGTACGTGGGGTTGTGCGGGCGTGGGCGACCCGCCGCGTAACCCCGTGGCGACCATGCAAAGGTAACCCTAACCTGTCGGATATCGGCACAACGCGCGGCACGCCGAATTAGTTCCCCGAATGTGAGGGGATTAGAGTCCAGAACAGATCGGTTACGCGTTCGGCGGCGGCGAGCCCAGCGACAGCGACCCCGGGTTAGGGCACTGTCACATCCGGCTGGTGCGTCACCGAATTCCGGCCCCGCCGCACCGGTGCCGGGAGCTGTGACCGGGTCCATCAACGATGTTGGAGGCACCGAGACGCTATGGCCACGATAGAAGCTCCGGCTCAGCCGAAGCGCAAGACGCTGTACCGCGGCGACCCCGGAATGTGGTCCTGGGCCCTGCACCGGATCACCGGTGTCACGGTCTTCTTCTTCCTTTTCGTGCACGTCCTGGATACCGCGCTGGTCCGGGTCAGTCCCGAAATGTACGACGAAGCGATCGCGATCTACAAGACCCCGATCGTCGCGCTCATGGAAATGGGCCTCGTCTTCTGCGTGCTGTTCCATGCGCTCAACGGTGTGCGGGTCATCCTGGTGGACTTCTGGGCCAAGGGCCCGCGCTACCAGAAGCAGATGCTCTGGGGCATCCTCGGCCTGCTGGTGGTGCTCATGGTGCCTTCGATCGGCCGCATGTTCTACCTACTGTTGACGGAGCACTGAGACATGACTGCACCCGTTCTCGGCAAGTCCCACGATCGCCCGGCCAGCCTGGATCTGCCACGCTCCCCCCGGGCCCACACCGGTGGCAACTTCGAGAAGTACGCGTGGCTGTTCATGCGCTTCTCCGGTCTCGCGCTGATCGTGCTGGTTCTCGGCCATATGGCGATCATGCTGCTGCTCGACGGTGGTGTGAAGCGGCTGAACTTCGCGTTCGTCGCCGGCCGCTGGTCCAGTCCGTTCTGGCAGATCTGGGATCTGTCCATGCTGTGGCTGGCGCAGCTGCACGGTGGTAACGGGCTGCGCACCGTGATCGCCGACTACTCGCGCAAGGACTCGACCCGCTTCTGGCTGAACACCCTGCTGGTGCTGTCGATGATCCTGATCATGGGCGTGGGCACCTACGTCATCTTCACCTTCGACCCCAACATCAGTTAGGAACGGCCCCCTCGCATGAGTGAGCGCAGCGAACGAACCGACGTGGCAGCTGAGAGCAGCGAACGAACCGACGCCACTGTTGAGTCTCGGCCTGTTCAGGAGCACCGCTACGACGTCGTGATCGTCGGCGCCGGTGGCGCGGGTATGCGGGCGGCCATCGAGGCGGGCCCCCGGGCCCGCACCGCGGTGCTGACCAAGCTGTACCCGACGCGCAGCCACACCGGCGCGGCGCAGGGCGGTATGTGCGCGGCCCTGGCCAACGTCGAAGAGGACAACTGGGAGTGGCACACCTTCGACACGGTCAAGGGTGGTGACTACATCGTCGACCAGGACGCCGCGGAGATCATGGCCAAGGAGGCCATCGATGCCGTCCTCGACCTGGAGAAGATGGGTCTGCCGTTCAACCGGACGCCCGAGGGCAAGATCGACCAGCGACGGTTCGGCGGGCACACCCGCGACCACGGCAAGGCGCCCGTGCGGCGCGCCTGCTACGCCGCCGACCGTACCGGTCACATGATCCTGCAGACGCTCTACCAGAACTGCGTCAAGCACGACGTGGAGTTCTACAACGAGTTCTATGCGCTGGACCTCGTGATGACCGAGACCGATCGCGGTCCGGTCGCCACCGGTGTGGTCGCCTACGAGCTGGCCACCGGCGAACTGCACGTGTTCCACGCCAAGTCGATCGTCTTCGCCACCGGCGGTTCCGGCCGGATGTACAAGACCACCTCGAACGCGCACACGCTGACCGGTGACGGGATGGCGATCGTGTTCCGCAAGGGCCTGCCGCTCGAGGATATGGAATTCCACCAGTTCCATCCGACGGGCCTGGCCGGCCTGGGCATCCTCATCTCCGAGGCGGTCCGCGGTGAGGGTGGCATCCTGCGCAATGCCGACGGTGAACGGTTCATGGAGCGCTACGCACCCACCATCAAGGACCTCGCGCCGCGCGATATCGTCGCCCGCTCGATGGTGCTCGAGGTGCTGGAAGGCCGCGGCGCCGGACCGAACAAGGATTACGTCTACATCGACGTGACCCACCTCGGCGAGGACGTGCTCGAGGAGAAACTGCCCGATATCACCGAGTTCTCCCGCACCTATCTCGGCGTGGACCCGGTGAAGGAACTGGTACCGGTCTTCCCGACCTGCCACTACGTCATGGGCGGTATCCCCACCCGGATCCAGGGCGAGGTGCTGCGCAACAACACCGATGTCGTGCCCGGGCTGTACGCCGCCGGCGAATGCGCGTGCGTTTCGGTGCACGGCGCGAACCGCCTCGGCACCAACTCGCTGCTCGATATCAATGTGTTCGGCCGCCGTGCGGGTATCGCCGCCGCCGAATACGCGCAGCGCGCCGAATTCGTCGATATGCCGGAACAGCCGGCGCGGATGGTGCAGGACTGGCTGTCGCTGATCCTGTCCGACCACGGCAACGAGCGGGTCGCCGATATCCGCACCGAACTGCAGAAGTCGATGGACAACAACGCCTCGGTGTTCCGCACCGAGGACACGCTCAAGCAGGCCCTCACCGATATCCACGCGCTCAAGGAGCGCTACGCCCGGATCACGGTGCAGGACAAGGGCAAACGCTACAACAGTGATCTGCTCGAGGCCCTGGAGCTGGGCTTCCTGCTGGAGCTGGCCGAAGTCACGGTGGTCGGCGCGCTCAACCGTAAGGAATCGCGCGGCGGCCACGCCCGCGAGGACTATCCCGACCGCGACGATGTGAACTTCATGCGGCACACGATGGCCTACAAGGAAGGCGCGGATCTCCTCTCGGATATCCGGCTCGACTTCAAGCCCGTGGTGCAGACCCGTTACGAGCCGATGGAGCGTAAGTACTGATGACCGCTGTAGCCGAAAAGCCCGCAGCCGCGAATCCGGCGCCGGTGCCCGAGGGCTCGACCATGATCACCGTCAAGGTGGCCAGGTTCAACCCGGAGGACGGCCAGGGGCAGCGCTGGGAGTCGTTCCAGGTGCCGGCCCTGTCGACGGACCGGTTCCTCAACATCCTCATCTACATCAAGTCCTACCTGGACGGCACGCTCACCTTCCGCCGCTCCTGCGCGCACGGTGTGTGCGGATCCGACGCGATGCGGATCAACGGGGTGAACCGGCTGGCCTGCAAGGTTCTGATGAAGGACATGCTGCCGAAGAACGGTAAGCCGGTCACCATCACCGTGGAACCCATTCGCGGCCTGCCGGTCGAGAAGGACCTGGTCGTGGACATGGAGCCGTTCTTCGACGCGTTCCGGGCGGTGAAGCCGTACCTGATCACCTCCGGCAACGAGCCGACCTACGAGCGGATCCAGAGCCAGGCCGACCGGGCCCGGTTCGACGACACCACCAAATGCATCCTGTGTGCCTGCTGCACCACGTCCTGCCCGGTGTACTGGCACGACGGCAGCTACTTCGGCCCGGCCGCGATCGTGAACGCGCACCGCTTCATCTTCGACAGCCGTGACGAGGCCGCCCGGGAACGCCTGGACATCCTCAACGAGGTCGACGGGGTGTGGCGCTGCCGCACCACGTTCAACTGCACGGATGCCTGCCCACGCGGGATCGAGGTCACCAAGGCGATCCAGGAAGTGAAGCGCGCCCTGTTGTTCGCGCGCTGAGCTTTTGCCTGCAGAACCGCTCCCGTGCCGGTCACGGGGGCGGTTTTGTTTTCCCCGTCGATAGGGTTTCGTCACACGAACTTGATAATTCGGGTACCCGAACTTACCATTTCAACTGGAAGGCGGTGGTTCGGATGCGGGTGTTTCTCCGGGCCACGGCTGCCCTGGTGGCCTGCGGTATGGCGATTGTGCTCACCGCCTGCGCGACGTTCCATCTGCCGCGCACCGGTAAGCCGGTGGTGGTCACCACCTTCACGGTGCTGGCCGATATCGCCGCCAATGTGGCCGGTGAGCATCTCGAGGTGCAGTCGCTGACCAAGGCCGGCGCGGAGATCCACGGCTACGAACCGACTCCCGGGGATATCAAACGAGCCGCCAAGGCGGATCTCATCCTGGACAACGGCATGAACCTGGAGGCATGGTTCGGTCAGTTCGTCGCCGATCTGGACGCCGACCACGTGACGGTGAGCGATGGCGTCGCGTCGGTGCCCATCACCTCGGACGCCTATGCGGGCAAACCCAATCCGCACGCCTGGATGTCGCCGCTGAACGTGCAGACCTATGTGGACAATATGGTCGCCGCGTTCACCCGGCTCGCCCCCGAACACGGCGCCGCGTTCCGCGCCAACGGGGAGAGCTACAAACTCCGGTTACAGCAGGTCCACGACGAGCTCGTGGCCGAGTTGCGGGATCTGCCCCGGCGGCAGCGGGCCCTGGTGACCTGCGAGGGTGCGTTCTCCTACCTGGCCCGCGACGCCGGTTTGTCCGAGGCTTACATCTGGCCGGTCAACGCCGAACAGCAGGCCACGCCGCAGCAGATCACCCGGGTGATCGAATATGTGCGCGACAACCAGGTGCCCGCGGTGTTCTGTGAATCCACCGTCTCCGACGCGCCGATGCAGCGGGTCGTCGAGGCCACCGGCGCCCGCTTCGGCGGTGTGCTCTACGTGGATTCGCTGTCCACCGCCGACGGGCCCGTGCCGACCTACCTGGATCTGGTCCGGCACGACGCCGAGACCATCGCCGCCGCACTCACCGGGAGCCGGTCATGACAGTCCCAGCGATCGACGTCGACGGCGTCACGGTCTACTACGGCCAGGTGCAGGCCCTGGACCAGGTGCGGCTGACCGTGGACGCGGGACGGGTGTGCGCGCTGATCGGAATGAACGGGTCGGGAAAATCGACCCTGTTCAAAACCCTCATGGGCATGATCGTCCCGGATCGCGGAACGGTCCGGATCGGCGGCGCCACACCGCCCGCGGCGCGCCGGGCCGGGGTTCTCGGTTATGTGCCGCAGAGCGAAGCCGTGGACTGGTCCTTTCCGCTGTCGGTACGCGATGTGGTCACCACGGGACGCTACGGCCGGATGGGCTTCACCAGGCGCGCGAGCCGCGCGGACCGCGCCGCTGTGGACGAGGCACTCGAACGCGTCGAACTGACCGATCTGGCGGACCGGCAGATCGGGCGACTGTCCGGCGGCCAGCGTAAACGCGCGTTCGTCGCCCGGGGGATCGCGCAGGGCGCCCGGATCCTGCTGCTCGACGAACCGTTCGCCGGGGTGGACAAACGGTCCGAGGCGACGATCACCGGGCTGCTCCGTGAACTGGCCGCCGGCGGGGCCACCGTGCTGATCTCCACCCATGATCTGCATGCCCTGCCCGGGCTGGCCCACGAGGCGGTGTTGCTGATGCGCCGGGTACTCGTCCACGGCAGCCCGGAGGAAGCCCTGCGGCCGGAGAACCTCGCCCTGGCCTTCGGGCTCGACGTCCTGGAACAGCGGTGAATGCGATGGATCTGGTGGAATTCCTGCTCGAACCCCTGCGGTACGCGTTCATGGTGCGGGCGTTCACCGCCGGGGTCGTCGCGGCGATCGTCTGCGGACTGCTCTCCTGCTGGCTGGTGCTCGTCGGCTGGTCGCTGATGGGCGATGCGGTATCGCACGCCGTGCTGCCGGGGGTGGTGCTCGCCTATATCGCCGGGGTGCCGTTCGCCGTCGGCGCGGTCGTCTTCGGGTTCCTGGCCGTCGCCCTGATCGGCCTGGTCCGGGACACCAGCCGGGTGAAGGAAGACGCCGCCATCGGCATCGTGTTCACCACGCTGTTCGCCCTCGGCCTGGTGCTGATCTCGGTGACACCGAGCGATACCGATCTGAACCACATCATCTTCGGCAATCTGCTGGGCGTCAGCCGGGGTGAACTGATCCAGATCACCGGATTGGCCGCGCTGGTTTTCCTGGCGCTGGTGCTCAAACGCCGCGATTTCACGCTCTACGCGTTCGACCCCGTGCACGCCTACGCGATCGGCCTGAACCCGCGCGTTCTCGGTGCGACCCTGCTCGGCCTGCTCGCGCTGACCTCGGTGGTGGCGCTGCAGGCGGTGGGGGTGATCCTGGTGGTGGCCATGCTGATCATCCCGGGTGCCACCGCCTATCTGCTCACCGACCGGTTCGGCCGCATGCTGGTACTCGCCCCGGCCATCTCGGCGGTCTGTGCCGTCGCCGGGCTCTACGTGAGCTATTACGCCGATACCGCACCCGGGGCGACGATGGTCCTGGCGCAGGGCGCCGTGTTCACCGCCGTCTACCTGTTCGCGCCGCGGCAAGGCCTGATCGGATCGCGGGTCGTTGCCGCCCGGCGACGGGCCCGGCACGTGACCGGTGGCACGGCAGCGGACAAGGTGGGCGAACCACTGCACTGACCGATGCGCTCGAGCTCGGTTCACGAGGTCATCTCCTCGAGCGGAGCGGCGCGCCGCCAATCCTCGCCGGCGAGCACCACATGATCCAGAAATCGCAGGCCCACCGTCTGTGCCGCGGCGGCGAGCACACTACTCGCGCGCCTGTCGTCGAGGCTCGGCGCGGGATCGCCGGACGGGTGGTTGTGGACGAGCGCGAAGGCACGGCCGTCGTGGCGCAGCACCGTGTTCAGGATTTCGCGCACCGGCACCGCGACCTCGTCGATCGCGCCCTCGGCCACGAACACCGACCGCCGCAGCCGGTTGCGCGCATCGCAGACCAGCACCAGCAGGCGTTCCACCCGGGCGCCGGAGAACAGCGGCCACGCCGCCCGCGCCACATCGGCCGCGCGGAGCAGCGGCGCCGCGGGTGCCGGATCGGTGCGGGCACGTGCGGCGAGTTGAAAGGCGGCGATGATCGTCGCGGCCTTGGCCGTACCCACCCCGCAGTGACGGCTGAGCTCCTCCGGGCGGGCCGAGGCCAGCCCGGACACGCCGCCGAACTCGGCGAGCAGGGCGAGAGCGAGTTCCACCGCACTCGCCCCACGTTTGCCCTGACCGAGCAGGAGGGCCAATAGTTCGCCGTCGCTCAGCGCTTGCGGGCCCAATGCGCACAGCCGCTCGCGCGGCCGCTGGGCCCGCGGCATATCGGTGATCGGTACCGGCATGATTCCCCCTCCAGACTCCTCGAGTCCGGATCATGCCAGCGGGTACCGACAGTATTCGGCGACACTCGCCCGCGTGGTCGGGCGAGTTCAGCCCTTGCTGATCGCGGGCTGCGGTGAACGGTTCAGTGCCGACGCGGCCAGCCGCTCGAAATGCCGCAGCTGCCTTTCGTGGACCACGATCCGGCGCAGCGCCTCGTGAATGGTTGCCTTACTGGTCTCCGTGCCCATGATTGCGCCGGCGGCCGCCAGCAGATCCTGATCCAGATCGATCCGCACTGTCGGCATGCGTCCTCCTTTGGTACATCCGCCCTACTGCGACGGTATGTGCCGCTCCGCCCGGAATGAGCCGGCCGGGTCTGCGCTACGACAAACACCGCTGGTCGGACAGTTTGCCGAGTCGATGCTGGTTTATCGACCGAATGAACCGTCGTGTGTCCACATCGAGACCTAACGGGGCAGCCACGCCGGAGTCTGCGGGCGAATCAGCGCGGCGTCAGCCGGGACTCGAAATTACGCTCCAGTTCCCGCCAGGCCCGGGCCTCGGTATCGAACGGCGGATTGGGTGCCATCCGCGTCGGATCCGGGTTCAGCAGGTAGGAGACGTACCAGCCGAGCGGGGTCGATTTCGCCAGCGCCTGTTCGACCGCGTCGTCGTCGGCGTAATCGGCGGCGTCGGTGAACAACTCCAGCACCAGATCCAGCTGTTCGGTGTCCACCGCTTCGGGACCCTCGGCCAGATCATCGGCCAGACCGGGCAGTACGTAGACGTTCTCGTCGGTGACCTCGACCTCCAGCGAACCGTCCACCGCCGCCGTTTGCACCTCGGCAAAGGTGCTCACCCGCGCCAGATCGTGTTCGTGATCATCGGCGAGGAAACGGGCGAGCGCGCGTTCGCTACCGAATACGGAGATCGAGTTCTTGGCACCGAGGAAGATCGGTTCGTCGTCGAGATAGCAGCGCAGCGTGAAGTATTCCGCGTCCGAGGTGACGATTTTGACCGGGTCGATTCCGACTTCCTCCCAGAAGGTGAGGTCCGCGTCGTCGGTGTCGTCCTCGTCGGCATCCAGATCGACCGGCTCGAAATCGCTGTCGTCGTCGGTATCGGCGACATCGTCGGCGTCGACCTCGTTCTCCTCGGCGGCGAGCAGCTCCGCCTCGGCCAAGGCCACCGCTTCGGCGTCTACGGACGGCACCCGCACCACCGAATCGATCGCGTCCAGTACGTCGTCCCAGCTCTTGGCGACGGCGGCACCGATCTGATCCCAGAGTTCGAGGCCTTCGCGGCCCACGAACATCGTGGTACCGCCGGCCAGCGCACTGAGTGACGGATGGGTGCCGAAGAACTTCGTCACCGCCTCGAGTTCACAGACCTCGCCGATATTGCGGACCATGGCGAGGGTGTCCTCGAGCTCGGCGACGGTGTCCACATCCGGCTCACCGGCAGCCAGCTCCGGCACCCCGACCAGGTCGAAGGAGTAGTTGTCCTCGGGCTCCAATTCGGCGGCCGACAGCCCCGCGACCACCTTCCAGGCGGGATGGTCGACCAGGTCGTTATCGGAGTCGGTCCGGATGAAGGCCGCTAGCTCGGCCACGGACTCGAAGCCGTAGAGGGCGTCCTCATGTCCTAGGAACGCTTCCCACTCGTCGTCACCATCACGCCAGCGCGGTGCCCACAGGGTGACGAGATCGCCGTCGGTCAGACCGAGCTCGATCGGGACGATGTCTCCAGAAGCCATACGCGGAAGCCTAATAGGTCCAGCTGGGCGAAGCCCACCCCTGGTGGCGCACGACTGTCACACAGCCGGAATATGCAGGTTACGCGGGACCGGAACCACTGCTGAGGTGCGCGTGATGTGCGATGCGGGAGGGGATGTTGCGGGTACGCGGGGTGCGTATGGCCGGAGCGAATGCGGAGGTACGCGTATTCGACGGACCGTGCGCGCCGAATACGCCTTTCCCGGGGGCAGCGATTCCGGTGCACGCCGGCGATCACATGCCGCTGGGAGCGCTTCCGGTGGTCTCCGGAAGGTTCTGCGCTGCCGGTGCGAACGATTCGTTCAGTGCGGCAACGACCTCCGAGCGCTGGTTACCGGCCTGCTCGGCGGCCTGCCGGCAGGCCGCGATGATGAGCTGCGCCGCCTCGGCGGGCGGCAGCGAGGTGACCGCTTCGGTGAGCTGCAAACCCACGAGGGCGCCGTCGCTGTCGATCTCCGCGCTCACCATTCCGTCTTCGGTGGTGAACTGCCCCCGGACCTGTTTCAGCCCGTACAGCGCCGCTTCGAGCGCTTCCAGTTTCTGGGTGGCACCGGCCACCAGGGCATCCATTTCCGCGCTCATGCTGTCTGTCTCCTAGCTCCCCGGGGGCGCACGCCACGGTGGCGCCGTGTGACCTGCTGCTCGTGCCGGCTCATACCGGCCTCATCCAGCTCGTGGGGCCGGTATCGGCGTCGTCCATCCGATCCAGTTCGTCCACTGCCTGCTGCCGGGTGGGCAGCCCCAGCTGATCGAGGATTTCCGCGGGCATCCCGCTTTCGCTCAGGACCTCGCGCCGCTTGGCCTTCGCCGCAATGGTCGAACGTTTGGTCAGCCGGAGGATTTCGTCGGCGAGAGCCTGTGCGCCGTAACGGTATTCGCTGCGCTCGAATTTGATCTCCACCGGCATGCCCTGATCGGTGGCCCGCACCGACAGGGTGCCGGCGCGGTTCCGGCTCCCCGCGACGGTGACATTCGGCACCTCGGGAATCTGCTGCTCACTCATACTCGTGTCCACTCGTCATGATCGGATGTCCGCCCACCGTGGGGCCCGTCGGTATACGGCCGGGTCATTCCGTCGGCCGGTAGAACCCGTAGAACTCCATCCCGCTGTTCTCGGTGCGGATGGCGCCGACCTGCACCGGATCGCCGGCCTCGACCAGCTGCCCGTTGCCGATCACCATGGCCACATGGCCGTCCCAGACCGCCAGATCGCCGGGCATGAGGTCGCCCGGGGAGACCGGAGTCGCGCCGTTGGCCTGCTCATGGGCCAGCCGGGGCAGCTCCACCCCGGCCTCGCCGTAGGCGTATTTCGTCATACCGCTGCAGTCCAGGCCCGCGCCCGGGGTGTTGCCACCCCAGACATACGGGGTGCCGACGGTGCCCAGGGCCGCCTTCACCGCGGTGGCCGCCTTCTCGTTCGGTGCCTCGACGACACTGCCGTCCGGCAGGGTGATCTTCACGCCCTCGCCGTCGGTCGTACCGGTCGAGGTGGTGGTCTTCTTCCCGGGGGTCCCGGCACTGGTGGTCGTGGTGCCGCTCGTGCTCGACATCGCCGTACTCATCAAGCTGCCGGCGACTCCGGCGACGTTGGTGAGGCCGGAGGTCGCCGTGGACAGCGCCTGAGTGCTGATCGGCGCGGCGTTCGCCGCTGTCGGGGTGGTCGGCGGCGGGGTGAGTTCATTCATCGACGAGGTCTGGGTCTGGAGCTCGTTCTGCACCCGGCCCACAACGCCCAGTGCCTGGCCCAGATGATCGATCGCGGACCCGACCAGCAGCGACAACCCGGCCGGGGTGCCCAATGTGGGGGCTGCGGCGGTGGCGGTGTTCACGAACGACTGCGCGATGGCGGTCAGATCCTTGTTACCGGTCTCGACATGGGCCGCGGCCTGACCCATCACCGTGGCCATCTCGTTGCCGCGATCGGAGATGGTCGCCGCGGAGGTCTGCACCCGCAGGGCCTTCGATGTCGCGGAGTCGGCGCCGGTACCGTCCCACGCGGTGTTCATCAGATTGATGCCCGTGCGGCCGAGCGCGTGCACCTGATCGATCGCCGTGGACGCCGAGCGCAGTGAATCGCCCGGCCCGCCGGTGCTCAGCACCCCGGTGCCGAAACTGGCGAGCAGGTCGAGTATCGGCTTCGCCAGCGCGCTGATATCGATCACCGGTCACTCCCCGGCGGCACCGCGCAGGGCGGCCGCATTGCTGGTATCGGCCTCGGCGTAACTCACGGCGGCCACGCCCGCTGCGCCGCTCATCGTGCCCAGCACCGCGGACAACTGGCCGATCGTGGCCACGTGGCCGGCGTGCGCGGCGGCGTAGGCCGCCAGAAAATCACCGCCGACCAGGCCGAAGATCGGTCCGAGAATCGCGGGTGCGGCACCTGTCGCACCGGCCCCTGCCGCCGCGAGTTCGGCGGCCATCACCCCGGCGGTGGTGCCGTAGGCCGCGATGCCCTCGGCATCGGCTGAGATGTTCACCATCAGAGGTTCCCCCATCGACTTCGTTAACGGGCAGAGTATGTCATCTACCGGATTCGACGCACGGGCTTCCCGCACGGTTCCACGGAAATCGGATCCCCGGAAATTCCCGTCGCGACGGCGGCACGCGCGGTTTCGACCCTATCGTTCCCTCATGCGCACGCACACCCTGGACCATCCGCTCGTGGCGATCCTGCTGACCACGCTCCGCGACGAACGCACACCCGACTCGGCTTTCCGGGCGGCACTGCGCGATCTGTCGCGGCTGCTGGTCTACGAGGCGCTCCGCGATGCGCCGGTGCGGCACTACGACATCACGACTCCCGTCGCCGCCACTCGCGGTGTGCGCCTGGCACGTCCGCCGCTGCTGGTTCCCGTATTGCGGGCCGGACTGGGCATGGTCGAGGCCGCCACCAATCTCGTCCCACAGTCGCAAGTGGGATTCGTCGGCGTCGCCCGGGACGAGCGGACCCATCTCCCGGTGCCCTATCTGGAATCGCTGCCCGGCGATCTGTCCGCGACACCGGTCATGGTGCTGGACCCGATGCTGGCGACCGGTGGATCCATGCGGCACACCGTCGAACTGCTGCACGACCGCGGCGCGACCGATATCACCGCGGTCTGCGTGGTCTCGGCGCCGGAAGGAATTGCGGCGCTGGCCGGTTCGGGGCTCCCTGTCCGGCTGGTGACCGCGGTGATCGACGACCGGCTCAACGACAACGCGTTCATCGTCCCCGGTCTCGGTGACGCCGGTGACCGGCAGTTCGGGCCGCGGTGAATCCGGTCAGCCGGCCAGTGCGCGACAGTACTCGCGCAGTTCCGAAAGCCGTTGCTGTGCTGTGCTTCTGGCGGCGGCCAACTCGTCCGGACCGGAAACCGGCTGGATCGCCTCCAGGTAGCATTTGAGTTTCGGTTCGGTGCCCGAGGGCCGGACGACCAGACGCAGGCCGTCCCCGGCGAAGACCAGGGCATCGGTGCGCAGCCGGCCGCGGAGCGCCGCCATATCGGTGTAATCGACCGGTATTCCGGCGAGTTCGCGCGGCGGGGCCGTGCGCAGCACGTTCACCACCGCCGCCGCGGCCTGCTGGTCCGGTAGCCGCAGCGAGACCTGGTCGCCGGCGTGCACACCGAACCGGACCGCGTAATCGTCCAGTTCGTCGATCAGGGTGCGGCCCCGGGCGCGGAGCCGGGACACCAGATCCGCGGCCAGTACCGCCGCGGAGATACCATCCTTGTCGCGCACGGTGGCCGGGTCCACGCAATGACCGATGGCCTCCTCGTAGGCGTAGACCAGGCCCTCACCCGCCCGCGCCAGCCATTTGAAGCCGGTGAGGGTTTCGGCGTAGCGGGCGCCCCGGTCGGCGGCGAGCCGGGCGAGCAGGCGCGACGAGACGATCGTGGTCGCGACCAGCGAATCCGGCGGTGCGGTGCGCAGGACATGATCGGCCAGCAGCACGCCGGTTTCGTCACCGCGCAGCATCCGCCAGCCCTCGGGCGTGGGCACGCCGAGCGCGCATCGGTCCGCGTCGGGGTCCAGGGCGACGGCCAGGTCGGCGTCCACCCGCTCGGCCAGACGCAACAGCAGGTCGGTGGCGCCGGGTTCCTCGGGGTTCGGGAAGGCGACGGTGGGGAAATCGGGGTCGGGAGTGAACTGTTCGGCCACCACCTGGAGGTCGGCGAAACCGGCCGCCGTGAGGGCCTGGACGGCAGTGGCGCCGCCGACCCCGTGCAACGGGGTGAGGGCTATCCGGATATCGGCCTGTTCCCCGGGCCCGCCGATGCGCTGCGGTAGTTGCGCGACCCGGGCCAGATACCGGGAGAGCAGGCCGGCGTCCGATTCGGCTACCGGTGTGCGTGCGATCGGTTCGGTGACCGCCACGATCTGCCGTTCGATCTCGGTATCCGCCGGGGCGAGCAGCTGCGCGCCGCCGTCGACGAACACCTTGTAGCCGTTGTCGGCCGGTGGGTTGTGCGAGGCGGTGATCTGGACACCGGCCACCGCGCCCAGCGCCCGGACGGCGAACGCGGTCACCGGGGTCGGCCACGGTTCGGGTAACCGGAGCACCGGGAAACCGGCGGCGGCCAGGACCTCGGCGGTGACCTCGGCGAATTCGGCCGACCCGTGCCGGGCGTCGCGGCCGACCACGACCTGTCCACCGCCCAGGCAGCGATCCCGTAGCCAGGCCGCGAGACCGGCGGTCGCGCGGGCGACGGTGGTCTCGTTCATCGCGTCCGGGCCCGGACCGAGCGGGCCGCGCAGTCCCGCGGTGCCGAAGGTCAGCATCTACAGCTGCTCCAGCAGCCCGCGCAGCAGTTTGCCCAGCCGCGGTGCGGCGGCCTGTCCCTCGGCCAGCACTTCGGCATGGGAGAGCGCCGCCCCGGTGACTCCGGCCGCCAGATTGGTGACCAGGGAAATGCCGAGCAGCCGGGCGCCGAGCGCGCGGGCCGCGATGGCCTCCAGCACCGTGGACATACCCACCAGATCGGCGCCGATGGTGGCCAGCATGCGGATCTCCGCGGGCGTTTCGTACTGGGGTCCGGTGAGCCCGGCGTACACACCCTCGGTGAGATCGGGGTCGACCCGGCGGGCGAGATGGCGTAATTCGGGGTCCCAGGCGTCCACCAGATCCACGAAAGTGGGCCCGGTCAGCGCTGTGGCGCCGGTGAGGTTCAGGTGGTCGCGTACCAGCACACCCTCACCGACCCGCAGACCGGGCCGGATACCGCCGGCCGCGTTGGTCAGGATGACCGTTTCCGCACCCGCGGCGACCGCCGTGCGTACCGGATGGACCACCTCGGCGGGCGAGTAACCCTCGTAGAGGTGCTGGCGGCCCATGAGGACGAGCGCGTCGGTCCCGGCGACCGAGACCGACAGCACCCGGCCGATATGCCCCTGTGCGGTGGGTGCGGCGAACCCGGGTAGGTCCGGCATCGGGATCTCGGCGGTCGGGGGCCCCAGTTCGGCGGCGGCGTCCTGCCAGCCCGAACCCAGCACCACCGCGACCCGGTGCCGGGCGACGGAAGTCCGTGCGGCGATCTCCTGGGCGGCCTCATCGGCAAGCATGGCGGTCAGTGTATGGCCTCGCCGCCCGCCGGACCGCCGATACCGAACGCCCGGGCGTCGCCGCCGACCGCTGTCGGGGCCCCGATGTTCTGCCGATACGCTGCACGTATGCCGTACCTGGAACGCGATGGGAACGTTTTCGTGTTGTCGCTGGGCAACGAGGGCCAGACCGACAGCGAGAACCGCTTCAGCCATGAGTGGATCGACGAGACACACGCCCTGCTGGACACCGTGGAGGCGAGCGAGGGGCCTGCGGCCCTGGTCACGACGGCCACCGGAAAATTCTTCAGCAACGGTCTCGACACCGACTGGCTGTTCGCCAACCTCGACCGGATGCACGGCTACCTCGACCTCGTACACGGCATCTTCAGCCGGATCCTGGCCTTCCCGCTGCCCACCGTCGCCGCGGTGAACGGGCATGCGTTCGGCGCCGGTGCCATGCTGGCGAGCTCCCACGATTTCCGGGTCATGCGCGCGGACCGGGGCTACTGGTGCCTGCCCGAGGTGCACCTCGGTATGCCGTTCACGATCGGGATGAACGCGCTGGTGACAGGCCGTCTGACCAACCAGGTGGCGGTCACCGCGATGACCACGGGACATCGCTACGGCGGCGCGGAAGCACTGGCGTCCGGGATCGTCGACGACACCGTTGCCGCCGATGCGCTGCGCACCGCCGCGATCGCCCGGGCGGAGGCACTGGCCGCCAACCGGACCCCCAGCCTGCCGGTGATCAAGCGCTCACTGCATGCGGCGGCGCTGGCCGGGCTGGCGGTGCCGAATACTGCGGATAACCTGGTATTCGCCAAGAGTTAGCATCCGGGTACTTGCTCCGCCGGCATATTCCCGGCGGTCACCGCGGGACGCCGCCGAGCGCAGATCCGGTCGCGGTGCGAAACTGGAGGTAACGGCTGTTCCCCGGGGGACGAGTGGGAACCGCCGCCTGTACCGCGACCCCGGTCGCGGGCGATATGTGTTACGGGTCGTTCGGCCCGGCACGCGGAGAAGTGGTTCACAGCTGCTCGTTCTACGACAGGAGGACATTCGGTGAGCACAACCGGCCGTTCGGTGCGCGACGGACAGGACGCGGTAACGGCGTGGCTGGCCGAGCACACGGTCGATCTCGTGCACTGGCGGCGGCACCTGCACGCCAACCCGGAACTGTCCCGCACCGAGTTCGCCACCACCGAATTCGTCGGCACCTGGCTGACGAAGGCCGGTCTGTCGTTCCGGGTGCTGCCCAGCGGCACCGGCCTGATCTGCGATATCGGCCCCGAGGACGCGCCCCGGATCGCGCTGCGCGCCGATATGGACGCGCTGCCGCTGCAGGAGTTCACCGGCCGCGAGTTCGCGTCCACCGTGCCCGGCGTGTCGCATGCCTGCGGTCACGACGCGCATACGAGCATCCTGCTCGGTACCGCGCTGGCCCTGGCCGAGGTCGACCTGCCGGTAGGGGTGCGGCTGATCTTCCAGCACGCCGAGGAAGTCATGCCCGGCGGCGCGCTGGACATGGTCGCCGAAGGCGCCGTGTCCGATGTGGACCGGATCTTCGCGCTGCACTGCGACCCGCGACTCGCGGTGGGCCGGGTGGGCATCCGGGTCGGCGCGATCACCTCCGCGGCCGACACGGTGGAGCTGGTCCTGGACTCGCCCGGCGGGCACACCTCACGGCCGCACCTGACGAGCGACCTCGTCTATGCCATCGGCACGGTGATCACCGGCCTGCCCGGCCTGCTCACCCGCCGCATCGACCCACGCACCAGCACGGTGATGGTCTGGGGTGCGGTCAGCGCCGGTAAAGCCCCCAACGCCATCCCGCAGACCGGAATGCTCACCGGCACCGTCCGCACCGGCGACCACGCCACCTGGGCATTGCTGGAACCGATGGTGCGCGAGATCGTCGACAGCCTGCTGGCGCCCACGGGTGTCCGGTTCCAGCTGAACTACCGGCGCGGTGTGCCACCCGTCGTGAACGACGAGCATTCGGTGCGGATGCTCAGCGACGCGGTTCGCGCAATCGGCCCGGACGCGCTCGCCGATACGCCGCAGTCCGGCGGGGGCGAGGATTTCTCCTGGTACCTGGAAGAAGTACCGGGCGCGATGGCCCGGCTCGGCGTCTGGTCCGGCGAGGGCCCCCAGCTGGACCTGCACCAGCCGACCTTCGATCTCGACGAACGCGCCCTCGCGGTGGGTGTCCGGACCTTCACCAACATGGTCCTGCAGGCCGGTTCAGGACTCACCTGATCCACCGGAGGATGTCGCACAGGTGGATCGGTCGCAAACGGACCCGTGAGACCCATGGCTGACGCCGCTCCGTGAAGGACACTCGTAGGTCGGTGATCCAGGAATGCCCACAATTGGCATCGAGGTCAGCGCGGCCCTTGGCGGTCTCTAGAACCCCGATCGAACCTGACGTGCCCAGCGGCGGTGCCGAGTCTTACGAGGCCCTTGGAGGTTTTGGCCGGGCCGTGCCGTCAGTCCTCGAAGCGCATGCGGCGTAGCCGCGAGTCTCGAGGGCTGACGGTATGGCCCGAGGGGGCCGAAACCCCGCGCGCGCCAGCGCGCCGAAAATTCAGCTGAAGTTGTTTCCGGGGCCCACGTTGCGGCTGTTGCGGGTGCGCAGGGCGTGGACGTAGTCGGCTGGGGCGCCTGCTTTTTCGGCGGCGTCGGCCATCACACCTATGTAGCGGGCCGACGGGAGCCCGCCTTCGTAGGCATCCAGGACGTACAGCCAGGCCAGGATCGGGTCCGCGCCGCTGCCGGGGCTGGGGGTGACCCGGAGGCGGATCTTGCGGTGGATTCCGAAATCCGATCCCTCCCAACGATCCAGTCGCTGCTCGTCCTCGGGGGAGACGTCGTAGAGCACGACGAACACCCGGGAACCGGGCTCTTCCACGACCGTGGCGAGCGGACCTTCCCAGCCGATATCGTCCCCGCTGAAAGTGAGGCGCCAGCCCTCCAGCCAGCCCGTCCCGGACATGGGGGAGTGCGGACAGCGCTCGAGCATCTGGGTCGAATCCATATTGGACCCGTAGGCAGCGTAGATCGGCACACCGGCAGCTTAGTTGTGTCGGAGCCCGCGCCGGTACGGGGCGTCGTAAATCGTGCTGGGAAACCTGCTTCGGTAGTGGCGACGCGCGGATCCGGCCGGGGACGAGCGGGTGAGCAGCACCTACTAGGCGTACCTCCGCCTTCGCTCCGGCCGTGCGCGGACTGTCGATGGGCTTCGCCCGAGCAGTGCCTACTGTGCGTACCTCCGCCTTCGCTCCGGCCGTGCGCGGACTGTCGATGGGCTTCGCCCGAGCAGCACCTACTAGGCTTACCTCGGCGAGTGAGGGCCGCGACGCTGCCGCGCGCCGGCGCGGGTGATCAGGACAGGGGAAATTTATGACCCGCATTGCAATCATCGGTGGCGGACCCGCGGGCTACGAGGCGGCGCTGGTCGCGGCCCAGCACGGTGCCCAGGTCGAGCTGATCGATTCCGACGGAATCGGCGGGGCGTGCGTGCTGTGGGACTGTGTCCCGTCCAAGACGTTCATCGCCTCCACCGGGGTGCGCACCGACCTGCGGCGTGCCCGCAACCTCGGGATAACGCTGGATCCGAGTCAGGCCGAGGTGCGGTTGCCGGAGGTCAACGAGCGGGTGAAGGCGCTGGCGCTGGCGCAGTCCTCCGATATCCGGTCCAAATTGCAGGCGGCGGGGGTCCGGGTGCTGCCGGGCCGGGGCCGGCTGTCCGGTCCGGGTTCGGGACGGTCCACACATCAGGTCACGGTGAGCTATGCGGACGGGTCCGAGGACAGCGTGGAGGCCGAGGTGGTGCTTCTCGCGACCGGTGCCTCGCCGCGCGTGCTGCCCGGCGCCGAGCCCGACGGTGAGCGGATCCTGAACTGGCGCCAGCTCTACGACCTGGCGGAACTGCCCGAAACCCTGGTGGTGGTCGGTTCGGGTGTGACCGGCGCGGAATTCGTCTCCGCTTATACGGAAATGGGTGTGCGCGTGATCTTGGTCTCCAGCCGGGACCGCGTACTGCCGGGCGAAGACGCCGATGCCGCACTGGTTCTCGAGGACGCCTTCGCCGAACGCGGTGTGGAACTGGTCAAGCACGCCCGCGCGGACAAGGTGGAGCGTACGGCGGACGGGGTGCTGGTGACCCTGGCCGACGGCCGCACGGTCACCGGTTCGCACGCCCTCATGACCGTCGGGTCCACGCCGAACACCGCCGATCTCGGTTTGGACCAGGCCGGAATCGAACTCGACCGCGGCGGATACCTGCGAGTGGACCGGGTCTCCCGGACCGCGGTCCCCGGGATCTACGCCGCCGGCGACTGCACGGGCCTGCTACCCCTGGCCTCGGTCGCCGCCATGCAGGGCCGGATCGCGATGTACCACGCGCTCGGCGAGGGCGTGAGCCCGATTCGCCTCAAAACGGTGGCCGCGGCGGTGTTCACCCGCCCGGAGATCGCGACCGTCGGAGTGAGCCAGACCGCCATCGACGACGGCGAAGTACCGGCCCGGACCGTGATGCTGCCGCTGAACACCAACCCCCGGGCGAAGATGTCGGGCCTGCGCCGCGGTTTCGTGAAGATCTTCTGCCGCCCCGCGACCGGCGTGGTGATCGGCGGTGTCGTGGTAGCACCCATCGCCTCGGAACTCATCCTCCCGATCGCCCTCGCGGTCCAGAACAACCTGACAGTCAACGACCTGGCGCAAACCTTCTCGGTCTACCCCTCGCTCACCGGCTCGGTCATGGAAGCGGCCCGCCAACTCATGCGCCACGACGACCTGGGCTGACCTTTCGGCCCGCCCCGAACCGAGACCTCCCCACCGGCGGCGCCGAGACTCACGAGGTCCACGAAGGCCGCATAACCCTGATCGAACCCGACGCGACCAGCGGCGGTGCCGAGTCCAGCGAGGCCCTTGGCGGTTTTGGCGCGAGGGGGCCAAAACCCCGCGCGCCGGAGACGCGCCGAAAAGCGCTGAGTTTTGCTGCTGGTGGTGAACTTTCGTCGGATTGCCGGAAATGCTCGAGTGTGATTGACTTCCGAAGCAGAGAATGCGATCGGCGGGCGGTCGCGTAGTTTGGTGCCGGGGGGTTCTTCCTTTCGGAGTCGGACAGCGAATGGCCCACTCGGGCTATCCGCTGGGGTCGCGTCTCCGATGAGGCAGAACTGGTTGCGGTCCACGGGCGGGCCGTAT
Source organism: Nocardia sp. NPDC051750 (assembly GCF_044453135.1). NCBI lineage: Bacteria > Bacillati > Actinomycetota > Actinomycetes > Mycobacteriales > Nocardiaceae > Nocardia > Nocardia sp. NPDC051750. Next base: position 177,741 of record NZ_JBITCK010000009.1, on the reverse strand, counting down.
CCGGGAAAGGGATTGGGCGAATAGTGAAACATCGTAAGCCGAACCGGGCGGCCCGGGCGGTGGCGAGCACTTCGCTGCCGCTTGCAACCGCCGCGGCCATGGCCATCTTCGCGTCGCCGGCGGGGGCCGTTCCGGGCGATCAGCCGACCACGCCGACCACGCCGGCACCTGCGCAGCCGGGCACCACGCCCGAGCAGGAGCAGCAAGGCCCGGAGACCACGCCGAGCCAGCCGGGTGTGCAGAACCAGAACCAGGATCAGCCGGGTAGCACGCCGACGCCGAGCCAGCCGGGTGTCACGACGCCGGGTCCGGGCGAGGAAGGCGAGCAGGGCCTGACCGGCCCGACCCAGCCGGGTGTCACCACCCCGCGGGTGGCGCCGCTGCCCGTTCCGGGCCAGGAGGAGACGGTGCAGCCGGCGATCGCGCCGAACAAGCCCGAAGGAACGCAGCCGCCGGCGCGGCCGGGCGAGCCGCCCGTGGCGCCGGAAGCCGAGGCCGACGGTGACGCGCAGGCCCCCGCGCCGGGAAGCGAGACCCTCGTCCAGCCGCAGGCGCCGGAATGGGAAGCGCCGCGTCTGCAGTCGGCACCGGTGGCGCCGGTGGTCGAGATGCAGGGCCCGCATATGGAGGTCGGTGCCGCGATCGACGGTGCCGCGCTGGCTCCCGGGCATTTCGCGAACACCCATCACTTCACCAACCAGTCCGGTTACGTCGGCACGGCCGGTTTCCGGACCCCCACGGGTACCGGCGAGGCCGGTATCTCGGTGGAGTTCGTCGACGAGAACACCATCAATGTGTCCACCTTCACCGGTGGTAACGGGTTGCCGGACAACCGGCTCGATCACACGATCGATACGACGCAGGCGAATGCCGCCAAGGCTGCCGTCGAGCACTGGATCGCCATGCAGCCTGGTGGTGCGGACGCGCTGAAGGCAGCGGCCTCGATTCCGCCGCCGCCGCCGTTGCTGCCGCCGGGTAACTACCCGGAGCAGATGATCAATGTCGCTGGCGTCAATACCCAGTGGGGTGGTTCACTCCAGTACTGACACGAGTGAAATCTTGCCGGGTGGGGCGGTCGGGTACGGCCGCCCCACCCGCGTGTCTCGAAAGGGATGGGCTGTGACCGGCGAGGGCGAAGGTAAAGGGCGCGAACCCGAGCGGGCGGATTTCGGTCCCCCCACGGGGGAGTTCGGACCGCCGGTGTCGGAGTTCGGACCGCCGACGGGTGAGCTACCGGTAGCGGGTTGGAAACCGGAGGGCGCGGATAATCCGGAGCTGGCTTGGCGGCCGGCCGGTGCGGCATCCGGTCCGCCGGTGGAGCCGCCGTCGATTCCTGCGCCGCCGCCGCAGTATCGTGCGCCGGACAGTTCCACTCCGGTTTATCGTCCGGCACCCGGTGATTCCGTGCCGGTTGTGCGTCCGGGACCGGGTGATGCGGATGCGACTGTGCGTCATCAGCTGCCCGCTGACCCGTCGTCGCCCCGGGCGCCGGGCGCCGACCGGACGCCGGAATCCGATCAGACAACGGTCCGGCACAGCACGGCCGGGGATCCGCGATGGTCCACACCGAACCGGTCGGGCGGCTCCGGCGACCCAGTGGGCGGTTCGGTGCGACCGCGTTCGGGCGGTCTGTCCTGGGACAGCGATCCGATCGCGCAGAAACTCACCCCGCAGTCGGTGTCCAGTGCGCTGGCCGAGAAGCCACGCCGCAATCTGCCGGTCGGCATGATCGTGACGGTGGCGGCGGTGGCCGTGGCGTTCATCGCGGTCGGTGTGGCGATCGCCGTGGTCCGCGGTGGTGGCGGTGAGCCGGGTACCGGGCCCACTGCGGAGGCGATCGAGGGGCTGAGTTGTCCGGCGACCCAGGACGGCGCGGTCACCGTCGGCAACGGCGAGGGGGATACGGCCAGCGGGCCGGATGCGGTGCTCGGGTTCCAGCACGCGTTCTACACGCAGCGCAGCGGTGTCGCGGCGCGGGAATTCGTGGCGGCGGATTCGCCGGCGATCTCCTCCGCGGAGACCATCCAGCAGGCGATCGATGCGCAGATCCCGGCTGGTACGGAGCACTGTGTGCGGATCACCGAGCGGGCGGCGAATACGTTCGATGTCGATCTCACCGAACGCCGGCCGACCGGGGTGACCACCGTGTACAAGCAGACGGTTACCACAGTGGAGCGGGACGGCAAGACACTCTTGTGGGTGATCGCAGACCGGCGCTGATCCCATAATTTGAGATCACAGTTTCATATATTGGTTTTCATGGGATGATTGGGTATCTACCAGGTGATACCCGGAGGCTCCCATGTACCATAATGCTGCGCCGCTGGCCGCCAAACTGACCGGCCTCACCAGCTCTGCCATCCGCGACCTGCTGAAACTCACCGCGAACGCGGATGTCATCAGCCTGGCCGGCGGTCTGCCCGACGCCGAACTCATGCCCGGCCCGCGTATCGCCGCCGCGGCCGAATCGGCCCTGCGCACGCCCGCGGCGCTGCAATACACCGAATCCCCTGGCTGGGGGCCGCTGCGGGAGGTGCTTGCCGAACGCGAAACCGCTCGATTCGGGCGGCCCGTCGGGGTCGACGAGGTCTTCGTCACGCACGGCTCCCAGCAGGCGCTGTCGCTGCTCGCCGAGGTTCTGCTGGATCCCGGGGCGCTGGTCGTGGTCGAGGATCCCGCCTACGTCGGCGCGCTCCAGGTTTTCCGGGCGGCCGGGGCGCGGATCGTGGCGGTGCCGCTGGACGATGAGGGGATGCGGGTAGATCTGCTGGAAGAGCTGATCGCCGGCGGCGAGCGGCCGGCGGTCGTTCATACGGTGAGCAACTTCCACAACCCGGGCGGTGTGACCATGAGCGCGCGGCGCCGGCGGGCGCTGGCCGCGGCTGCCGAGAAGCACCGGTTCTGGGTGATCGAGGACGACCCCTACGGCGAGTTGTGGTTCGACCGGCCCGCCCCGGAACCGGTCGCCATGTATTCGCCCGCGGTGATCCGGCTGTCCTCGGCCTCGAAGATCATCGCTCCGACCCTGCGGGTGGGGTGGATGGTCGCCCCGGAACGCGTCTGCCGGGCGGTCGAACTGTTGAAGCAGGGCGCTGACCTGTGTGGTTCGGCGCTCACCCAGCAGATCGCCGCCGAACTACTCGCCGACACCGGCTGGCTCACCGGTCATATCGACAGGGTGCGCGGTGTCTACGCCGACCGGGCCGCGGCCCTGGTGGCGTCCGTCCGCGACCGGTTCGGTGACCGCCTGCGCTGTAGTCCGGCGTCCGGGGGAATGTTCGTCTGGGCGGAGTTCACCGACGGCACCACCACCACCGAGCTGCTACCCCGCGCCCTGAACGCGGGTGTCGCCTTCGTGCCCGGACCGGCGTTCGCGGTCAGCACACCGTATTCGCATGCCATGCGGATGTGTTTCACCACCGCCGCGCCGGATGTCCTCGCCGAGGCCGTGGCACGTTTGGCTCGCGCGGTGGATGAGCCGGTGACAGCCCTGGCGGGTCAGTCCGCCCAGTCGTAGGTACGTTCGACGGCCTTGTCCCAATCGCGGAGTCGCGCGTTGCGTTCGGCGGCGGGCATGGCCGGGGTCCAGGTCTTGTCGGCCGCCCAGTTGGCGCGGATATCGTCGGTGCCCGCCCAATAGCCCACCGCCAGTCCCGCGGCATAGGCGGCGCCGAGCGCGGTGGTCTCGTTGACCAGCGGGCGGACTACCGGCAGGTCGAGAATATCGGCCTGGAATTGCATGAGCAGATCGTTGGCGACCATTCCGCCGTCGACCTTCAGTGCCACCGATTCCAGCTCCAGCGACTGGGCCGCGGCGTCCGCGCGCATGGCATCCATCACCTCACGGGTCTGGAACGCGGTCGATTCCAGGATCGCGCGGGCGAGGTGTGCCTTGGTGACGAACCGCGTGAGGCCCGCGATGACGCCGCGGGCGTCGGGCCGCCAGCGCGGGGCGAACAGCCCGGAGAACGCGGGGACGATATAGGCGCCGCCGTTGTCGTCGACCGTGCGGGCCAGATCCTCGATCTCCGGCGCCGTATCGATGATGCCGAGATTGTCCCGGAACCACTGCACCAGTGCACCGGTGACGGCGATCGACCCCTCCAGCGCGTACACCGGTGCCTGATCGCCGAGCCGGTAGCAGACGGTGGTGAGCAGCCCGTGCTCACTGAAAACCGGTGTGGTGCCGGTATTGAGCAGCATGAAATTGCCGGTGCCGTAGGTGTTCTTGGCTTCGCCGGGAGCCAGGCAGGCCTGGCCGAAGGTGGCCGCCTGCTGGTCGCCGAGGATTCCCGCGACCGGGACCCCGGCCAGCGGTCCCGCCGAGATCTCCGCGTAGACCTCCGACGAACTGCGGATCTCCGGCAGCATGGCCATCGGCACGCCGATCTCCGCGCAGATCCGGCTGTCCCATTGCAGACTCCGGAGGTCCATCAGCAGGGTGCGGGAGGCGTTGGTGACATCGGTGATGTGCCGGCCGGTCAGGTTCCACAGGGCCCAGCTGTCCACGGTGCCGAAGCACAGCTCACCGGCCGCGGCGCGCTCCCGGGCGCCCGGGACGGTGTCCAGGATCCAGCGCACCTTCGGTCCGGAGAAATAGGTCGACAGCGGCAGTCCGGTGCGGTCGGCGTAGCGGTTGGTACCGTGTTCGCCGGCCAGTTCGGTGCAGAGCCGGTCGGTGCGGGTGTCCTGCCAGACGATGGCGTTGTGGATCGGGCGGCCGGTCTCGCGCTCCCACACCACGGTGGTCTCGCGCTGGTTGGTCACCCCGACGGCCGCGATGTCCCCGGCGCGGGCGCCGGCATCGTCCAGCGCCGCGCCGAGGACGAATTCGGTATTGCGCCACAGTGTTTCGGGGTCGTGCTCGACCCAGCCCGGTTTCGGGAAGATCTGCTCGTGTTCCCGCCGGCCGATGCCCGCGATCTGCCCCGAACGGTCGAAGAGAATACATCTGCTCGAGGTCGTGCCCTGGTCGATGGCGGCCACATAGCGCATGGCAGGAGGCTAGCGCAATCGGGCATGTCGGTGACGGCTGTCTCGCCACGGACGCCGGCGGCCGGTTTGCGCATAGGCTGTAGATCGAACTCACGGAACCACAGCCGACCATGTCGAACGCGAACTCCAGGAGTCGAAATGCGATACTGCGATACCTCCGCCTTCGCTGCGGCCTCCGCTGATCGTATGAATCTGCTCTGGAGGAGGAAAAATGATGCGATACCTCCGCGTTTGCTCTGGCCTCCCCGTACCGCTCTGAAGGAGGAACTGTGACGCGATACCTCCGCCTTGGCCGCGGCCTCCGCCGACCGCATGTGCCCGCTCCGAAGGAGGAACTATGATGCGATACCTCCGCCTTCGCTACGGCCTCCGCCGACCGCATGAACACGCTCCCAAGGAGGAACTGTGACGGTGGAGTCGGGATCGCAGTTTCTGGGGCCGGACCAGCGGCGCGCGGCTTGGGAGCGGCTGGGCAAAGATCATTTCGATGTGGTCGTGGTGGGCGGCGGTGTCGTCGGCGCGGGGATCGCGCTGGACGCCGCGACCCGCGGATTGCGGGTCGCGCTGGTGGAGGCCCGCGATCTGGCCTCGGGAACATCGAGTCGCTCGTCGAAGATGTTCCACGGCGGGCTGCGGTACCTGGAGCAGCTCGAATTCGGGCTGGTGCGGGAGGCGCTGAAGGAACGCGAACTCGCCATGGCCCGGATCGCGCCCCATCTGGTGAAACCGCTGCGCTTCCTCTACCCGATAACCCGCCGTGTCTGGGAGCGACCCTATGTGGCCGCGGGGTTGTTCCTCTACGACACCATGGGCGGCGCGAAATCGGTTCCGGGACAAAGCCATCTGTCCCGGCACGGCGCCCTGCGGCTGGCGCCGGGATTGCGGCGCAATTCGCTGGTCGGCGGGATCAGCTACTACGACACCGTGGTCGACGATGCCCGGCACACCATGACGGTGGCCCGGACCGCCGCCCACTACGGGGCGGTGATCCGCACCTCGACCCAGGCCGTGGGCTTCCTGCGGGAAGCCGACCGGGTCGTCGGGGTCCGGGTACGCGACAGCGAGGACGGACGGACCGCCGAGGTCCGCGCGCATGTGGTGATCAATGCCGCCGGCGTGTGGACCGACGAGGTGCAGGCACTCTCCCGGCAGCGGGGCCGGTTCCATGTGCGGGCATCGAAGGGCGTGCATATCGTGGTGCCCCGCGACCGGATCGTCAGCGATGCCGCGATCATCCTGCGCACCGCGACCTCGGTCCTGTTCGTGATCCCGTGGGGTGCGCACTGGATCGTGGGCACCACCGATACCGACTGGAATCTGGATCTGGCCCATCCGGCGGCAACCAAGGCCGATATCGACTATCTGCTCGACCGGGTCAATCAGGTACTGGTCACCCCGCTGACTTCCGACGATATCGACGGCGTCTATGCGGGCCTGCGGCCGCTGCTGGCCGGGGAGAGCGACGAGACGTCGAAACTGTCGCGCGAACACGCGGTCGCGCGGACCGCACCGGGGCTCATCGCTATCGCCGGCGGGAAGTACACCACCTACCGGGTGATGGCCTACGACGCGGTCGACGAGGCCGCCCAGGACATCCCCGCCCGGGTCTCGCCGTCTATCACCGAGAAGGTGCCGCTACTCGGCGCGGACGGGTATTTCGCGCTGGTCAATCAGACCGTGCAGCTGGCCGAGGAGTACGGACTGCATCCCTACCGGGTGAAACACCTCCTGGACCGCTACGGGTCGCTGATCGAGGAGGTCATGGCTCTCGCCGCCGACCGCCCGGAACTGCGGCAGCCGATCACTGCGGCACCGTCCTATCTGAAGGTCGAGGCGGTGTACGCGGCCGCCGCGGAGGGCGCGCTGCACCTCGACGACGTTCTCGCCCGGCGCACGCGTATCTCCATCGAGTACCCGCACCGTGGCGCCGAGTGCGCCGAAGAGGTGGCCGGTCTGATGGCGGAGGTGCTCGGCTGGGACGACGCGGAAACCGACCGAGAGGTCCGTACCTACCTGGCTCGGGTGGACGCGGAGGTCAGATCGCAAACACAGCCCGACGACGCCTCCGCCGACGCGTTGCGGATCGCCGCACCGGAACCCCGTCCGGAGATCCTGGAGCCGGTGCCGACCGAACGCTGAGCGGTCAGTGCGTGGTGGGGTAGTCGGTGGCCGGGGCCGTGGGGGTGGCGGCGGGTCCGAGCGGGGAAGGCGCCGGCCCGGACGGGGCGGTCGCCGGATGCAGCAGAAAGTAACAGAACACCGCGGTGGCCACGACAGCCAGCACCGCGGACAACAATTTGCCGGTGACGGCGGCCAGGTGGACGGCTCGGGTGTTCATGGGACCTGCTTCCGGTGCGGTACCCGTGTGTCGTCGGAAAGGTGCCGATCATTACCAGAGCGATGGCGACCGTCACAGAAGTGGCATCGGCCGATATGCGACAGGTTACGTGCTCACCCCGGCGGGACCTGGCATTTCGGACAGAAGTAGATCCCGCGTTCGCGCCGGCTCACCCGGTCGGTGCGCGGTGCCGTCTCCCCCAGGAGTTCCACCCGTAGCGCCGTACCGCACCGCTGGCAGGGGCGGTGGGCCCGCCCGTAGACCAGCGGCCGCCACGGCGGCTGATGGGCGGCCCGATACAACACCCGGTGCGCTTCGTTGACCAGGGCCAGCAGATCGCCGACCGCGGCGACCGGCCGGGCCGGGTGCACCTTGCGCAGATAGCAGACCTCACTGCGATAGATGTTGCCGATCCCCGCGAGGTTGCGCTGATCCAGCAGCGCGAGACCGATCGGGAGTTCCGGTTCCCGGGCGAGCCGGGCGACGGCCGCCGCGGGGTCCCAATCCGGGCCCAGCAGATCGGGGCCGAGATGAGCGATCGCGGCCACCTCGTCGCCGCGGCGCAGCACCTCCACCAGCCCCAGATCGAATCCCACCGCCTCGACCTCGGCGGTACCGAGGACGAGCCGGGCGCTGACCCGGGGTTTCGTCCACCGCTGCCCGCAGTGGAACACCCGCCAGCTGCCCTCCATCTTCAGATGGGTGTGAACACTGACCGTCTCGGTGCGCACGAAAAGGTGTTTACCGTAGCTGGCGACACTGTCCACGACCTGACCGCGCAGATCGACGGTCGCGTAGCGGGGGACCCGGAAATCGCTGCGGGTCAGCGTTTCGCCCGCGAGCGCCGCCCGCAGCCGGCCCGCGGCGAGGAACACCACATCACCCTCGGGCATGGCTGTCCTGTACCGGCCTGCGCGCAGGTCCGCGGGCGTGGTCCGGGATGGACACCGGGGCGCCTTGCGCACGGGTGTCACGGAACCGCTCGGGCACGGCGGCGCTGTCGGGAGCACGGGAGGATGCCGGGTCGCTCTCTGCTCGGGTAGCTCGCACCGGGCCAGGCGCGAGGTAACCATCGACGGCTGGGCGGGCCGCTGTGTCACGCACGGTATAGCTGTCCGGTACCGGTGTGTAGGTATCGCTCGGGGCCGGGCGGGCCGCTGTGTCACGGACGGTGTGGCTGTCCGGCACCGGTGCAAGGGCATCGTCGGGGGCGGGGTGGAACACCACGTGATCGCTCGGCCGGGTTGTCCGCTGTCGGCTCGGGCAGGAAAGCGGGTGGAAGACCATGTCACCCAGAGGTGCGGGTTTCTCGTACCGGCTTGGGCACCGGAGCGATGGCAGGCCCGGTTGCCGGGCGGCGGGCGCGGTCATCGGCGGCCCCGGAGGCGCAGGCCGCGCGGGGTGGTGCTGAAACCCGCTGCGGTGAGGAAGCCGGCGAAGGTATTTCCGTGGACCGACTCGCCGTCGACACGATCGATGACGAGGGAATCCACCCGTCCGGAATGCACCAGCTCGGCCAGCGCCGTTGCCGCGGCGTGCCGGGCGTCGGGATCCTCGGTGCAGGTGAGCAGTGTCCGGCCGCCTCGTTCCAGGTAGAGCACCAGTTCGCCGTCGACCAGCACGACCAGCGCGCCCGCTTTGCGGCCCGGGCGATGACCGGCTTCGCCGGCGGTCTTGGGCCAGCCGAGCGCGGCGCCGTAGGGGTTGGCCGGATCGCAGGCCGCGAGCACCAGCGCCGTCGCGGCCGGTCGCCGGTCGCCGTCGAAGGTACGCAGCCGATCCACCACATCGGTGGTGGAGAACTGGGCGCCGCCGAGCGAATCCACGAAGTAGCCGCGGCGGCACCGGCCGCGGTCCTCGAATTCGCTGAGCACCCGGTAGACGAGTGCGAACCCGCCGGGGACCCCCTCGTTCTGTACCGCGCCCTTGGTCACCACGCCGTAGCGTTCGAGCAGCAGGTCGGCCGTGGCATGGGCGCGGACCGTGTTGTCGGTGGCCCGCTCCGGGAGCAGCGACCACCGGCCGGAGACGGTGGGTGGACCCGAACGGGTCGGCATGGCGGGCCGGGGGAGGTAGGTGCGTCCGCGCGGGGCGCGTCGCGGAGTGCGGTGCGCGGTCGGTGTCCGGGTGGATCCGGACAGGCGTGCCCGAACCGGAGCGAAGGTGTCGCCGGAGAGCAGACCCGCCCAGACCAGGTCCCACAGCGCGGCCGCTACCGCGGTGTCGTCGAGGACACCCGTCGCATCGGCGAGCTGGCGGAAGAAGTACGCGCCGCCACCACCGAGACCTGGGGCGGGGAACGCGGTAGGCCGATCCGACTCGAGCCGGCGATCCCCGGGAGCGATATCCGCGGCGGCGGACTCGAGCTCGTGGCGTGCCGGTTTTCCTGCGGGGGCGGCGCCCAGGACCGTGAGCAGGGTGAGGTGGAGATCGTCGAGTTCCAGCTCATCCGGGGGCGGGAGCGTGACGGGGGCCTGATCGGCCGGGTGCAGGGCGATCCAGCCGTCCTTGGCGTTGATGGCCCCGTGCCCGGACCAGCGGACCTCACCGGTGGCCATGAGTTCGTCGAGCAGGGCCGGGTGGTAATCGCGGACGCGGGCGGGCAGGACCAGCGATTCCCACGCCGAAGCCGGGATCGGAACCCCGGCCAGCTGTTCGACCACCACGGCCACCCCGTCCACGCCGCGCAGCTCGCCGCTGCCGACGTGCTGCCAGTCGGGCAGGAAACGCGCCAGGGCGGCGGTGGCGACCGGCTCGATCTCGTGCCGGGCGGCGGCCAGACTCCGGCGGCGTAACCGGCGCAGTACCTGGGTGTCACACCATTCCGACCCTGCCGTCTCGGGCGTGAATTCGCCTTCCACCACCCGTTTTTCGGTGACCAGCTGATGGAGCGCCGAGGCGGCGACGGCGGTGCCGAGCCCGAACCGGTACGCGACCGATTCCGTGCCGAAGGGGCCGTGGGTGCGGGCGTAGCGGGCGACCAGATCGCCCAGGGGATCGGGTACCGGTTCGATGAAGGCGGCCGGGGTGCCGATCGGCAGCGGGACGCCCAGCGCGTCGCGGAGCCGGGCGGCATCCTCGATCGCGGCCCACCAGACCCGGCCCGCGTAGGCCACTTCGAGTGCCCGCCGGGCGCCGGCGAGTTCCGCGAACCAGTCCGCGGGGTCGTCCAGGCAGCGCTGCCGGGCCTCGTCCGCCGTCAGCGGGCCGAGTAGCCGCAGCAGATCCGCCAGACCTTCCGCGTCCCGGGCCTTGCGTTCCGGGGTGAGTCGTTGCAGTTCCAGTTCGGTCTGCGCCATGACCTCGCTGTCCAGCAGTTCGCGCAGTTCGACGCGGCCCAGGAGCTCGGCCAGCAGACCCGAGTCCAGCGAAAGCGCCGCCGCCCGGCGTTCGGCGAGGGGGCTGTCGCCGTCGTACATGAACTGGCCGATGTAGTCGAACAGCAGGGCGTTGGCGAAGGGGGACGGAGTGGCGGTCTCCACTTCGACCAGGCGTACCTGCCGGCGCGCGACCTGACCCAGCAGATCGCGGAGCGCGGGGAGGTCGTAGACATCGCGCAGGCATTCGCGCACGGTCTCGAGCAGGATCGGGAAATCCGGGAATTTGCGTGCGACATCGAGCAATTGGGCCGACCGCTGCCGCTGCTGCCACAGCGGCGCGCGCTTACCGGGATCGCGCCGCGGCAGCAGCAGTGCGCGGGCGGCGCATTCGCGGAACCGGGAGGCGAACAGCGCCGACCCACCCACCTGCTCGGTGACCACGTCGTCGATCTCGTCCGGCTCGAAGACGAACAGTTCCGCACCCGGCGGATCGTCGGTGGTATCGGGCAGCCGTACGACGATGCCGTCGTCGGAGGCGTTGGGTGCTGCGTCCACCCCGAACCGTTCGCGGAGCCGGGCACCGACGGCCAGCGCCCACGCCGCGTGCACCGGCAGGCCGAAGGGGGAGTGCAGGATCAGCCGCCAGTCGCCGAGTTCGTCCCGGAACCGTTCGACGACCAGGGTCCGGTCGGTGGGTAGCCGCCCGGTCGCGGTGCGCTGATCGTCCAGCAGCGCACGCAGATTGGCGACAGCGTTCTCGTCGAGGCCGGCGGCGGTGGTGCGTTCGGTGAATTCCTGCTCCGATTTCCCCGAGCCGGCGCGGCGGACGAATTCGCCCAGCGCGGCACCCAGTTCGGCCGGGCGGCCGAGCGAATCGCCGTGCCAGAAGGGCAGCCGGCCGGGATGGCCGAAGGCGGGGGTCACCAGTACGCGGTCGTAGGTGATGTCCTCGATCCGCCAGCTGGTGGCCCCGAGCGCGAAAACATCGCCGACCCTGGATTCGTAGACCATTTCCTCGTCTAGTTCACCTACCCGAGAGGCCTTCTCGCCCACCATGTACACCGCGAACATGCCGCGATCGGGGATGGCGCCACCGGATGTGACGGCCAATCGCTGGGCGCCGGGGCGACCGGTCAGGGTGCCGGCGTCGCGGTCCCAGACCAGGCGCGGGCGTAGTTCGGCGAATTCGTCGGAGGGGTAGCGTCCGGCCAGCAGGTCCAGCACCGCTTCGTAGGACGAACGCGGCAGTGCGGCATAGCTTCCGGTGCCGCGCACCGTCTCGAACCAGGTGTCCACGTCCAGCGGTTCGAGCGCACACGCCGCCACCGTCTGCTGCGCGAGGATATCCAGCGGATGGGCGGGGATCTTCAATTCCTCGATCTGTCCGGACAGCATGCGCTGGGCCGCCACCGCGCAGTGCACCACATCGGTGCGGTGTTTGGGGAACAGCACCCCGCGCGATATCTCGCCCACCTGGTGACCGGCCCGGCCGATCCGCTGTAACCCGCTGGCCACCGAGGGTGGGGCTTCGACCTGTACCACCAGGTCCACGGCGCCCATATCGATACCGAGTTCGAGGCTGCTGGTGGCCACCACGCAGCGCAATCGCCCACTTTTCAGATCGTCTTCGATAAGGGCCCGCTGCTCCTTGCTCACCGACCCGTGGTGTGCCCGGGCCAGCAGCTGCTCGGCCCCATGGCTGACCTCGGTGGACACGCCGAGTTGCGCGGGCGGGGCATGGGCCGTTGCCACATTTTCGCCGAGTTGCCCGGCGTAGGTTTCGTTCAACCGGGCGGTGAGCCGTTCGGCGAGGCGCCGGGAATTGGCGAAGACGATCGACGAACGGTGTGCGAGTACGAGGTCGACGATCGCCCCGTCCACATGCGGCCACAGCGACCCGGGCTGTTCCGAATCGCCGGGTTCGGTCATATCCGCGACCGGGACCCGCACCGACAAATCGAAGGTTTTGGGCGCGGGCGGGGACACGATGGTGATCGGCGCCGTGCCCACCAGGAACCGGCCCACCTCCTCGGGCGGGCGTACCGTCGCCGACAACCCGATGCGCTGGACCGGCCGCTCGGTGAGCGAATCCAGCCGGGCCAGCGACAGCGCCAGATGCGATCCGCGTTTGGATCCCGCGATCGCATGGACCTCGTCCACGATGACCGTCCGGACCCCGCGCAATGTCTCCCGGGCCGCGGAGGTGAGCATCAAGAACAGCGATTCCGGCGTGGTGATCAGGATATTCGGGGGTGTGCGCTGTAACCGGCGCCGCTCCTGCGTGGTGGTATCCCCGGACCGCACGCCCACGCTGATCTCCGGCGCGGGCAGCCCGAGCCGGCGCGCCGTCTGGCGCACCCCCACCAGCGGTGCCCGCAGATTCCGCTCCACATCCACCGCCAGCGCCTTCAGCGGGGAGATGTAGAGCACCGAGGTCCCGTCCACCGGCGGATCGGCGCGGGCGAGCTCATCGATGGCCCACAGGAACGCCGACAGGGTTTTCCCGGACCCTGTCGGCGCGACCACGAGGGTGTGTTCCCCGCCCGCGATCGCCCGCCACGCCCCCAGCTGCGCGTCCGTGGGCGCGGGAAACGCACCGGCGAACCACTGCTGGGTGGCGGCGGAGAACTCGGTCATGGACTCCAGTCTGCACCCGGGCACCGACAGGCGACGGATGCCGGGGGAGTGGTCAGGGCAGGTTTCCGTCGATCAGTTCGGGTTCTGCTGTCGCGGGGTCGGGGAGGTCGGGAGGTGGGATATCGCGGATGAGTTCGGCCAGGCGAACCAGATCGTCGGTGCTCACCCCGCCGACCGGCCGGAACTCCCGGTCGAGCCGGCGGCGGAGAAACTCTGTCCGGGATATCCCGAGACCACGAGCTTGCCGGTCGATCTCATCGATAATCGCGCCGGGCACGGCGCGGATCAAAATATCTGTCATCCTCGATCACCTCCTGCTGGCAGCGGGGCACGACGGGCCGGGAGCCGGCGCAACGATCCGGGCCGGCCACCGGTGACAGTTCGGTGTTTCTATGCTGCGACGGTGCCTGGTGTTCGAAAACTCGATCTGATCTCCCACGGGATCACCGACGCGCTGCGGGCGGCACGGTTCCCGGCCGACGAACCGCTCACCCCGGCGGGGCGGGCGGCACTGGCGGGCCGGACGGTCGAGCCACCGGCGGGCGCACAGGTGCTGGTGGGACCGGAGCGGCGAACCAGAGAGACTGCCCGGCTGCTCGGCTTGGACGCCGCACCATTGTCCAGGTTACGCGATCTTGACGCCGGTGCCTGGTGCGGCACCCGACTCGACACTCTCGCGCCGGACCGGCTGCATCAGTGGCGGACCGACCCCGGCTACCGGGAACACGGCGGGGAATCGGTCCTCGACCTGCTCGAACGAGTCCGTGGCTGGCTCACCGAGCTCACCGCGGCCCCGCCTACCGCCACGGTCGCTGTCACTCATCCCGCGGTGATCCGAGCTGTGCTGGTGGTCGCGCTGGACGCCGCGACCGAATCGTTCTGGCGGATCGATGTGGCGCCGGGCAGCCGGACCCGGCTCCACCACCGCGGCGCGTGGACACTGCGACTGACGTAGCTGCCGGACGCCCGTCAACCCAGCGATACCGAGGTCCCGAGAGACAACGGGAAATCGCGGAAAGTCATGCTCGCGGGCACCGACCCGGCCGGCACCTCGTACACCAGATGGGTGCCCAGGGACTCACCCGGTTGCAAGGTCCGCGGCGCGGCGGCGGTGGCGGCGCGCTGCGCGGTGGCCGTCACATCCGGGCCGAACTCGGCACCGGCCGTATCGCGCAGTTTCTGACCCAGCGGTGTGTAGGTATGGGGCTCCGGCGCGATATTGCGGACGGTGAAACTCACCACCACGAAACTGCCCTGGGGGCGGTCGAAACCGATCGACGTCACATCGGATTCCACATTTCGTACCACGAATTCGAAACTGCCGTCGCGGACCGCGGTTCCGGCGGCCGCTGTGGGCCGGTCGTCGCCGGAGAAGAAGCCACCGGAGAAGAAATCGATGGATCCGACGCCCTGCAGCACCGCGGCCGTACACCCGCCGATCAACACCAGCGGTACCACCACCAGAACGAACAGCCAGAACACAACCTTGCGCAAGCGGCTCTTGCGCCGCCGGGGCCGTGCCGCCGGGCGGGCCCGTGGCCTCCGCTGGGCGGGTGGCGAGGGACGGCGGGGTGCGGGCCGGGCCGGCGCCACCGGCCGGGCGCCCGCGTGCGCCACGTCGCGACCGTGCGCCGCTCCGGCGGGGCCGTGGCCGGTCTCCAACCGGGTGTAGGCCCGTGTCGGCGGATGGCCGGGTTCGGCGGCTCCGGCCGCGGCGAGGCTCGTGTACGGCCGGGTGCCCGGGTGCCCCGTCCCTTCGTATCGGCGCGTGCCCGCCGGGCCGGGATGGGGCGTAACCGGGGGTGCCGGGGCTTCGTATCGCCGGGTGCCGGCTGGGCCCGGGTGGGGCGTATCCGGGGACACCGGCGTTTCGTATCGCCGGGTGGCGGGCCGGTCCGGAGATTCGTAGCGGCGGGTGCCCGCCGGGCCGGCGTCGAGTTCGTAGTGGCGGGTTCCCGGATGTCGGTCGGCAGGTCCGGACGCCGCCGGGACCGGGTTTGCGAGGCCCACCGCTGCTGCCGCGGCCCGCGCGAATTCGCCGGCGGTGGGAAAGCGGTCGCCGGGTTCCTTGGCCAGCGCACGGGCGATCACCGCGTCCAGCTGCGGGGATATTTCCGGGACAAGCGCCCGCACACTCGGCGGGGTCGTGGTGAGGTGGTCGTGCATCTGCCGGGCCGGGTCGGTGTCACCGAACGGCCGCATGCCGGCCAGGCATTCGTAGAGCACACAGCCCAGCGAGTAGATATCGGCGCGCGCGTCCGTATCGCCGGTGAACCGTTCGGGTGCCATATACGCCCAGGTACCCACGGCCAGACCGGATGCCGTGAGCGCGGTACTGCCGGCGCCGTGCGCGATACCGAAATCGATCAGATAGACGAAACCGTCGCGGCGCACGACGATATTGGACGGTTTCACATCCCGGTGCACCAGCCCCGCCCGATGCGCGGCATCCAGCGCGGCCGCGGTCTGCGCGATGATCTCGACGGCCCGGGCCGGGGCCAGGCGCCCGCCCCGGCGCAGGATCAGGGACAGATCCTCGCCCTCGACATACTCCATTTCGATGAACAGCCGGCCGTCCAGCTCGCCGTGGGCGTGGATGGTCACGATATGGCTGTCGTGCAGGCGGGCGGCAAGTTCGGCTTCGCGCTCGAACCGGCTCCGATACATCGGATCGGCCGCGAGCTCGGCGGGCAGCAATTTCAACGCGACCTGCCGGCCGCCCGCGGCATCGCTGTGGGCCAGCCACACCTGGCCCATACCGCCCTGGCCGAGCAGCCGCTCGAGCCGGTAGCGGCCCAACCGCTGCCCAGCCATGCCCATCCTTCCCGTCACCGCCGCCCCGGTGAGTACCGGACCGGCGAGGTGGTCCGGACCGTGCCCAGGGTCCGGACTGTACCCCGACCCTAACGGCGACGGCCGGTACCGCACAGTGTGAGCTCACCGACCAGGGAGACAGGGGGAAGTGGTGGTCCGGCTATCCGGCGTCTGCCAGTACCCGGTCCAACGCGGCGACGGCGGCGTCCAGTTCCTCTCGCTCGACAGTCAGCGGTGGGCGGAAGCGGATACCGCTCGGCCCGGTGCCGATCATCAGGACCCGCTCGCGTTCCCGCAGCGAGATGAGTACGGCGTCCCGGAAACCGGTGTCGGGCAGAGTAATCGCGCACATCAGACCGCGACCCCGAGGATCCGACACCGCGGGATGCCGCTCGGCGAGTTCACGTAGCAGGCCCTGTAGGTGCTCGCCCAGTACCGCGGCTCGTTCGACCAGGCCGTCTCGTTCGACGACCTCCAGGATCCGGCGGGCGCGAACCATATCGGTCAGGTTGCCGCCCCAGGTGGAATTGAGCCGGGACGGGACCGCGAAGACATTGTCGTGCACCTCGTCCACCCGGCCGCCGGCCATGATCCCGCAGACCTGTGTCTTCTTGCCGAACGCCACAATGTCCGGCTGGAGCCCGAATTGCTGGTAGGCCCAGGTACTTCCGGTCAGGCCGACACCGGATTGCACCTCGTCGACGACGAACAGCGCGTCGTTGTCGTGACAGAGCCGCTGCATCGCCCGCAGGAATTCCGGGCGCATATGCCGGTCGCCGCCTTCGCCCTGGATGGGTTCGGCGATGAAGCAGGCGATGCTGTTGGGCCGCTCCGCGAACGCCCGGGTCGCTTGGTCGAGGGTCAGCTGTTCGGCCCGGTCGATATCCTCGTGCCCACCGAGCCACGGGGTTTCGATGCGGGGCCAGTCGAACACCGGGAAGCGTTCGGTTTTCACCGGGTCGGTGTTGGTGAGCGACAGCGTGTAACCGCTGCGGCCGTGGAAGGCGCCGGTCAGGTGGAGCACCTCGGCTTCGTGGCCGGGCCGTGTTGTGCGCCCGTGTAGTTCGTTGTGACGGCTCTTCCAGTCGAAGGCGGTTTTCAGTGCGTTCTCCACCGCGAGCGCGCCGCCGTCGATGAAGAACAGGTGCGGTAGCCGCGGGTCGCCGAGTACCCGGACGAAGGTGTGCACGAACCGGGCCATCTCGACGGTGTAGATATCGGAGTTACTCGGCTTGTTCACTGCGGCGGTGGTCAATTCGTTCCGGAAGGCCGCGTCCCCGGCCAGCGCCGGATGGTTCATCCCGAGGGCGCTGGAGGCGAAGAAACCGAACATATCGAGATAGTCGGTGCCGTCGCGGGCGTCCACCAGGTGACGGCCGTAGGAGGCGGGCAGATCCAGTACCAGATCGAATCCGTCGGCGAGCATGCTCGCCGACAGCGTCTCGTGGACGCGGGTCGCGGGAATGCGGTCCGCGGCGGTGTCACCGCCGGCACCGGATCGTTCCAGTTCGATGGTCACATCACCGACGGTACGGGAGCTGGAACCGATCGGGCAGTAAATTTTCTTGGTGGGACCATACCGAGAAGGATTTGTTACGTTGCCAGCTACTTTTCGTAGAATGTCTGCAGGATGATGGTGCTCCGCGTGCGGACGTTGGCCGTCGCCCGGATCTGCTGGAGCAGCTGCTCCAGATGTCGCGGGGAGGCCACCCGGACCAGCAGGATGTAGCTCTCTTCGCCCGCTACCGAATGGCATGCCTCGATACCGGGCACCTGCTGCAGCAGGGCGGGCGCGTCATCGGGTTGCGACGGATCGAGAGGAGTGATCGCGACAAATGCCGACAGCAGCTGCCCCAGCGCCTCCGGATCGACATCGGCCGTATATCCACGGATCACACCGCGCGCCTCGAGTCTGCGCACCCGCGACTGCACCGCGGATACCGAAAGACTCGCCTTCTCGGCCAGATTGGACAGTGTCGCCCGCCCGTCGGCCATCAGTTCCCGGATCAGCAGGCGATCGATCTCATCCAGGGTCGGTTTTGCCGGTGTTTCCGCCATCAGCGAAGGCTAACGTAGCGGACACGCCGCCGGAATACAGTTGTGAACGTCAATTCTCCGGCAGTGGTATCCGCACAGCGTATTTCGTCCGGCCGAACCCGAGGAGTTCGCGATGACCGAGATCGACCGCGAGACCCGAACCGTCCGATTTTCCCACCGCGTGGGTGCCCTGCTGGATGCCCTCGGGATCGAGCCTCCGCCGGCCGGTGAGATGGAGGTGCACTGCCCGATAACCGGCGAGGTGCTGATCGGTCTGCGCCCGGACACTCCCGCCGAGATCGACACCGCGATCACCGAAGCCGCCGCCGCCTTCGTCACCTGGCGCAGCGTTCCGGCCCCGCAGCGTGCGGCCGTGGTGCGGGAACTGGTCGCCTTGTTGCGGTGCCATCAGGACGAACTCGCCGAGCTCGTCACCCTGGAGGTGGGCAAGATCCCGGCCGAGGCGCGCGGTGAAGTCCAGGAGATGATCGATATCTGCGAATTCGCGGTCGGTCTGTCGCGCCAGCTGTACGGCTACACCATGGCGTCGGAACGGCCCGGGCACCGGCTCATGGAGACCTGGCATCCGCTCGGTGTGGTCGCGGTGATCTCGGCGTTCAATTTCCCGGTCGCGGTGTGGGCGTGGAACACCGCGGTCGCCCTGGTCTGTGGCGACACCGTGGTGTGGAAGCCCTCGGATCGGACTCCGCTGACCGCCCTGGCCTGTCACGCCCTGCTGCGCCGGGCGGCGCGCGCCGCGGGTGCCGACCAGCGCGTCCATCAACTCGTCCTGGGGACCGGATCGGCCGGGGCCCAGCTGGTCGACGACGAACGAGTGGCCCTGGTCAGCGCCACGGGCTCGGTCGCGATGGGCCGGCAGGTGGGCCCGCGGGTGGCCGCCCGATTCGGCCGCTGCCTGCTGGAGCTGGGCGGCAACAATGCCGCCGTCGTCACCCCGTCCGCCGATCTGGACCTGGCGGTGCGGGGGATCGTCTTCGCCGCGGTCGGCACGGCCGGTCAGCGCTGTACGACACTGCGCCGGCTGATCGTGCACACCCGGATCGCCGACGAACTGCTGGACCGGCTGGTTCGCGCCTACCGGCAGCTGCGTATCGGGAACCCGCTGGATACCGGGGTGCAGGTGGGCCCGCTCAGTGGTCCCGAGGCGTGGGAGCGGATGCGTGACGCGCTGGCCCGCGCCCGGCACGACGGCGGCGAAGTGCTCGTCGGCGGCGACGAAGTCGTGGTCGCCGGGATGGGGCCGGCGGCACGCTACGCGCACCCCGCGATCGTCCGGATGCCGGACCAGACCGAGATCGTGCGCGAGGAAACCTTCGCTCCCATCCTGTACGTACTCACCTACGACGATTTCGATACCGCCCTGGCCCTGCACAACGGTGTGCCACAGGGGTTGTCGTCCGCGATTTTCACCACCGACCAGCGGGAGGCCGAACGTTTCCTCGCCGCCGACGGATCGGACTGCGGTATCGCCAACGTCAATATCGGCACCTCCGGCGCGGAGATCGGCGGCGCGTTCGGTGGCGAGAAACACACCGGTGGCGGCCGCGAATCCGGTTCGGACGCCTGGAAGGCCTATATGCGCCGGGCGACCAACACGATCAACTACTCCCGCGACCTACCGCTGGCACAGGGCATCCGTTTCGACTGACCCGGTTCGAACCGCGAATCCGGGCGCGGCAGGGCAGGTTCTGGCGGGCGATGCGCCGGAAACACGCCACCGGGCCATAACCCGCCCGGGCACCGCATTGTCGGCGGCCGGCCGGTGCCCTGGCCGCGCGCGTCGGACTGCCTGCGTGTTGTGCCGAACGGCGGCCCGCCGGCTAACAGGGCTCGGCGGCGATGGGGCTCAGCTGCGCGAAGAAATCGGCGACGGCGCGGCGCCCGATATCCATCCCGCGGGTGAGGATCCCGGGATCGGTTTCGACACTGCTGATATCCGGTGAACCGGCGGGCGGATGGATCTGATGCGCCGCGCCGCCCATCCCGGCGATGACCCCGTCCTCCAGCGCCTGCTGGCCGGGGCGCTCCTTCCACGCACGGTAGGCGCCGGGCGCGCAGAGCCGCATATAGGTGCCACCGATGAGGTCGTGCAACCGCGGCGCCGGTGGGCGGCGTTCGTCGGCGCGCCGCGTCCGCAGGATCAGCGCATGGGTCGCACCGCTCTTCAAGGCAGTGCGCACCGGGACCGTTTCGGACAGCCCGCCGTCGAAATACCGGCGTCCGGCCAATGCCACCGGAGGCCCGGCCAGCAGGGGCAGCCCCGAGGAGGCGCGCAGTGCCGTCTGCAGAGTCGCCTTGTCCACGATATGGGGGTGCAGGTCCACCGGCTGCCCGGTGTGGATATCGGTGGCGATGGGATGGAATGTGATCTCGTTCGCCAGGATCGCCGGGAAATCCATCGGGTGCAGGCCGTCGTAGACCTTGTGCACCAGATAGTTCAGATCGAAGGCGGGCCGGCCCCGCAGCATCCGCGCCGGATCGATGGCCCGGCGCATGATCGCGGCATCGGTCCACGCCTTCATTCCGCGACCCGCCCGCCCGCACAGCAGCCAGGCCGCGTTGATCGCGCCCGCGGAGGTGCCGTAGACGGCATCGAACACCGCGGCCAGCCCGAGCTCCTCCAGAGCGTGCACCATCCCGCTGGAGTACACCCCGCGGCTACCGCCGCCTTCGACCACGAGGACCAGCCGATGGCTGTCGGATCGGCTACCGGATGCGAAACGGTCGCGGATCACCTCCGCGACCGTCGGTTGTACTGCGCTCACCAGGTCACCATACGCCGGAGCGGGTGGCGATCATCGATCGCGCACCCGCTCGGCGTCACTGTGCATCCAGTGTTGGTTCAGTTGTCGGCGTACTGTCGCACGCCTGTTCGCGGTGCCCCCGCGCCGGTGCCTACTTGATCTCGGCCAGGACCGTGCCCTGGGTGATCGCGGCACCGGCCGCCACACTCAGACCGGTGACCACACCGGCCTTGTGCGCGTTGACCGGGTTCTCCATCTTCATGGCCTCGAGCACCACGATCAGATCGCCCGCCTCGACGGACTGGCCTTCCTCGACCGCGACCTTGACGACGGTGCCCTGCATCGGCGCGGTGACCGCGTCACCGGACGCGGCGCCGCCGCCGGCACCGCCCCGCGTGCGCGGCTTCGGCTTCTTGCGGATCGCACCACCGGCCGCGGGCGCACCCGAACCGACCGAGAACTGACCCGGCAGCGAGACCTCGACCCGGCGGCCGCCGACCTCGACCACAACCTTCTGGCGCGGCTCGTCGTCTTCCTCGACGGGGGCGCCACCGGTGAACGGTTCGACGGTGTTCTTCCACTCGGTTTCGATCCACTTGGTGTAGACGTCGAACGATTCACCGTTGCCGACGAAGGCGGGATCCTCGACGATCGCCCGGTGGAACGGGATGACTGTGGCCAGGCCCTCGACGTGGAATTCGGCCAGCGCGCGCCGCGCCCGCTCCAGCGCCTGGGTCCGGTTCTCGCCGGTGACGATGAGCTTGGCCAGCATCGAGTCGAACTGGCCGCCGATCACGCTGCCCGCGACCACACCGGAGTCGACGCGCACACCCGGGCCGGTCGGCTCGGAGTAGGCGGTGACGGGGCCGGGGGCGGGCAGGAAGCCGCGGCCGGCGTCCTCGCCGTTGATCCGGAACTCGAACGAGTGCCCGCGGGGGGTGGGGTCTTCGGTGAGTTCCAGTTTCTCGCCGTTGGCGATCCGGAACTGCTGGCGGACCAGGTCGAGCCCGGAGGTTTCCTCGGTGACCGGATGCTCGACCTGCAGACGGGTATTCACCTCGAGGAACGAGACGGTGTCGCCCTGCACCAGGTACTCCACGGTGCCGGCGCCGTAGTAGCCGGCCTCCTTGCAGATGGCCTTCGCCGAGGCGTGGATCCGGGCCCGCTGGTCGTCGGTCAGGAACGGCGCCGGAGCCTCCTCGACGAGCTTCTGGAAGCGCCGCTGCAGTGAGCAGTCGCGGGTGCCGGCGACGATCACATTGCCGTGCTGGTCGGCGATCACCTGGGCCTCGACGTGGCGGGCCTTGTCCAGGTACTGCTCGACGAAGCACTCCCCGCGGCCGAACGCGGCCACGGCCTCACGGGTGGCCGATTCGAACAGTTCGGGGATCTCCTCGATGGTGTGCGCGACCTTCATACCGCGGCCACCACCACCGAACGCGGCCTTGATGGCGACCGGCACGCCGTACTGCTTCGCGAACTCGACGACCTCGGCCGCGTTCTTCACCGGGTCCTTGGTGCCCGCGGCCATCGGCGCGTTCGCGCGCTCGGCGATATGGCGGGCGGTGACCTTGTCACCGAGGTCTCGGATGGACTGCGGGGAGGGGCCGATCCAGATCAGCCCGGCGTCGAGGACGGCCTGGGCGAAGTCGGCGTTCTCGGAGAGGAAGCCGTAGCCGGGGTGGATGGCATCCGCGCCGGACTTGGCGGCGGCATCGAGGATCTTGTCGAAGACCAGATACGACTCGGCCGAGGTCTGCCCACCCAGGGCGAAAGCTTCGTCGGCGAGCTTGACGAAGGGCGCGTCGGCATCGGGTTCTGCGTAAACCGCGACACTGCCGAGCCCGGCGTCCTTGGCCGCCCGGATAACGCGCACGGCAATCTCGCCTCGGTTAGCTACGAGTACCTTCGTGATCCGCGCGCTGGCATGGCTGGGCACTGAGCCTCCTGTTGCAATATCTGTGTTCGCTGTGCGGGATGGGCCGCGCCTCGGCTCCGCTCCCGCGGAACGGGGTCCGCCGGTCCGGGTAGGGATCGGATCGCTTCGTGGGCTCCGCTTCCGTGGGTTCGGATCCGCTACGCGGGCTCCGCGCCCGTGGTCGACATGTGTGTCTCGGGCGAGTGTAGGCAGTCTGCCAACAATGCCGGCAATCGGATAGCCCTACTGGGCAGTAGGTGGCAGATCACAATGCTGCCGGCATGTGCGAGAAATTACTGCGTACCAGTAGCGATAGGCATACGGACCGAGTTGCCCCACTCGGTCCAGGAGCCGTCGTAGTTGCGCACGGCCGCGCAGCCGAGCAGGTATTTGAGGACGAACCAGGTGTGGCTGGATCGTTCGCCGACACCGCTGTAGACGATCAGCGGGTCCGGGCCGGTCAGCTCACCGTAGACCGCGTCCAGTTCGGCGCGGCTGCGGAAGCGGCCGTCGGGGCCCAGGGCGCTGTTCCAGGGGATGTTCACCGCGGTCGGGATATGTCCGCCGCGCAGGAAGGTCTCGGTGCCCGCGTCGCCCGGGAAGCCGGCGTATTCCTCGGGTGAACGGACGTCCAGGAGCGGGGCGCCGAGCTGGGCCAGTACTTCCTCGCGGAAAGCCCGGTCCGTGGTGTCGTCGCGGTGGGTCAGGGGGTACCGGCTGCGGGCCCGCTCGGGAGTGTCGAACACCGTATCGCGCGACTCGGCGATCCACGCGTCCCGGCCGCCGTCGAGCAGGCGGACATCCTCGTGCCCGAACATGGTGAAAACCCACGCTGCGTGCGCGGCATGCGAGTTACCGTCGTTTCCGTACAGCACGACGGTGTCGTCCGGTTCGATGCCTTGGGAGCACATGAGTTCGGTGAATCGCTCACCGTCGATATAGTCACGGGTCACCGGGTCGTCGAGGTCGCTGCGCCAGTCGAGCTTGCCGGCCCCCGGAACATGGCCAATGCCGTAGAGGAGGACGTCGGCATTACACTCGATGATCTTCAGACCGGGGGCGCCGAGGTTTGCCGACAACCATTCCGTGGTTACCAAACGGTGTGGGCAAGCATACGAGCCGAAGGCTGGATAAGGGTCCGGGGCGACTGGCACGTTCAGGGTCCTTCACAGGAGGCGGGCAGTGCTGACGACAGGTTCGAGCCGCACTGTGGATAGTAAGTGTGACTTGACGTGAACTTGTTGCAGAGCACAAAGTCGGTGCAATGGGCGAATTAGGCGCATACGGCTCCGATAAAGTCTCCCCGAAGGAGGGGTGAGCTATGTCTGACTCTTGGCCGCGGCGGCGCCTGCTCGCGATCCTCCGCAGCGCGAGCGAACCCCTCGACGCCCAGCAACTGGCGCAGATCACCGGCCAGCACGTCACCACGGTGCGGTTCCACCTCGATATTCTCACCCGTGAGTCGCTGGTCCGGCAGTTCCAGCAGCCGCCGCGGGGCCGTGGCCGGCCGCGAATCGGATACCGCGCCGTACAGCGCAGCGTCGGCTACCAGGACCTGGCCCAGGCACTGGCCGATCAACTCGGACCCGATCCCGCGCAGCAGGCAGCGGCCGGGATGGCCGCCGGCCGGGCGTGGGGTGGCAAACTCGACACCCCTGACGAGCCCGTCGAAACGGTGCGCGACGCGAAGGATCGCACCGTTTCGCTGATGTCGGAACTGGGCTTCGCGCCGGAACGCGATACCGCGGGCCGGGAAGTCGAGGACACCGCGGTGGTCCGGCTGACCGCCTGCCCCCTGCGCGATCTGGCGCGCACGCATACCGAGGTCGTGTGCGGTGTGCACCGCGGCCTGCTCGCCGAACTGCTGGAGGGCGCGGGCGCGCCGGGCAAGGTCGAAGCCGAACTCGTGCCGTTTGTGGCCGACGAGATCTGTGAAGTGCGGCTGCGGCGGGTCGGTCCACCGGACACCGGAACCGGCTCGGAAGGGGCCCCGGTCACCGCACGGGTAGCGCCGGCCCCGGGCCTGATCGATGCGGCCGCCGGGCAAGCGGCGCGGATGTCGCGGGGATCGGGCCGGACGGTGCCGCCGGGCAACCGGCTTCCCTCGACGTCGGCGCCGCTGGAGACCGGACCGCTGCCGGCTTCGGCGGGTCCGCTCACCCCCACCGCGCGGCAGCAGGCCGGGCAGGCGCTCCGCACACCGCCGGCGTCAGGGCCGGCCGGCGGCCCACAGCTCCGCGATACCGACGCCCACTTCCTGGAGCAGTCGGCGCAGCAGCGGTAGACCGATACCGACCACACTGGACGGGTCGCCGTCGATCCGGTCGACGAACCAGCCGCCCAGGCCGTCCAGGGTGAACGCGCCCGCCACCTGCAACGGTTCACCGGTGGCGATATAGGCGTCCAGTTCGGCCGGGTCGGGTTTACCGAAGTGCACGGTGGTGGCGCTGCAGTCGACGGCTTCGGCGGTGACGGTGCCGGACCGGTACCGGAGCACGCAGTGCCCGGTCACCAGATCGGCGTAATGCCCTGCCATGGCCTGCCAGCGCGCCTGGGCGACCTCCGGCGTATGCGGTTTACCCTGTAGCGCGCCGTCGATCAACAGCATCGAATCGCAACCGACCACGACCAGATCGTCACCCGGTCCGGGATCCTCTTCGGCGAGCGACGCGGCCACCGTGCGGGCTTTGGCCCGGGCCAGCTCCACCACGATCTGCCGTGGGCCGGTATCGGCGGGTAGCGCGGCCGCCACCGCATCCTCGTCCACATCCGAGATCCGGACGAGCGGTTCGATACCGGCGGCCCGCAGTACCGACCGGCGGGCCGGGGATGCGGACGCGAGGACCAGCCGGGTCACCTGGCGATCTCCTGGTTCGGTATCAGAAACGCAGATGCGACAGCTGCGGGTAGGAGTACGGCGAGAACGGAGAGCTACCGCGGTGCAGCAGCGTCGGCCGGCCCCAGAGGTCCTCCGGTCCGGTATCGGCGGGTGCCGAGGCCGCCCCGGCGGCGGCGGTGAACACACACACCAATGCGGCGATCTCGGCGTCGCTGGGCGCGCCCTTCTCGATCACGAGGAACGGCTGCCCGCCGGACTCGGCGGCAGGGCTCGCGTCGGATTCGCTCGCGGTATCGACCGCCAGATCCCCGGTGGCGAGGTCCAGTTCGGCTGCGGCCAGTACTTCTTCTTCTGCCACGATCGTCACAGTGCCAGATCCTCTCTCTTACCTTGATCGGGCTCGCGTAGTTCGAACCGATCACCTTCCACCGATCACATACCCCGGACCAGTGTGCGGCCTACTGAGGGTATCGCCGGATCACAGCGGGATGTTGCCGTGTTTCTTCGGCGGAAGGGTCACCATCTTGCGTTCGAGCAGCCGCAGCGCGGAGACGATCTGGCCGCGGGTATGCGACGGCGGGATCACGGCGTCCACATAACCGCGCTCGGCCGCCACGTACGGGTTGACCAAGGTGTCCTCGTACTCGTTCTGCAGCTCCAGGCGCAGTTTGTCCACGTCAGCGCCGTCCCGCGCGGCCTCGGCCAGCCGCTTGCGGTACACGAATCCGACCGCGCCGGAAGCACCCATCACCGCGATCTGGGCGGTGGGCCAGGCCAGGTTCACATCGGCGCCCATATGCTTGGAGCCCATGACGTCGTAGGCGCCGCCGTAGGCCTTGCGGGTGATGATCGTGATTTTTCCCACAGTGGCCTCACCGTAGGCGTAGAGCAGCTTGGCTCCGCGCCGGATGATGCCGTTGAATTCCTGGTCGGTGCCGGGCAGGAAGCCGGGCACATCCACCAGGGTGATGATCGGGACGTTGAAGGCGTCGCAGGTGCGCACGAAGCGCGCGGCCTTCTCCGAGGCGTCGATATCGAGGCAGCCGGCGAACTGGGTCGGCTGGTTGGCGACGATGCCGACACTGCGGCCGTCGACCCGGCCGAAGCCCACGATGATGTTCATGGCCCGTTCGGCCTGGATCTCGAGGAATTCGTCGTCGTCGAGCAGCCGGCGGATGACCTCGTGCATGTCGTACGGCTGGTTCGGCGAATCCGGGATGAGGCTGTCGAGTTCGAGGTCTTCCTCGGTGAGCGACTCCTCGATCGCGCCGGTGATCGGGTCGGACGCCGGAAAACGGGGCGCCTCGGCGCGGTTGTTGCTCGGCAGGTAGGACAGCAGATCCTTGACGTAGTCCAGGGCGTCCTGTTCACCGGAGGCGACGTAATGCGCCGTGCCCGACTTCGCCATATGGGTGTGGGCGCCGCCCAGCTCCTCCATGGTGACCTCTTCACCGGTGACGGTCTTGATGACGTCCGGGCCGGTGATGAACATCTGGCTGGTCTCGTCGACCATCACCACGAAGTCGGTGAGCGCGGGCGAATACACGTGCCCGCCCGCGGCCGCGCCCATGATCAGCGAGATCTGCGGGATCACGCCGGAAGCCTGGATATTGCGGTGGAAGATCTCGCCGTAGAGGCCGAGTGAGACGACGCCCTCCTGGATGCGGGCTCCGGCGCCGTCGTTGATACCGATCAGCGGCCGGCCGGTCTTGAGGGCCAGGTCCATGACCTTGACGATCTTCTCGCCGTACACCTCGCCGAGGCTGCCACCGAACACGGTGGAATCCTGACTGAAGATGCACACCTCGCGCCCGTCGATGGTGCCGTAACCGGTCACCACGCCGTCGCCGAGGGGGCGCTGCTGATCCAGGCCGAAGTTGACGCTGCGGTGCCGGGCCAGGGCATCGAGTTCGACGAAGGAACCCTCGTCGAGCAGCGCGAGGATCCGTTCCCGCGCGGTCATCTTGCCCTTGGCGTGCACCTTGTCGACCGCGGCCTCACCCATCGGGTGTTTGGCTTCTTCCAGCCGATTCCGCAGGTCAGCCAGTTTGCCGGCGGTGGTGTGGATATCGGGAGCACCTGCCGAATCCGGCGTGGGCTGCTGCTGGACACTCGTCATGGGTCGGAGTGTAACCAGAGCCCCACCGCTCTGTTAACCCAGATCTCGCTACCGGTGAGTAAGCCCTGGTCAGGAAAACCCCAGGTGGGTCGGTCGCCGCCGGGCGCTATGTGTACCGCGAATCGCCGCGTACGCAGGTACGACGCGCGACCTGCCGAACAGAGCGACGCGGGGCCGCAATCAATTCGCTTTCGCTGCGGGTACTTCGCGCAATATCCTTGCAGCAGGCCGCTTTTGGAGTCAAGAGGGGAGGTGGCCTGCTATGTGGCACTGGACAACTCGTACCGGACAATTCCCGGAAGCCGTCGCGTTCACGCGGGTGACCGAGCCGGAGCCGGCGATCACCGAGCGGGTTCCGGAGACCGAAGAGACCGAAACCGAAGAGACCGAAGCCGGCGCTATCTGCCGCCAGGCGTCCGATATGGGCTTCGACCTCGTCGGATAGTTCTCCCACGCCGTTCACCGGTCACCGCGCCGCGGTGACCGGTGAACCGGACCAGTACCCTGCCCCAGGTGGACAGGCCTCCGTTGGATATCGAACGTTTGCGGCGAGCGCTCACCGAAACCCCGGAACTGGCGTTCTTCACCGGAATAGAAGTGGTCGAATCGACCGGCTCCACCAATGCGGATCTGCTCGCCCGCGCCACGGACCCGGAAGTCGACCGGGTCGTTCTGCTGGCCGAGGCGCAGGAACAGGGCCGGGGCCGGCTCGCCCGCGCCTGGGCGAGTCCGCCGCGGGCGCAGATCTCGTTATCGATGCTCGTCCGTACGGCCGGGGTCGACCCGGAGCTACTCGGCTGGTTGCCCCTGCTCACGGGAACGGCCGTGGTCGACGCGCTGCGATCGGCAACGGACGTACCGGCCGCCCTGAAATGGCCCAATGACGTCCTCATCGAGGGCCGCAAAATCGCGGGCATCCTCGCCGAAGTCGCTCCCGGAGATCCGCGGCCGGCCGTCGTGCTGGGGGTCGGCATGAATGTCAGCCTCACGGCCGACGAGCTGCCGGTCCCGCACGCGACTTCGCTCACCCTGTGCGACGTCGCGGACCCGGACCGCACAGCGCTGGTACTCGGCATCCTGCGGGAATTCGCCCAGCGCTTCACATCCTGGCGCGATTCGGGCTGGGACACCGCGCCCCTCGCCGCTGCCTACCGGGAGCGGTGCGCGACCCTCGGCACGCCGGTGCGCGCGGAACTACCGGGTGGCGGGCTGCTGACCGGTATCGCCCGCGATATCGATTCCGCCGGCCGGCTCCTGATCGGCGAGGAAGCGGTCGCCGCCGGCGATATCACGCATCTGCGCCCCAGCAACCCGGCGGCAGGCCAGCCGAAACCCGCGACGCCGGACGCGCGGTAAACACCCCGTGCGCCATTAGACTCTGCGCATGGGTTATCCGGAGGATGCGCTGGCGCCCGACGAGGGGCTGATCCTGCACACCCACCCCCATTGGAAGATGCTGTTGTGGCCGGTCGCGACGCTTATCGTCGGCACCGCGCTGGCCGGTTTCCTGGGCGGTCTGGTGTGGCGTACCACCGAGGAGACGATGCGCTCGGTGCTGTTGCTGCTGATTCTGGGGCTCTGGCTGGCGATTCTGGCCTGGCGCAGCGTGGCACCGATCATGGATTGGAAGTCGACGCATTTCATCGTCACCGACCGCCGGGTGCTGGTGCGGGAAGGCGTGCTGACCCACAGCGGTATCGATATCCCGATGAGCCGTATTTCCAGCGTGCAGTTCCGGCACGGACTGGTGGACCGGATGTTCGGTACCGGCGAGCTGATCATCGGCTCCTCGTCCGAGGAACCGCTGGAGTACGCCGATATCCCGAACGTGGAACAGGTGCACGCCCTGCTGTACCACCAGGTTTTCGAGGCCTCGCCGCGACACGGAACCTACTGACGAGCCGGGGCAACGCGCTCGCGCCCGGTCGCCGGAGCGCGGGCCGCCGGCCGGTGGACCGTAATCTGGTCGCATGACCGCCGTACTGCTGGGCGAAGACGACGAGGCTATTGCCGCGCCGCTGTCCCGGGCGCTGGGCCGCGAAGGATATTCGGTGACCGTGGAGAGTTTCGGTCCCGCGGTGCTGGACCGGGCGCTGGAAGGACACCATGATCTGCTGATCCTCGATCTCGGGCTGCCGGGAATGGACGGTTTGGAGGTGTGCCGGCAGGTGCGGGCCCGCGGCGCCGAAATGGCGGTGCTGATGCTCACGGCACGCACCGACGAGGTGGATTTCGTGGTCGGCCTCGATGCCGGCGCCGACGACTACGTCGGTAAGCCGTTCCGGCTGGCCGAACTGCTGGCCCGGGTGCGGGCCCTGCTGCGGCGTAGCGGAATCGGCGACGACACGGTGGAGGTCGGCGGTATCCGGCTGGAACCGGCGGCTCGGCGGGTACTGGTCAACGGGGTGGAAGTGGGGCTGGCGAACAAGGAATACGAGCTGCTGAAGGTGCTGATCGACCGGGCGGGTCAGGTGGTGGCGCGGGAGACGATCCTGCGCGAGGTCTGGGGTGATGCCGAGCTGCGCGGCTCCAAAACGCTCGATATGCACATGTCCTGGTTACGCCGCAAAATCGGCGACGAAGGCCCGATGGCGGAACGGCGGATCGTCACCGTGCGCGGGGTCGGCTTCCGGTTGAACACCGACTGACGTGCGGCGCCGGATTCTGCGGTCGATGCTGACCGTGCTGATGCTGACCACGGTGGTGCTCGGGCTGCCGCTCACCTACACCGCGTGGCTGTGGGTCGAGGACATCACCCGCAACGATCTGCGTGGGCGGCTGGAACAGATCTCCGCCGAGGTCATCGGGCAGGAAGGCAGTATCGGCGTGGTGCAGGGCGAGCTGGATCTGCGCACGGTGGAGCCGCTCGTTCCCGAGGGCGGCCGCCTCACCGTTGTGTATCCGTCGCCGGAGGACAATGCGGCGAAGGTGGAGATCGGGGCCGCCACCGTCGACGATCCGCTGGTGGAATCGCTGTCGATGGGGACCGACGGCTCGCTGCGGCTCGAGGTTCCCGCGACGCCGATGCAGGCCCGGCAGCGGCAGGCGGTGGCCGGAGTGGGGCTGGCCGTGGCGATCTCGCTGGGGGCGGCGATCACCGTCGCGATCGTCACCGCGCGCCGGGTCGCCGACCCGATCCGCGATGTCGCGGCCCGCGCCGCGCGGCTCACCATGGGGGATTTCCGGGCGGATCCGCGCCGGCACGGTATCGCCGAGCTGGACCGGGTGTCCGATGTGCTCGATTCGGCGACCGTCGAGATCGCCGGCCGGCTCCAGCGGGAGCATGCGCTGGTGGCCGATGTCTCGCACCAGTTGCGCAGCCGGCTGACCGCTGTCCGGTTGCGTCTGGACGAGTTGTCCGCGCATTCCGATCCGGCGGTGGTGCACGAGGCCGAGGAGGCCATGGCTCAGGTCGACCGGTTGACCGAGGCCATCGACGATCTGGTCCGTGCGTCCCGGGACGAGGATGCCGCCGACCGTGATCCGGTTCCGGTGATGGACGAACTGCGCGGCATCGTCACCGAATGGCGGCACCCGTTCCGGGAGGCCGGGCGCCTGCTCGATCTGACCGGCGACGAATCGCTGCGTGCCCCGATCACCGGTTCCCGGTTGCGGGAGGCGGTGACGGTACTGGTCGACAATGCGCTGATGCACGGCGGCGGCACCTGCACGGTATCGGTGCGTACGGTCCGCCCGGGACAGGATCGCGAGCCCCTGGTGTGTGTGCAGGTGGCCGACGAAGGAGACGGGGTCAGCGACGAACTGGCGCCGCATATTTTCGACCGGGGTTTCTCCGGGGCCGGGTCGACCGGGGTGGGGCTGGCGCTGGCGCGCGCGTTGATCGAGGCGGACGGGGGCCGGCTGGAGTTACAGCGCCGGCGTCCGGCCTTGTTCGCCGTCTTCCTCGGCAAACCACTGGCGGCACGGGTGGAGAACCGGCGGGTGGGCGAACCGCGCTGAGTGCGCCGGGACCGATCGTCCGAGCCCGACGCAGGGACTGAGTGGCCGGGATGCCGGCGGGCGGCCGAGCCTGCTGCGCGGCGGTGCCGGCTGTCGGCGCTGAGCGGTCGAGGCGGTCGTGAGCTGAGCGGCGAAGCGGCGGCGTTACTCAGCGGCCGAGGCGCCGGTGGTGTTCTTCCTCCACGTAGTCCTCGAGCTGCTCCAGCATCTGGTCGACCTCGTCCGGGAAGACCCAGCGCCGCATCGCCCAGTACCGGAACGCCATCTGCAGCAGGTTGCCGATGAGGTAGGCGCTGATGAAGTCGGCGATGTTCTCCACCATGAAGCTCACCGTGGGCTGGTGCAGCTGGAAGGCATAGCGGGAGACATAGAGCGGGAGCATGCTGAGCACCACGCCCACGCCGCTGACGGCGAAGAACAGCAGTGCCTCGTGATGGCGTTCCCGCCCGCCGCGGTTCTTGAACGACCACTCACGGTTGAGGATGTAGGAGGCGATCACCGCGATAACACCGGCGATGATCTTGGCCGTGACCGGCTTCTCCTCCAGAACCGTCCACTTCAGGGCGTAGAAGATGCCGCTGTCGATCACGAACGTGGTCGCCCCGACAATGGCGAACTTGATCAGTTCGCGTTGCCGGAAGGCAATATCCTGCAGGGGCTGCGGTAGGACGCGCACCACGTCGTCGACGAATGACACAAGGCCAGAGCATACCGCTAGCCACCGTTCGCGCAGGACGTGACAGTATTGACCGACGTGAACGCTCGTAGATTCGATTCCGCGGCGATGCCGACCGTCACCATGGTCGGCGGCGGCCAGCTGGCCCGGATGACGCATCAGGCGGCCATCGCGCTGGGGCAGCGGCTCCGGGTACTGGCCGAACGGCCCGACGATCCCGCCGCGCAGGTCAGCCCCGATGTCGTACTGGGCAGCCATACCGATCTGGACGCCTTGCGCCGCGCCGCCACCGGTGCGCACGCGCTGACCTTCGACCACGAGCACGTCCCGACCGAGCATCTGGAGAAGCTGGTCGCCGAGGGGGTCAGCGTGCTCCCGCCGCCGCAGGCGCTGCGCTATGCGCAGGACAAACTGGCGATGCGCACCGAACTGTCCGCGCGCGGCCTGCCGGTTCCGGCGTTCGCCGTGGTCGAAGCCGAGGCCGACGCGGTGCGGTTCGGCACCGAACACGGCTGGCCGATCGTGCTGAAAGCGATTCGCGGCGGCTACGACGGGCGCGGTGTGTGGATGCCCGCCGACGCCGAGGAGGCCGCGAAGATCGCCGCCGAGCAGCTCGGCGCCGGGGTGAAACTGCTGGCCGAGGTCCGGGTCCCGTTGAAACGGGAACTGTCGGCGATGGTGGCCCGCTCGCCCTACGGTCAGGCGGCGACCTGGCCGGTGGTGGAAACCGTGCAGCGGCACGGTCAGTGCGCCGTGGTGATCGCGCCGGCACCGGACCTGTCCGAGGAACTGGCCGCCGAGGCCGAGGAACTCGCGCTGCGACTGGCCCGCGATCTCGGAGTGGTCGGGGCGATGGCTGTCGAACTGTTCGAGACATACGACGGGGAACTGCTGATCAACGAGCTGGCCATGCGCCCGCACAATTCCGGGCACTGGGGGATGGACGGTGCGCGCACCGGACAGTTCGAACAGCATCTGCGCGCGGTGCTCGACTACCCGCTCGGCGATACCGGCCCGCTGGCCCCGGTGACGGTGATGGCGAATATCCTCGGTGCGCCCGAGGCGCCCGCGATGTCGATGGACGAGCGGTTGCACCATCTGTTCGCCCGGATGCCGGATGCCAAAGTGCACCTGTACGGCAAGGGTGAACGCAAGGACCGCAAGATCGGGCATGTGAACGTGCTGGGCGACGAGGTGGCCGTGGTGCGGGAACGCGCCGAGCGTGCGGCGCACTGGATGTCGCACGGGGTATGGACCGACGGATGGGATCCGCATGAGTGACGTGGTGGCAGGCAGTATTCCGGGTTCCCCCGCGGTCGGGCTGATCATGGGCAGTGATTCCGACTGGCCGACCATGGAGGCCGCCGCCGAGGCGCTGGCGGAGTTCGGGATCCGGTTCGAGGTCGGCGTGGTGTCCGCGCACCGCACGCCGCAGCGCATGCTCGACTACGCCCGGGACGCCGCCGGCCGGGGCCTGAGGGTCCTCATCGCGGGTGCCGGTGGCGCCGCCCATCTTCCCGGCATGGTCGCCTCCGCGACCCCGCTGCCCGTGATAGGTGTCCCGGTGCCGCTGAAATACCTCGACGGTATGGACTCGCTGTTGTCGATCGTCCAGATGCCGGCCGGGGTGCCGGTGGCCACCGTCTCCATCGGCGGCGCCCGCAATGCGGGCCTGCTCGCCGCGCGGATTCTCGGCGCCTCCGACCCCACCCTGCGCGAGCGGATGGAACAGTTCCAGGCCGCCCTGGAGACCATGGTGCTGGAGAAGGACGAGGCCCTACGCAACCGCTTGCTGGGGTAGCCCAGCGCTGCGGGCCGGGCTCGGGTCACGACCGAGCCGGTGCCCGGGGGCGCCTCGCCCGTGATCGATGACGCTGACGACCTGCGCCCGCGGCTCGATACGGTGACGCTATGGACAACGAGGAAACCGTGCGCCGGCCCGGCGGGGCCGAACTGGTCCGATTCCGGCTGGGCGTGGTGGACGAGGCCCTGCGCTTGTTCGCGGATCAGGGTTACGAGGCGACGTCGGTGGACGAGATCGCCGAGGCGGCCGGTATCTCGCGGCGTACCTTCTTCCGGCAGTTCCGGTCCAAGGAGGACGTGATCTTCGCCGATCACGAGGCCCAGCTGGCTGCCGCCCAGGAGTATCTGCAGCAGGCGCAGATCGATCCGTGGGAGGCCGTCTGCGAGGCGGTGGTGCAGGTTTTCGAGCGGTTCACGCGCTGGCGCGATATCGCCGAGCGGCGCTACCACGTGGTGCGCCGGGTGCCGGCCCTGCGCGACCGCGAGATCGTGACCGTGTTCCGGTACGAGCGCTTGTTCACCGATTACCTGCGCGAGCGGCTGCCCGATTCCTCGGATCTGTCGCGGGTGCAGTTCACGGCCGCGGTGACCGCCACCCACAACTATCTGTTGCGCCGGATGGTCCGCGGCGAGTCGGCGGCCGGGCCCGCCGATCTGCGCGCCGAATTGAGCACCATTCCGCGTGGCGACCGTCGTTCGGCCGGTAATGACGAACTGGTGCTCGCGGTGTTCCGGCGTGATTTACCCGCCCGGCATATCGCGGAACTGCTGCATCAGCGTCTCGGTGATTTGGCGGAGCCCGCCACCGACTGACACTGAGTGCCATAACGTACTGCGGATGGCGTGCTTTACAGGCGGTATAGTGGGAAGGGATCTGACACCGAGTGCCGATCAGTGGCACCACACCGGCAAACAGGAGTGAACCCCAATGGCGGGAAACCCGGATTTCGATCTGTTCAAGCTCGAGGATTTCCACGACGAGCTGCGTTCGGCCATCCGCGCCCTGTGCGAGAAGGAGATCGCTCCGCACGCCAAGGATGTGGACGAGCACGCGCGCTTCCCCGAGGAGGCGCTGGCGGCACTCAATGCCGCGGGGTTCAACGCCGTGCACGTCCCGGAGGCCTACGGGGGCCAGGGCGCCGACTCCGTCGCTACCTGCATCGTCATCGAGGAAGTCGCCCGGGTCTGCGGTTCCTCCTCGCTCATCCCGGCCGTCAACAAGCTCGGCACCATGGGCATGATCCTCAACGGCTCCGAGGAGCTCAAGCAGAAGGTGCTGCCCGATATCGTCAACGGTGAGATGGCCTCCTACGCGCTGTCCGAGCGGGAGGCCGGTTCCGACGCCGCCGGTATGCGCACCCGCGCCCGGCAGGAGGGCGACGATTGGATCCTCAACGGGTCCAAATGCTGGATAACCAACGGCGGCAAGTCTTCCTGGTACACCGTGATGGCCGTGACCGACCCCGACAAGGGGGCCAACGGGATCTCCGCGTTCCTGGTGCACAAGGACGACGAAGGCTTCGTGGTCGGCCCGCTCGAACACAAACTGGGCATCAAGGGTTCCCCCACCGCCGAACTCTATTTCGAGAACTGCCGCATCCCGGGCGACCGGATCGTGGGCGAACCGGGCACCGGTTTCAAAACCGCCCTGCAGACCCTCGACCACACCCGCCCCACCATCGGCGCCCAGGCCGTGGGCCTCGCGCAGGGTGCCCTGGACGCGGCCCTGGCCTACACCAAGGACCGTAAACAGTTCGGCACGGCGATCGCCGACTTCCAGAACACCCAGTTCATGCTCGCCGATATGGCGATGAAGATCGAGGCCGCGCGACTCATGGTCTACACCTCCGCCGCCCGCGCCGAACGTGGCGAGAAGAACCTGGGCTTCATCTCGGCCGCTGCCAAATGCTTCGCCTCGGATGTGGCGATGGAGGTCACCACGAACGCGGTCCAGCTGTTCGGCGGCGCGGGCTATACCACCGACTTCCCGGTGGAGCGGATGATGCGCGACGCCAAGATCACCCAGATCTACGAGGGCACCAACCAGATCCAGCGGGTGGTCATGTCCCGCGCCCTACTCAAGGGGTAATCCGCTGAATAACGGCGTCCGGCCGGCAGCCCGGGGACAACCCTGGAGGCTGCCGGCCGGCAGTCGGATGGTCAGACGCAGGCGCGGTTGAGTTGGTCCGTCGCGGGTGTCAGATCGGTGACATTGTCATCGACCAGGGCGTGGGCGTAGCCGGTGATCGCATCCTTTTCCGCGCCGGCGGTCAGTTCGGCCACACCCAGCAGCCGGTCGGACAAAGCTTGCGAGGTGGCGGCGTCCATGGTGCCGCCGCTCGTGTCGATCGCGATATTGATCAGCTCGATGGCTTTGGCGCAGCTGGGGGACATCGCCTGCGCGGTCGCGGCGGGCGCGACCTGCAGGGCGGCGGCCGCTGCCGCGGTCAGCAGAGCAGCGGAGAAGAGCTTGAACATGATGTCCTCGAGTATCTTTCGATCCGAAGGTCTGCGCCTCGTCTGAGCGGACCTCTCGATCGGATACGGTACCGGGCGCCTTCCGGTACCGGTATGTGCTCGATGCGCCAGATCTCGCCACCGGAGGTGGTCGTGTCCAGGTCCGCGCACCACCGGCCGCCGCGACGGTCGCGGCGGCCGATCCGACGGCGAATCGGTTGCGGTTGTGGACCGGTCTGCCGTAGCAGTCGATGCGCTTGGCGCCGGCCGTAATCTCGTTCAAATACCTCTGTCGGAGACCGGATTCGGGACAAACAGTGGTGGTGCCATGCCCACCGGGGCGATTCTGGTGCCGGACCACGGGCATCGGGTGCGGCTGTCGCGCGGGTGATCGCAGACATGGTGGTCGTGGACGGCGACGTGGGGTCCGGGGCACAAGCCGGGGCAGGAGATGGAAACCACCGGGCCGGTGAGGTTCTTGCGGATGAAGATGCGGAGGTGCCGCAGTTTGATCCAGGGGCCCCGCCCACAGGCGCAGCGGGGGTGGCCGGTGACTTTGGTTCCCACCCAGGGGCATTCACCGGGCACGTTCCTCCAGTGCTCGGCGATCCTTCCATCCGCGAGGGTTGTGCCGTGGAGACAGTGGTCGGTTTCCGGGCAGACGAATCGGTCGGGAACGGTTGTCGTGCACAGCATTCCACGGAGGATCCACGGCTCGGCCCGGCAGTGGCAGGCCGGTTCCGGAAGTGGTTGTCCGCCAGTGCCGGCGGGGGGTTGGGATGGCAAGCGGGGACGATCATGGTTCATTGGGTGACCTCGTATGTTCATGGATTCGTCGGTCCCGCACATGGCGAATCGGCGTGCGGGGATCATGCCGTGATTTATGCTTCCTAAACCGGTAGGCCGGAGGGTGCTCGCGAGTCATTTAGGGGAGGTAAACCGAAACGGTACGTGAACCGGCCGATGTGGTCAAGCGGGTATCTCTAGACTCAGGGCGTGGGTGGCACAAGCGAGTTCGACCAGGTTCGATCCGAACCCGACCCGGTGCGGCGTGGGCAGCGGGCAACCGAACTGATGACGCTCTACCAGCAGCGGGCCGCCGAACTGGCGCGGCTCCGTAAGGAGGCGATCGAGGAAGCTCACCGTAACGGACTGAGCTACACCGAAATCGCTGAGCTACTCGGCATCACCAAGGGCCGGATCAGCCAGATCAAATCGGGTGCGCCGCCGGCCGAGCGTGCCTTCTTCGGAATCGGGCCGGTCGCGGTCGGGGTTCCCCGGCGGAATGCGGCGGAGAATGGCGGGGAAGGTCCCGCCGTCGAGCACGACGACGAAGCGGCCCACAAGCTCATCGAGAAAATTCTGGCCCGCCTGTCTATCGCCTCCTCACGGTTCGAGATAGACCCCGCCGCGGAGGAAGTACCCCCCGGGGACGCGGTGCTGATCTGCGATCCCGACTCGGCTCCGGTGGCACAGCAACTGATGGCCGGCGACGATGCGCTGAGCCTCGAAAAGATCGACGGTGAATGGTGTCTCGTCGACAAGGTCACCGGCCGCCGGTACACATCATCCGGTGATGCCGGCACCGCCGGTAGAACCGACATCGGATTCCTCGGCCGCCGAGAGGAGGACGGTCGCGTCATCGTGCAGATCGCGGGTCTGACGAGTGCCGCCTCGCACGGTGTCGCACAGTGGCTGGACAGCAACCTACCCTGGCTCTACGAGCCGTCGGCGCGATCCACCAGCGCGGTCATCGAATGCGATATCGATGCCGATCGGACCATTTCCGACAGCCGGGCTGTGGCGGGGCCGTTCACGAAGCGGGTGTAACTCCTCCTTCGGTCCCAGGGCTCCGCTGTGCTGGCCGGGCGGGACCCGTCGCGCTGGTGGATCATGGACGCCGTGAGCGATAGCGATCTTGTGGACGTGACCATCAGCGGGCCCGATGAAGAATGGCTGGCGGAGTTCACCCGCGGGCTGGTGACCGACCGGTTGGCGGCGTGCGGGAACATCCATCCGGAGGTCCGGTCCATCTACCGGTGGGAGGGCGATGTGGAGGATGCGTCGGAAGCCGTGGTGGTGCTGCACACCCGGGCGTCGCATGTCGCCGCGATTATCGAGCGTGCCAATTCCGAGCACCCCGATGAAGTGCCGCAGGTCGTCGCGGTGCCGGTGGTCGGCGTGAACCCCGCGTACGGGGAGTGGATCCGGGCCGAGACGGCGAGCTGATCGCGCCGCATTCTGCCTCCGGATGCCCGCCCGGGACCGCCGGCCGGCGCCCGGGATCTACCAGCCGACGGGTACTGCTCAGCGGTGGACCAGGTCGGCGTATTCCGGGTGTTTGCCGATGTACTCGTCCACATACCAGCAGGTGGCGACCACGGAATAGCCCGCCGTCCGGCTCTCGTCGAGCGCGTACTTCACCACCTGCCCCGCGACCCCGCGTCCCCGGAATTCCGGGAAGGTGATCGTGTGGTGGAAATTGCGGACCTTCGGGCTCTCGGTTTCCGCGTAATCGGCATAGCCCGCCAATGCGTCGTCGAGATAGATCTCGAAGCGGGTATCGGCGGCGTTGTGTCGGAGTTCGGTGGTCACCTCAGGTGGAACGGTCACCCGCACGGAGTTTGTTCCGGGGGCCGGCGATCGAGTTACGGCCGCGGGATCCCGTTCAGAGGATCGCACCGGGGTTGAGGATGCCGTGCGGGTCGAGGGCGTCCTTGATCCGGCGGGTCAGCGCCATGACATCGGGTCCGAGCTGTTGGGGCAGCCAGTCCTTCTTCAGCCGCCCGACCCCGTGCTCACCGGTGATGGTGCCGCCGAGCGCGATGGCCAGGTCCATGATCTCGCCGAACGCGCGATGGGCGCGTGCGGTTTCGTCCGGGTCGCCGGGGTCGTGCACGATCAACGGGTGGGTGTTGCCGTCGCCGGCGTGCGCGATCACCGAGACGGTCACGGCGTTGCGGCGAGCGATCTCGGCGACCCCGGTGACGAGGTCGCCGAGCCGGGGCAGCGGCACCCCGACGTCTTCGAGCAGTAGCGTGCCGATCCGTTCGACCGCCGGGATCGCGAAGCGGCGGGCCGCGGTGAAGGCTTCGCCCTCCTCGGCGTCGGCGGTTTCGAAGACCTCGGTCGCACCTGCGGCCCGGCACGCTTCGAGCATGACCCGGGCCTCGTGGGCGGCGTGATCCCCGGGAGCGTCGGACCGTGCGACCAGCAGCGCGGCGGCGGTCCGGTCCAGTCCCATCCGCATTTCGTCCTCCACCGCGTTGATCGCGACGGAATCCATGAACTCCAGCATGGCGGGCCGCAGGGCGCCGGTGATGGTGAGGATGGCCTCGGTGGCCGCGGTGAGCGTGCCGAACGAGGCAACGACGGTGTGCTGTGCGGGTTGCGCGGGCAGCAGCCGCAGGGTGAGTTCGGTGATCACGCCGAGCGTGCCTTCACTGCCGACGAACATCTTGGTCAGCGACAACCCGGCCGAATCCTTCAACTGCGTGCCGCCCAGCCGCACCACGGTGCCGTCGGCCAGCACGACTTCCATACCGAGGATGTAGTCGGTGGTCACGCCGTATTTCACACAGCACAGTCCGCCCGCGTTGGTGGCGGCGTTACCGCCGATGGAACAGATCTCGAAGGACGAAGGGTCCGGCGGATACCACAGTCCGTGCTCCGCCGCCGCCCTCTTCACCTCGGCATTGAGGAGCCCGGGCTGGACCACGGCGGTCCGGGTGACCGGGTCGATCCGGATATCGCGCATCCGCTCCGTGCTCAGCACGATCCCGCCGTCCAGCGCGGTCGCCCCACCGGACAGTCCGGAGCCGGCGCCGCGCGGCACCACCGGAACCCGGTGCTCATCGGCCCACAGCAGGGTTTCCCGCACATCCGCGGTGCCGGTGGCCCGGACCACGGCGGCCGGTGTGCCGGCGCCGGGATCCAGGGCCCGGTCCTGCCGGTATCCGGCGACGATATCGGGGTCGGAGATCACGGCGCCGGCGGGCAGCCGGTCGGTCAATGCGCGCAGGTCCACGCTGCCAACGGTAGCTCCCGGGCCCGGGTTGTCGTGCCGCACCTGCGAGGCTTCCGATGCGGTAACAGCGGGGTCCTGGCACGCCTACCCGAATCCGACCCGGGCTCACCGGCTTTCGCGCTTTATACCCCGGGTGTCACCGAAGCGCGGGCGGCTACGGCGGCGCGGATTTCCTCTTCGACCAGGTCCGCATTGATCTGTGCCCCGGCCATCGCGCCTGCCGCCGCGGCGGCGCCCACCTGAGCGGTGAGTTCGGTGACATTGCCCGCCGCCCATACTCCGGGCACCTCGGTGCGGCCGGTGGCGTCGGCCGGGATGTAGCGGCCGACGCCGGCCGGATGTTCGATCGCCGGGAGACCGAGATCGTCCAGGAAACCGGCCCGGGCGACCATGCGCGTCCCGACGGCGACGACCTCCCGGGCGACCACCGTGCCGTCGGCGAGGCGCAGTCCGGTGATCCCGCCGGTGCCCGTCTCGACCGCGGTGACCTTTCCGGTCACCACCCGGACGCCGCGCGCTGCCAGCCGCTCGGACTCTTCGGCGGTCGGTTCGGGACCTTCGTGCGTGAAGAACACGACATCGTCGCTGAGCTGGCGGAACAACTGGACCTGATGCATCGACATCGGACCGGTCCCCAGGACGCCGATCGCCCGGTCACGGACCTCCCAGCCGTGGCAGTACGGGCAGTGCACGACATCGTGACCCCACCGTTCGCGCAAACCGTCGATATCCGGGAGTTCGTCGGTCAATCCGGTGGTGACCAGCAGTCGCCGGGCGCGGACGGTGCGTCCGTCGGCCAGACCGATCGTGAAACCGTCCGCCGCGCGCGCGGCCTCGGTGATCTCCCCGGACACCACGCGCCCGCCGTAGCTGCGTACTTCCTCCCGTCCGCGCTCGAGCAGTTCCGCGGGTGGCATCCCGTCGCGGGCCAGCAGTCCGTGCACCCCATCGGCAGGGGCGTTGCGGGGTGCGCCCGCGTCGATCACTACGACGGTTCTCCGGGAGCGCGCCAGCATCAGGGCTCCGTTCAGTCCGGCCGCGCCGCCGCCGGCCACCACCACGTCGTACTCGTTCTCCAGCTGGTCGTTCTCCAGTTGTCCGGTCACATCGACCACCTCCTCGGTGCCGACTATCCAGAACCCTGACCATATCGGCAAGCAAAATTGCCGGAATGGCAACAATCGCCTCGGTGGAGCCGGGCGCTGGGACTCGAATCCCGATCCGCTGTCCCGTAGTCGGCTGCCTTCGGGGGTCTGTCGCGGGTGACCGGCGCACCCCGGGGGAGTCTCGCAAAGGGGCCGTGATCTCGTGGTTTGCCCGGTGCTCACCTCCTCGTCACCTGCCCCTGCCACCCTGGCCGCGTGCAGGAGCTGGCGACGAACGCTGAAACGTGGGCGAGCCGGTTCGCCCGGTGGTGCGAGGCGGTGGTCGCGCGGCTGCCCTGGGGTCTGGACCGGATAGTCCCCCCGACTTTTCTCGGCTTCGCGCTGATCAACAGTTTCACTTTCGGTATCGACCTGCTGATCCTCACCGCTATGCGCAGCGGGCTGGGCTTGGCGGGCTGGTTGTCGGTGACGGTCGGCTATGTATGCGCCTTCGCGCTGGCGTTCTATCTCAACCGCACCTTGAACTTCCGATCCCACGCACCGGCCGGGCGGCAGGCGGTGATCTACACCGTTGTGGTGGTGATCAACTATCTGGCGTTCATCCTGGGCGTGGGGGCAGGTCTCGCGGCGCTGGGCGTGCAATACCACCTGTCCCGGCTGCTGGCCGGGGCGTGCGAGGCCGTGTACATGTATTCCGCCATGCGCTGGATCGTGTTCCGCCGCCGCTGATCCCGGCCCGCTGCTCGGCCGCGGGGGAAGCCCGCGGCGGGCGGAAGCGAGACGGTCCGCTACTGCGTGGCCCGGTGCTCGCACAGCTTCTCGCAGAGATCCCAGATGGTGCTCCGGGTGGTTTCGTCGAGGACGGCCTTCGGCCACGGAGTGGCGGCGGCCTTGCTGTTGAAGTAGACCCCGTGGCTCGTGCGGTCCTCGGGGCAGGATGCGAGATGGACGCTGGACCGCGTGGCGGCGACCACCGCGCGGTGGCCGTAGAGGACCGGCATCGCCAGGCGCAGTAGCGGCACGATCGGGCGGGCGAGCGGCGGGTAGGCGCTCGTCGTGAGGTTTCTGTTCATCGAGGTGTAGGCGTGGCCGGGATAGGCGACATTCAGCGTGATTCCGCTGCCCGCGACCCGCTGGGAGAAGGTGTAGCTCATCGCCATCTGGGCCAGTTTGGTCTGGTTGTAGAACGAGAGCCCGACATACGACTTCTCGCCCTGTAGGTTGTCGAGGTCGATTCGCCCCCGCGGGACGCCGCCGGTGATGTTGACGACCCGGGCCGCGTCCGCGGCTTTCAACGCGGGGAGCAGCCGATGTGTCAGGCTGAACGGCGCGACGACATTGACCGCGAACGTGGTTTCGATCCCGTCCTCGGTCAGTTCGCGGTGGGTTCGAGTCGCTCCCGCATTGTTGATCAGAACGTCGAGCCGGCCGATTCGCGCGGTGATCTGTTCGGCGAGGCGGCCCACGTCGCGAAGCCGTGACAGGTCGGCGGTGATCGCGTCGACGTTCGGGTTCCCGCTGGTTCGGCGTAGTTCCGCCACGGCCGCCTCGGCGCGATCCGCGTCGCGTCCGACGAGGGTCACGCGGGCGCCGAGCGTGGCCAGCCGTCGCGCCGTTTCCTTGCCGATGCCGCCGGTGCTCCCGGTTACCAGCACGGTCTTTCCTTTGATGGTCATTGCTGCCGCCTCTCTAAACTGTCACTTGGTGACAGTTTAGTCATAAGGTGCTGAAAAGTAGACTCCAGTGCATGGCGGAAGGACTACGTGAACGAACTCGGCGGGCGGTGCGCGCCGAACTCACCGAGGTGGCCATCGGGCTTTTCGCGCGCCAAGGCTTCGAGGCGACGACCGTCGAGGAGATCGCGCGCGCGGCGGGGATGACCAAACGCAGCTTCTTCCGCTACTT
Organism: Nocardia sp. NPDC051750; assembly: GCF_044453135.1. Lineage (NCBI taxonomy): Bacteria > Bacillati > Actinomycetota > Actinomycetes > Mycobacteriales > Nocardiaceae > Nocardia > Nocardia sp. NPDC051750. The sequence continues at coordinate 134,025 of NZ_JBITCK010000009.1, read as the reverse complement.
CCCCACGAAAGAAGAGGCTGTTTTCGGCGGCATCGACCTCACGGGTGAGCAGGTGATCGCCGACCTCGCGGCTCGGCCCGCCGGCGAAGATCCTTGGGACTCACTCCATTTCGTCCTACGGAACTGGCAGGACGAGATCCATGCGAGCGAGCAGATGCTGGCGGTTCTGCGCCTCGTCGAAGTGACCCCCGCACTGGGCGGGCGACTGCATCAGCGGCGGGCCGAATGGCGGCAGCGAGTGAGCGACGCGGTGCGGCAACTGCCGGGTGCGGAGATCGACTCGTTCACCGCGGACCTGCTCACGAACACGGCCGTAGCCGTACTCGATGCCGTATCCGGTGAATGGCTACGGTCCGGTGGGACCGCGGACCGCGCGGCACTGCTCGACCGTGGGTTCGCACTCGCCCGGGTACGCGAATCCAGCGGCTGACCGCGGTCGTCCGGCAGGAGCGCCGGTTATCGAATCATCCGGTGTAGACGTGGGTTTCGTTTCCGTCGTGGATGACAGCGTCGTTATCGGTGAGTGCCCAGTGGGGGATGCCGGCGGCGCGGAAGCGGGCGGCGAGGGCGTTACCGGTGCCCTCGGGGTCGGTGGGTGAATCGAGATGCGGGACTATCGGGCGGTCGATCAACCCGAGTCCCTCCCAGATCGGGGCGATACCGCAGGTCGGCGGTACCTCAGCCGGATCGTCGGAGGTTTCCAGGCCGTGCAGATCGGGGCTCAGCACGCACGCGCCGGCGCTGTATCCCGCGTAGACCAGCGAGTCCGCGGCCAGTAGTTCCGGGACGGCCCGGTCCGCGCCACTGCGGGCGAACTGGGCGCGCAGGACGAAGGTGTTGCCTCCGCGTACCCATATCGCTGGGAAACGAGCCAGCTTCCGGGCCAAATCAGTTCCCCGCCCGTAGTATTCGCGCAGGTCGACCTCTTCGGGGCGGAATCCGAGCGTGCGCAGCGGCACCAATTCACTGGTGAGCGCGGCGGCGCGGGCCTGTGGCCAGGAGTCGCAGGCGTTGGCGATCACCGCGATCGGGCCCGGTTCGCCGGCGAGTGCGGCGAATTTGTCGTAGTGGGCGCCGAATCGGTAGCTCGACAGGAAAAGTCGCATATCAGATGGTGAACGCCAGGTTCCGGACTATCTGCCGGCCCAGCTCCGTGTCACCACGGATATCGATCCGGTCCAGCACCGTCTCGGGGTCCACCCGGCCGCCGCCGAGCCGGACCAGCAGGCCGGAATCCAACGCCACTGTGACGGTGGCGTCCCCGCCGGGCGTCTCCACATAGCGGGCGCGATCACCGACCTCGATATGCAGTGTCCGCGCGAGCGGGCCGGTCAGCTCGAAAGTGATCAGCGATCCCGCCGGGGCCTTCCCGCGTTTCGCGACGACCCGCGGCAGCGACTGCGCGAATTCCGCGAAGCCCCCCGCGCCGCGGGCGCCTCCCTCGTCGACCTGTTTCCCCAGGGCGTCCGCGATATCGAGTTCGTGCATCCAGCAGTCGAACAGCCGTACTCGCATGAACCGCGCGTAGGGCACCTCACCGACCGGCGACTGGGCGGGAGCCAGCCAGGCATGATCGTCCATGGCCGACAGCGCTTTCCGGCGCCGGTCGATCACCTCGTGATACATCCGCAGCAGGTCCGCGCCGGACCGGGACCGCAGCCGCTGCAACCAGATCTCGTTCATCACCCCGATGTCGTTGCGCACATGCGGCAGGGTCTTGACGTCGATATCGGGTGTCTGCGGGTCGCGGGCCGGCGGCTTATCGCCGAGCAGGAGCGATTCGGTGGCGACGACATGGCCGATCACATCGAAAACCGTCCATCCCGGCAGCGGAGAGGGAGCCCGCCATCGGTCCTCGTCGAGTCCGGTGACCAGATCGGCGAGGGCATCGAACTGGTCGGACAGCAGTGCGACGAGTTCGGGACGGCTGGGGAGATCGTGCATGGGTGGTGCCTTTCGTGGGCTGGTCGGAATCGGGCGTGAACCGTTCCTATCAGCCGGGATCGGTATCGGTGTCGGCGGTCGGCGTATCGAGCGCGGCGAGACCGGCGCGCAGCGCGGCCGCGACCTGCTCCGGTTCGTGCGACCGGCGCAGCACCAGTCCGGAGGCGACACGGAATTTGTCCCCGTGTTTGCGGGGGAGTACGTGCAGGTGCACGTGGCCGACGGTCTGGAAAGCCGCTTTGCCGTCGTTGATCAGCAGGTTCGCGCCGTCGGCGGCGAATGCCGGGCCCTGTGCCGCCAGCGCGATCCGGTGACCGATCCGGAACAGTCCGGCCCCGGCCTCGGCGTCGAGTTCGGACAGGTCTGTCGCGTGGTGTTTGGGGATCACCAGGGTGTGCCCCCGGGTGATCGGCCGGATATCGAGGAACGCGCAGACGGCGCCGTCCTCGTAGACCCGGTGGGCCGGCGCGGCACCGGCCACGATCCGGCAGAAAACGCATTCGCTCACCTCGTGACTATATTGCCCAAGAGTCAGCGGGGGGGTGAACGAGTCGAAGGAATTGGCAAACTTTTCAAACTCGCACGCGCGGTCGCTCGGATATCCCCGCTGATCTGCATTTACCGATGCGAAGGTGACAGGCCCTGCCCGGTCGGTGTGACGGGCATCTCAGCTAATCTCACTCGGGCCGATGTACGGTGGCGAGGATTTCGGGCGGGTGTGTTCACGGACACCCCGCCCGCCGCCGTCATCGGCGGCCGAGCACCGTAGGAGAGGGAAACAGACAAGTGGAGACAACGCAGACCGTGAGCGATTCGTCGCCGCGCGGGGCGCGTGTCGGTGTCGTTCGCGAAACCGCCGCGGGCGAGCGGCGGGTCGCCCTGGTACCGAAGATCATTCCTGCCCTGGTGAAACAGGGTGTGGAGGTCGTGGTCGAAGCCGGAGCCGGACTGGGCGCGCTCATTCCCGATACCGCCTACGAGGAGGTCGGCGCGACCATCGGTGACGCCTGGTCCGCCGATGTGGTCGTCAAGGTCGCGCCGCCGACCGATGCCGAGGTCGCGAAACTGGCCGCGGACCAGACCCTCATCGGATTCCTCGCGCCGCGCAACGCCGACAACCAGATCGACGCGCTGAAGAAAGCAAAGGTTCAGGCGTTCGCGGTGGAGGCGATCCCGCGGATCTCGCGGGCCCAGGTGATGGACGCGCTGTCCTCCCAGGCGAATGTGTCCGGATACAAGGCAGTGCTGCTGGCGGCGTCGGAATCGACCCGCTTCTTCCCCATGCTCACCACCGCCGCCGGCACCGTGAAACCGGCAACGGTACTGGTGCTCGGTGTCGGGGTGGCGGGACTGCAGGCGCTGGCCACCGCCAAGCGGCTGGGTGGCCGGACCACCGGTTACGACGTGCGGCCCGAGGTCGCCGATCAGGTGCGTTCGGTGGGCGCCCAGTGGCTCGACCTGGGCATCGATGCCGCCGGCGAGGGTGGGTACGCCCGCGAACTCACCGACGAGGAGAAGGCGAAACAGCAGCAGGCGCTGGAAGACGCCATCAAGAGTTTCGACGTGGTGATCACGACCGCCCTGGTACCGGGCCGTCCGGCGCCGCGCCTGGTGACCGCCGCCGCGGTCGAGGGGATGAAACCGGGCAGCGTGATCGTGGACCTGGCCGGCGAGACCGGCGGCAACTGCGAACTCACCGAACCCGGCGAAACCGTGGTGAAGCACGAGGTGACGATCTGCTCGCCGCTGAATCTGCCCGCCACCATGCCCGAGCACGCCAGCGAACTGTACTCGAAGAATATCTCCGCGCTGCTGGAGCTCATGCTGGCCGAGGGCGCGCTGAAACCGGATTTCTCCGATCAGGTGCTGGCCGATTCCTGCGTCACCCGTGACGCCGAACCGACAACGAAGGCCGAGTGATGTACAGCGAGCTGTTGGCGAATATCGCGATCCTGGTGCTGTCCGGATTCGTGGGTTTCGCGGTGATCTCCAAGGTCCCCAATACCCTGCACACCCCGCTGATGTCGGGTACCAACGCCATTCACGGCATCGTCGTACTGGGCGCGCTGGTCACCCTGGGCCGGATGGAGGACCCCTCGATCGGGGTGCAGATCATTCTGTTCGTGGCCGTGGTGTTCGGAACGCTGAACGTGATCGGCGGTTTCGTGGTGACCGACCGGATGCTGGGCATGTTCAAAGGCAAGAAGCCCACCGCGGGTGCCGAGAAGGCAGGTAAGTGACCCATGGACAATCTGGTCGATATCCTCTACATCCTGTCCTTCGCCCTCTTCATCTACGGCCTGATGGGGCTGACCGGCCCGAAGACCGCGGTCCGGGGTAACTGGATCGCGGCCGCCGGTATGGCGATCGCGGTGGTCGCCACCTTGATCGCGGTGCGGGATACCAGCAACTGGATCATCATCGTCGCCGGTCTCGTGGTCGGTGTGCTCCTGGGTGTGCCGCCCGCGCGCTACACCAAGATGACCGCGATGCCGCAGCTGGTGGCGGCGTTCAACGGCGTCGGCGGTGGCACGGTCGCGTTGATCGCCTGGGCCGAATTCATCGACACCACCGGCTTCTCGGTGTTCCATCACGGTGAAGAGCCGACGGTGCACATCATCGTCGGATCGCTGTTCGCCGCGATCATCGGTTCCATCTCGTTCTGGGGTTCGCTCATCGCGTTCGGCAAGCTGCAGGAGATCCTGCCCGGCCGTCCGATCGGGCTCGGGAAACTGCAGCAGGTGGTGAACCTGCTGCTGCTGATCGTCGCGGTGGTGGCGGCGGTCGTGATCGGTCTCGGTGCGGCCGACGGCGGCGTATCGCAGTGGTGGATGATCCTGCTGCTGCTGGCAGCGGGTGTGCTGGGCCTGATGGTGGTGCTGCCGATCGGCGGCGCGGATATGCCGGTGGTCATCTCCCTGCTGAACGCGCTCACCGGGCTCTCGGCCGCTGCGGCCGGGCTAGCGCTGAACAACACGGCCATGATCGTCGCCGGCATGATCGTCGGCGCCTCGGGCACCATCCTCACCAACCTGATGGCCAAGGCGATGAACCGTTCGATCCCGGCGATCGTCGCGGGCGGATTCGGTGGTGGCGGCGCGGTCGCCGCGTCCGGTGACGGCGAACAGAAGCAGGCGAAGGCCACCTCCGCCGCCGACGCCGCGATCCAGATGGCCTACGCCAACCAGGTCATCGTGGTGCCCGGATACGGTATGGCCGTCGCCCAGGCGCAGCACGCGGTGAAGGAAATGGCCGGACTGCTGGAGGCCAAGGGGGTGGAGGTCAAATATGCCATCCACCCGGTGGCCGGCCGGATGCCCGGACATATGAACGTGCTGCTCGCCGAGGCCGAGGTGTCGTATGACGCCATGAAGGAAATGGACGATATCAACGGCGAATTCGGCCGCACCGATGTCGCCCTGGTGATCGGCGCCAACGATGTCACCAACCCGGCCGCCCGCGAGGATTCCGCCAGCCCGATCTACGGGATGCCGGTCCTCAATGTCGACCAGGCGAAATCGGTGATCGTGCTGAAGCGTTCGATGAACAGCGGTTTCGCCGGTATCGACAACCCGCTCTTCTACGCCGACCACACGGCCATGCTGTTCGGTGACGCGAAGAAATCGGTGGGTGCGGTGACCGAGGAACTCAAAGCGCTGTAACCACGCGGAATACTGTGCGGCCCCGGAGTGGGTTCGGTGCGATACCGAGCCCGCCCGGGGCCGTTCTCCTGTTACCGTCGGCGCATGGCGGACGCAAAGCTATCGGTCGAGCTGTCCCTGCGCACCTGACCTCCGGAAAACCGGTGGACGCTGCCGTACCGCCGGGCAGATCATTGGCGGCGATGCCCGAACGCAACGAACCACTTCGCCTGATCGACTTCGACTCGACCGCCGCCGACCCGGCCGACTCCCTGCCGTGGTCGGCCGCCCTCGACTCCTATTCCACGCCCCGCGACCTGCTCGACATGCTGACCCTCAGCCTGTTCGGCCGCGGCGTGCAACCGTACTACCGGAAGCAACAACTGGACCGGGTGCGGGCGGACGCGCCACTGCGGCCACCGGGCTCGCAGATCGCGCGGTCGGTGATCGAATCCGATGCGCAGTCGATCCTCGTCCTCGGGGACGGGTGGACCCTGCGCTCCGATCGGTGGGCCGACAAATCGGCCACACTGGAGGTGGTCGCCGTCAGCGACGAGCTGGCCGAACGGATCATCGGGGAGTCGGCCCGTGATGCCGAGGTGGCAACCGATACCGACCGGTCCTCGGTCAAAATGGGTTTCTGGCACCAGGGCGACCGCGGGCCGGTCCGCCGCGCCCTCCCCGTCACCACGCCCGAGTGGCCCGAGATCCGGGGTAACTACAGCGCGCCCGTAGCGGGCGCGCTGGACCGGCTGATGGCCCTGGGGCCGAAGGATATCCGCGGCCGGCTCCTGCTACTCCACGGCCCGCCCGGGACGGGCAAGACCACTGCCCTGCGGTCGCTGGCCCGAACCTGGTCGCCGTGGTGCCAGGCCGATTGCGTACTCGACCCGGAGCAGCTGTTCGCCAAGCCGGGATATCTGATGCGGGCGGCCATGGGCGCCGAAGGCGAGGACGACGAATCGGACCGCTGGCGGCTGCTGATCCTGGAGGACTGCGACGAACTGATCCACGCCGAAGCCAAATCTTCCTCGGGGCAGGGGCTTTCCCGCCTGCTCAACCTCACCGACGGAATGTTGGGCCAAGGCCGTGACGTACTGGTCGCGATCAGCACCAACGAGGATCTGTCCCGCTTGCATCCGGCCGTCACCCGGCCTGGCCGCTGCCTGGCGCAGGTGGAGATCGGCAAGCTGACCCCGGCCGAGGCGCGGTCCTGGCTGGGCGATACCCCCGCGGATATTCCCGCTGCGGGTGCCACGCTCGCCGAACTGGTCGCACTGCGGGACCGTGCCGAGAGCATCGCGGTCCGCACGGAATACGCCGACGGCGGAATGTACCTGTAGCGAGCTCCGGTCCGGCCGTTCTTCTCCGCCTGGACGTCTCCCTGCGCACGAGTTGGTAGCCCACCGGGCTCGCACGCGATTAGGGTTGGCAGGGTGGACGCATTGGCGGCACTGCTGGAGGGCCCGCGGGCGCGGGGCGCCTTCGTGCTGCGTTCGGTACTCAGCCCACCGTGGTCCCTGCGTATTCAGGACGAATCGCCGTTGACCCTCGTGGCGATGGTCCGGGGCTCGGCGTGGGTGCTCACCACCGGCGGCGAGCAGCGCCGGATCGCGGCCGGCGATGTCGCCGTGTTCCGGGGCCCGCGGCCCTATACCGTCGCCGACGACCCCGGGACCGAACCGCAGATTCTCATCAACCCGGGTCAGGTCACCACCACCATGGACGGTGAAGTGCTCTGCGAGACGATGAGTCTGGGAGTGCGGCAATGGGGTAATGACCCGGACGGGGAAACGGTGATGGTCACCGGATCCTACGAATACGCGGGTGCGGTGAGCCGGCGATTACTGCGTGCTCTCCCAGTGATGCTCGTCGTTCCGCGAGGCCGCTCCGATGATCGGCTACTGGACCTGCTGACGGACGAAACCGTCAAAGAACTCCCAGCCCAGGGCGTAGTCCTGGACCGGCTGCTGGACCTCCTGCTCATCGCCACCCTGCGCACCTGGTTCTCCGGTGCAGAAGCCCCACCCTGGTACCACGCCTACGGCGACCCACTGGTCGGCAAGGCCCTCCGGTTGTTGCAGCACAACCCCGCCCACGCCTGGACCGTGGCGGCGCTGGCACAGGAGGTCGGCGCATCACGCGCGGCGCTGGCCCGCCGGTTCACCGAGCTGGTCGGCGAACCACCCATGGCCTTCCTCACCGAATGGCGCCTCGACCTGGCCGCCGACCTGCTCCAGGGCACCGAGGACACGGTGGAAGCGATCGCCCGCAAGGTCGGGTACGGCAGCGCGTTCGCGCTGAGTACGGCATTCAAACGGCACTTCGGGGTGAGTCCACGCGAACACCGGTCAGCCGGCGTGGTGACAGAGGTGCCCTCGGCAGGCTGATCTCGGCGTCGGCGCCGGGCGGAACGCCCACAGTTTCCCGAAGAATTCTCCGAGTAGGTGATACGGCGATGCGTAGATCTGTCCGTGCTCGTCCATGACAAAAATCGCGCGGCCCCCCTGCGGGGTCCACAAGGTGCCGCGGCGCCGGTAGCGGGCCGGGCCGGTAGCGGGCCGGGCCGGTAGTGTCGGCCGGGTGACGAAGCAGTATCCGGTGCTCTGGCCGGTGCCCACCCGGTGGGCCGATAACGACCACTACGGGCACGTGAACAACGTGACCTACTACGCGTACTTCGATACCGCGGTCAACGCGTGGCTGATCGATGCGACCGGAACCGATATCCGTGAGCTGCCCGCCATCGGGATCGTCGCGGAGACCTCCTGCCGCTTCCAAGCCTCGCTGAGTTTCCCCGACCAGCTGCAGGTGGGGCTGCGGATTGCCCGGCTCGGGCGGTCCAGCATCACCTACGACCTGGCGATCTTCCGGGAGGCCGGCGAGGATCTGGAGCTGGCCGCCACCGGTACCTTCGTGCACGTTTATGTGGACGAGACGACACGGAAGCCGGTCGAGATTCCCGCCGTCATTCGCACCGCGGCCCAGACGCTGGTCACCGGCGACGAGTAACCGGCCGGCTCGCCGCAGGTCTCGTGTACAGAGACGACTGGCGACGCGGATCTCCCCGTGCGCACGCGGGCGATCTCACCCATACTCCGGGGTATGTCGGACTATGACGAGTTCGGGTTGCGCGGTGGGCGTCGCGGCAGCGGCGCAGCCAGTCGCCGAGCCAGGTTCCGCCGGCGGTCCGGTACTGCGAGGGCACATTGCCGTGTCCGTGCTCGGCACGGAACGTCGCGAGTTCGGCTAGGTTCGACAGCCACCTGGCGAGCTCGGTATCCAATTCGACGCCGAGTTCGGTCAGCTGTTATGCGCGCCGCGGATCCAGCGTCCCGTTGCGGTGGGCCACGCGGCAGTGCGATAACCAGCCGCCCAGCCGCAAACCGTCCTCGGTGACATAGCGCTGTGGAACCTCCGGATGCCCGTACCGATCGCGGAATGCAGCCAGCGCCGCTATTCGTTGTTCCCACTGCTCCGCTGAGCGTGCGGACTGGGTCCGCTGCCGCGCGGCACGCCCCTGAATTCGCACGTCGACACCGACCGCGGCCAGCATCGCCACCTCGTCGCCGCTGAGTTTGCCTTCCCGGAAATCCCTGCGACGCGCGGAAATCCAGCTACCCAGCCACCGGCCATCCCTCGTCCGGCAGGTCACCGGGATATCGGTGTGCCCGTGCTCGGTGCGGTACTCCTCCACCGCGGATAACCAGTCGGTCCACCATTGCGGATCCCGGCGCGCTGCCCCATTCACTCGTCAACCCCACCGGTACTCGCGGATCTCGGACCACTGGATATCGATTGCGCCCGGCTGTGGCGGCCTCCGGATAGCGGAGCGATTTCGTCGCCGCTGCTCACCAGGCGGGTTCGGATTCGCGGATCCGGGTGTGCGCGGCCTCGGCCCAGGCGGCGAAGCGGGTGGTGAGGTCGTCGCGGGTGGTGGGGCGGACCGTGACGTGGTTGCCCCGGGTTTCGGTGTAGCGACCGTCGGCGGTGACGTCGAACCAGCGGACCGTGCGGAACGGGTCGGGGCGGGTGTAGATAGGGCCGAGGTAGAGGCGGGCGATGCCGTAGCCGTCGCCGCGGCGGCCGAGTAGGCGCTCGTATTGTTCCCGGGGGCTGCGAGCGGCGGTGGTGCGGCCGTTGGCGTTGTGGCCGGTTTCGAGGTCTTGCGGGTGGAAGGTGGCGGCGGGTTCGCGGCCGGGCCGGCAGTCCGGGATGCTGCGGACCAGGTGTGCGGGTAGCGAATCCGGGGCCAGCAGGTGGAGGCTGATATCGCCGTATTCGTCGGCGCGGCCGCCCTGGAAGGCGATGACCGAGCGCTGGTGGTCGGCGGTGGCGAGGACGCGGTATTCCTTGATGTCCTCGGGACCGGAGCTGCTTCGATGTTTGTTGGTGCAGCCGAGGATTTCGATGCGCAGCCGGGAATTCGACAGGATGTGCAGGGCTAGCGCGATTGCCTCGCGTTCGTCGCGGTCGTAGCCGGCGCGGACCTCGTCGCGGAAGCGGGCGAAATCGTCTTCTTGGCGGAACCGGCTCAGATATTTCAGCGGTGGCGGGAAGCGATCGTTGGCGTCGCTGTACCAGAGTGCCGCGAAGGTTTCCGGGTCCATCGTCCACGTGGCCATCAGCGGCTGTCCTCCGGTTCCGGATTCGTGCCGATCAGACCGCCCGGCAGGGTTCTCGGCATCTCACCGAGGAGTTCCTCGGTGTTCTCCATATTCACCAGGTAGTCCGGGGTCTTGCGTTCGGCGTCCTCGTCCTGCTGCCCACCACGTCCGGCGGCGCCCATCGGCATACCACCCATACCCATACCGCGGGGTGCGCCGGCCGCCGTGGTGCCGGGGGCGGTGGCCGCGGCGGCCGGCGCCGCACCGCCGGGCGTGCCGGGGACGGTGCGGCCGGGGCCTGGGTTCTCCGGCGTGCCCGGGCCGGGGGCGCCCGCCGGAGAGCCAGGGCTGGGCACCCCGGCGGGGGTGGTGGCCGCCGGCGCGGTGGGCGCCGGGGTTCCGGTATCGGACGGTTCGGTACCGGTGGGCGCCTCCGTCTGCTCGGAGGTCCAGGGAGATTCCTGATCGGTATCGTCCTCGGTCCCGGTGTCCTCCGGGGCCGGTTCTTCGCTTCCGGGTTCCTCGGGGTCGGTCGAGCCGGGGCCGTTGGGGTCTCCGGTTCCGTTGTCGGTACCCGAATCGGTCTCATTGCCCGGGCCGACGGGTTTACCGGTGGTGGGTTCGTCGATATCCAGCGGGGAGGTCGGGTTCACCGGCGTGCTCAGGACGGGCACCTTCGGATCGACGGTGCCGACGAACGGGAGGACGTATTTGTTCGTCATGATCGCCTGGGCGTCCTCCTGCGCCTGCTCGATCCTGGGGTCGCTGTTGGTGCCCACGATCGGCCACGAATCGATATGGAGCGGGTGTTTTTCCTCGAGCGGTTTCGGGAGTTCGTGTTTGGTGGTCTCCACCGACGATGCGCTCTCGGTGACCCGGTTGGCGAGATCGAGGAGTTCGGTTTCGAGGAAGGCCGCCTGACCGACGTAGCGACGGATGGAGTCGATGAAGGCATCGGCGGCCTCACCCTCCCAGGCTGCGGCCACCGATTTCTTGATACTGGTCGAGAACACCTCGAGTCCGGCGACCCAATCCCAGGACAACTGCCGGTAGCTGTCGGCGAGCTTCTGCGCTTCGGCGGGCAGGGTGGATTGGAAGGCAGCATAGATATCGGCGTGGATCATGCTCCGTGGTCGTTCGCCGCCCCCGGGGATACGCGGTGATTCGTAGTCGGCCAAAGTTTCTTCCCCCCGGGTGATCTGGGTATCGCGGTGGTTATAGGTATGCGGTCATGCCGGGCTGGCGGCGTGTGCCCTGGATGGGGGCGGGGGCGCCGAGCCCGGATTCGTATTGGCGGACGGCATCGGCGAAGGCGGTGTCGGTGGCCATATAGCGGTCCAGGATGATTTTGTGCACGCTCTGGATGTCCTCGATGATCTTGTAGTTCTGTTCGAGGATGGCGTGGACGTCATTGCCGTCCTCGGCGCCTTTGGCCTTCGTCCGGAAACGAGCCACCATGGTCTGCGCCGAGGTGAGCAGGGGGTTGTCGGCGCCGAGGCCCCATGCTTTGTCCGGTGTCTCGGAGATTATCTTCGCTCGCTCCTGCATCTGACGGATGTGGGTTTTGAAACGATCGCAATCCCGATTGATGTTGACGAACTCCTCAGGGGTCAGCCGTACCGACATGCGGCCTTCCTGAGCCTCGGTGATTAGGTTCGCCAGCGGGCGTTCGCCTGCGTTCTCATCGGTCATGTGCCCCCCCTGAGTCGAGATTCCGGCTGATACGGCTGTGGATCATGGCTTATGCAGTGGTCAGGCTCCGGCAGGCAGGGTGGGGACCACGAGTTCGGCTACCTCGGTGGCGAGTTGGCAGGAGTCGAGGTGTCCGGTGTCTCTGTTGGAGACCGGGTTGTCGAGGTTGAAATCCAGGCTGCCGCCTCGCATTTCGACGTTGACTGTGCACCCGTGCTCGTCGCTTTTGTGTACCGAGGTCGCGTTTCTGCCGTCGATTGTGAAATCCCGCAGGCCGTTGCTCCAGTTCTCGCGGACGAACTGCAAGGTGATATTGGTTGTCCTGATCCCCACCGCATACCCATTGACGCGAACAAAAGTGCAACCGCGCCACTTCAGACCGCCCGGACCGTCGTAGTCGCTCGGATAAGGCTCCGAGGTCGCATTGAGTTGCAGTTGATCGCGGATGTCCTGGGTGACCGCCGTGCACGGCTGATAGCTCGCGGGCGCCTCGGGCTCCAGGCCCAGTGGTGTGAGTGCGCTGGTGGTCGTCGGAGCAGATTCGCTGTTACCTCCGGCGGAATCGCACCCGGTGACCAGTGCCCCGGCGACCGCGAGCGCCGCCACCGACGTCAATACCCTGTGCAACCGCATTCGGCGTCAGCCCCCCAAGCTCTGTGGTCTGCTGCCGCAGAGGCTATCAGATGCCGGACGGACCGGATATGCCGAAGCCCCCGGATCTGAGGTCTACTCGTTTCGAGGGCTTCGGCCGTGGACCGCGTCGTCTGTGGGTCCAGCGAGGGCTATTTCAGCTGTTCGGGCGGTCGAATTCGCCGCAGTGTCCACTGGTGGTGAATGCGTCCCACTCGGCAGGACCGAAGGTCAGGGCAGGGCCGCTCGGATTCTTCGAGTCGCGGACACCGACCCTGCCCCCGCTGAGATGGGCGACCTCGACGCATTGGCCAGTAGTCTCGCTGTAGCTGCTCTTGAACCAGCGACCCTCGGTTAGGTCATCAGTCACGGTCGTACTCCCTTGCTACCCGCCGGAGCAGGCTTCGTGTCTCCACCTCGTCCAACGTGGTGCGCTGAATATGTTCGGCCAAGCCATGGTATCGCTCGACGATCTCCTGGTTCTCGATGTACAGATCACCGCTCATCGCTCCATCGAGGTAGACGACAGGTGGCTCGATGAGGTTGCCGCGTCTATCGGTCCCGAAGTCGAGGATGATAAACGCGCCCGGCAGCATGCCCCATGTCGATCCAGCTGAGAACGGCTGTACTCGTACAGTCACGTTTGGCAGTTTGCTGACCTCGGCCAGCTCTCTCATCTGAGCGGCCATGATCGCCGGTGATCCGATCACGTGGCGGGTAGCGGACTCGTGGAGTAGAACGTCGAGCCGGAGGGGACTGTACTTGCGGGTCACCATCACCTGGCGCTTCAGTCGGGTCCGAACGCGCTGCTCGATGTCATCGGCGCTTCCGTCGCCGAGAAACGATTCGACCAGACCGCGGGCATACCCCGGGGTTTGCAGCAAGCCCGGAACCAACTGTTGAAAGGTGATCATCCGGCGGGCCGAACGCTCCATACCCGCATACAGATTGAAGGCATCGCTGAACATGCCACCCAGCGTGATGACTCCCTCATCATCCGTTTTCGCGGCTTTGACGGCGAGGTTTACCGCCTGCTCGGTCTCGTCCGGGCTGACCTCGTAGAGCGTGCACAGCTCCCGGACAGCCTGTGTACGGGGGGTTTTGGAATGCCCTGCCTCCAGTCGTTGCAGGCCGGTCGCGCTGAGCTCGGCCTCTGCGGCGGCGATAGCGATTGTCATGCCGGTGGCTTCGCGGCACTCGCGGAGGAACCGCCCGAGCTGGCGGCGAAGCAGGGTCGGGGATTCAGTCATCTGACGCTCCTGAAATGTGAATGCGGAGGTGCCCGTTCGTGAATCCGGCCGGGCGGGAAATCTGAACGCTTTTCTATCGCACCCGCGCACCTGATCGTGCGGCTTTGCGCAGGTTCGAATGTCTGCTCACGCTGGGCTTTCCATGGTATCGCCACCGATGGTGTGCTGTCCTCGCTCCCGGTGGACGGGGTCGGCTCCGCGGGCCCATCGCGGTACCGGGCGTCTGAATACTTCCGCTGTGCGATCGAGATCGGACAATTGATGGATAACGTACTCATCGAAAGCGAACGGTGTCGGCCGGCGACGATCGGTCCACTCCGCGCTGGTATCTCCGGGCCCTCTCCCAGCCCTGCCGCGGGCATTCGCAGTCCGGGAACAGCACGATGAGCCTGCGCACCGTGCTGGGAATGTTGCGGGAGGAACAGCCCGCGCACTGGCTGCAATACCGCGACGGGTCGTGGGCACCGGTGTGGACCGATGGCCGGGTCGGTGAGTGCCTCGGTATTCCGGAACTACTCGGCGCTTCCAGCGAGGAGCTGGCGTTACTGGTGGAGTCCGGCCTGGTGGGCGCGATGGTCGAGAGCGCCTCGCGCCGTCGTCACTACGGATCCGCGCCGCCGTGATCGGGCCGGCCGAGCTGCTGATGGACGAACCGCGAACTGCGTGGGCCACGAGCGAAGGGCGGGGTGGGAATAGGAATTTCCTATGGCGCCTACTCGATTTTCGTCTTTGCCTCTCGTTCTTTTGCGGGCATACCGTGAAACAGCTCGGCGAGGTGTTTATCGCGGTTTCTCCGAAGAATCGCGCTCCAAGGCATATCGGTCTCTTTTCCGTCGAGCCGACAAATACGCAATCGAGAGGACTGCTGGCATGAGCACGATCGAGAACGGTTCCGGAACAAGGGAACTCTCGGGTAAGCGGGCCTTGGTGACGGGTGGCACTCGCGGAATCGGGGCGGCCGTTGTCCGTCAACTTCTGGACGCGGGTGCCGAGGTGCTCACCACCGCCAGATCGGCGACCGGCGCGGTGCCGGAGGGTGCTGTCTTCGTGGCGGCCGACGTGCGGACGCGGGCAGGCGCGGCGGCGCTCGCCACGGCCGCGCAGGAGGCGTTCGGCGGGGTGGACATCCTGGTCCACAACGCGGGCGGGGCGGGCCCGTACCAGGGCGCGCTGGCGATACCGGACGAGGCGTGGCAGGACGCACTGGACCTGAACTTTCTGGCTTCGGTGCGGCTGGACTCCTTGCTGGCGCCGGGGATGCGGGAACGGCGTTCGGGGATGATCGTGCACATCTCCTCTGCCGCGGTTCCCACTGTGGCGCCCCCGTTCCTGCACTACACGACGGCGAAGGCGGCTCTCGAGAACTACAGCCGGGGACTGGCGGCGGAATTGGCACCGTTCGGAATCCGGGTCAACACCGTGTCTCCCGGCAGAACCGCCACCCCGGCGGGGAAGCAACGCGAGAGTAGTGGGCGCGTCTGGATGCTGGACCGGGCCAGGGCAACACGGCGCCACCGCTGGGGTCGCGACGGCCGGCCCGACGATATTGCCACGCGGTGCTGTTCCTCGTGTCCCAGCGGGCAAGCTGGCTGACCGGGAGCAGTCTCGTTGTCGACGGCGGCGAATTCCCCGTGGCTGAACGAATTTCGAGACGAGAACGGAGATATCCCGGCATGGGTGAATACAGCGACCAAAATGTGGTGATCACGGGCGGTAGCAGCGGTATGGGGTTCGCGCTGGCGAAGCTGCTGGCGGAAGGTGGAGCCCGTGTGGTGATCACCGGTCGCTCGCAAACCACGCTCGGCCCCGCGCGGGATCCGGGTCAACGCGATGAGTCCCGGCCCCATCGATACGGGAATTCTGGAAAATTACGATGACCGCAGCGGCCGCCGAGCAGTTCAAAGCCGAGCGGGTCGCGGATAATCCCATGCGGCGTTTCGGCACCCCCGGCGAAATCGCCAAGGCTGCCGCATTCCTTTAATCCGTTGGTGCGCACCTTGGGCACTGTCCCTGAGTCGCTGTCCAGGCCGTAACCACCGAGGTGGCAGAGAAGTCGAGGGTCAGGTGGTGGGGTTTTCGAGGGCTGCTTGGAAGCGGCGCATTCCGCGGATCCAGCGGTCGTAGTCCGAGCTTTTGTTGCGGTACATCTGCAGGACTTCGGGGTGGGGGAGGATCAGGAATTCGCCGGCCGCGACCCCGGCCAGGACGGTGTCGGCGACCTCTTCGGGGCTGAGGACCGTGCCTGCGGATTTCACTGCGTTGATGGCGAGCCGGCCCGCTTCGGCGTTGTTCTCGGGGATCATTCCTTCGCGCAGCAGTGCCGTGTCGACACCCATCGGACAGACGCAGCTGACACCGATTCCCTTGTCGCCGTAGGTGATCGAGAGCCATTCGGCGAAGCCGACGGCGGCGTGTTTGGAGACCGAGTACGGGGCGGAGCCGAGCTGGGTGAGCAGGCCCGCGGCCGAGGCGGTGCTGACGAAGTAGCCGCTGCCGCGTTCCAGCCAGCGGGGGACCAGGAGGCGGGCGGCGCGGATATGCGCCAGGGTGTTGATCTCGAGGGCGGCCGACCATTGCGCGTCGGTGCTGTCGAGGCCCGCGCCACCGCCGATGCCGGCGTTCGCGAAATAGAAGTCGACCGGGCCGAAGGAAGATTCCGCCGTGGCGATCTGCTGCTGGATCACCTCGGGGTCGGCGGCGTCGCCGCCGGTGGAGACCGCGGCGTCGCCGATCTCGCCCGCGACCTTCGCCGCGGTGGCGGGGTCGAGGTCGGCGACGACGACCTTCGCGCCGTGGCCGGCCAGGCGGCGGGCCAGTGCCGCGCCGATACCCGATCCGCCGCCGGTGACGATGGCGGTCCGGCCCGCGAAAGTGTCGGTTACTGTGCCTGAAAGCTCCATATCGGCACCCTACCCCTTACTGAGACACAAGCCTACGTATGTCGCTTAATGGGGCGTGGGTGGTTGGGAAGTGTGCTTCAGTCCGGCTCGGCCAGGCGTTTCAGCAGCGGTTCGGTTCGCGGACCCACCAGTTCCTGCATGACCAGCGACATATTGGTGCGGACCACGCCGGGGATCCGCAGGATCTGTCCGGCGATCCGGTAGAGGTCGTCGGTATCGCGGGCGACCACCCGGACGGTGAGATCGGTGGGACCCGTCATTCCGTAGACCTCGGTCACCTCCGGTACCTCGGCCAGGTCGCCGACCACCGCATCCAGGCGATGCTGGTCGACCACGACCGCCACGAACGCCGACAGCCGGTACCCCAGGGCGCGTGGTCGCACCCGGAGTTCGAAACTGCCGAGTACGCCGGCGGCTTCCCAGCGTGCCAGCCGGGCCTGCACGGTATTGCGGGAAAGGCCGAGCCGGGCGGCCAGTTCCACACCCGTGGCGCGGGGGCTGGTGGTCAGTTCCAGCAGTAGGCGGGCGTCGGTGGAGTCCAATACCGGCTCGGGAGCGTCTCGACTGGTCATGAAGCGCAGTATGACAGCCCTAGGGGGAAGAATACTGTGCACCATGCTCAGTTGCTGGATCGAGACTTGCGCAGCTCGCATAAGCGTGGATGCTATGTGGTGTAGGCCACATCACTGCGTGACCCGCGTGAGGAGGCGAGGCCGATGCCCGGCACAACCGAGTATCCGGTTCAGTTGATCCAGCCCGACGGCGCTCGGGTGCACAACCCCGAATATCAGGCCCTGGTCGCCGATATCGGGCCGGACGAACTATGGCAGCTGTACGAAGATCTGGTGGTCGGCCGGCGGATCGACAGCGAAGCGGTCGCGCTGGCCCGGCAGGGACAGCTCGGGTTGTGGGCGCCGCTGCAGGGGCAGGAAGCCGCCCAGGTCGGTTCGGCGCACGCCCTGCAACCCGACGATTACGTGTTCACCAGTTACCGCGAAACAGCCGTGGCCTACTGCCGTGGGGTCGACCCGGGGGCGCTCACCGCGATGTGGCGGGGAGTAGCGCATTCGTCGTGGGACCCCGACGAGTTCAACATCACCAATCCGGCGATCGTGGTCGGTGCGCAGGGTCTGCACGCCACCGGATACGCCTACGCCGCCCATCTCGACGGCGCCGAGATCGCCACCATCGCCTACTTCGGGGACGGTGCCACCAGCCAGGGCGATATCGCCGAGGCCATGACCTTCGCCTCGACCTGGAGCGCCCCCGTGGTGTTCTTCTGCCAGAACAACCACTGGGCGATCAGCGAACCGGTGCAACTGCAGAGCGCGACCCCGATCGCCCAGCGCGCGGTGGGGCACGGCCTCCCCGCCTGCCGGGTGGACGGCAACGATGTGCTGGCCGTGCTGGCCGTCACCCGCCGGGCGGCCGGACGTGCCCGCGGTGGCGGGGGACCGTCGTTCATCGAGGCCATCACCTACCGGATGGGCCCGCACACCACCGCCGACGACCCCACCCGCTACCGCACCGCCGCGGAAACCGAGGAATGGGCCCGCCGCGACCCGATCCTGCGGGTACGCCGGCTGCTGGAACGGGAGGGCCTGTTCGACTCGGCCGCGCAACGCCGGGTGGACGAGCGGGCGGACGAGGTGGCGCACCGGGTGCGTTCGGCCACCCTCGCCATGCCCGATCCGGACCCGCTGGAGCTGTTCGACCACGTCTACGCGACCCCGCATCCGTTCATCGACGCCCAACGCCGGGACTACGCCGAATACCTGGCCGCGGATCCCGCACCGCTCGAGGAAGGAGTGCGCTCATGATCAGCACATTCGCCGCGGCGCTCAATGCCGGGTTGCGCACTGCCCTGGAAGACGACCCCAAGGTCGTACTGATGGGCGAGGATATCGGCCGGCTGGGCGGTGTGTTCCGGGTGACCGATACGCTGCAGAAGGATTTCGGCGACCGCCGCGTGATCGATACGCCGCTGGCGGAATCGGGCATCGTCGGCACGGCATTCGGGATGGCGCTGCGCGGCTACCGGCCGGTGTGTGAGATCCAGTTCGACGGTTTCGTCTACCCGGCGTTCGACCAGATCGTGTCGCAGGTGGCCAAGATCCACTACCGGACACGAGGCAAGGTGCGTGCCCCGCTCACGATCCGCATCCCGTTCGGCGGCGGGATCGGCTCGGTGGAGCATCATTCCGAATCGCCGGAAGCGTATTTCGCGCATACCGCGGGATTGCGGGTGGTGTCGCCGAGTAACCCCGCCGACGCGTACACGATGATCCGCCAGGCCATCGCGCTCGACGATCCGGTGATCTTCTTCGAACCCAAACGCCGCTACTGGGACAAAGCCGAACTCGACCCGGCGGCGCCGGATCCGCTGCCACTGGACCGGGCGCGGGTCTGCGTGCCGGGTTCGGATGCCACCGTCGTCGCCTACGGCGGGACGGTCGCGACCGCTCTGTCCGCAGCGAAAATTGCTGCAGAAGAAGAGATTTCGCTTGAAATCATCGACCTGCGGAGTCTGGCGCCGCTGGATATCGACACCATCGCGGAATCGGTGGACAAGACCGGCCGGCTGGTGGTGGTGCACGAGGCGCCGGTCACCGGCGGGATCGGCGCGGAAATCGCGGCCCGGATCACCGAACGTTGTTTCTATCAGCTCGAAGCACCGGTCGGCCGGGTCGGCGGGTTCGATATTCCCTACCCTCCGGCTAAGCTCGAGAAGCATCATCTGCCCGACCCGGACCGCATCCTGGCGGCGGTCGATCGAACGCTTGCCGCCTGAGGTGCCGTCGCCACCCAGACGCCAGCCGGAGGTGCCCATCGTGGACGACGCCCCTACTGCCGAATCCGGTGAGATCCTGGAGTTCCGGCTACCGGATCTCGGCGAGGGACTCACCGACGCCGAACTGCAGAACTGGACCGTTGCGGTCGGCGACGAGGTCGAACTGAACCAGACCATCGCGGAGGTGGAGACGGCCAAGGCCGTGGTCGCGCTACCGTCCCCGTTCGCCGGAACGGTGGTGGAACTGCTCGCCGAGCCGGGCGCGACCGTCGAGGTCGGGGCGCCGCTGTTGCGGATCCGCACGGCCGCTCCCGGGCCGGGCGGTAACGGCCACAGCGCGGTGCTGGTCGGCTACGGACCGGCGGAGGAGCAGGTATCGCGGCGCCGCCGGGGAGGTCGGCGGGCGGCCACCGGCGAATCGCCGGGCGACGACATCCGGTCGTCTTCCGCGGTGGAATACGAGGATGGGGTGATCGGCGCGGGCGGGCCGGTCACCGCGGGGTCCGGGGAACGCTCCGGTGCGCCGCGGGAGCCGGGCGGGATCGCCGCGGCCGAGGCGGGCCTCGCCGGTGGGCGGGTCGCCGCTACGCCGGGAGCGCGGAAGCTGGCTCGGGAGTTGGGGATCGACCTCTGGTACGTGGCCGGTTCGGGGCCGGAAGGGGCGGTCACTGTCGCGGATGTCCGCGGTGCGGTTCCGGTGTCCGAACCCGATTCCCGGGAGCGGGATACCGAGGAGTCCGCGCCGGCCGGGCAGCGGGCGGGCGGCTCGGTGCGCGAGGAGCGGGTCGCGATCTCCGGGGTGCGGAAGCGGACCGCGGCGGCGATGACGGCCAGCGCTCGTACCATTCCCCAGGCGTCCACCTCCAGCACGGTCGATATCACGTCGTCGCTGGAACTGCTGGAACATCTGCGCGCCACCAAATCCTTCGAAGGGCTCACCCCCACACCGCTTGCGCTGGTCGCGAAATCGGTGCTCGCCGCCCTGGCCGAGTATCCGGGCATCAACACCTTCTGGGACGAGGCGAATTCGGAGATCGTCACCAGGTACTACGTCAACCTGGGTATCGCTGTTGCCACCGCACGCGGACTGCTGGTGCCGAATATCAAGGACGCACAGAC
This sequence comes from Nocardia sp. NPDC051750, assembly GCF_044453135.1. NCBI lineage: Bacteria > Bacillati > Actinomycetota > Actinomycetes > Mycobacteriales > Nocardiaceae > Nocardia > Nocardia sp. NPDC051750. Next base: position 113,451 of record NZ_JBITCK010000009.1, on the reverse strand, counting down.
CTTGAGCCTGCGCGAGCTGTGCCGGGAGATCGGCTGGCTGGCGCAGACCGCCCGTGACGGCCGGGCGAATCTGCCCGATCTGCGCGGCGGGACATTCACCATTTCCAATGTCGGTGTTTTCGGGGTCGATACGGGAACACCGCTGGTCAATCCGGGTGAGGCCGCGATTCTGTGCGTGGGCGCGGTTACCCGGCGGCCGTGGGTATTTCGCGGCGAATTGGCTGTGCGGTCGGTGGTCACGCTGACCCTGAGCTTCGATCATCGCATGATCGACGGTGAACTGGCGGCCCGGTTCCTGGCCACGGTTGCCGGACTGCTGGAGGATCCGCTGACCCTGCTCGCCCGGATCTGAGCCCCTCCGAGCCCGGACACCGGCCGGCGAATTCCGGGGTTGGCGTGGACGTCACCTGCCATGCCGCGTACGGTGACGAAATCTGTTCCAGAATCTTGGACGAGGAGCTGCGTTGAACGCGGTACTGATCTCGGCTGAAGAACTCCGGGAATCAACGGAAAAGAACCTGCGGCTGCTGGATGTCCGCTGGCAACTCGGTGACCCCGAGGGGCCGCAGCACTACCAGAACGGCCATATCCCGGGGGCGGTGTTCGTCGATCTGGACACCGAACTCGCCGCCCTGCCCACTCCGGCACTCGGCCGGCATCCGCTGCCGGACCCCGGACAGCTGCAGAAATGCGCGCGCAGCTGGGGACTGCGCGCCGGCGATCCGGTCGTCGTCTACGACGCTCTCGGCGGTATGTCGGCGGCCCGGGCGTGGTGGCTGCTGCGCTGGGCCGGGATCGCCGATGTGCGCATCCTGGACGGCGGGCTCCCCGCCTGGCTGCGCGCCGGTGGTGAGCTGGCGACCGGCGTGGAACCGGATCCGGAGCTCGGCGATATCGACCTCGAACCCGGACGGCTGCCGGTGATCGACGCCGACGCCGCCGCCCGCTGGAAAGGGGTGCTGCTGGATGCCCGGGCCGCCGAGCGGTTCCGCGGCGAACACGAGCCGGTGGATCCGCGCGCGGGGCATATCCCCGGTGCCGTCAGCGCCCCGACCAGCGAGAACCTCGACGAGGACGGGTGTTTCCTGCCCGCCGAACTGCTGCGCCGGCGCTACGGTGAACTGGGCGGCGAACCGGTCGCGGTGTACTGCGGGTCGGGGGTGACAGCGGCGCATGCGATCGCGGCTCTCGCGGTGGTCGGCGTGGAGGCGGCGCTGTATCCGGGTTCCTGGTCGCAGTGGGCGCACGATACAAAACGTCCCGTGGCCACCGGCGCCTGAGCGAGTCGAGCCCGGAGGCGGTCGCGACCTTCGCCTGCGCTCCGTCCTCCGCGTTCGGTGTGCTGACGATCGCCGGTCTCGATCGCGCTCGAGGGATACAGCTCACCCGCAGCGTGCTGCGATCTTCCGGAGTGCCGCGTGATCGGCTCCGGTCACCGGTAGCTGGTACCGGAGTGCCACGGTGAGGTATTTGCCCGCGTAATAGCAGTGGCCGGGCCGGGACGGCGGTAACCATTCGCTGGGCGTGCTGTCGCTTTTCGCGGTATTGGTCGCACGATCGGTGGCCTGCAGGTTGTAGTCGATATCGTTGGCGAAGCGGATACGCTGCGCGGCCGGCCAGGCCGCGGCGCCCATATCCCAGGCGGCGGCCAGTGGATAGATGTGGTCCACGGGAACCTGCTGGGCGTTCTGCCTGGTGAAGACGAGCCGGGTGCCGGTATACGGATCGGCGAGGGTGCCGGACTGCACCACGCAGCCGCGCGTTCCGGGCCGGAATCCTATATCGGTGAGCTGACGGGCCAGGACGTTGTTGCGGGTATCGCACCCGTCGTGACCGCCCGGGCCGTCGTGATCGTCGGACCAGGCGGGACCGAAGACGCACCCCTGACCGGCCCCGCAGTCCCGCTCGTACCCGCGCGTATGCGGACGTTCGGGAACCACCCGCACCGCGGCCAGTAGCTGTTCGAGCTGCGCCCGCCCGGGACTGCCGGGCGCCGGCCGGTACCCGTCGACCAGCGCGCAGCCGCCGAGCAGGGCGAGCAGAACGCAGGCGGTGAGAAATGCGGAAACCCCGTGAATCTTCCCCCGTGTCATCACGGTTACCGGTATACCGGACCGCACCGACAACTATCGCCGGCGTCGGCTCACAGCCAGGCGCGGGCCAGTAACTCGTCGTTGTCGACGCCGCTGGTGCGGGGCGGGAACCGGGTGGCGGCCAGCGACTCGATATGCACTCCGTCGTGGCCGATCACCCAGGAACCGCCGCTGTCGGTGCACTCGGCGATCTTGGCGAAGGTCGCGAGGAGAAAGGCGATGGCGTCCTCGGGCCGCTCGGTGCGCGCGAGCCGCTGGGATTCACCGGGCCGGGACAGATCCAGCCATACGCCGCACTGGCCGTCCAACCGCATCCCGACGATCTTGCCGGCATCCACGAAGGTGAATTTGCGCCGTTCCCAGGGTGTGGTCGGCGTGTAGCTCTGCTCGAGAACCTGGAGCAGAATTGTCATGCTGCTGCCCTCCGCTGTCGGATAACGCCGCTGTGTGCTGTGGGACCGCTGTTCCGGGGCCGTGTGCGCCGCCTGCCGCGCGGGGTCGCCGATGGTGGCAGCGCAAGACGCCCGATCCGGGCTCCGCCCGGCGGGCGTGGATCGCGGATATCGGCGGTGACCAGCGGATATTCCCAGTATGTGCCGTCCGGGTGGATAAATCCAGACATAACGCCGGGCGCGCCGGGGCGGCGCCGGGTTCCGTTGCGCCCGAGCCGCGGGGGGAGCGGTTTCCGCGTGTCGGACCGGGCTGATTTGATGGGGCCATGTTGCACGGACTGTGGTCGCCCGGGTCCGGGCTGCTGCTGTGGCGTGCGCCGGGGGTCGAAGCCGCGCCGGTCGGCGGGCTGCTCGGCTCGGTCCTGGCGGAGTCGCGTTTCCGGCACCGCGCCGAGGTACTGATCGTCGACGAGGCCGGCCCGCGCCGGGAGGTCGTCCGGGCTCATGCGCTCGCGCCCGCCGCCGCGGCCGCCGCACTACGGCAGCGGCTGCCGTCGGCCGCCGTGGCCGGTGATCTGCGGTTTCTGGCGCATATCGCCTACGGTCTCGAACGCTGGATACGGGCCGGGATGGTCGTCCCCGAACTGCGGCGGGACGACGGCCGGTGGTGGGCTCGCTGGCGGCTCGCCGGTAGTTCCGGCCAGCGGGCCTGGCTCGCCGAACTCGCGTCGCTGGTACCGCCCGCGCTGAGCGTAGCGGGTGATCCGGCTGGGGTGCTCGACGATATGGTCACCGAACTCACTGATCCGATGGTGCGCGAACTGCTCGCCGTGGACAGCCATCCGCATCCGCTGGTCCACGCGCTGGCCGCCGATGTCCCGGTGGAGACCGGCAGCCACCAGGCCGCCGAGGTCCTGCGGCAATGGCGGGAGACACGGTCGGCCGACGAGGCCGAACTGGTGCTGCGGCTGCGGGAACCCGAGGGGGAATTCGCCGAAACACCCGCCGACTCCGCGCTGTGGCGGCTGGAGGTCTGTCTGCGCTCCGACGGCGCGGCGCCGCGGCCGATCCCCGTACCGGGAATCCCGGACGAGGTGCGGACCGGGCTGGAATGGCTGGGCAGAGCCCAGCGGGCCTATCCGCGGCTGCGCGATGTCCCGGCCGACCCACACAGTCTCGACCTGCTGTTGCCGACCGAAGTGGTCGCCGACCTGGTCGCGCACGGTGCGCGGGCACTGTCGGCCGCCGGGATCCCGCTGCTGCTGCCGCGCGCCTGGAATATCACCGAACCGAGCCTGCGATTGCGGGTGAGCGGGGCGGCGGTGCCCGCTGCGCAGAGCACGGTCGGGTTGGACGGGCTGGTGTCCTACCGCTGGGAACTCGCCCTCGGCGACCTCGTACTGTCCGAGCCCGAGATGCGGCAGCTGATCACGGCGCAATCGGATCTGGTGCGGTTACGCGGGGAATGGGTGCAGGCCGACCACAGCGTTCTCGCCGCGGCCGCGAAATTCGTCGCCATGCACAGCGAGGACGACGAGATCACCCTCGCCGATCTGATCGGCGAGATCGCCGGGAACCCGGCGGGCCGGATTCCGCTCACCGAGGTCACCGCCGAGGGCTGGCCGGCCGCGCTCTTCGACCCGGGCCGGGCGCAGGAACCGGTGGCGGCGCCGGCCCGGCTGAAGGCGCAACTGCGCCCGTATCAGGAACGCGGTCTCGCCTGGCTGGCGACGATGAACCGGCTGAACTGCGGGGCGATCCTCGCCGACGATATGGGGCTGGGGAAAACGATCCAGGTCCTCGCCCTGCTCCTGCACGAACGCGAGCGGGACACCGCGCCGCGACCGACGGTCCTGGTGTGCCCGATGTCGGTGGTGGGCAACTGGCAGCGGGAGGCCGAACGGTTCGCACCCGATCTCCGGGTCCTGGTACATCACGGGCCGGGCCGGGCGCAGGGCGCGCAGCTGGACGCGGCCCTGGCCGGGAGCGATCTGGTGATCACCACCTACGCGCTGCTCGCCCGCGATATCGCCGATCTGTCCCGGCAGCAGTGGGAACGGGTGGTGCTCGACGAGGCGCAGCACATCAAGAACGCCGCCACCCGGCAGGCGCGCGCGGCGCGGGCGCTGCCGGCCCGGCACCGGCTGGCGCTCACCGGCACCCCGGTGGAGAACCGGCTGGAGGAGCTACGCTCACTGTTCGATTTCGCCGTGCCGAAACTGCTGGGCAGCCCGCAGACCTTCCGGGCCCGTTTCGCCGTGCCGATCGAACGGGAGAACGACCAGCACGCCGTCACCAGGCTCCGCACCGTCACCTCGCCGTTCCTGCTGCGCCGGGTGAAAACCGACCCGGCCGTGATCGACGATCTGCCGGAGAAACTGGAGATGACGGTCCGGGCCAATCTCACGGTCGAACAGGCGGCGCTGTATCAGGCCGTGGTCGAGGATATGCTCGAAAAACTGCGGGATGCCAAGGGAATGGCCCGGAAAGGGGCGGTGCTGGGTGCCCTGACCCGGTTGAAGCAGGTGTGCAACCATCCCGCCCATTTCCTCGGTGATTCCTCCGCCGTACTGCGCCGGGGCGCGCATCGTTCCGGGAAACTGGCGCTGGTCGAGGATGTGCTCGATTCCGTCCTCGCCGAAGGCGAGAAGGCGCTGCTGTTCACGCAATTCCGCGAATTCGGTGAACTCATCGCCCCGTATCTCGCGGAGCGGTTCGGCAGCCGGATCCCCTTCCTGCACGGCGGGGTCGCGAAGAAACGGCGCGACGGGATGGTCGAGGCCTTCCAGCAGGCCGACGGTCCGCCGCTGATGTTGCTCTCGCTCAAGGCCGGTGGTACCGGCCTGAACCTGACCGCCGCGAACCATGTGGTGCACCTCGATCGCTGGTGGAATCCCGCGGTGGAGAACCAGGCCACCGACCGGGCCTTCCGGATCGGCCAGCAGCGCACGGTGCAGGTGCGCAAACTGGTCTGCGTCGACACGATCGAGGAGCGGATCGACGAAATGATCACCGGCAAACGCGAACTCGCCGATCTCGCGGTCGGGGTGGGGGAGAACTGGATCACCGAACTCGGCGACGACGATCTGGCCCGGCTGTTCACCCTCGGCGCCGAGGCGGTGGGTGAGTAATGGTCGATTTCGCGGAATACGGCAAACGGCGGCCGGTGACCGGCGGGGTATCGGCCCGCAACCGCCGGGGCGGCTTCGCCCGGACCTTCTGGGGCAAGGCGCTGCTCGAGGTGATGGAGCGACTCGCCGACCCGGGCCGCCTCGCGCGCGGGCGCACCTACGCGCGGGCGGGACAGGTGGTGAGCTACCGCATCGAACCCGGCGTGGTCACCGCCGAGGTGCAGGGCAGCCAGCCGCGACCGTTCACCACCACCTGCGAGATCCGCCGGTTGCGGCCGGAGGAAGTGGAACTGGTGGTCGAGGTGATCCGGGCGTCGCCGGGGATGCTCGCGCGGATCGTGTCCGGGGATCTGCCCCGCGAACTCGCCCCGCACCTGGTGCCGGAAACGGCCGCCGATATCGACTTCGGCTGTAGCTGCCCGGATCCGGGCTGGCCGTGCAAACACGCGATCGCTGTCGTCTGCCTGCTGGCCGAACGCCTGGACGAACACCCGCGTGACCTGCTGACCGTGCGTGGCCTGAGCATCGACGCCCTGATCGGCGGAGTCGAGTCCGGCACCGCGGAGGTGGACGAGACCGCCGACCCCTACGGTGACGCGCTCGAACTACCCGCGCTGCCCGCTCCGCGCGGCGCGCCGGCCCTCGACGATCTGGACCCGGTGCTGCTGCGGCGGGCATTGCGCATGCTGTCCGCCGACGAGTCGACCGCGGCCGCCGCGAACCGTGCCCTCGTCGCGATGTACTCGTCCCTGACCGGACGGTAGAACCGCACACCTCGGTCCCAGATGCTGTGTACGACACGGCACCTGGGCGTCGCCCGCGATTCTTCCGCCCGATGGTGTCCGTTCACCGCCCTCCGCTGTAATCGGGCAGTCGGAATCCCGATGAGGAGGTGGCGGTGACAGGCTCGGCAACTGCCGCCGTCATACCGCCGTGAGTCTCTACCTGCCGCCGGAGATGCGCTGGCTCGGCTGGATAGCGGGCGCAGAATGGCCGGACGGTGACGAAGACAAGGCCTGGGCGGTTTCCGATGCGTGGAAAGACGCCGCCGAAGAGCTGCTCGCCCTGCTCGTTGCGGTCGACGCCGCCAAGGCCGCGACCGAGGCGGCCTATTCCGACGGCGCCGCGCGCGCCGAGATGGGCGGCCAATACGACAAGCTCCGCAGCGGGGACTCCTCGATAGAGGCGCTCGCTCAGTACATGCAGCAAACCTCGGACTCCACCTTCGATATGGGAACCGAGCTGCAGGCCGAGAAGATCACCATCATCATCACCCTGTGCTGGCTGGCCGTCGAAATCGCACTGGCCTGGCTGTTCCCGCCGACAGCGCCCGCGGTCGAGGCCGCGGCCATCGGCGGTACCCGGGCGGTGCTGCAAGCGGTGCGAACCGCCACGCAGAAGGCCATCCAGCAGCTGGCCTCGAAACTGGGTGCGCCCAACGTGAAACGGAGTTTCTGGCGCAGTTTGCTCGCCGGTAAACCGACCCTGCCCACGGCAAAGGGGTGGGGCGTTTTCGGTAGCGAGGTGATCCAGGGCGCCGCCGAGGAGGCGATAATCAGCGGTGCGGTGCAGGCGGGCCAGGTCGCCGATGACAAGCGCCGGGAAATGGATTGGTCGGAAATCGGCTACAGCGCGGCGGCCGGCGGTTTCGCGGAACCGATCGGCGGGGCCGTGGCCAAGGGGCTCAACAAAGGATTCTCCAACGGGTTCGGGTTCAACAGGAATCTCGGTGATCAACTCGACAACTGGTGGGGTCGGGCAGGACAGAACACGGTGGTCGGGGCCGCGTCGGACGGACTCGCCGGTATCGCCGGCAGCCTGTTCGTCGCCGCGATATCCGGGCAGAGCATCTCGGATACCCTCACCGGAGTCGGTGTCGCCGGCGGGTTCATCCAGGGCGGGATCGTCGGCCTGGCAGACCCGTCGACCTTCGGCCGGGCGGGGCTCGTCGGTTCGGCGGCCGGTGAGTGGGGTGTCGGCGGTGGGGACCGGTTTGGACGCAGCGGCGGAGAATTCGACAACGGCTCCGGCGACGGGTCCGGACTGGGGGAACAGGTTCGGGAGCAGCCCCCGCCGGGCGGTGGAACTCCGGGAAACGGCGACTCGTCACAGACGCGCGGTGATACCTCCGAACGCGCGGGCGAGTCCGGGCCGCAACGACCGGGTGGATCACGCGGTGGGCCGACCGATATGCCGGAATTCTCGCGGGCCGGGTCGGTGGGGACCACCCAGCCGCAGAGCTTCGCCGGTGGACAGCAGCCGCCAGGGGAGGGGCCGCAATCTCCGAACCGGTCGCCGGGCGGTGCCGATTTCGCCGGTAGCGGTTCGGATTCGACGGGTGGCGGGCGCTCCTCCGCACCTGGGGATTCGAGTTCGGGGCTTTCGCCCTCCGGTGGACAGTCACCGCAGGGTACGTCCGGTACAGGTGGCGGGTCGTCGCATGCCTCGGAGGCTCCGGCGGGCGGTGGGACCGTGCCGGGCGGCTCGGACAGTAATTCGTCTGGGCAGCAAGATAGTACGAGCACGGCGCCGGGTGGCGGTGGTGAGCGCGGTGGGGCCGGGTCCAGCGGAGGTGAGGGCGCCGGATCGAGCAGTGCGGAGGGTCGCGGTGATGGTTCCGCGGACGGTGCCGGTGCCGGCGGGTCGAGTGCCGGTGACGGTCGTGGCGAGTCCGCCGGTGTGGACGGTGGTGTCGGCGGATCGGATGGTTCCGGCGGTACGGTCGGCGAATCGCCGGTCGGGGGGCCGGGGACACAGACCGGGGATTCGGTATCGGGCACCGGTGGCGGGGCCTCGGATACGACAACGCACCAGGGGCAGCAGACGCACCAGGATCAGCCGGGCGAACCGGGTCGCTCCGCAGACCATGATCAGCCGGGGACGAGCGGACAGCAGTCGGACGAGACGGGCTCGCGCCCCGGTGAGATCTCGACCGGTCCTCGTGACGGAGGGGAGGCGGGTGACCGGGTCGGTGGTACCACGGATCCGGTCGCGCAGACGTCCCAGCCCGGTGGGCCGCCGATTCCCGGGGCATCCGGCCCCGTCCAGGCTCTCGGCCCGGTCCAGACTCCGGGCCCTGCTCAGGCTCCGGGCCCTGCTCAGACTCCCGGACCGGCCCAGACCTCGGGTGCGACACAGACTTCCGGCCCCGCACCCGCTTCCGGTCCCGTCTCGAATTCCAGCCCGGCCCACGCCGCCGGGCAGGGGCAGTCCACCGGGCCCGCGCAACCCGGTCGCACGGAACCTCCCACCGGACAAGCGAGTTCTACCGCCCGGCCGGGAACTACGACCGGGCCGTCGAATGTTGCCGCCGCGTCTCCGGATGCCCAGCAGAGCCGCCAGGCACCGGTATCGGAGACGTCGCCGCCGGCTTCGACCGCCGAGACGCGCCGGCTCGAGCCGCCGATCAGTTCTGGTTCACCAGAGGCGATCGGCGATGCCGAATGGTCGGATCTGATCGGAGGTGACCTTCCGGACGATCTGGAATCGCGGTGGACACCAGAGGCTTTCGAAGCCATGATCTCGGCGAACGTGGGCGGGAATCCCGCTTCGCTGATCGATCCCGGGGCCGGGCTCACCAATTCGGTGCCGGCCGGCCCGGCGCCACAACCCGTGACCCCGGCGCAGGTGACCCCCGCCCAACCGGGGCCACATCCCCTACAGAACCCGGGTGCGCCTGCACAAGTGCAGCATTCGCCGGGCGCGCCCGCGCCGAACCAGAGCTCGCCGAGCACGTCGAATCAGGTTCCGGGCCCAGCGCAGCCCGGAGCGAATTCGCCGAATCAGCCGCAGCCCGGCCCGAATCAGCTGCAGGCCGGCCCGAGTCAGGCACAGGCGGGACCGAATCATGGGCGAGCGGGGACAGAACAGGTTCAGACCGGCCCGAATCAGACCGGGGCGCACTACTCCGCCGAGGGCGATCCGGGGCGGCCGAAACGGCCACATGCCGAGACCGAGCCGAGCCCGGAACCATCGCCCAAGCGGTTTCGCGCCGGGGAATCGGTACCGGGCAGCCCGCAGCAGGGCGAACAGGAAACGGACTCGAAGGACGAGCAGCCGGTGCCGGTACTCGTACCGGTCGACAGCGGACCGCAGCAGCCGCCCGCCCAACAGAGCCCGCGGACTCCCCGGTCGCCGCGAGAATCCGGAGTGGAGCAGTCCGCGGACGAGGAATCGGATTGGGACGGCTGGACGGATCCGGAGTCGGAGACCGCGCCGGAACCGCCGCTGTTCGGCTGGCCGGAGCCACCGATGGTGCTGGGAAACCCCATGCACTCCCGCGCATACGGACCGCACCTGCTGGCGCCCCTCGAGGACCCGCAACGGCAGCGGGACCTCGAGGAGGCGCTGCGCGGCGCGGACGGGAACTTCGTGCGGTACGCCGATCCGCGTACCCACCCGGCCGGTGGGACGCCTTATGGCGAGCTGATCAACCCGGGCCGGTCGGACGGTCCGTCCCGCGGGAACAACTGTGTCGAGACCGCGCTGGCGGGGCTGGCCAGTTTCTACGGTGTGCCGATGGTTGCCGCGCCCCGCTATCCGGACGTGGTGAACGGTGTCGTCGACCGCCGCGGTGGTGAGCAGGGAGGTATGCAGCGGGTTTTCCAGATGCTGCGTACCCGTCCGGAGAGCTACACGGACGGCCGGTCGATCCCGGAGCAGTATGCCGCGATGGACAACTGGGTACGACACCTTGGTCCGGGTTCGGCCGCCTACGTGACCAGCATGTGGGCACAGATCGATCCGGCCACCGGCCAACCGCTGCCGGACGACGGCTCGGTGACCTTCGAAACGCACACCACGCTGATCGTCTATCCGGAAGGTGCCGAGGGGCCGGTGTGGTGGGACCCGCAGTCGGGTGAGATGACCCTCGGGCCGTCGCCGGCCATGGTCGACCGCAGTGCGGGGGTCGCCTTCATCCCCGTCCCGGCGGATCGGGTCGTCGCCGCTGATCCGGATCCTGCCGCCGCGTCGCCCGCTCCGGTTCCGCAGCAGCCGCCGTCGGGGCCGGTGGTCGCGCCGGCCGCGCAGACCGCCGCCGAGCCGCCGTTGCGGTTGCCCGATCCCGCGGCGAGCCGGACGTTCGGCCCCGGCCATCTGAACCCGGATCTGCATCCCGGGCTGCTGCAGGCGCTCGAGAACGCGCTGCGTGACGGCTCCGGCGATTTCGTGGTGGGGGCCCACCCGGGAACGTATCCCTCGACCGCGGCGCCGTACGGGTCGCTGGTCAATGCCGGTGGACTGGGGGTGCCGGGACGACGGAGTAACCATTTCGACGCCGCGCTGTCGGCGCTCTCGTCGTTCCTCGGGAAACCGCGGGTTGCCGCGGCCCGGTATGTCGACAATGCGGTGAGTCCCGACAACTGGACCGCGGAAACCGATGGCGTCCAGCGGGCAGCCCAGTGGGCCGGCGGGAACCTGCACCAATACCCGGCCGGTCAGCCGATGACGGAGCAGTACGCGAATCTGCACAATTGGGTGCACCATCTCGGACCGGGTTCGGCCGCAGTGGTTTTCAGTGTCGTTCCGGAGCAGGATCCGGCAACGGGGCAGATTCTGCGCGATGGGCAGAACAGGCCGAAGGCCCGGGTCCAGCCCACGGTGGTCGTCTATCCACCGGCCGCATCCGGTCCGGTGTGGTGGAACGCGGTGACGGGCGAGACCTGGGATCAACCGCCCGCCGACCTGGTCGCGCTGACCGGCCGGCTCCGCTTCATCCCGATTCCGCCCGGCCGGACGGTCGGGGAATCGGCTCCGTCGGAGAACCCGCCGCAGCCCCCGGCGGGGCAGCCGGGGATGTCGGGGTTCCCATCCGAACTCGGGCCCCGGATCGTCGAACTGCCCGATACCTACGACGAGGCCGATACGGATTCGGACCGCACCGGTATCGCGGACGAGCCGGAGCCCAGGGTCCTCGCGGAGTCCGAGGTGCCCTTGGGCGCACCGCCGGGGGAACCGGAATCCGATCCGCCGGCGCGGGAAACCGAGACCGCGGGGACGAAACGGCCGGCGTCGGAGCCGGATACCGCACCAGCGAAGCGACCGCTGCTGGAGGTGGCGCAGTCCACCCCGGACGCGTCCGCACCTGCCGGAACCGGCACCGAGTCGCCATTCTCCCCGACCCCGGGCTCGCAGCAGGATATTTCACCGCGGCCGCAGCTGAACTTGCCCTGGCCGGCGACCGTGCTGCCCAACGGGACGGATGCCCGGATGTACGGGCCGGGCTGGCTGGCACCGCTGGAAGACCAGGCGTTGCAGACACACCTCGAGAACGCGATGCGGGACAGCGCCGGTAACTTCGCCCGATACGCGGATCCGCGCTCCTATCCCGCCAACGGCACGCCGTACGGTGAGCTGATCAATCCCGGGGGCATCAAGGTTCCCGGACGCAACAAGAACTGTCTCGACTGCTCGGTGGCGGGTCTGATGACCTTCCTCGGACTGCCGCAGGTCGCGCTGCCGCGCTATCACCAGATCGTGAACGGTGTGGTCAGTAGCGGCGGGTCCGACGGCCTCGACCAGACCCGGCTGTACCAGATGCTCGGCAACCGGCCGAACAATTTCGACGACGGCCGCCGCGCGATTGTCGAGCAGTTCCGCGCCATCCACCAGTACATGAAGAACCTCGGGGAGGGCTCCGCGGCCTACGTCTCGTTCACCTGGCAGCCGCGCGATCCGCGAACCGGCCGCCCGATGCAGGTGGGCGGCCGTCCGGTGCTGAGCGGCCACGCGACGCTCGTCGTCTATCCAGTAGGGGCGAAGGGCCCGCTGTGGTGGGACCCGCAGGGCGGCATCGTGACCGAGGGGCCGAGCCTCCAGCTGACCTTCAACACGAAATCGGTCGGATTCGTGCCGATCCCGGCGGGCCGGTCGGTCCTGCCGAGTCTCGCCGACGCCAGGTCTGCCGGTGCCGGGCCCCGGCCGGCCCCGGCGCTTCCGGCCCCCGTCCGGGAGGCGGTGATCGCACCGGAACACAGTCGTCCCGAACCCCCGCACCGGCTCTCCGATCCCGCCGGCAGTCGCCGGTTCGGTCCCGGTGAGCTGCGCCCGGTCGAACATCCGGGTTTCCAGCTGGCGCTGGAGAACGCCATGCGCGACGACAGCGGCCGTTTCGAGGTCGGCGCCGATCCGAGCACCTATCCCCGTCCGGAACATCCGTACGGGAAACTGATCAATCCCGGTGGCACCAGCCTGAAAGGCCGCGACACCAATGGGTTCGATGCCGCGATGTCGGCGCTGGCGACCTTCTTCGGTAAGCCGGAGGTCGCCGCGATACGGCATATCGATCCGGCGACCGCCGGCAACGACCGTGCGGACGAAAAGGACGGCCGGGCCCGGGCACTGCACTGGCTGGGCAGCGATCCCACCAACTTCGACCCCGCGTTGCCGATGGCCGAACAGTATGCGGCACTGAATAATTGGGTGACGCATCTGGGCCCCGGTTCGGCGGCCCTGGTGCTCAGCGCGAAACCCGTGCCGGATCCGGATACCGGCCTCCCGTCCCGCACCGCCGAGGGAGACCTCGTACCGGGGGAGCCGGAGCCGTCGGTGATCGTGTATCCGGTCACCGGTTCCGGGCCGGTGTGGTGGAATCCGGTGACCGGCGAGACTTGGGACGCCCCGCCGCCGGACCTGATCGACCGCACCCTTTACCTGAACTTCGTGGCGGTCCCGCCGGGCCGGACCGTCGAAGCGGACATTTCTGATACCCATACCGAAGGAGCAACCGATGGATCTGCCGCTACAGACCGAGGAACAAGTCCGGGAGTACCTGCGGGAAGCGCTACCGGGCGATCAGGCGTATCTGATCGGCCGGATGCCGGTGGGCGACTGGCTGCTCCAGCCACAGGCCACCCAGGAGGATCTGGACACGGGCCGGGCGATCGGGATGTCCTGTCTGGTGGTGACAGCGGCCGCCGGGGTGATCCTGCAGTACCCGAGCTGGCCGGGCGGGATGGTGATGGAGAACTACACCGAGGCCGTGACGGCCGGGCGGGAACCGTCCGCCCGGCAGATCTATCCCCGGCAGACTCGGCTGGAACTGCTCCGGATCGACGAAGCCCCGGATCGGGTGGAGTACCGGGTGAACGTGCAGTCGGAGGTGAAGCCGGCAGATCAGTTCTCGATGGTCATCGACAAACGGACCCGGCTACCGCAGCCGACGAGCACCGACGCGATGGTGGCGTCGGCGTGGGCGGGCTGGCGCCAGGAGCAGGACGGGAGCTGGCCGGAGATGGGGACGACGGAGTACTGAGCCCCGGGGGGCTGTACTCACTGCCGCCACGTTCGGCATCTTCGCCGGCGCCGGACGATGACCCGCCCGAGCTCGGTCCACAACAGCCCGCGGGCGATACCGGTGGGCCGGCGGATTCCGGGCAGCGGAAGCGGCCGCTGCCGGATCCGGAATCCGGTGCACCGCCGCAGAAGCACACCCGCACCGACGATTCGGACGAAAACGATCCGCCCGGTCCGGCCGGGGAGCGGGCGGACGACGATGCGCGGGACTCGGATCCGGCGGGTTCGGAATCACCGCGGAGCGAATCCGGCGCGGAGAGTGTCTCCGAGAACCAGCAGTCGCGACAGGTCGTACTGCCGGAGCCGCCGATGGAGTTGCTGGATCCGGCGGAAATGCGCGTCTTCGGACCGGGGTATCTCGCTCCGGTGGAAGATCCTGCGCTGCCACACGCACTCGAGAATGCGATGCGGCGTCCGGACGGGTTCGCCGTCTACGCCGACCCGAGCAGTTATCCGCCCGGTGGTACACCGTTCGGCGAGATGATCAATCCGGGCCACGGGAACAGGCCCGGGCGGGACAACAATTGCCAGGATTGTGTGCTCGCCGGTCTGGCGACCTTCCTCGGCAGCCCGACGGTTGCCGCGCCGATCCACCCGGCAGTCGCGCACGGCGCGGTCAACTGGGACGGCCCGGAGCGGGGTGGCTCCGGCCGGCAGCACTGGATGGTCGGGCTCGCCGAATACGCATTGGACGGATTCGGCACCATACCCGAGCGCATCACCGCGATCCATGATCACGTGGCGGAACTCGGGCCGGGTTCGGCGGCGATTGTCTCCAACCGGTGGCAGGCGGCGGACCCCGAAACCGGTGACCCGATGGTGGACGAGGACGGGGAACCCGTCGAGGGCCCCGAACATACCGTCCTCGTCGTCTATCCCGCACCGGATCCGGACAATCTCGACGAGAACGGTGCGGTGATAGACGAGGGTCCGCTGTGGTGGGATCCGCAGAGCGGCAGGATGTCTCACGAGCCCTTCGAGGACTTCCGTACGCAGTCGCTCCTGGTCATGTCCGTGGTGATTCCGCCGGGGCGCACAGTGGTCAGCGCGTCCGCCCGGCAGCCGGTTCCGGCGCCGCGACAGGCGGTGCACACCCGGCCGCGTCCGGCGGTGGTCCCGGCGCTCGACCGTCCCGCGCCGCCGGTGCGGCTGCCGGATCCGTCCGCGCGGCGGCCTTACGGGCAGGGTGGGCTGGCTCACCTCGAACATCCGGGTCAGCAGTGGGCGCTCGAGAATGTCTTGCGGGCCGGCAACGGTGATTTCGTAGTCGGTGCGGATCCGCGGAGCTATCCGACACCGGGTTATCCGTACGGCTGGATGATCAATGGGGGCAGTAGCCGCCCGGCGTCCCGGGTCGCGAACCGCTGGGATGCGCTGCTGGCGGGATTGTCGTCGTTCCGCGGTAATCCGCTGGTCGCCGCCCCCCGGCATCCTGATGCGGGCGACAGCTATAACCGCGAGGACGAAGCCGCCGGGATGGAGCGGGTCATCGAATGGCTGCAGACGCAGCCCGATCATTTCGGTGAGATTTCGGCGCCGCAGCAATTCGCCGCACTACACGAATGGGTAGCTCACCTCGGGCCGGGGGCGGCGGCCGTGGCATTCGCCGCGATCGGCGAAGTCGACCCCGCCACCGGCGACCTGGCGCGGGATGAGAACGAGGAGTACGTGGTCTCCGGCATCATGCCGCTGGCCGTGATCTTCCCGGTAATCGCCTCGGACGGCAATCAGGCCAGTACGCCGACCCGGCCGCAGTGGTGGGACCCGGCGAGCAATACGACGTGGGAACAGTTGCCGGACCGGATCGTGCACAGCACGGTGCAGTTCGGATTCATTGCGTTGCCGCCGGATACGACGGTGGATGCGTCGGGGCGGGGTTCGGTGGTGCGGTCGGTGCCGGTGCCGGTGCCGGTGCCGTTGGTGGTGCCGGTGTTCAATCGTGCGGGGCCGCCGATGCGGTTGATGGATCCGTCGCGGGGGCGGGTTTTCGGTCCTGGCCAGTTGGCTCCGTTGGAGTTTGCTGGTGTGGAGGGGCCGTTGGAGTCGTTGTTGTCCGACGGCGGTGGTGGGTTTGTGGTGGGTGCGGATCCGCGGAGTTTTCCGTCGGTGGGGAATTCGTTTGGGTGGTTGGTGAATCAGGGTGGGCATTTTGTGTTGGGGCGGGGTTCGAATCGGTGGGATGCGGCGTTGTCGGGGTTGTCGTCGTTTTTGGGGTATCCGTTGGTGGCTGCTCCGCGGTATGCGGATGCCGGACCGGATTCGTACAACGACGCGGACGAGACCGACGGGCGCCGGCGGGCCATCGAGTGGCTGCAGAGTATGCCCGATACCTTTGCTGCTGCCTCTCCGGTAGAAGGTTATGCGGCGCTGCACGCGTGGGTGGCGATGCTCGGGCCGGGGTCGGCGGCGCTGGGCTTCTCCGCGATCCCGGAAGTGGACCCGGGCACCGGTGAGCCGCTACGGAATGCGCAGGGACAACCCGAAACCGCTCGCTTCGAGCCCATCCTGGTCATCTATCCGGCGCGAGTCTCGAGGGACAATCCGGTGCCGACCCCCGGACCGGTGTGGTGGGACCCGGCCACCGATCACACCTGGGACCGGCCGCCGACCGCGCCGATCGCCGGAAGCTCGTGGTTCGGCTTCATTGCGCTACCGCCCGGCCGCCGTATCGACCCGGGCCTCGACCATCCGATCACCGTTTCCGATTCGGATGACGATGACGATTCGGACGATATCGGCACCGACAGGCTCTACTCCGACCAGTCCGAATCGGACCTGGAGGATTTCGACGCGGGGGAGTCCGACCCAGGAGATTCGGACGCAGGGGCATCGGACGCGGGGGATCCAGGGGATCCGGACCCGGGGAATTCGGACCCAGGGGGTACCGAACCGGAGGATTCGGACCCGGAGGATTCGGACCCGGAGGATTCGGACGCTGGGGAAGCCGACTCGGAGGAAGGCGAATCGGAGCAGGACGCCGCCACCGGTAACCCGTTCGATTCGTTGCCGGCGCCGCCGATGGAGTTGGCCGACCCGGCCGCGATGCGGGTGTTCGGTCCGGACTACCTCGCTCCGATCGAGGACGACGCGCTGCAGGAAACGCTCGAGAAAGCGCTGCGCGGTCCCGAGGGATTCGTCGCATACGCCGACCCGAGTAGCTATCCCTCCGCCGACAGTCCGTACGGCACGATGATCAACCCCGGCTTCCAGGACATTCCGGGGCGCAGGGTGAATTGCCAGGACTGCATGCTGGCCGGTTTGGCGAGCTTCCTCGGCTACCCACTGGTCGCCGCACCGGTTCATCCCATCATCGTGGACGGCAATGTCGTCTGGGACGGTGAGTCCTTCGCTGCCGGCCGGCAATATTGGATGACCGGGCTCGGTGAGCGGCGCTTCCGGGCCGGGTCCAGGAGCCCGCGCGAGCAATTGACGGCCATCCACGATCAGGTGGCCGAGCTCGGGCCGGGGTCGGCGGCCCTCGTTTCCACCGTCTGGCAGTCGATGGATCCAGCGGCCCAGGGCGGGCCGGAGGGTAGTGCCGGCCAACCCGTCAGCGGCGACGGACACGGCGTGCTGATTGTCTATCCGAAGCCGGATCCGGACAACCTCGATGAGAACGGTCAGGTCATCGACAACGGCCCGCTCTGGTGGGATCCGCAGAGCGGCGAGATGTCCCGCCGGCCGCCCGAAACGTTCGCGCGGTCCTCCCATGAGATCGGGTTCACGTTCATCCCGCCCGGTCGTTCCGTATTCGATGCGGCGGGCCGGCGACCGGTTCAGGCGCCGCGGCCGGAACCACAGCCGGTGCCGCCGCGCGCGGAACCGGCGCTGGTCCCGATACGCAACCGTCCGGCGCCGATGCGGTTGCCGGATCCCGCGCGGACTCGCCGGTTCGGGGCCGGTGCGCTGGATCCGGTCGAGCATCCCGGGCAGCAGAAGTTGCTCGACAGTGTATTGCGGGACAGCAGCGGCAATTTTGTGGTGGGAGCCGATCCGCGAACCTACCCGTCACCGGGGTACCCGTACGGATGGATGGTCAACGGCGGCAACGGCGGCGCCCCGGGCCGGAGCACCAATCGGTGGGATGCGGCGCTGTCGGGGCTGTCGTCGTTCCTGGGTAGCCCGTTGGTCGCTGCCCCGCGGTCACCGGAGGCGGGTCCCGGGCAGTACGACACGACCGAAGAACCCCGGCGGGCCGTCCAGTGGCTGCAGACCCAGCCCGATGATTTCGGCTCCGGCTCGCCGGAACAGAAGTACGCGGCACTACGGGACCGGGTGGCTCATTCCGGACCCGGGTCGGCGGCATTGGCTTTCTGCGGTGTCGGCACGGTGGACCCCGATACCGGCGAATTCGCGGTCGATCAGGACGGGCGGTTCGTCCTCAGCCACTACGAGCCACTGGTGCTGATATTCCCGGTGATCGCCACAGCCGACGATCGAATCCCGCGGCCGGCCGAGCCGGTGTGGTGGGATCCGCTGACCGGCACTACCTGGGAGCAAGCGCCGGCCGAGATCGTGGATATGACAGTGCAGCTCCGGTTCATCGAGATCCGGCCGGGTACGACGGTGGATGCGTCGGGGCGGGGTTCGGTGGTGCGGTCGGTGCCGGTGCCGTTGGTGGTGCCGGTGTTCAATCGTGCGGGGCCGCCGATGCGGTTGATGGATCCGTCGCGGGGGCGGGTTTTCGGTCCTGGCCAGTTGGCTCCGTTGGAGTTTGCTGGTGTGGAGGGGCCGTTGGAGTCGTTGTTGTCCGACGGCGGTGGTGGGTTTGTGGTGGGTGCGGATCCGCGGAGTTTTCCGTCGGTGGGGAATTCGTTTGGGTGGTTGGTGAATCAGGGTGGGCATTTTGTGTTGGGGCGGGGTTCGAATCGGTGGGATGCGGCGTTGTCGGGGTTGTCGTCGTTTTTGGGGTATCCGTTGGTGGCTGCTCCGCGGTATGCGGATGCCGGACCGGATTCGTACAGCGATGCGGACGAGACCGACGGGTATTCGCGGGCCCTGGATTGGTTGCTGAGCGCACCCGACCATTTCCGGGGCGGGTCGCGGCCGCAACAATACGCGGCGCTGCACGCATGGGTGGCGATGCTCGGACCGGGGTCGGCCGCCCTGGCTATCCGCGCGGTTCCCGAGCTGGATCCCGTGACCGGGAGCCCGGTCCGGGTGAACGGCCGGGTCGTGGTCTCCCACCACGAACCCGCGGCCCTGGTGGTCTACCCGGCGCG
This sequence comes from Nocardia sp. NPDC051750, assembly GCF_044453135.1. Classification (NCBI taxonomy): domain Bacteria; kingdom Bacillati; phylum Actinomycetota; class Actinomycetes; order Mycobacteriales; family Nocardiaceae; genus Nocardia; species Nocardia sp. NPDC051750. Next base: position 94,318 of record NZ_JBITCK010000009.1, on the reverse strand, counting down.
CGTTTCGAGGGACAATCCGGGGCCGGCCCCCGGACCGGTGTGGTGGGACCCGGCCACCGATGACACCTGGGAGCAGCCGCCCGCCGAGCTGAGCTCGGTGACCGGCGAGCTGAGCTTCATCGCCGTGCCCCCCGGCCGGATCATCGATCCCGACCTGGAGCCGGCCGAGGAGGAACCTTCCGACGACGAGTCGGACGAGTTCTCTTCGGACGACGATGATTCCTACGATGGTGATTCGGACGATGAATCGGTCCAGCCGGTCGACTACGGTGCCGACCCGTACCGTCCGGATACCGAGTCCGGTCAGTCCTTGCCCGGGCCGGCGCCGGTTGCGCCGGCGACCTCCATCCCGTGGTTCGGTGCCGACGAACGTGCCGTGATTCCGAGTCTTTTCCGGGATCAGGATCGCGAGGTATGGGGCGGGGTCGGACAGCGGCATCAGGATGCACTGGAGGACGCGGTGCGGGTCGGTGACCAATTCGCGCTGTTCCAGAATCCGGCGACCTTCAGCGCGGTGGCGGGCGGCGAACCGTATGGGTTGCTGATCGCCGCCGCCGGCCGGCGGCACCTCGAGGATGCCTGCCAGGATATTTCGCTGTCGCTGATCTCCACCTTCTTCGGGAAACCTCAGGCGGCTTCCCCGCGGATCGGCCCGGTCAAACGGGATACGCACACCTCCGGTATGTCTCAGGCCACGAGGTTCCTCGGCCACCGGGGCCTCTCCCTCGACCTGGACGGCCGATCGATCGAGCAGCAATTCCACGAGGCGCACCGGCTCTTCGCCGCGCTGGGGCCGGGCACCGCGGTATACGTCAACCTCGTGTGGCACCGGCAGGAGGACGGGCGCAAGCTGTACCATCCGGACGGTTCGCCGCAATGGGACGGTGGACACGCCATGGTGGTCGTGTATCCCGACTACGGCGCGGATCCGAACGCCGACCAGGGCCCGGTCTGGTACGACGCGCAGCTGCGGACGGCGAACTACGGCGGCCCGCCGGAACATGTCCTGGCGAACACGGCGCGCGTCGATTTCGTCATCGGTACCCCCGAATCCGTATCGGCCGCGGCACGGCACCGCCGGGCACTCCGGCGCGCGATGAGTGACGGCCGTGGCGGATTCGCCAGGTACCGGGCCCCGTCCGCCACCGCGGTGCCGGGCGGCCGGCCGTACGGTGAGCTGGCTACCTTCGATTCCGGGGACCCGGGCCGGTTCAGTTTCTTCGAGTCCGCGCTCGCCGGGGCGGCGTGTTTCGTCGGCCTTCCGGTTTTCGCCGCCGCGAGCCCGAACTCGTACAACGTCGATGGGCGGCCCACTCCGGACGAGCTGCTCAACGGGGGCGGCCGCGATCTGGTCCGGCAGTGGTTCGGTAAGCGGCTGAAGTCACTGGCCCGGGATAATCGGACGATCGCCGAGCAGTTCGCCGAGGCGTATTTTCAGGTGGCGGGCCGGGACTCGGGGTCGCTGGGATTGGCGGTTGTCTCCGGGGGGCCGCGTGGTGCCGATCTAGCGGCGCTGCTGCTGGTCCACCCGAGGTCGGCGGACGGCCGGGGGACGGCCCCGGTGTGGTGGGACACCATGACGGGCCGACAGTATTCGCAGCGTGAGATGCTGGCCGGCCTCGCGCAGAACCCGGAGTTCGAGGAACTCTCCTTCGTGACCACCAGCGGACGGGGCCTGCGCGACTATCTCGCGGAACCGCTGTCCGGCCTGTCCGGCGCCGGGGCACCGGCACGGAGGGCCGGCCGGGTGTGGGAACTCGCCGACGACTCGGACGCGGATACCGCCGGTGAGGGCGCCCCGGAAATGGGTGGCGACGAGGCGCCTCGGCCGGACGCGGGCCCGCGCGACGGGACCGGTCCGGTGCCCCGGCTCCCGCTCGGTGAGCGTGCCGGCGGGTTCCACGGTGAGGTGACCGGTTCGCCTTTCCACTTGCGGGATCGGCTGCGCCGGCTTCTGGGACGCGGCCCGTCGCCGGTCGGTACGCACGTCCGGGCTGCGGCGGCGAGTGGTGTTCCGCGGCTGACCGATGAGGAGCTGGCGCTCGTTCCGGATCCCGCCGAGCGCCGGGACGGCAACGGGTACATTGCCGTCGATCCACAGGATCAAGCGGCATTGGATGCGGCATTGCGCGACCCGGTGACGGGTAAGGCCGCGCAGTACCCGAATCTGGTGGCCTTCTCGGCGGTCGGTGGGACGCCGGCCGGGAAACTGATCAACGGGCCCGGGTCGCAGGAAATCGGCCGGTGGCGGAACTGCGCCGATATTTCGCTGTCGGCGATAGTCTCGTTCTTCGGTGTGCCGCAGGTCGCGGCTCCGCGGCCCGGCACAATTCTGCGGGACTATTTCACGTTCGGGGATATGCAGGCATTTCAGATGCTCGGCAACCGGTTCATGTCCTTCACCGGCCCGGCCGCGAAGTCGGTCCCCCAGCAATACGAGACAGCGCACCGCTTCATCAAGGAGCTGGGGCCGGGCACGGTGGCCCAGGTCAGCACGCACTATCAACGGTTCGACCGGTACGGCAACAAGGTATTCAACGACGACGGCTCCCCGAAACTCATCGGCGGGCACGCAACGATCGTCTACGTCCCGGACGACGGCCCGGACAGCGGGCCGATCTGGTTGGATCCGATGAGCGGGAGGTGGGAAACGGAGCCGCCCGAGGGCTACCTGTTCGCGGCGGGACGAGTGTATTTCGTGGTCGGCCGGCCGGATCTCTATGTGGCCGCGCTGAAACATCGCCGGGCGCTGCGGAACGCGCTGGACGACGGCAAGGGCGGGTTTGTCAGGTATCAGGATCCGTTCGTGCCGGTGCGTGGTGGCCGCGCCTACGGTGAGTTCGTCACCTTCGGGGCGGGGGACTCCGGCGGGCGAGCCAGTGTCCACGAATCGGCGCTCGCGGGAGTGTCGTGTTTCCTCGGGCGGCCGAATTTCTCGGTGCCGAGCTGGAATCATCTGAATCCGGGCGGGCAGCCGGCCTCGGACGAGGTGCTGTGGGACGGCGCCCGGGACCGAGTAAAGGAGTACTTCGGCACACCGCTGGAGTCTTTGTCGTCCCCGGATTCTCCGGCGCTGCGGCAGCAGGTGGACGCGGCATACGAACAGGTTTCGAATCGGGGTCCTGGGTCGGTGGGCGTGGCGTTCGTATCGTTGCCGGAGAAGATTTCCCCAACGGGCCGAAGTGTCCCGGGTAAAGATGTCGCGGCGTTCGTGCTGGTCTATCCGAAAGCCCAGGACGGTGCGGAACAGCCGGCGCCCCTGTGGTGGGACACGATGACGAATACGCGGTATTCGCGGTCGGAGATGGCAGACCTGCTGGCCGCCACACCGGAATTCGGTGCGCTGTCGTTTGTTTCGGCCACCGGCGATGAACTGGTGCACCACCTTTCTCATTCGTATACGAGTTATCCCGTCGCCAACCCGGGCCCCGAACCGGTACCGGAACAAGAGGACGAGGACCCGGACGGGGCGGCGGGTACACCACCGGTCCAGGGCCCGCCGCAGGCGGTCGATGCGGCCGGATCGGCCGACCGTGACGCGATTCCGGTCGACGCGGGCGAGGACGGCGGTGCGGACCAGACGGTTCCGGTCGATGCCGGGCCCGCTCGGGGAACGGAAGCAGGTCCGTCCGAGACGCGGAAGCGGGCGTTGCCCGATTCCGATGCGGCACCGGAAAAGCGACGCCGGCTGGGTGATTCGGATCCGTCGCCGGAGAGCGAGGAGACGGCGCCACCGGAGCCCGTCGCGGTGTTCGACCGGCCGGCGCCGCCGCTGCGTTTGCCGGACCCGTCGCAGAGTCGTCGTTTCGGTCCGGGGCAGCTGGCTGCCCTCGAGCACCCCTTCCTGCAGCAGGCGCTGGAGAACAGGCTCCGCGGTCGCGAGGGAAACTATGTGGCCGGGGCCGATCCACGAACCTATCCGACCGCGGACCATGCGTACGGAAAGCTGATCAACGCGGAAGGATTCTTCCCGCTGGGGCGCCGAACCAATATGTGGGATGCCCTGATGTCGGGACTGTCGTCGTTCCTGGGGCATCCCTTGGTTGCGGCGCCCAGGTACCCGGCCGGCCCCGATCGATACGACAACGGTGACGAGGGAGCCGGTGGGTACACCAGGGTCCTCCAGTGGTTGCAGCGTCAGCCCGATCGCTTCGGGACCGGCACGCTGCCGGAACAGTATGCGGCGCTGCATAATCGAGTAGCCGCACTGGGCCCGGGGGCGGCCGCGGTGGTGATCGGTGTGATTCCCGTGATGAACCCGGCGACCGGGCAGCCGGTGCGCGATCGGACCGGTAGGGTGGCCACCCGCCTGGAGCCGGTGGTGATTGTCTATCCGCGGGTCACCTCGCGGGACAACCCGAACCCGCCGCCCGGCCCGGTGTGGTGGGTTCCCGCCACCGGCGAACACTGGACCCGGCCGCCGGCCCATCCGATCGCCGGCAGCAGCTCGTTCGGTTTCTTTGTGATTCCGCCCGGCCGGACCATCGATTCGCCGAATCAGGATCAGGCGAATACGCCGCGACCGGACCATGCGATACAACCGGTGCTCAACCGTCCGGCGGCGCTGCGGTTGCCGGATCCGTCGCGGTCGCGTCCTATCGGCCCCGGTCTGCTGGCTCCCGTCGAACATCCCGGTCTGCAACGGGCGGTGGCGGATGCCTTGCGAGCGGGTGGTGACACCTTTGTCGCCGGGGCCGATCCGCAGAATTACCCCACGCCCGGTAATCCGTTCGGACGGCTGGTCAACGGCGGGCAGAGCCGGACTGTCCTGCGTGGACGGGACAACAACCAGTGGGACGCGCTGCTGTCAGGGCTGTCGTCGTTCCTCGGTCATCCCTTGGTCGCTGCACCCCGGAATGCCGTTTCGGGCCCCGGCGGCCCGGGGAGTATCGAGGACGCCGGATGGGTCCGCTGGGCCGGGGCATGGCTGGGCAGCCGGCCCGATACCTTCCGCGGCTCACTTCCTGTTGCGCAGCAGTACGCCGCACTGCACATCTGGACGGCCATTCACGGACCGGGCACGGCCGCGGTCGCGCTGCGGATGATGCCCAAAACGGACCCGGTTACCAGGCGCCCGATGGTCGCGGACGGCAAATATGTTTTCTCCCACTATGCCCCGCTGCTGGTGGTCTTTCCGCAGATCACCTCCATCGATGATCGGGAGCCGCCGCCCGGCCCGACGTGGTGGGACCCGGTGACCGGGCAGACCTGGGTCCAGCCGTCGGCCGCGCTGATGGCCGGCAGCGTGGGACTCGCCTTCATTCCGGTCCGGCCCGGTACGACGGTCGACCCGGCTCTCGGCAATCCGACGAATACACCCGCACCGGCCGCCCTGGAAGACATCGGCGCGGCGGCCGAGAATGCGACGGAAATCAACAGTGTCGCCGATAACGATGACGCGCCGGATATCTACAGCGCGTCCGACGAACCCGGCGCCGCCCGTGGTGCTCGAGCGGACGCATCCCCGGCCACCGGACCGGCCGAGCCATCGGGAGCCGGTGCGGACTCCGCGCCGCCGCACGACGCGCACGGCAGCCGGCCCGATCCCGCCGCGCCGACCCCGGCGACTCCGCCGAACCGGTCGCCCCAGCGCCCGATGCCCGAGCCGCCGATGCAGTTGATCGCGCCGGCGCAGACCCGGGCGTACGGTCCCGGGTTCCTCGCCCCGGTGGAGAGCCCCGCACTGCAGCAGGACTTGGAGAACGTGCTGCGGAGCGCAGACGGGACATTCCTCAGATACGCCGATCCGAGCAAGTACCCGGCCACGGGGGAACCGTACGGTAAGCGAATCAACCCCGGCTTCGGTGTCGCACCGGGCCGGGCCACCAATTGCGTCGATTGTGTGTTGTCCGCGCTGGCGACCTTTCTCGGCCTGCCGACGGTGAGCGCGCCGGTCTTTCCCCGTCAGGTCGGCGGTACGGTCAACGGGGACCTGCCCGAGGAACACCACCCCAGGCGGTCCCGGGCGATGTTCCGGATTCCGGTGCAAAGCTTCAGAGACGGAAACCGTTCCATACCTGAGCAGTTCACCGCCATCCATGATCTCGTCGCTTCGTTCGGGCCCGGATCGGCGGCCACCGTCAGCGCCACCTGGAAGGCGAACGACCCGGCAAGCGATGCCGGCCACGCCGTGCTGGTCGTCTATCCCGCGCCGGATCCGGCGCACCGCGACGCAGCGGGAAACATCATCGATGAAGGCCCGCTGTGGTGGGATCCGCAGTCCGGCGAAATGGCTCGTCAGCCGTTGGAATGGATGATACGGAACTCCGCCCGGGTCGTTTTCCGGCCGATTCCGCCGGGACGGAGCATCGTCGGTATCGGCGCGGCCGATGCTCCGCCGGCGCCGCGACCGCGATCGGCTACCCTGCCACCGCCAGGGCCGGTGACCGCGCCGGTGCACAATCACCCGGCCCCGGCGCGATTGCCGGATCCGGCGCAGAGTCGCGGCTCCGGGCCTGACCGGCCGCTGACGCTGCAACACCCCGGTCTGCAGAACGTCCTGGAGACCGCGTTGCGCACGAGCGACGGAACCTTCGTGGCCGGCGCCGATCCGCGAACCTACCCGACACCGGACAGTTCATACGGATGGATGGTCGGTGAAGGTGGTAGGGGGCCTCGGAAACTCGTCCCGGACGAATGGGATGCGGCGATGTCCGGCCTCTCGACGTTCCTCGGCAATCCCCTCAGCACTGCCTTCCGAAAGCAGCAGGACGGTCCCGGCCACCGCGACGCCCAGGTCAACGGGTTCGACAGGGCACGCACGTGGTTGCGGAGCCGGCCCGATAATTTCGGCTTCGCCCGCCCGGTGCGGGAACAGTACGCGGCTATGCACAATTGGGTAACCGCCCGCGGACCGGGGTCGGCGGCCCTGGCCGGCCGCGCGATCCCCACCACCGACGCCGCTACCGGCAAGATCTCGATCTCCCACTTCGAGCCGGTGGTGGTCGTCTTCCCGTCGATCGCCGACGCGGGCGGCGAACTGGCACCGCCGGCCGCGCCGCTGTGGTGGCTCCCGGCGACGAACGAAACCTGGGAGCAACCACCGGACGCATTGATCGATACCAGCATGGCGCTCGTCTTCGTCGCGCTGTCGGCGGGGACCGCTGTCGATTCTTCCGGTCGTAGTCAACCGAACCCACCGCCGCCACCCGGGCTTCCAGCCCCGATCCCATCGGCACCGGCGACAGCGCAGAACGCCGATCTGCCGGTGTTCGATGATGGTTTGATACCGGTGCAGCCGGCGACGGTCGACGCCGAGCACGCGCCAGGGCAGCCCGGGCCGGAGCCGGAACAACCCGCGGATGCGGATTCGCAGACTCGGCGGGAACAGAGTTCCGGGTTGTCCGGGGTTGAGCCACTGTACGAACTCCCTGGGGATGAGCCGCGGTACGAACTCCCTGGAGACGATGCGCGGTTCGAGCTGCCCGGGGACGAAGCACTGTACGAACTCCCCGGAGACGAGCCGCCGCGCAAATCGCCGGTGGACGGAACCGGCCGGCCGGGTCCCGCGGACACACCGGGACCTCGCGATGGTGATCGGCAAACAGACCCGGCTACCGAGGCCGACGAGCACCGGCGCGAGGGTGGCCGCCGCGTGGGTGAGCCGGTATCAGGAGCGGGACGGAACCCGGCCGGAGGTGGGGACCACGAAGTACGGAAGCCGGAGGCCGCGCCGCAGGATCCGGTAACCCGGCACCCGGTGCCGCAGCCACCGGCACAGCTGGCCGACCCAGCGAACACCCGGGTGTTCGGGCCCGGATTGCTTGCTCCGGTCGAGCACCCGACGTTGCAGAGAACCCTCGAGGACGCGCTCCGGGACAAAGCTGGGGAATACGCCGTATTCGCTGATCCGAGCACCTATCCGCCCGGCGGGACACCGTACGGGAAGTTGATCAATCCGGGTTATGGAGTCGAGCCCGGCCGTTTCACCAACGGCCTCGAATGCGTGCTGTCCGGGTTGGCGACTTTCCTCGGCCACCCGCTGGTCGCCGCGCCGCGTTATCCCGATACTGTGCACGGACTCGTCGGCCCGATCGGTCCCGAGCGCAACGGCGAATACCGCATGTACGCCGTACTGCAGACCCCCGTCAACCATTTCGACGGCGGAACCAGTTCTGTAGCCGAGCAATTCGCCGCTCTCCACAATCGTATGCGCGCGCTCGGCCCCGGCTCGGCGGCCGTTGTCCACAACGATCTGTACGCGAAGGATCCCGCCACCGGCGAGCCGCTGCTCGACCGAGCCGGCAATCCCGTGCTGGGCGCCTCGTTCGATTCGCTGATCGTCTACCCCGTCCCGGATCCGGCGAACCGGGACGAGGCGGGCAAGGTCATCGACGCGGGCCCGGTGTGGTGGGATCCGCAGTCCGGGGAGATGACCCGCCTACCACCCGAGCGGCTCATCCGCGACTCCGCGACAGTGGGTTTCCGGGCGATCCCGCCGGGCCGCACGATTATCAGCGAGTCCGGTGCGGGACGGCTACCGGCGCCGGCGCCCGCACCGCGGCCCCGGCCGGCGCGCCCCCTCGTTCCGGTGATCACACCGGTGCACGATCGCCCGGTGCCGCCGGCGCGGCTGCCGGACCCGTCCGCCGGTCGCCGTTTCGGCCACGGCCGGCTGGCTCGACTCGAACATCCGGCGCTGCAGGTGCTCGTCGAGGACGCATTACGCGGTGCCGACGGTACCTTCGTGGCCGGGGCGGATCCGGCGAGCTACCCGACGCCGGAGAATTCGTACGGCTGGTTGATCAACCTGGGTGCGCCTCCCGGCACCGGTCGCGAAAACAACAAATGGGATGCGACATTGGCGGGAGTGGCGACGATCCTGGGTTATCCCGTGGCCGCCGTTCCCCGGCATCCGGACCCGGGGCCCGGCCGATACAACAGCAACGACGAGGCCGGGGGCGTGGCCAGAGCCTGCCAGTGGCTACGTAGCCGCCCCAACAGCTTCGGTTCCGATCTCCCGCTGCCGGAGCAGTACGCGGCACTGCACGCCTGGATTGCCATGCTCGGGCCGGGTTCGGTGGCGGTGGTTTTCCGGGCGATCCCCAAGACGGACCCCGAAACCGGCGAGTGGATGACCGACCCGCGCGGCAAAGCCCTTGTCTCGCATGTCGAGCCCCTCGTGGTCACCTTTCCGGCCAGGGAATCGAGAAACAATCCGCAGCCACCACCGGGGCCGCGGTGGTGGGACCCGGCGGCCGGCGATACCTGGACCCAGCCGCCGGAGGCGCTGATCGCCGAGAGCGCGGAGCTCGGCTTCATCGTGCTACCACCCGGCCGGGTCATCGATGCTCCCCACCCGGTGTCCGCGGCCGGGCGGATAACGGAACTGCCGGACGACGCCCCCCAGGGGCCGGACCTGGAGAGCAGTATCCCGGCGCCAGGAACTTCGCCGACGGTGCCGGATGATGCAGGCACGCGGCAGGATGCCGAACGCTCGCCGGTGCCGGTGCCGGCGCGTATCGGGCAGGTACGGGAAGTGCCAGAGGACGAACCGCCGCGACCGGACACGTCGAGTGCGTCGGTGGCGCCGGCGCCGGGTGGGGCTGTTTCACCGTCGCGGCGGGTGGCGTGGGGCGGGCACCTCGACCGTGCGACAGTCGGCACGCCCTTCCGTCTGTGGCAGCGATTCCGCAGGCTGCTGAGAGCGGGCACCTTGCCGCCGACGCAGCAGGTCGCGCGGTCGGCCGCGGTTCCGTGGTTCACCGCCGGCGAAGTGGCGGCGATTCCACAGCTGTCCGCCGATCGGGACGGCCGCATCTGGGGCGAGCTGGAAAACCGGTCTTATCAAACGGATCTGGACGACGCGCTGCGTAACCCCGACGGCTCCGGTTACGCACTGTTCCAGGATCCGCGGACCTTCACGGCGGTGCCGGGTGGCCGGCCCTATGGGGAAATCCTCAACGGGCCGGGCACGCGGAACCTGGGCCGCAACGACAACTGCCAGGACACCTCGCTCGCACTGATCGCCTCGTTCCTGGGCAAACCTCAGGTCGCGGCACCGCGGATCGGGTCGGCGCCGCACGGCTTGTTCAACGGGAAAGCGCAGGCGGCGCGGTTCGTCGGTAACCGGACCCTCTCCTTCGCCGACGGGTCCCGGTCGATCCCCGAGCAGTATCGGGCGGCCTACGAGCATATTGCTGCCCTGGGGAAAGGAACGGTCGCATATGTCTCCATCGAATGGCACGGGACGGACAGCGACGGCAACAAGCTGTACCACCCGGATGGCTCGCCGAGGATCGATCGCGGTCACGACATCGTGGTGGTCTACCCCGCCTATTCCGACAAGGAACGGGACAAAGGCCAGGTCTGGTTCGACGCGCAAACCGGCAAAAGCTACCAGGGTCCGCCCGCGGATTTCGTCGAGAAGTCGGCGGCGGTGACATTCGTGATCGGAACCCACGAGTTCGTCGTGCCCGCGGCGAAGCATCGTGCGGCGCTCGAGGATGCGCTGCGCAACGGCGAAACCGGGTTCGCCGCGCACCGGGATCCGAGTTCGTACACCTCGGTGCCCGGCGGCACGCCGTACGGCGAGCTCGTCAATTTCGGTGGGGGTTTCCCTGCGGAAGGCAGAATCAGCTTCTATGAATCGGCGATCGCGGGACTGTCGTGCTTCAGCGGCCGTCCGATATTTGCTGTGCCGAGCTGGGACCGTGTGAACCCGGGCGGGCGGCCCACACCTGATGACGTCCTGCACCAGGGCGGACGCCGAATGATCGAGGAAATGTTCGGTGCCGCGCTGACCTCGCGTGCGGGCGCATCCCCGGTTCAGCAACTGACCGGAGTCTACGACGAGGTCGTCGATCTGGGCCCCGGGTCGGCGGCTTTCGTCGAGGTGTCGTGGGATGCCGACGGAGCGAAAGGGCCGGCCGAGGCGGGGATCCTGCTGATCTATCCGGTGACATCGGAGGACGGCGGGGAGTCGGCACCGGTGTGGTGGGACCCGATGACGAACACCCGGTACTCCCACGACGAGGCGCTGGCCCTGGTGGCCCGGTACAACCAGATCTCGTACGCCACGGCCGGCGAGAAGACGTTGACCAACTTCTGCCACAACGTGGAGTGGCCGCACAACGGGAGCCCGCGTCCGATTCCGCGCGCCGTTCCGGTACCCGACGAGGTCGATTCGATCGATTCCGGGACAGCGCGTGGAGGAGGCGACGGCCTGCCGAGCGCGCGGGCGGATGACCCCGGACACCGCCGGGAGAACTGGTACAAGGGGCACGGTCGGCCGCAGCGCCGCCGCCCCGAGGAGTGGTCGTTGCCCAGCGATTTCCGGGCGCCGGCGCCGTCCGACATCCAATGGCTGCCGGAGGTCGCGGTGTCGGCCGACGGCGATCCGGACCCGGAATCCACCGATCCGGAGATGGTGGAAACGCCGGACACCGACGGTCCCGGCTCGCCGCCGGCCGTGGACGCTGCACAACAGGATGAGCCGGATGTAGATGTTCCGTTCACGTTGACCTGATCCGATAGCGGCCGGACCGCAGCCGTCCGGCACCGAATTGGAGGAGTGATATGCCCGACCTGCTGGAAACCGTGGAGGACGTGCGGCAGTACCTGGCAGAGGCATTCGGCCCGGAAGCCGTATTCGCGGTGTATCCGTGTGAGTTCGGCTGGGTGTGCCGGGAGGAACTGCCCGAGGAGAACAGCGAAGCGGGTTTCGGTATGGGCAACTACGTGATCAACCGGCGAACCGGGGTGATCACCGCGCACGGGAGCCTGCACCCGCTGATGATCGGCGAAATGTACGACGAGGATATCCGCTCCGCCCGGCCGGTCCAGGGCTACCAGGTGTACCCGCCGACCTGGGAGATGCAGGTCGACCGGGTGCGCGACACCTCGGCGGACGTGGAATACCGGGTCCGTGCTCGTTCGCTGAAAGTGCCGCCCGAGGAACCGCCGACGGAGCATCTGCTGACCATCGACAAGGAAACCTTCCGTTACCACACCGATACCGGCGATATCCACGTGACCTGTACCCACACCGTCACCTGGGCCGAATCGCGGTGGCGGCGCGACGGCAGCTGGCCGGCGGGCGCAAAACTACGCGCCTGACCGGGCCCGGCCCGCGTGACCGGGTCGCCGGCGTGGTGCGGAGAACCCCGGGTCTATCCGCGGGCGGAATGAAGTCAGTCCAGCCGGTAGACCCGCTGGGCGTTCGTCCGGAAGATCTTTTCCAGCGGTGCGGAATCACCGATGTGCTCGGTCAGGACGGTCGAGACCGCTTCCGCGCTGCCGGTGATCGAGGTGATCGGCCGGTCGACCGGGAAATTCGACCCCCAGATGAGGCGGTCGGGACCGAACACATCGGCGGCGTGCCGCAGCAGGGGGCCGATCCGGTCGGCGAGTTCCGGCACCGGTGTCGAGGTGCCGGCCCGCGGGACCGGATGCCCGAGGATGGGCATCATCAGCCCGCTGATCTTCGCCACCACCTTCGGCGATTCGGCCAGGTCGGCGATATCGGTGCGCCAGCGTTCGAGAATACGGTTGCGTGCCGCGGCGTCGCGGCCGGTGTGCTTGCCGACCGGGCCGAAGATTCCGGCGGGTGTGCCCAGGTGGTTCAGGATGATGGTCACTTTCGGATAGCGCTGGGCGAGCGCGGTCACCTCCGGGATCTGATGCGAGTACACCCACGCCTCGAAGGCCAGTTCGCGTTCGGCCAGGGCGGCGAAACCGTCCAGGAAAGCCGGGCCGCGCAGCGCGTTCGGCCCGGGCGCGAAACTGCGGATACCGGTATCCGGGTGGTGCGCGACCATACTGCGGATCCCGCGCACCAGCGGCGACGCCGACAGGTGCGCCTCGAGGAGTTCGGCGAACCCCGGATCGGCCGGAAAACCGCCGCCGCTGACCGCCGCGAGCGCCGGGGTGTCCACCCCGAACGGCAGTGCGGTGACCCAGCGTGTTTCCTCCGCCTTCGACCCGGTCCATTCGACCTCGATATGCACCACCGATTCGACCGGCAGCTCACCGGCGTCCGACCGGTAGTCGGCGGGCAGGTACGGGCCCAGATACGCCGAGGGGTCGCCGATGAATTCCCGGTCCCGGCGCGGGGCCAGCCGCACCGCGAGTCCGAGGGGGAGCGGCAGGGCCCGCAGCAGTTTCGCTGTCCGGCTGAATTCACGCGGGTTGGTGAACGGGTCCCACTGATGGATGTGCGCGTCGATGATCCGGATCTCGCCGATGTCCATGGCGCTGCCGGCTCCTTCCCGCGATCGTCGTCGGTTCGCGGGCCCGAGCGTAGCGCGTGCGCACCCCCGCCGGGGTGGATTGATCTCGCGGCGCGAAAGTCGGCGGCCGGGGCGGCATACTGGGTGCTGTGGCCGAACAGGATTCGGCGCCGGAAGCGTCGCAGCAGAACTTGCCGGGTGAGTCGCGCCCCGCGGAGCCCGGAGCGGCGCGGGCCGAGCCGGGAATCCCGTCCGCGGGCGATCCGAAGGCTCCCGCTCGTCGCCGTTTCGGCAAATCATCGAGCGGAACAGGCAAGTCGTCGGCCGCAACCGGCGCGAGTAAGACCGCGGGTCGAACCGCCGGCGACAAAGTGCCGGGCGCACCCGGCACCAGCAACACGCCGACCGGCGGCGGTGGCGAGGAGACGCGCAGCGGAATCGGTGTCGGCGCGGCTCCGGCCGGCATCGGCGGCGATACGACTCCGTCCGGAACGGGCGATGCGAAGGCTCGGGCCGGAACCCGCGGTGGGAAGCCTCGGGCCGGAATCGGGGGTGGCAAGACCTCGGGCGGAAGCAGTGGCGATACGGCTCCGGCCGGAATCGGTGGTGTCGTGGCTCCCGCTGGGGCCAGTGGTGAAATGACTTCGGCCGGCGTCGGCGGCAAGACTGCGCCCGGGCCCGGTGGCGAGCGCCTATCGGATCGGACGGGTGGCGAGAAGCAGCCGGTCGGGCGGGCACCCGAGCGGGCTCCGGCCGCACTGGTGGATCTCGTGCGGCGGGGCGTGCTCGACGAAACCCAGTTGGGCGCGGTGGTGACAGCGCTGGCCGAGGAGCCCCCACGACCTACTCCGGCACGGCTGCTCGCCGAGATCGCCGCGTATGCGGGTGCCGGATTGCTGCTCAGCGGCCTGGTGCTGATCCTGGCCGAATCCTGGGACGATATGGCGAAGGTCGGCCGGTTCGTGCTGTTCGTCCTGGTCGCGCTGGGGTTGATCGTCGCGGGTGTCGCCACCGCCGGTGGGCGGTCGGTGCTGTTCCGTCCGGCCTGGCGCCGGTTCCCCGCCACCGGGCATACCGCGCGGACGCGGCTGGCGGCAGTGCTGCTCGCCCTGGCCGCGGTGAGTATCGCGGCCGCGGCCGGCGCCGTCTTCGACGACGGGAATGTCAGCACCGATACCACCTGGGTGTATGCCGCCGCGGCCGGTCTCGTGGCCGCGGCCGTGGGTTACGCCGCGCTGCCGTCGTTGCTCGGGCTGCTGGTGTGCGCCGGTTTCAGTGCGGCGGCGGTGTCGGGTTTGCTGGGCGAGGTGCTGGGGATCGACGGTGATCTCACCGGCCTGGGGGTGCTGGTTCTCGGTTTCGGATGGCTCGGATTGTCGCGATTGCGGGCCGTGCTCGAGGTGTGGGCGGGGTATGTGGCGGGGGTGGTCCTGGCGGTGGCGGGGGCGCAGATGGTCGATGTGTTCGACGAGATGCGGCTGGCGTATGTCCTGACGGCGGTGGTGTCGGTGGTGTGTTTCGCGGTCTACGCCACCGACCGCTCCTGGGTGCTGAGCCTGGGTGGCGCGGCCGCACTGACCTTGGCGGCAGTGGAGGCGGTGGCGGACTGGACCGGGGAATCGGCGGGGGCGTCCGGGGCGATTCTGGTGGTCGGTGCGGTGGTGCTCGGGATCGGCAGCTATCTGCTGACCCGGTCCGCGAAGAACGCCACGTAAACCGGAAGGTCTGGTTTGTTGGTGGGGTCGGGTGTATCGTTTTGCTTGGACGTCCAACTATTGGACGCCCGCAAGAATGATCTTCGTGTGACGGACGGCCGCAGCGCCGCGCCCGCCACCCCCGACACGAGGCAGGAATCGCCATGGTTCGAGAACTCACACATTTCATCGGCGGGCAGCACGTCCCGGGCGCGTCCGGCCGGTTCGGCGACGTCTACGACCCGAACCTCGGCCAGGTGCAGGCCCGGGTGCCGCTGGCGAGTAAATCCGAGGTCGAGCAGGTCATTGCGAATGCCGAAGCCGCTCAGGCCGGTTGGGCCGCGACGAACCCGCAGCGGCGGGCCCGGGTCCTGATGAAGTTCGTCTCCCTCGTCAACGACGAGATGGATTCCCTTGCCGCGTTGCTGTCCAGCGAGCACGGAAAGACCATTCCCGACGCCAAGGGCGATATCCAGCGCGGGCTCGAAGTGATCGAATTCTCGATCGGTATTCCGCACCTCCTCAAGGGTGAATACACCGAGAGCGCGGGCACCGGGATCGATGTGTACTCGATGCGCCAGCCGCTGGGTGTGGTCGCCGGTATCACCCCGTTCAACTTCCCGGCCATGATCCCGCTCTGGAAGGCCGGTCCGGCGCTGGCCTGCGGTAATGCCTTCGTGCTCAAGCCCTCCGAACGCGATCCCTCGGTCCCGTTGCGGCTCGCCGAACTGTTCCTCGAAGCCGGTTTGCCCGAGGGCGTGTTCAACGTGGTCAACGGCGACAAGGAAGCCGTCGACACCATCCTGCACGACCCCCGGATCAAGGCTGTCGGCTTCGTCGGCTCCACCCCGATCGCGCAGTACATCTACGAAACCGCCACCGCCAACGGCAAGCGCGCCCAGTGCTTCGGCGGCGCGAAGAACCACGCCATCGTCATGCCGGACGCCGATCTCGACGATGTCGCCGACCAGTTGATCGGTGCCGGCTACGGTTCGGCCGGCGAGCGCTGTATGGCGATCTCGGTGGCCGTGCCCGTGGGCGAGGAGACCGCGAACCGGCTGGTCGAGAAGCTCACCGAGCGGGTGCACAAGCTCAACGTCGGCAAATCCGACGATCCCGGCGCCGACTACGGGCCGCTGGTGGGCCTCGACGGTGTGGACCGGGTGAAGAAGTACATCCAGCAGGGCATCGACGAGGGCGCCGAACTGGTGGTCGATGGCCGCGGGATCACCGTGGAGGGCGCCGAGAACGGCTACTTCGTCGGCGCGACCCTGTTCGACCGGGTCGGCAAGGAGATGTCGATCTATACCGACGAGATCTTCGGCCCGGTGCTCAGCGTGGTGCGCGCGGGCGACTACGAGGAAGCCCTGGCGCTCGCCAACGATCACGAATACGGCAACGGTGTCGCGATCTTCACCCGCGACGGTGATGCCGCCCGTGACTTCGCGGCCAAGGTGCAGGTGGGCATGGTCGGGATCAATGTCCCGATCCCCGTGCCGATCGCCTACTACACCTTCGGCGGCTGGAAGCGGTCCGGGTTCGGCGATCTGAACCAGCACGGCCCCGATTCGATCCGCTTCTACACCAAGACCAAGACCGTCACCCAGCGGTGGCCGGCGGGGCTGAAGGAGAGCAACAGCTTCGTCATCCCCACGATGGAATGATCATGTTCACTCTCGACGAGGACGAGCGGGCCATCCGCGATACCGCCCGGGAGTTCGCCGACGAATACCTGGCCCCGCATGCCGTGGAATGGGATCAGGAGAAGCATTTCCCGGTGGACGTCCTGCGGAAATCGGGTGCGGTCGGGCTGGGCGGCATCTACGTGGACGAGGAATTCGGTGGGTCCGGGCTGCGCCGGCTGGACGCGGTCCGCATCTTCGAACAGCTCGCCACCGGCTGCCCGGCCGTGGCCGCCTATATTTCCATCCACAACATGGCGACCTGGATGATCGACGCCTACGGTGACGACGAACAGCGCCGCCGCTGGCTGCCGGGGCTCACCGCGATGGATCTGCTGGCCAGCTACGCGCTCACCGAACCGGGGGTGGGGTCGGATGCCGCGGCCATCACCACCCGGGCGGTACGCGACGGCGACGACTACATCGTCAACGGTGTCAAGCAGTTCATCTCGGGTGCGGGTAGCAACGACGTGTACGTCATGATGGTCCGCACCCAGGACACCGGTGGCCGGGGAATCTCGACGCTGGTGATCCCGGCCGACACCCCCGGCCTCGAGGTGGGGCCGAACGAGAAGAAGATGGGCTGGAACGCCCAGCCCACCCGGCAGGTGATCCTCACCGATGCCCGCGTCCCCGTGGCCAACCGGCTCGGCGCCGAGGGCGACGGATTCCGGATCGCCATGAACGGGCTCAACGGCGGCCGCCTCAATATCGCGGCGTGCTCGGTGGGCGGGGCCCAGGCCGCGCTCGAAAAAACCGTGCCCTACCTGGCCCAGCGCACCGCGTTCGGCGCACCGCTGCTGAACAATCAGGCGCTGCAGTTCGAACTGGCCGATATGCGGACGAAGCTGGAGGCGGCCCGGACACTGCTGTGGCGGGCGGCGGCGGCCTTGGACGCGGACGCGCCGGACAAGGTCGAACTCTGTGCCATGGCCAAACGTTTCGGCACCGACGCCGGGTTCGAGGTTGCCAACAGCGCCCTGCAACTGCACGGCGGTTACGGTTACCTCGCCGAATACGGGCTGGAGAAGATCGTCCGGGACCTGCGGGTGCATCAGATCCTGGAGGGCACCAACGAGATCATGCGTATGGTCGTGGCCCGGTCGATGACGGCGTCCGTCGCGGGTACGCCGGCATGATCGGTCAGCGCCCGGAGGCGGTAGCGGAGCGTAACCACGGAGGGTGCCCGATCATGGCGAATGACACAGCGTTCGGCTGGGTCGCGCCGGCTTGCGCGGAAGGAACTATATGAGCGACGAACCCGAAGTCCTGGTCGAACAGCGTGACGGCCTCGGACTGATCACCTTGAACCGGCCCAAGGCCATCAACGCGCTCAACCATGCGATGGCGCTGACCATCACCGAGCAGTTGCGCGCCTGGGCCACCGAAGATTCGGTGCGCACCGTCGCCATCACCGGCGCCGGGGAACGCGGGCTGTGCGCCGGCGGCGATATCGTCGCCATTCATCACGACGCCAAGGAACAGCAGGCCGCCGGGCATATCGGGTCGGCGGCGGACTCGGCCACCGGGAAGTTCTGGCGGGACGAGTACATCCTCAACGCGCTGATCGGCCGCTACCCGAAACCGTATGTCGCGGTGATGGACGGGATCGTGATGGGCGGCGGGGTCGGGCTCTCCGCGCACGGCAGCCACCGGATCGTCACCGAGAAGTCGACCATCGGGATGCCCGAGGTCGGAATCGGTTTCATCCCCGATGTCGGCGGCACCTATCTGCTGTCGCGGGCGCCGGGCGAACTGGGCACCCATATCGCGCTCACCACGGCACGGATGAAGGCGGGTGACGCCATCGCCACCGGTTTCGCGGACTATTACGTTCCCGCCGAACAGATTCCGGCCCTGCTGACCACCCTGCAGACGGAATCCGCGGATATCGCGATCGCCAAATACGCCACCGAGGCGCCGGAATCGGTGCTGCTCGGGCAGCGTGCGTGGATCGATGCGTGCTACGGCGCGGAGACGGTCGCCGAGATCGTCGCCCATCTGCAGGAGCACCCCGATACCGAGGCGAATGCCGCCGCCACCGCGATACTCGGTAAATCGCCGGTCGCGCTGCAAGTCACCCTGCGGTCGCTGCGGTCGGCCGGTAGGGCGGACAGCTTGGAGGCGGTGCTGAACGAGGAATACCGCGTTTCGATCGCCTCGCTGGCCTCGCACGATCTGGTCGAGGGAATCCGCGCGCAGGTCGTCGACAAGGACCGCAACCCGCAGTGGTCGCCCGCTACTGCGACCGATGTCACCGCCGCGCAGGTCGACGCGTATTTCGCCGAACTCGGGGCGCGGGAACTGGGTCTGACAACTCCGGAGGACAAGTAATGAGCAAGACGATCGGCTTCCTCGGTCTCGGCCATATGGGCGGGCCCATGGCGGCGAACCTGGTCAAGGCCGGGTATGACGTGCACGCGTTCGACCCGTCGGCCGCCGCACAGGAACAGGCCCGTGCCGACGGTGTGGCGCTGGTGGACACCGGTATCGCCGCGGCCACCGGCCGGGACATCGTCATCACGATGCTCACCAACGGCAAACTGGTGCGCGACGTGTATGCCGAACTGCTGCCGGTCGCGGCGCCGGACACGCTGTTCGTGGACTGCTCGACCATCGATGTCGCCGACGCCAAGGCGGCCGCGGAAACGGCCACGGCGGCCGGGCACCGGGCACTGGATGCCCCGGTCTCCGGTGGTGTCGCGGGCGCGGCGGCCGGCACGCTGACGTTCATGGTCGGCGGCGCGGAAGCCGATTTCGCCGAGGCGCTGCCGGTGCTCGAGGTGATGGGCGCCAAGGTTGTGCACTGTGGGGCGTCCGGGGTCGGCCAGGCGGCCAAGATCTGCAACAACATGCTGCTCGGCATCTCCATGATCGGCCTGTCCGAAGCGCTGGTGCTGGGGGAGAAACTGGGGCTGAGCCACCAGTCGTTCTTCGACGTGGTGTCCACCGCGTCCGGACAGAGCTGGGCGCTCACCACCTACTGCCCGGTGCCGGGCCCGGTGCCGACCAGCCCGGCGAACAACGACTACCAGCCGGGTTTCGCGACGGCATTGATGAACAAGGATCTCGGGCTGGCGGCGGAAGCATTGCGCGCCAACGGTGTCGAGGGCCGGATCGGTCAGCTGGCCGCGGAGATCTACCGCGAATTCAACGAGAGTTCCGGCGGCCGGGATTTCTCGGCGATCATCACCGCGGTGCGCGAGCGCAGCGCGGGCTCCGCCGAGTAGCTCCCGCCCGTTCGCCAGGGGGTGCGTCGCGGCGCGGCGCACCCCCTAGTCGAACCGGTAGTTGTAGGTCGCGTAGCGCTCTCGGGCGCTGCCGGCGTCCTCCCAGGTGAACCCGTAGATGCCGAAATGTTCCAGGCGGATGCGGGTATCGGCGTACAGATCGAATCCGCTGCGCCGGACACGCTCACAGAAGGCGAAATCCTCGCCGAGGTACCAGTGGTTTCCGTCGTCCTCGGGTAGCAGCATCGGCAGGAAGTACGGGACGATCGGCTGATCGAACCGCAGGTTGCACACCGGAAGCTGCTCCTGTTCGACGATCTTCTCGTACACGAAGCGCCGGGTGTGCAGGAAACCGGTTGCTGCGTACCGTAATTCGGTGAGCCCGCCGCCCTCGCCGAAAACGAAACTCTCCGATTCGGGCAGTTTGTAGACGGCGATCGCGCGGGCATTCTTCTTCGCATAGACCCCGCTGACCACCGGAAGATCGTGTTCGCGCAGCATGTCCACCGCGTCCGGGTGGAAACCGATATCCGAGTCGATCCACATCAGCTCCTCGAAACCCGCGGCCAGCGCGTCGGTCGCGAGCTGGCTCCGCGCCTGGTCGATGGCCGACGAGCCGAATCTGCGCCATACGGTGTAGCCCCGCCGCTCCAGCTTCCGCAGGCCGTCCTCGCATCCGTTCTCGATATGGCTGCCGACCGGCACCAGGACAACACAGCGCGAGGGATCCATTTCCGATTTTCCGCCTTCCAGCCAGACCACGATCGAATCAACCGTACCGTCGAGAATCCGCCCGGGCGCGCGGGCAACGACTCTGATCCGGGGGTGGCCGGCGCCGGATCCCGGCGCTGTTCGGTGGCTGGAAACACGGTGTTGGGCAGCCGGTTCAACCGAGTTCACGCCCGGGGCCGGGACGGCACCCGCGAGGTAACGCAGAGGCAACGCGGCAGTAACTGGCTGGGGCCGAATTTCCATCCATGTCATGATCCGATCATCTGGATTGCGGTAATCTGACCGAACCGGTCGTCGGATGAATTGGGTGATCAGCACAGTGATTTCGAATGCGCTGTCCCGATGACTCTCTACTTACCCGAGGAAATGCGCTGGCTGGGCTGGATCGCGGGCGCCGAATGGCCGGACGGGGACGAAGACAAAGCCTGGGCGGTCTCGGAGGTCTGGAAGGAAGAGGCCGAGGCGCTGCAGGCCCTGTACGCCGCGATCGAGCTGGCCAAACAGGCCACCATGGCGGCATATCAGGCAGGCGATGCCCAGGCGGAGATGGCCGCTCGCTACGACAAGCTCCGATACGGCGACCAATCCCTCGAAGCGCTGGTCAACAGCATGCTCGGAACGTCGGAGTCGACCTTCGACTACGGCACCGAACTGCAGGCCGCGAAGATCAATATCATCATCACGCTGTGCTGGCTTGCGGTCGAAATAGCCCTGGCCTGGCTCTTCCCGCCCACCGCGCCCGCGGTGGAAGCCGCGGCGATCGGCACCACGCGGGCCATCATGCAGGCCATCCGTACCGGCACCCAGCAAGCGATCAAGAATCTGGCGTCGAAACTGGGTGCCCCGAAGATAGAGCGGAGTTTCTGGCGCAACCTTGCCAACGGCAAACCGACGATGCCCACGGCCAGTGACTGGGGCAGCATAGGTTCGGAGGTGATCCAGGGCGCCGCGGAAGAAGCGGTGATCAACGCGTCGGTGCAGCTCGGCCAGATGGCCGACGGTAAGCGTGACGAGTTCAACGGTGAGGAATTCGGTTACAGCGTTCTCGCCGGTGGCGCCGCGGAGCCGGTGGGCGCGGGGGTGGCCAAGGGACTCAACAAGGGATTCGACAACGGCTTCGGATTCAACAAGAACTTCGGCGACAACCTCGACAACTGGTGGGGACGGCCGACCCGCAACGCGGTGGTGGGAGCCGGCGCGGACGGAATCGCAGGGATCTTCGGCAGTCTGCTCGTCGCCGGCGTCTCCGGGCAGAGCCTCAGCGACAGCATCACCGGTATCGGGGTGGCCGGCGGCTTCATCCAGGGCGCCATGGTCGGGGCGGCGGATCCGTCGAGCTTCTACGGCGCGGGCATGTTCGGGCGGTCGGCCCCGACCGATTGGTCGGCCGGGGCCGACAGCGGGGAGATCGGTTCGGAGTTCGTTCCCGGTCCCGGCCCCGGCGACGGGTCCGCGCCGAACGGGGAGAAATCGCACAATCCGCCGCCGACGGAAAGCACCCGCGAAAATCCGGGTTCCTCCTCGCCGGGCGGACAGGACCGGCAGAACTCTCCGGGCGGCCCGAATACCTCGCCGAGTTCGGGGAGATCGGATTTCGGGTCGAACGGACAGCAGTCGCCGGGCGGCCGGCAGTCGTTCGGCGAACAGGCGCCGGGCGGTCAGTCGTCGCCGGGCGGCGATGAGAAGCCCGGGGAGCAGAACTCTTCGCGCCCGGATCCGAACAGCGATCAGCCGGGGCAGAACAACACCCCCGAAACATCGGATTCCGCTGATAGCGGAAGGGGCGAGTCGCAACAGCAGGGGCCATCGCAGCAGCCGGGCCAGCAGCCGCCGACGCAGCAGCCCACATCCGAAACTCCGGGCCCGGCGCAGCAGACCCCGCCGGGTTCGCAGAGCGGCGACACACCGGTGCCGAACCCGGCAGGCGAGTCCGGGCCGGGCAGTCAGCAGCAGCCGAGTTCTCCGCCCGTCAGCTCCACCGGCGGCGAGACGACGACCGGCCCGGACGGCAGCGACCAGGGTTCGTCCGACCAACAGGCCGGTGGTCAAAAGGGGCCGGAGTCGCAGGTCGCCGGGCAGGAAGGGCCGGAGTCGCAGGTCGGTGCTCAGGAGGGGCCGGAGTCGCAGGCCGGTGGCCAGGATGCGGAGGCACGTCCCGACGCCGATGCCGGGCAGCGGCCCTCGGAAGCCGGTGATCCGAACGCTGTTACCGGCGAGAGTAACTCCGCTTCCGGCGAAGGCGAGGGAACACGCGGCGAGACGGGCGGTCCGCGCGATACCGGGCAGCAGGTCACGGCACCGCAGTCG
Source organism: Nocardia sp. NPDC051750 (assembly GCF_044453135.1). NCBI lineage: Bacteria > Bacillati > Actinomycetota > Actinomycetes > Mycobacteriales > Nocardiaceae > Nocardia > Nocardia sp. NPDC051750. The sequence continues at coordinate 71,504 of NZ_JBITCK010000009.1, read as the reverse complement.
AACGAATCCCAGTCGCCGACCGCGGCTCCGCCCGGTGCGTCCACGGCCGGGCCGGTATCGGCGGGTGCGCCCAACCAGGCCGCGCCCGGCTCGACGACACCCGGAGCGACGGGACCGGCCACGACCGGTACGTCCGGCCCGGCACCTACCGGATCGAGTTCGACGGCAGCCGGCGGGCCGGCGTCGAGCGCCGCCGGGGGGCCGAATTCGACCACGAGCGGAAGTCCGAATCAGCCAGCGGCGCCGAACTCCGCTGCCGCCAAGGATTCGGCAGGGGAACAGTCGAGCCCGAAATCGGGTACGCGGTCCGGGCCGCTGACCGCGATGCCACAGAACGGTTCCGCCACGCCGGAGCGCACCGGTGCGGACGGTGCGCGGGTGGTGCGGTCCGACGGGTCGCCGCAGGCGGGGATAGACAGTTCGCCGAAGAGTTCCCGTGCCGAAGAATCGCCGAAACTGCCGTCGAACCAGCAGTCGCAGTACCGGGTGCAACCCGCGCCCGGGCCGCAGCCGCCGGCCCCGCAACAGGGCCCGGCCCCGCAGCAGAGCCAATCCCCGCAGCAGAGCCAATCCCCGCAGCAGGGTCCGGCTCAGCAACAAGGCCCGGCTCAGCACCAGGACCTGGTGACGCAGCGAGGCCCGGCGCAGAAGCAGCCGGCGGAGGCGCAGGCCGGTCCGGCGCCGGACTCGCAGTCGCCGGATCCTGCGACACCGCAGGGCCAGCCGATCCCGATACCGATGAACGCCGGTCCGCAGGCCGCGCCGCCCCCGGGCCCGGTGCGGCAACCGGTTCCGGCGGCTTCTCCGGTGTCCTCGGAGAATCCGGTCCAGGGGACCGGGCCCGAGCACGATCAGGTACCGCAGCCGAGGTATCCGGTGCTGGATCCGCCGATGCACCTGGCCAACCCGAGCGGAACCCGGGTCTTCGGGCCGGGCCTGCTCGCACCGGTGGAAGACCCGGCACTCCAACAGGACGTCGAAGATGCGCTCCGGGGCCCCGACGGAAACTTCGTGGCGTACGCCGATCCGCGCACGGTCATGGCCAACGGGAAGCGGTACGGTGAGCTGATCAATCCCGGCGGTACCAGCGTGCTGGGGCGGAGCAACAACTGCCTCGACTGCACCCTGTCGGGGCTCGCGACCTTCCTCGGGCGACCCGAAGTCGCCGCACCCCGTTATCCCGATATGGTGAACGGAACCATCGATACGGTCGCGGGTGAGCGCGACGGTATGCAGCGGGTTCACCATATCCTCGGGTCCCGGCCGAACAGTTTCGGTGGCGGGAATCTGTCGGTCTCCGAACAATTCGCCGCCATCTCCGACTATATGGCCGCGCTGGGCCCGGGCTCGGCGGCCGTTGTCCGCACCACCGCCGGCCGGAAAAGTGAGGCCGGAACCGGTACACCGCGGGACGAGGACGGCAAGCCCGTACCGGGCCCGGGACATACCAGCCTGATCGTTTACCCGGCGGGCGCCGACGGGCCGGTGTGGTGGGATCCGCAGTCCGGCGAGACATCCGATCTGCCGATCGACTGGATGGTGCGGGATTCGATCGAGGTCGACTTCGTACCGATCCCGCCGGGTCGCCTCGTGAGCGATGAATCGTCCGCCGAAGGAGCCAGTGATGACGTTGCCGCTACAGACCGAGGACCAGGTCCACGACTACCTGCGCACAGCCCTTCCGGTTCAGCGTTCATATCTGATCGGCCGGATACCGATCGGAGCCTGGTTGATCCAGCCGGCGGTGACCGAGGAGGACCGGTCGATCGGGATATCGAATCTGGTGGTGAACGCGGAGACCGGAGTGATACTGCAGTATCCGAGCTGGTCGGGCCGGCGGACAGCGGAGGAGTACACGACCGCGATCGAGGCCGGTCGCAGCCCGGAGGGGCGGCAGATCTATCCGAGGCAGACGCGGATCGAACTGGTACGGACCGAGGAGAGCGCGGACCGGATCGAGTACCGCATCAGCGTGGGGTCGACAGTGAAACCCGCGGAACAGTTCTCGATGGTGATCGACAGACGGACCCGGCTGCCGCAGCCGGTGAGCAGCGACGCGATGGTGGCCGCGGCCTGGGCCGGTTGGTACCAGGAGCAGAACGGGACCTGGCCGGAGACGGGGACCACGGAGTACTGACTCCGGGCCCGGCACCACGGCCCGCGAATGCCGAGACAGATTCGCTGTCCCACCCCATTGAGACTCCGTCACGTGATGAGTCCGTCCCGCCCGGCGACAATGTTGTCGATGCCGTGGAAACCGACCACGAGGTCGACGATTCGCCGGGCCGGAGCTGGGACGAGATCACCGGACTCGGTCCCGGGCCGCTGCAGTTGTCCCGGACCGAGTTCGCCAAGAGGCCGGCCGGCGCGGATGCTCTCGTGGTGTTGGGCGACGAGTCCGGCGCCCGGTACGTCTGGTCCAGGTCCGGTGGGTTGACCGACGCCGGTGGGGGAGCGGTGCCGGGTTCGGCGACCTTGGACTCGGTGCTGTCGGATTCGTCGATCACCGAGGTCCGGATTCCGACTCCCTCCGCGCGTCCGGCCCCGAATACCGACGGCAGCAGCACTGTTCGCCCGGCGCAGTCACCGATCCGGCCGATCTACCCACCCTCGGGGCGCCCGGGTACCGATCGGGTTCCCGGGTCGCATCCGTCCGCATTCCAGCCGCAACGAGACTTCCCGTCGATCGATACCACCCTCGGTATCAGGCCGGCCTCGCCACCGTCGAACGTGCTCGGTCGCAGCCCGTCCGGGCAGACCGAGGCAGGCCCCTCGACACCGGCGAGATATCAGTTCGACACCCAGGTCAACGACGGTTCGACCGAGCCGCCGGTGAAGGTGCCGGCGCCGGAGACCGCACCACCACGTGAATTCCCCGCGACAATCGCCCCGTACGAACGCCGGACGAGATCCGGGCTCGGGCGGCTGTTCCAGGGATTGTCCCGCCGAGTGCCGACCGCGCTGGTCGACGGCCGCCGGACGACCGTGCAGCAGGAGTCGTGGCATCACCCCACGACCATGCGCAATCCCTATCTGCAGCTGACCGGCGAATCGAACGACCGAGGTCTGTGGATCCGTCCCGCACACCGCACAGCGGAACTCCCCGGAGATACGGTGGGGCGGTTCGGCGGTTGGCTGGCGATGCACTGGTTGCTGCAGGGGCCCTCGGACCGAGCCAGATTCGATTACACGACACTCACAGCCACCCAGCGCCAGGCTGCGATCAACGTCATCGCCGGTCTGCGGGCCGAAAGCGAGGACCGCACCCATGCACAGTGGATCACCTGGGCGGAACTGAGCCTGGGCGGCAATGCCAGACATGAACCTCGCGATTCGGTGCAGCTGCGGAATCTGCCCGACAACGCCCGGGTCTGGATGCTGAACTCCGACCGTTCCCGCACATGGGCGGTGCAGCGCATCGACGACAGCGAGTACTTCCACGTCTACGATCCCGACACCGGTGTGCCCGGCCGTTCGCATGTCACGGTGCTGGAACAGATGATGCGTCATCCCGAGTTCACCATCACTGATCTGGTGGTTCTCGAGGATGGAGACCGGTCTGTAGCGCCCGCCGAAACGGTGATGGCTCAGGCCGTGGCTCCCGCGCGCGAACCGCTGCCGGTCTACGGCGAGCTCGGTGAACGCCTGCCCGGCTATCCGGAGCCGCCTGCCTACACCGCTCCGGAGGATCCGGCCGCGGTGTGGGGTGGGGTCAACTGTGCGGTGATCGCGCTGGAACAGTTGTCCGCGTTCACCGGGCGTCCGCGTGCTCAGGTGGCCGAGTCGCTGTCCGGTATCACGGGTATGCCCGCGGAGGCGCTGGCGGACAGCGCGGGTGCGCCGTTGCGGCAGTTCCGGAACCATGACCATATTGCCGCGCAGCTGGTCGAGCGGGGTCCGGGTGCGGTGGCTCTGGTGGTGGACGACTACCGGGGTTACACGGATGCCAATGGGGTGGGTGCTCATGCGTATCTGCTGCGTGTGGGCGAGGACGGCACCGTCGCGGTGCATGATTCGTCCGATCCGGATACCCGGGTTTTCCCGCCGCACGTTCCGCGTGAGCTGGCGGGGACGTATGCGGTGCTCTACGACGCTCAGGGCAATCCGGTGTCCACGGATCTCGGCTCAACTCTCGACGGTGATGTCCGCATCGGGTTGTCCACGGCGCCGGACGACACCTTCACCACCGGAACAGATGATGCGGTCGACCGCCCACCGGCCCGAAGCTGGGACGAGGTCACCGAACTCGGTTCCCGTTCGAAAACGCTGACCAAGACCGCATTCGGCAAGAGCCCCATCGACACCTACGATCTCGTAGTCTTCGGCGACGAATCCGGAGCGCGATACATCAGGTCCGAGTCGGGCGAAATTACCGATGCCGAGGGTCGGGCGGTGCCGGCGTCGACAACCCTGGACTCGTTGCTGTCGGATCCGTCGATCACCGAGGTCCGGATTCCCGGCCTCAGCGATCCGGTGTGGAATTTCGGCCGGAACCGCGCAGGCGCCGAGGACCTGATCGATGTCATGGCGATTCCGCCACGCACGATCTCCTGGCTGCGCAAACACGTCGTCCACGCAGTGGAGACCAGCGGCGGCACCAGATCCGAAGCCGGACAATGGCTGCAGAATGTCCGGGAATTCAATCCAGATGCGACCGACGCCGAAATTCGCGAGAAGCTAGACGAACTGGGGGTCGACCAGAAATTCAAGGACGAGGTGGACAGGATCCTGTCCACCGGTCCGGTCCGCGCCCGGTTCGACCGCGTCATGGGCAGGACGGGTCCGGACAGCGAATCCGGAAGCGCCCCGGGCGAGAAATTCCGCGAGGCCGTCGACCGGAAACTGACCAACCGCCTGACCACCGCCGAGATGTACCGCCTGCTGAGCGAATCGGGTATGCCGCTGGCCGTGGAATACCAGGGCAAACCGTTTCCGGTGTTCCTGCGGCTGAAACTGCGCGCGCGCGAGAAGTCGCGGCCGAACGACGGGCCGGCGGTGAGTACTCAGCGGTGGACCTACGGAATCGCCGAGAGCAGTGACTCCGCGGGCGGCCACGATCTGCGCTCGGCCGGACTCTCCGGCAGCAAACTGTGGGATGTTTTCAGCCAGACGTTCCTCAACTGGGGCCTGGCACCGCAGTTCAACCTCACGCACAACCAGCTGTCCTCGGGCACATCGGTCTACTCGACGATCCAGTCGATCATCAAGAAGCGCAGCACCGAAGCCGCCGCTGTACCGCACGACTACGAGATGCAGTGGGAGATACGTCTCAACGACGACGGCGTGGACGGTGTGCTGTCGCCGGACATGCCGACCGCGGCGGGCTGGATGCCCATCGAGGAACCGGCCCCGGATGATCTGGTGGCCTGGTTCCCGAAATACCTGGACAAGAGCAGGGAGATCCCGAAGGTCGATCCCAAGAACGATGCCACCATCCCCCCGCCCTGGCACCGCTCCAAGAAGAAGCCGGCGTCCACGACCCCGGACCCGAAGGTCGAGGAAGGCAAGGAGTCCACCTCCCCGGAGTCGAAGGTCGAGGAAGGCAAGGAGTCCACCTCCCCGGAGCCGAAGGCCGAGGAGGACAAGGATTCCACCTCCCTGGAGCAGTTCCCCTTCTACGGTCCGCTCGACTTCCCGCATCACGACCGGCTCTTCGCCGATGTGATGGCCTCATTCCCCGATCAGGTGAAGGGCATCTCCCAGGTCTCCGCGGTCCAGCTGCGGACGTTCTTCGGCGACAACTTCCGCGGCAACATCCCGATGATGCACGGCGGCTCGGCGGCGTCCCCGACCCTGTACACGGCGTCGGGCAAACCGCTCGGGTACTTCGAGGTGGAGATCGCCGACTTCCACGGCGGCACTACCCTCACCGGACCCACCACCACGCCGGGCGCCTCCCGGCTCGAATACAACGTGCTGCGCGCGTTGCGCACGCAGGCCAGAGCCATGATCTCCAACGCGCTCGGCGCCTCGCTGGGGCTGCCCTTCGGACTGGGTAAGGGCAAGGCAGACGAGAAGACCGGTTATTCGCCGGTCGGGGGGACCCTCACGCCCCTCAAAGCCGGTGTATCGCACCAGAACAGTCATGCGCTGACCTACGGTGGCCGGGCCCTCACGTCGCGTGCACTGCGGCTGGTGGCGCACCTGCTGCACACCACACCCGAGATGGAGGTCCGGGTCAAATTCGTCCGGGCCGACGGCCCGGCAATCCAGCCGAAGCCGGGATCGCCCCTGGCCCCGGCCGAGAACAAGGACGGGAAAGACCCGAACGAGGGCAGGCCCGGGAAGCGCTACCCGATCAACATGCTGGTGCCGTCGAAGCAATCGCTCGGCCGCCGGCCCCAGGAAGGAAAACACCGCCACCTGCCCCCGGATCTGCTGCACCTGCAACAACTCGGACTGCTGACCACACCGCTCCAGGTCGATATCCCCGCGAAAGTATTCGACGATATCGAAACGTTCGTCGCCGGCAAGGGCTTCCTGCCGCCCGCGGACGCGAAATGGAATTTCTTCGACCAGGATTCCACCAGGAATCAGCGACTGGAGAACTCCCGCAAACTCGCGCAGATCAAAGCCAGGATGGGTCGCCTCGCGACGGCGGACGATATGATCCAGGGCGGCTCCCGCACCGTGTTCGAGAAGTCCAACGGCATCGACACCGAGCGCATCACCGTGACCATCAAGGCCGCACGGGACCCGGATCGGGACGTCACCCATGAATGGACGACCGACGACGTCCAGACGATGAACTACACCGGCATCATCCTGCACAGCGGGGAGCAGTCCGAAAGTACACCGTTCGCCTGGGAGGCCGGCCCCGAGGCCAGATGGACCAACCCGTTCGACGTCGCGGGCAGCGGGCTGTCGAGCGTCGACTTCTCGTACGTCCGGTCGGGCGGCACATCGAAGACCACCCAGGCCGACCACAACCACGCCGAAGAGAACTACACCTTCAGCCCGAACAACAAAACCGACAAGCCCGGCCTCCAGATCTTCGACGTACCCACCCGCTACTACGTGGAGATCGCCTACAGTCACGGTCCCGGCGCGGACCCGATCGAGGATGAGGGCAGCTTCCACCTGGCCGTCCCGACATACCTGACGACCGAAAAAGCCACTACCGACCGCCTGCCGGAACCGGAGATCCGCGACAAGCCGGACTCCGCGGCCGCGCCACCCACCGACGTCACCGCGAGCCTCGGCCTCGCCGCGAAAGCCTCGATCGACAAGGGTGTCGGCCGGCTCCCGCTGTCCGCCGTCATCGCCGGACACCCGGTCGGCGAGGTACTCCACAAGGCCACGATGGGTCTCATCGGCGATATCGAACGTGACGTCGCGGCCGAGTCCGGCAAGCCCGCGGACGGTGAACAGCCCCCCGCCGCGCCCGACAGTTCCACGAAGGCTCCGGAGGGTACGCTCCCGTTCTACCGGCAACAAATCGAACAACAAGACTCGAACGCCGGCTCCGGGTGGAACCTCGGTGCGTGGATGCCGGACACGAGCCCGTTCCGCAGGGCCGTCACCTCCTGGTTCGGATCGCAGACTCCGCAGACGGAGAGTCACGAACTATCGGTCCGCAACGAATCCGGCTCGACCGGTCCCACGACCGCGGTTCAGAATCGCCCGGCGCACACGACCGTCGAGGCCGCCGCCACAGATCTCGATGAGATCGACATCGCCGACCTTCCCCACCCCGACGAATTCGAGCTGTCCGACGATGACGCGGAAGAGGTGCAGCCGAAGGATCCGAAAGCCACCGACCTCGGCGCGGAAGACAACAACGTCCCGAAGCCGCCCGGCGCCTCGCCTGAAGGCGATAAGGCGTCCCCGGCCGGGGACGGTTCGAAGGGGTCCTGGTCGGACTTCGGCAACTGGGTGTGGGACAAGGCCGTCGGCGCCGGAAACTGGGTCCGGCGTAACGCATTCGGTGATTCGGCGACCCATCCCACGTCCGCGGTCCAATCGGTCGTGCACACCTCGTTCTCGCCGCAGCACATGACCTCCTTCGCGCCGCTGATCTTCCGCGACTCCTACAAGTTCGAAGGCGAGATCCCCGGCGGCGTGGCCGGTACCGATTACAGCGTCGACATCCGCGGCTACTTCGACAACATCAAGGCGCTCGAGCCGACGCCGATCGACACCGAGCACTGGCTCGAGGGAACCAACACCACCGCACGGACCGAGACTGTCAACCGTGGTAACCAGGGCGGTGTCACCGCGCAGCTCGCCATCGGCGAGCATGCCGACAAGAGCTACCGCCCCGGCGGCGGCTGGCAGGGCAGCGATACCACCAGTAAGAGCGTCACCGCCGCCGATGCCACCGACACCATGCGGGTCACCTCCGATTACGGCGGCAAGGTCTACCGCTTCGCCGCGGACGCCCACTATGTCGTCACCGTCAAGGCCGGCATGCGCAATTACGTCGGCAATGCCGTCCGCCAACTCTTCGGCGGCAAGCCGCACGCCACCCGCACTCGCGTGGTCGACGCCCCCCAGCGGCTCGAGTTCTTCCTCACCGATAACGACCTGCACGACAACCCGGAGTACCGGAAACTCGTCGAGGATGAGGCCGAGAAACAAGGCTGGAAACTGGACATCGTCCCCGAGGAACACGAGCAGCAGGCGGACAAGACGTGGAAGCCGACCGAACGCCGCCTGCTCCCCGACGCGTACGCCGGTAAACGCTCCGACGATCCGGAGACGGCCAAGGGCCTGCTGTCCTTCGGCGCGGTCACCGAGGTCCTCTTCGACGACGGCCGCGGAGCTCTCGAGGACGCCGCCACGAAACTGGTGGAGAAAGTCTCACCCGGCGCCACCACGGTGGGCTCGACCAACTACCACCCCGGCGTCGCACCGCTGATCAACGAGCACACCACCAGCTTCGGTGTGCGCAATCTCGCCAACGCCGGGTCCGAGGGCAATCACTCGTTCCACTTCGTCGACCGGACCGGGCCCTTCCCGCGCCTGGTCGGTGTCACATTCACCTCCCGCCCCCGGCCGGACAAGGACCTGCCCGACGGCCAGACCCTGGCTACGCTGGAAGGTAAACAGGTCCCGCGTACCGCCGCCCTGGACAACGTCCACCGGCACATCCGCCCCGACGGCAACTCCCTGATCGAACCCGGCGCGACCAGCGTCCGCACCAGCCATTCCCAGGCCAATCAGGTGAGCGTCACCCCTTTGGCCGGTCAGATCAACGGCCATCGCCCCTCGGCCACGATTGCAGTCCAGCGCGAGGGTGAACACAGCGACATCCACAACTCCAGTCGTGACCTGAGCGCGTGGGAGCGCAGCAGTGACGCCCAGTACGAGTTCAAGGTCCCGACCGAGTACAGCGTGACGGTCGATTCGCGGCCGCTGACCGAGTCGTTGTCGGCTTATCTTGCCGACAAGGCCGGCGACCTGCTGGCTTCGGGCCTCCAAGGGCTGGCCGCCGGGCAAGGGATGGGTGTCGCGCAGGGATTGGACCCCACGGAGCTCCCCCCTGCGGGCAAGTCCGAATCGGACACGGTCGATGCCACTTCCCATGTACGCCTGCATATTTCGGACACGAAACCGATCCCGAAGGCCACCGATGCCGCCGCGACCGAGGTCGCGCGCACCAAGCCGGCGATTTTCGGATTCGATCCGTCGAAGGTCGAGCCTGCTGAGGAGGCTGCGAAGGTCGAGCCAGCGAAGGTCGAGCCAGCGAAGGAGGCCGCGAAGGACGAGCCCGCGAAGGAAGCCCCGAAGGAGACTGCGAAGGCCGAGCCCGCGAAGGAAGTCCCCGCGGAGGTGCGCGAGCTGCTGTCCGCCGTGCCCTGGAAGCCCGAGAAGCCGTTCGACCTCCGCGAATTCGACGCGTCGCAGCAACTCGCCGAGGCACTGCTGGCCGTCGATCCCTCGCTGCGGACCAACGACAACACTCGTTCGGCCGAGGCCATGTACAACCGCCTGGTCACGCTCGTCGCGAGCGGAGACCTCACCCATCTGGGGCCCGAGTCAACCGCTCCGTTCCTCAACATCGAGCCGTCCGATTCCGTGCTCACCCCGCAGAAGCACGCCGCAGACGTCAAGATCAACGGCGTCAACGTCAAGATCAGCCTGTATTCGCCGCGCGAGGAGGAGTCCGCCGACAGCGTCGCCAACGACCGCTTCAAATTCACCGTCGACAGCATGAGTTCCACGGAGAGCAAGAGCACGACGGTCGCCCCGACTGTCAGCTACAGCGGCCCGGTGGCCTCGAACGCCCGGATGGGCCCCACCGGCGTACCCATCGGCGGCCAGACCGAGAGCAAGGGAATAAGCGGCGGCATCGGCAGCGTCCTGCGCGACCTCCACCGCACCAACGCGCCGACCGCCGGCCACCGCCTGCGCAATGTGGCCCTCATCGAGGTCTCCGGGCCCAAGGGGACCCTCTGGGTCACCGGCGACATGATCCTCCGCACCATCGAGACGCCGCCGGCGAGTGCGAACGTCACGAAAACCGTCACTCCGCCGAAGGACGAGAAGCCCCCGGAAACCGAGCCGGAGAAGGAGACCGAGCCCGAGAAGACGGCCGAGCCGGACGCCGACAAGGACAAATCCGAAAAGTCCGACACGACAAAGCAAGCCGAACCCGAGGACAAGGACGAAACCGAGGGCAAGGACGCCGAGGCCGGGGCCGAGAAGAAGGCGGAAGCTGAAGCGAAGGCCGAGGCGGACAAGGCCGAAGCCGAGGCAGCAGCCGCGAAGCTCGAAGCCGAAGCGAAGGTGGCCGCGGACAAGGCTGCCGCCCAGGCGAAAGCCGAGGCAGATGCCGAGGCGAAGGCCAAAGACAAGGGCAAGTCCTGGATCTCCGGCCTGCTGGGAGGCCTCTCGTCGAAGGCCGGGCGGAGAAGAGGCGCGCGAGGGCCCGTTGTGGACTCGGTCCGTGCGCCGGAGGGATACGAGTGGGAGTCGATGCCACCGGATGGCGACTGTTTCTTCCACGCCCTCGAACGCATCGTCTTCCCCGAGCCATACGGTTCGGAACAGGAACTCGCCCAGCGGATCCAGATCCTGCGTGGCCTGGCCGCCGACGAGCTGTCGGGGCCCAGAAGTGACGACTACTTCGAGGTCTTCCTGAACATCAGGCTCCGCGACGAGAACATCGGCCGAACTCTCAGCGACGAAGAACTGCGGGCCCCGATCTCGCCGGCAGACAGGGCCCGCCATCGCACCGAGTTCGACCGGCAGGTCCAAGAGGTAAGACGGCGAGGAGTCTGGCGAACCGACGCCTTTCACCTGGTCCCCCAAGCCGCCGCGGTCGCACTCGCTCCCAGAGGCGTCACCGTGCGCGTGTACAGCCGGCAAATGCGGAATGGATTGACCTTCGGCGAAAACACCCGGGCCCGGGCCCAGGGTGCGGTCCTCATCGCGCACAACCACTACCACCTCGCCGTACCCACCGGGGATCACCCACCTGCCAGTACGCTCGGCACACCCGCGGGCACGCAGCCCGCCAGGCCCTGGGACGAATTCGCCGATCTGCTCGGCGCCGAGGTCGAGGAGTACGCCCCACGCGCCTCAGCGCAGCCTGCCCCCGACCCGGCCCGGATCACCGTATTCGGCGACGACGGGGCCGCACGCTACATCTGGTTCCCACCCTCCGGTACCTGGCCCGGCGAAATGCACGACGCCGATAGCCGACCGGTGCCGGTCACTTTCGACCAGGCCCTCGCCGACCCCGCCGTCACCGTCGTCCGTGCGTCCACTTCGGTCGCCGGAACCGCCGGCCCGGATCTGGATTCGACCGACCCGGAGCTGGCCGCGGCCATCGCCGCGTCCTTGGCCGACCTCCAAGCCTCCGTCACCTCGGCCGAAGATGCCGTGACAGCCCCGGAACCGGCCGCCGCGTCGGCCACAACACCTGCGGTATCGACCGAAGACGAGCAACGCGGGGACGAACTGCCGACCGCCCCCGATCCGAAGGCCCAGCCCCTGGGCCTGGTCACCGTCGACGAGGATGCCTTCGATCCGGACGGCAAAATCGCCCTGCCTCCCGCATCCCCCACGGGCACAGTTATTCACAACCCACTGCCCGCGGACGGCGAAGCGGCTTTGTCCGACGACGAATCGCTTTACAGCACCGACGGTTTGGACGCGGATGTTCCCTTCGCACCGCTTCCCTCGGGGTCCCTCTCGCTCGAACCCGGTCTGCCGCAGGAGACGACACCGACTCACGCGTCGAGCCCACCGCAGTCCGGGCCCGTCGAACATCACGACGGTGCCCCGTCCGTCGATCGGTCGCACCCCACGAGGACCTCCGCGCATTTCGAGCCCGCGGACGGGGACACTTATTTCGGTCAGAACCTTTCGCAGCAGCTGACAGTCGAACTCGACGGCGAAACCCAGGTCCGGCGAGCACATCTGGAACGGACCGACCCCGGCCCGCAGCAACCGGGACCCGGCCTACTGCTGCACGAGCTCACCCTCGAGCAGCGCGAGCAGCTGCTACCGATGCCCGCGGTGTCGACCAGGCTTCCCCGCCCCGCCGGCAACACCGACATCCTCACCTTCATCGACCACAACGGCCGAGCCGAACGACTGCCGGCGACCGGCACGAATGTACCGGCACGACTTGTCGAACAGCCTGGGCAGCCGGCGCACTACCAGATCACCGAGGCCGGCGGACAGGTGCACTACGTCCTGCGAGATACAGCGCCGGACTTCATCTTCCAGCCGGCTCCCCACAGCGCCGCCGCGGGCCCGGGCATCAGCATCGGCACAGTGAGCTGGAACGTGGCGGGTGGAGGGATCCGATTCCTCGCCTTCGGTGAGCACAACCAACCGCGGCCGGTGATGATGCCGTACGACGTCCCTCTCGTGGCGCGGGACGGCAACGGGCCCTGGCAATGGGTGAAGTACCCCGGAAATGTGCCGTGGATCCGCGTCAACACCTCCGGCGGTGTTCTTCCGGGACTACCTGATATCCGTGGCCGGCACAACGACCCGATCTTCGGGCCGGACGGACTGCCCAGGCCCGAAGAGGTGCGTCAAGGCGAGGCCGGGGACTGCGTCGTGCTGGCCGATCTGAAATCACTCGCCGAACACGACCCGCACGCGATCGCCGACATCCTGCACGACCACGGCGACGGCACCGTCAGTGTCCGCTTCTACGTCGAGCAGCCCGACGGCACCGCCACCCTGGAATGGGTGCGGGTCGAAAAGACGATCTATGTCACCCCGGGCACCGAGACGGGACACTTCGTCCGCCACGAGCCCGGGGAACCGCTCTGGGCCACCATGATCGAAAAGGCATACGCGCACCGGTTCGGGAACGGCGACGGGTACCGCGCCATCGAGGCAATACCGGCCACCACCGCGGCCGCACGCTTGGGCAAGGGTTTCCACCGGGCCGAAGGCGGCTGGTTCGCACAGCCGGTCGCCCGGTTCAGGAACTTCGACATCCTGAACCCACTCCGTTTCGACACCGACACTCTGCACGAGCTGGTGAGCGACTTCATCGCACGCGACCAGGTGCGCTCCGGCGCAACGAACGGGCAGACACCCACGCCGGACCTCGAATTCTCCCGTCAACTTGCCGATACCTTCCAGGACTGGCAAACCCGGCAGCTGTCCCTGTTCAATTCCACCCGAGCGCGCCTCTCCGCCCGCCACCGCAACGACCCGGCTGCCTTCGACACCGCCTGGAACGAGTTCCTGCGCACGGGGGAGCTCCGGTCTTCCGCCGGCTTCCGCGCCTACCTGGATCAGCGCTTCCCGCAGCGGTGGGAGACCGAGAAACAAGCGCTCACTGTCTATTTCAGCGAGGTATACGACGGCCCGTCCCAGGATCGGTTGCTGTCGAGCAGATCCGCGGCCGCGGCCAGGGCGATCGGCGGGCAGATCGAATGGGCACTGCGCCGCGGCACCACGGTAACCGTCGGAACCTCCTCCTTCGGAGGCACCAACGCTGTACCGGGCCTGACCCAGAATCACGCCTACACCGTCTTGGCAATCGAACACGACCAAGCCGGTCGGCCGGTGCGTGTTCTGCTGGACGACCCGTACGGCAACCACGGCCGCTATCCCGTTCCGCGCGACGGCATCGAATACCGGCTCGACCCTCGGGGAACCGATCACATCGGCGAACCGGGCATCCCTCCTCGTCAGGCCCCCGAAGGCACCGAGTACGGCACCGAACCCGATGGCAAACGGTATCGCCGTGAGCCGGACGGCACCGAGTACGGCACCCACCCCGGCGGCACCCGGTATCGCCGCAACCCCGACGGCACCGAGTACGGCACCGAACCCGGCGGCACCCGGTATCGCCGCGACCCCGACGGCACCGAGTACGGACTGACCCCCAGCGGCGCCCGGTACCACGAAACCCCGGACGGGATGATCCAATACACGTACCCGAGCGGGGGCAGACGCCTCGAAACCCCCGACGGAACCCAATACTGGACCGAACCCAACGGCGACAAAGAGCGCAAACCAGCGGGGACCGACGACTGGATCCCCGACCCGGGCCGCGTGGACCCACCCGACACCACCGTCCCACGCCGCGGCGGCATCCTCGCGGTCGACCTCACACACGTGCCGAAATTCCTCGCGATCGGCATGAGCGGCCCCGGAGCCTACGGCCTCGAACCACTGTCACGCACAAACGTCCGGCCGCTCGACAGCGACGAGGACAACGTGCTGCACACGCTGTTCGACGAACCCGACGACCGCGACACCGTGGTACCCGCCGACGATCACCAGGAAATCGGCACACCGCCCCCGGCCACACCGCTGCCGCCGCTGGCGAGCACACCACCGGCATTGACAAGCGCCGCCGACACGGAGGGCGATATCGCCCTCCTGCCCGCCTCCCCGACGGGCACGGTCGTTCACAACCCGCTGTCCGAGGACGGCGAAGCGGTCCGGTCCGAGGAGGAATCGCTCCTGCCGGAAACCGGGCACACCGACGAAACCGTCACACCGCCGCCGCTCGTGCCCACCCCGGGCGTCGAGCAGTGGACCCTCGTCACCGACCCGGACGAAGCCGGCACATCGCGTCAACCGCACCAGGATTCGCCTCTGCCGGCGCAAGCGGACCCGGAACTGCCGGTATCCCTGCCGCACGCGCAGCGCAAGGATTCCGAGACCGAGCTGCCCGCGGATCCGGTCACCGGTCCGACTGTCCGGCCGCTCCGGCTGAGCTCTATCCGATCCGCGCTCCGTATGGACGACGAGGAGTCGATCGGCACCCTCGAATCCGAGAACTCCACACCCTCCGAAGACGCCGCGCCTCCCGAGGTCTCCACGACGGTCGAGGACCTCGCATCAACCGAGCCTGTGACACTGCCCTCGGATGTCGAGCCGTCCGAGCTTGTCGAGGCACCCGAGGTCGACAAGGCACCCGATGACGTCACGCCGATCGAGAAGGTCGATACTGCCGAGGACGTCACTGCGGTCGACGACACGATCTCTCCCAAGGATGTCGAGCCGGCCAAGACTGTCGAGACGCCCACCGAAAAGGCGCCGGCATCCCAGGGCACGCAGGGCCGAGGCGACACGGTTGCCGCAGACGATTCGGCCACCCCCGCCCGGAGCACGCGCAGTCCGTGGAACCGTCTGCAGCGCCTGGCATCCCGCATCCGCACCACACCGGACCGGACGACCGACCCCGCCGCACTCCGCCTGACCGAGGAAACCCCGCGCCGACACACCCGCGATCTGTTCCGGCGCCCCCTGGACCGTTTCCGCCGCCGCCCGGCGACTTCCACCCCGCTACCGATCTCGCAGACCGTCCGCGGCGACGGCACCGCCGCTCATGTGGCGGTCACGATCCGTCCGGACTCGACCGTGCGGGATACGCAGGTGAGTCCGGATTGCCTCGTCGACACCCTCACCCATATCCGGAACGACCAGGGCGGTAGCACCAGAATCCGGATACCGCAGACCCGCTCACCGCTGGCCGCCCGCACGAGACGGGAGCTCGAGTGGGGCGCCCGCGGGCGACTGCACGGATATCCCGACGAGAGCGCGATCGTCCGGAACCTCCAGATCCACGGCCCGGGTGCCCAGGCGCTCGTCGTCGCCGTGCACGCAACTCCCAACGGGAACGGTGTCGGCGCGCATGCGTATCGAATGGTCAACGACGGTGGTCTCGTTCGTGTCCACGATGTCGCCGATCCCGCGCATACGCTGCCCGGGCAACAGCATCCGGCCGGTGTCCATGCCGTCCTGTACACCCCGCGGGGCAAAACGGTTCGCCCGCTGCTCCCACGTGGTGCCGCGGTCCCGGGATTCCCATCCGATATCCGCATCGGCGCGCCCGAGGACGATGTCACGGGCGTCCGGCCGCCCGGCGGTCGGATGGTCGCCCCCAGACGAGCAGGCGGCACCCCGGAGCGCTCCTCTCGCACAGCACGCGGATGGCGGCGGCTCGCGAGCTCCGTATCTCGCCTGCGCGACAACCTCGGCACTCCCGCCGATTCCACCACGGTGGCGACGACCTCTCCTGCGACGCGAGATGTTCCCACGGCACTGCCGGCCCTGTACACCGTCGACGACGGCGCCACCGCATACGCGCCGGCCACCGGCGCACCGCAGGGTGGGCCGCGCACTCCGGCCGCGGTACGGGACGGTGCCAACTGCGCGGTGGCAGCGCTGGGACAATTATCCGCGTTCACCGGGCGTCCGCGTCCGCGGGTGCCCGAGACACTCGCCGGTATCACCGGTATGCCCGCAGGTGCCTTGGCAGAACACACGGGCGCGCCGCTGCGGCCGTTCCGCGACCACGCCGATATCGCCGCGCAACTGACCGAGGTCGGACCGGGCGCGGTGGCTCTGGTGGTGGACCACTACCGGGGCCCTGCCGACGCCAACGGGGTGGGCGGGCACGCATATCTGCTCCGTGTGGGCGACGACGGCACCATTGCGGTCCATGATTCGGCCGATCCCGATACACGAGTCTTCCCGCCGCGGGCACCCCGTGAGCTGGCGGGCACGCACGCGGTGCTCTACGACGCTCAGGGCAACCCGGTGTTCACCGTTCCCGCGAACTCGGACGAGCTGCCCGCGGCGACTCGGATCGGTGCGGAGGGGGCCGGTGACAAGGACAGCGAGCCGAGCGATGAGGACGGCAAGCCGAGCGGTCCCAGTGATCCGGTCAGGAATTTCGGTGCCCGCCGGGACGGCGCCGACGGGCTGGTCAACATCAGGAAGGTTCCGGACAACACGATCAAGTGGCTGCGTGAGCACATCGTCCAGGCGGTGGAGACGAAGGGCGAATACGACAAGAACAGAGCGGCTCGATGGGTCGAGGTCTACCGCAAGAAGTATCCGGACGCGACCGTCGACCGAATCCGCCAGGAAATGGACGATTCGAAGCCCCCTCAGGAATTCCGGGACGCCGTCGAAAAGGTCCTGTCTCCCGGTTCGGGCACCTCCGGAACCGACCGCGGACCGGACACAGTGAACAAAGAAACCGACATCGCGCGCGTAGCGGACGAGAAATTCCGCGCCGAGGTCGAACGGAAGCTGACCGCCGAGTTGACCACCGCCGAAATGAGGCGGCTGCTGAGCAAATCGGGTATCCCGCTGCCGGTGAAATACCAGGGCAAACCCTATCCGGTATTCCTGCGTCTGAAACTGAACCCGAGCCCCCGCGACGGGTCGCGGAAACATGAAGCCCCGCCGGTGAGCACCCAGCAGTGGATCTACGGATGGCACGAGGTCAGCGACTTCGCGGGCAGCCAGAATCACCGCTCGACCGGGCTGACTCTCAATATGCTGTTCAATGCGGTGGCCCGTGGTGCGTTGCGCAGAGGGGGCCTGGAACCGCGGGTGGACATCACGCACAACGAGCTCGAGTCGAACACAGCGACCTTTGCGACGGTCCAGTCGATCAACAAAGAGCGCAGCACCGACGCCGAGGCCGTGCCGCACGACTACGAGATGCAGTGGGAGCTGCGTCTCAACGACGACGGCGTGGACGGGGCGCTGTCGGGCGATCTGCCGGACGCGACGGGCTGGATGCCCATCCCGGAAGTGCCCCCGGAAGATCTGGTGGCCTGGTTCCCGAAATATCTGAACGACAGCAAGGAACTCCCGAAGGCCGGCTCCGGGACGGATCCCGCCGCCACCACCCCGCCGCCCTTCCACCGCACCGATACCGAGTCCATTTCCCTGGAGCAGGTGCCGCACTTCAGTGCGCTCGACTTCCCGCAGCACGAACGGCTCTTCGCCGATGTGATGGCCTCGTTCCCTGATCAGGTCAAGGGAATCTCCGAGGATTCCGCGGTGCGACTGCGGACGTTCTTCGGCGACACCTTCCTCGGCAACATCCCGGCGATGCACGGTGGTGCGCTGGCGACCCCGACCTTGTACACCCCGTCCGGCACCGCGCTCGGGTTCTTCGAGGTGGAGATTCTCGACTTCCACGGCGGGGACACCCTCACCGGTCCCACCACCGCCGCGGGGAACTCCCGGCTCGAAACCAATGTGCTGCGGGCGTTGCGCACGCAAGCCCGCGCCGCGGTCTCCAACGCGCTCGGCCTGTCCCTGGCGTTGATTTTCCGGTTCGGCAAGGGCAGCGCCGACCCGGCGACCGGCTATTCGCCGTTCGGGGGGGATTACAAACCCAAAGGCGGCGTATCGCACAAGAACGTTCAGGCGCTGCTCTCCGGCAACCGGGCTCTCACGTCGCGTGCGCTGCGCCTGGTGGCCCATCTGCTGCACACGACACCCGAGATGGAGGTCCGGGTCAGATTCGTCGGGGCCGAGGGCACGCCCGTCGAGCCGAAGAAAGGCACACCCCTTGCCCCGGCCGGGAAGAAGGCCGGGAAGGATTCGACGGCGGGGGAGGATTCGAAGACCGGGAAGGACACGACGCCCGGTAAGCGCTACCCGATCAACATGCTGGTGCCGTCGCTGAAGTCCCTCGGCCACAAACCCGCAAAACAGCGCCACCTGCCCTCGGACCTGCTGCACCTGCGCCAGCTCGGGCTGACGACCACCCCGCTCCGGACCGATATCCCGAAGGACATATTCGACAAGATCGAGACATTCCTCGCGGACAAGGAGTTCCTGCCACCCCAGGACAGGGCGCAGCGGAATATCTTCACCCCGGAATCCACCAGGAATCAGCGACTGGAGAACGTCCGCAAGCTCGAACAGATCAAGTCCAGGATGGGTCGCCTCGCCACCGTGGACGAGATGATCCAGGACGGCTCCCAGGCGGTCTTCACGAAGGCAGGCGAGCGCATCTCCGTCACCATCAAGGCCGAACGGCGATACGCGACGCGCACCGGCCGGTACGACCCGAACGGCGACTCGACCAAGGGCGTCACCCATGAATGGACGATCCCCGACCTCCAGACGATGAACTACTCCGGCGTCATCTCGACGACCGGGGAGCAGTCCCAGAAGACACCGTACGACTGGAATGCCAGCCTCATCAGCGGCGAAGTGACCAACCCGTTCAACGTCGAGGGTAGTCAAGCCCTGGCGGGCCTCGAGGGCTCGCACACCCGGACGGGCGGTGATACCAAGACCGACCAGAAAACCCACAACCTGGCCGAGGAGAACTACACCTTCAGCCCCAAGGGTCTCGAGATCTTCGGTGTGCCCACCCGCTACTACGTGGAGATCGCCTACAGCCACGGCGACAGCCCGGACCCGATAGAGGGTGAGGGCAGCTTCCACCTGGCCGTACCGGAATACCTGACCACCGGCGAAGCCACTACCGAATCGCGGGCCGAGACGAAGGTCCGGAAGGATCCGGACTCCGCGGCCGAGCTACCCGCCGACGTCACCAAAGGACTCGGCTTGGCCGCGAAGACCTCGATCGAGGAGGGCGTCGGCAGGCTCCCGATGTCCGCCGTCGTCGCGGGCCACCCGGTCAGCGCGATACTCGGTAAGGTCACCAGAGATCTCATGGGCGAGATCGAACGCGATGCCGCGGCCGAGGCGGCCGAGCAGCAGGCCAAGCCCATGCCCGGTGCGTTCCCGGAGGATCCCGGTGAGCCTCCGAAGGATTCGGAGAATGTGCTCCCGCTCCACCGGCAGCAGATCGCACCACAGAACCCGGACTCCGGCTGGAATCTCGCCGCCTGGATGCCGAGTACGAACCCGTTCCGCAGAGCTGTCGACGCGTGGTTCCGGCCGCGGACTGCCCAGCCCGACAATTACGAACTGCCGATCCGCAACGAACACGGTTCGACCACCGCGGTTCAGGATCGCCCGGTGGATACGCCGGTCCAGGTGGGTACGACCACTGTCGAAGAGGCCGCCCGCACCGATCGTCCCCAGCCCGACGACAAGGCGGAACAGTCCCGGCCGAAGGACCCGGAACTCACCGATTCCGGCGCAGCGGACACCGAGCCCCAGAAGAAGTCCGGCGAAAACCCCAGCGACGACGCGCCGGCACCGGGCGGCGACGGCCGTCAGGACGATTGGTCGAAGTGGGCCGGCTATTTGTGGGACAAGGCGGTAGGTCTCGGATCGGAGATCCGGCGCGCCTGGTCCGGCGATCCGGTGTTACATCCCGCGTCCCCGGTCCAATCGGTCGTGCACACCTCGCTGTCGCCGAACCATATGACATCGTTCGCGCCGCTGATCTTCCGTGACTCGTACAAGTTCGAGACCGACATTCCCGGCGGGGTGCACGGTAGGGACTACAGCGTCGATATCCGCGGCTATTTCGACAACATCAAGGCGCTCGAACCGGTCAAGATCGACACCGAGCACTGGCTCGAGACAACCAACAACACCGCCCGGGCCACTGCCACCAACAAGGGCAACCAGGTCGGCACCGCCCTGAAAGCCATCTTCGGCAAGGAGGCCGACACGAGCTTCCGGCCCGGTATCGGCTACCAGTACGGCGACTCCACCAGCAAGCAGGTCACCGCCGCCGATGGCACCGACACGATGCGGGTCACCTCCGATTACGGCGGTAACGTGTACCGGTTCGTCGCGGACGGTCACTACGTTGTCACCGTCGAACTCGGTCTGCGCAAGTACCTCAGTGGGGTCTTCCGCGGCAAGCCGTACAACAAACGCACCCGTGTCGTCGACGCGCCCCGAGCGTTCGAGTTCTTCCTCACCGACAACGACCTGCACAACAACCCGGAATACCTGGAACTCGCCCGGAAGGCAGCCGAGGCCCGGGGCCAGAAATTCGAGATCATTCCCGCGGAGCACCAGAAGACCGAGACCGACGCCGAGAAGGCCGAGTTCGGGGATTACAAGCCGGCCGAGCGCCGCCTGCTTCCCGACGCGTACGCCGGTAAACGCGCCGACGATCCGGAAACCGCCAAGGCCCTGCTGTCCTTCGGTTCGGTGACCGAGGTCCTCTTCGACGACGGCCGCGGTGCCCTGGAGGACGCCGCCACGACGCTCGTGGAGAAGGTCGCGCCCGGCGCGACCGACGTCGCCTCCACCAACTACCACCCCGGTGTCGCCCCGCTGATCAACGGGCTCAGCACCAGTTTCGGCGTGCGCACCCTCGCCAACGCCGGGTCCGCGGGCAATCATTCGTTCCACTTCGTCGACCGGTCCGGGCTCGTGCCTCGCCTGGTCGGTGTCACCTTCACCTCGCGTCCCCGGCCGGACAAGGACCTGCCCGATGGTCAGACCCTGGCCACGCTGGAAGGTAAACGAGTTCCGCACACCGCCGCCCTCGACAACGTCCACCGCGCTATTCGCCCTGCCGGCAACCCCCTGTTGCAACCGGGTGCGTCCAGCGCCGGCGAAACCCGTACCAGAAGCCATGAGATGGACGGCATCGTGGGCTTCGCGGCCGGCGATGCTCGCTTTTCGGGCGCGGTCGCCGTCCAGCGCGAGGGTTCGAACACCGACACCCACACCTCCACTCGCGACGTGAGCGCGTGGCAGCGCAGTAATGGCGGCCAGTACGAATTCAAGGTCCCCACGGAGTACACGGTCACGGTGGACTCGCGGCCGTTGACCGAAGCGTTGTCGGTCTATCTGCTCGGAAAGGTCGGCGAGGCCGGCGGCCTGGTGCTCGACAAGGTCGGCGACCTCGTGTTCAGGGGCAAGAAGAACACGAAGAAGCGGACGGGGGCACCGGAGGAGGACAAGTGGGTAGGGGTCGTGGAGGGGCTGGACCCTGCGGATCTCCCACCTGTGGTCGCGGCAGAATCGACTACCAAGAAGTCCACTTCACATGTGCGCCTGCATATTTCGGATACAAAGCCGAAGAAGGGCGATTCCGGCGCGACCGAAGTCCCCCGCACAGAACCGCAGATCTACGCGTTCGATCCGACCGTGAGCGATTCCGATCCGGCGGCGAGCACCGAGTTCGAGTCCGGCGACAAGGTGCTGGCGGACGTGCAAAAACCACCGCCCGCAGTCACTCGGAAGCCCAAGGATCCCTTCGATACCGACCTGGAAAAGGGCCCAGATCCCGCGCCCGCGGACAAGGCACCCGCTAAGAAAGTGCCCCCGGACGTGCGCGAACTGCTGTCCGTCGACCCCTGGAAACCCGAGCTCTCGTTCGACATCCGCGAATTCGACGCGGCGCAGCAGTTCGCCGATGCGCTGCTGGCCGTCGATCCCTCGCTGCGGACCAACGACGGCACCCGCTCGGCCGAGGCCATGTACATCCGCCTGGTCACCCTCGTCGCGCGCGGCGATTTCATGCAGCTGGGCCCCCAGTCCACGGATCCGTTCCTCAACGTCGAACCGTCCGGTACCGCGCCCACCCCGCAGAAGAAGCACGTCAAAGAGGCCCGGATCGGCGAGGTCGATGTCAAGATGAGCCTCTACTCGCCGCGCGCCGAGGATTCCAGCGATTCGATCGCCATCGACCGCTTCGATTTCATTGTCGACAATATGAGTTCCACCGAGAGCAAGAGCACGAAGGTTGCCCCGACGCTCAACTTCACCAGCCCGGAAATCGGGGGCGTCGCACGCCTGGGCGTCAACGATTTCTCTGCCGGCGGGCACACCGAGACCAGGGGTGGAAGCACGGGCGTCAACAGCGTCCTGCGCGCACTTTTCCGTACCAACACACCGGTGGTCGACGGCCACCGCTCGCGCTCGGTGGCCGTTATCGAGGTCAGTGGGCCCGAGGGAACTCTCTGGGTCACCGGCGACCTCATCCTGCGCAGCATCGAGGCGCCGCCGGCGAGTGCGAACGTCACGAAGACCGTTACCCCGCCGAAGGATCCGGAGTCCACGGAGAAGGACTCGGCGAAGAAGGCGCCCGAGAAATCGGACGTAACAAAAGAATCCGATCCCGATCCCGAGTCCAAGGGCAAGGACGCCGAAGCCGACGTCAAAGAAGAAACGGAGGCCGAAGACAAGGGTGATGCACAGGCCGAGGCAAAGGCCGAGGCGGAGAAAGCTGAGGCTGAAGCGAAGGCCGAGGCGGAGAAAGAGGCTGAGGCGAAAGCCGAGGCTGCCAAGAACAAGGCTGATGCCGAGGTCAGGGCAAAGGCTGAGGCAGAAAAGGCCGAGGCAGAAGCGAAGGCCGAAGCGAAGAAAGAGACTGAGGCGGACGCCGAGGTCGCCGAGGAGAAGGCTGACGCCGAGGGAACGTCCGGGTCCGAGACGAAGGCTGAGGATGCGGCGGCGGAGGCCGAAGCGAAGGGTAAGTCCCCGGTTGTCGGTCCGGAGGGAGCCGACGACCACGCACCCCTACCGTCACCGCAGGTCCGGAGTGGGACAGGTGAGCGATCACCCGTCGTGGCCGGTATCCGCGCACCGGAGGGATTCGTGTGGGAATCGATGCCGAAGAATGGCGACTGTTTCTTCCACGCCCTCGAACGCCTCGTCTACCCCGACCCGCACCGCTCGGAAGCGGAACTCGACCAGCGGATTCGCTATTTGCGCGGCCTTGCCGCCGACGAACTGTCGGGTATCGGGGGCTACGGCTACTTCGATTCCTTTCAGCAGACGTTGCACGCTGACCTGAATCCTGATGCGGAGGCCGATGATGGGGCCGTCGAGATCCCGCCGGTCGATTCGGTCCGCTACCGTGCGGAGTTCGAGGAACAGGCCGAAGATATTCGGCAACGAGGGGTATGGGAGAACCTTGTCTCCGACCGGGTTCCTCAGGCTGCGGCCGCCGCGGTCGCCCGGCTGGGCCACATTGTGCGCCTGTACGGTGCGGCATACCCGGACGGAGTGACCTTCGGCGAGGACAGCAGTGCACGACCCCACGGCTCCATCCTCCGCGCCTCCGACCACTACCATCTCGCCGTGCCCGCCGGGGCCCACGTACTCACTTCGGTCGCCGATACCGGCGACCCGGATGACCCGGACCTGGCCGCTGCCATCGCCGCGTCCTCGGCCGACCGGGCCACCAGTGCCGAGTCCTCGTCCACTGGCACCGTGGTAGCGGCCGAAAGCAAGAAATTCGGTGACGAACCGCAGGCCGCCCCCGATCCGAAGCTTTCCGCGCTGGACCCGGGCACCGTCGATGAGGATGGCGTCGATTCGGACGGCGATTTCATCCTCCCGCCCGTATCCCCGACGGGCACGGTTATTTACAATCCACTGTCCGAGAACGGCGAGGCGGCCCTGTCCGACGACGGACGGCTCCCGCCGGAATCCGGGCACACCGACGAAACCGTCACACTGCCGGCGCTCGAGTCCACCACGCGCATCGAGCAGTGGACCCTCGTCACCGACCCGGACGAAGCCGGCGCATCGCCTCAACCGCACCAGGACTCGCCCCTGACACAGGAAGCGGACCCGGAACCGCCGGCATCCCTGCCGCACGGACAGCTCACCGACTCCGAGACCGAGTTGCCCGCGGACTCCGGGACCGAGCTGCCCGTAGAACCGATCACCGGATCCACGGACCACCCGCGGCGGCTGAGCGATATCCGATCCGCACTCCATATGGACGACGAGGAGCCGGCCCGGCCACCGCGCCGCTCCCGCTCCGACGAGCAGTTCGACTTCACCGGACCACGGGCGAACTCCCAGCCGATCGGACGCCGGGACGGTCGACGATCGTCTTCGGTCACCGGGCAGCAACGCTTCCCCCTGTTCCTCGCCGGGACATCACCGAGCACCGACCCCCGTCTGCTCAGCACCACCAGCCCGTTCCCCGCCGCGTCGACGCCCGCCGAAACCCTCGGGCTGCCGAGGTCGTTCGGCACCACCGCGATCACCCCACCCGAGGCCGTCCGCACAGAGCTCGAGGACGTCACGCTGTCCGAAGGCAGCACGCTCCCCGTAGACCGCACACCAACCGAAGTCGGCACGCCGGCGGAGGACAGGCGGGAACGCACGGAGGACGGACGATCGGCGACCGATCCCGACGCTTCCCGGGAACAGTCCGGCCGACCGGCCGCATCACCTGCGGACCCCCCGGCCCCCGACGCCGAGGACACCTCACAGCACCGGGCCCACACCGCGATCCGGGACTTGACACCGGACGAGGACCACGCGCTGCGCGAATACGCCGATATCCAGCGGATCGTGCTGCAGCGGATCTTGTCGATCGGCGGGATCGACGACGACGCCCTCTTCCACCTCGTCGAACGGATGCGACCGGACCTGCTCGGCGACGTGGCCAGTGCGGCGGAAGCGCTGGGGACGACCGCCCAGAACGCTGTGGATTGGCAGCGCCGGGCCGACATCTTCGGTATGAGCCTGCAGGATGTCGCACGCGACCAGACCCGCGGGACCGACGACTTCGGAGGCGGTTTCGTCGACGATTTCGCCGCCTTCCGTGCCGGTGACGGTTTCGTGGACGATTTCGCCGCCTTCCGTGCCGCCGACGGTTTCGTGGACGATTTCGCCGCCTTCCGCAGTGAGCATTTCGAGGAGGGAACGTCCGCCGGGGCGCCGGTGCCTGGAGACGACGCCGCGCCGCTGGAGGAAGCCGGGCAGTCGGAGGAGGCCGCGTCTCCAGAAGACGTCGCGACGGCGGAGGAAGCGCCGGCGCGCACGCCCACGCCGGAGTTCCGGGAACTGACTCCCGCGGAAACCGATGCGCTGCGGCAATTCGGCAGGATCAGCGCGGAGATCGGTGATGCGGAACCGGAGGAGGCGCTGGAACTCGCCCGGCGATTGCGGCCGGAACTTCAGGACGCTTTCCACCGTGCGGCGACGGCGCTCCGGGTGCCCCCCGGGTTGGCTGTCGATCTGCAGATCGAGGCCGACAATCGCCAGGACACCGAGCCCGGTCTCCGGGTGGAAGACCTCAGACGCCGGATCACCGTGGCCTGGGAGCCGGTACCCGACTACTCCGAGCCGTCCACACGGATCTGGGAGCCGTCACCGCACGATGGGAACCATCTGCTGGAGGTACTCGCGCAGTCCTCCGGCCACCCGGCGCCGGACGAGATGCGTACCACGCTCGCCCAGCGCATGGAAGCGCATCTCGAGGACTATGTCGACCTGATCCCCTTCTTCACCCCCGACGGACTGAAAGAACTGAAGGTCGAGAAGCTCCGCGTGGCCCGGATGGAGGCCGAGGTCAACAGAGAGAGGTGGCGACGCGCCGGCAGGGCCACCGAACTCATCATGCGCGGCGAACTCGCGCGTGGTGCGCCGATGCCCAGGACCGCCGAGGAGATCGCGGCGGAAACTCGCCGGAACGAGCAGTTCGAGGAATCGGTTCGGCAATTCACCGAATCGGTTCGCGGACGTGCGCGGGATCGGCTGAGATATCTGCTCGGCGCGGTGCGGGATCCGAACCGGCCCCTCGACCATCTGATGAGTGCCGACCTCCTGCCGATTGTCGCCCGGGAACTCGAACTCAATATCGTTGTGCTGCGCCCGGACGCACCCCGCGACGTGTACCAGCACGGCCGGCCGAACGCGCCGTTCACGCTGCTGTATGCCTCAACCGAGCACCCGGAACACCTGCAGGTGGCCACAACCACCGACGGCACCCCGCTCCGGCTGCACCCGGACCACCTGCAGGACCCGGTCACATTCGAACCGCCGCCGGGACGTGAGTGGCAGCCGGAAACGCCGACCGGCAGCGAGCCCCGGAACACCGGACATCTCGACGACAACGGCATCCGGGTCTTCGATTCCGACGACGCGGGCTTGGAATACGGCGAGTCCGTGCTGAACCAGTGGCACCTGCTCCCCCCGGAACAGCAGCACGCGGCGTGGGCATATCACGCGTCCGCGATCCACAACACACTGCTGCGGGAGGGCAGCGGCCGGGTACAGGAGGTGCTCGGGCGCGGGCACTCCGCTGCCCAGCACATGGCGCTGCTGGCCGAACTGACCGGGCCGGGGGAGCCTACGCTCACCGCGCTCCTGGAACATTACCGAGCCGGGGAAGAGCATCTGTACGAGGTGCTTCCGGATCCGCACCGCGCGAACGCGACCTGGCAGCTGATCCACGCGATCGTCAACAGGAATGATCCGGAGTCGACGCTCGCGCAGCTGATCGCCGACGCGGGGTCCCACCGGCAAACGCAGGAACCGTTCTTCCAGCGCTACTTCGGCACATTGCCGAGCTTCGATATGCTCGCGCACGGGATCCACACGCTCGATCAGGCGACCCGGCCCCTACCGAACACCGAGCCGATCCGGGTCGTGCGCGGCCTGACGAGCATCTACTTCATGCGGGACCACAACGGAAACCCCTTCCGCTCATACCAGGACCCGGCCGATCTCATAGGCACCGTGCAGCAGGAGCCCGGCTACCTGTCCACCTCGGTCGGGCATGACCTGGCCACCATGCCGGACGGCCGCCGATTCGAGTACCGGGTGAATCTCACCGTTCCGCCCGGCGCCCCGGGCCTGTGGATCGGACCGCGCAGCGGGGTACCCCGCGACAACGAACTCCTCCTCGCCCGCGATACGCGCTACCGCATCACCGGGGTGACCCGAGACGAAGCGAACGAGCTCGTCGTCTTCGATGCGGAGGTCCTGCTCCCCGAGCACCTCGCCCCATCCGGAGACACCACGCCATCCGAAGCCGCCGCGCCTCCCGCGGACGCCACGACCGCCGCGGACCCGACGCCGGCCGACCATGTGACGCTGACCCAGGATATCGAGGCACCGGAGGGTTTCCGGGCGCCCGAGGACATCACGCCGGCCGAAGAAATCGCACTCCCCGTCGACCCCGCACCATCCGAAGCCGCCGTGCTGCCCGAGGTCCCCACGTCCTTCGAGAACCAGACACCGGCCGACGATGTGACGCTGACCGAGGTTGTCGATGTGCCGGAGGAGGTCAGGGCACCGGAGGACATCGAGCGACGCGAGGAGGTCACGCCGGCCGAAAACATCACGCTCCCCGCGGTTCTCACATCACCTGAAGCTGCCGTGCGGCCCGAGGACCCCGCGTCCGTCGAGCACGTGACGCGGTCCGAGGATATCCAGGAGCCCGGGGACATCACGTCGTCCAAGGGCTTCACGTCAACCGGGCACGTGACGCTCTCCGAGCGCATCACGCCACTCGGCGATATCGTCTCTCCTCAGGCGGTGGAGCCGGCCACGGTCGTCGAGGCACCCGCCGAGAATGCCCCGGCACCCGAGGGAACGCAGCGCTCGGGCCGCACGGTCCCCGCTTCCGACGGAAGCGCCCTGACGGGCCTCGCCACCACACCGCACGCCGCCGACTCGGCCACTCCCGCCCGGCAGACCCGTGGCACATGGAACCGGCTGCAGCGCTTCGTGTCCCGTATCCGGCCCGCGTCCGACCGGTCGACCGGCGCCGCGGTAATCCGCCCGCCCGAGGGCACGCCGCGCCGCCACACCCGCGATCTGTTCCGGCGTCCCCTGGACCGATTGCGCCGCAATCCGACTCCCACCCCGGTACGGATCTCCCGGACTGTTCGTGGCGACGGCACCACCGCTCATGTGGCGGTCACGAACCGTCCCGTCTCGATCGTGCAGGGCCCGCAGGCGGGTACGGACTGCGTCACCGACACGCTCACCGACATCCGAAACTCTCTGGGCGGCACCCGGATCCGAATACCGCAAAACCCCTCGTCCCTGCCCGGCCGTACGCGCCGGGAACTCGAACGGGCCGCGGGCGCGCGACTCCACGGATATCCCGACGAGAGTGCGATCGTCCGGAACCTCCAGATCCACGGCCCCGGCGCACAAGCGCTCGTCGTCGCTGTACACACGACTCCCAATGGCAACGGCATCGGCGCGCACGCCTATCGAATGATCAACGACGGTGGTCTCGTCCGCGTCGACGACGCCGCCGACCCCGCGCATACGCTGCCCGGACAACAGCATCCGGCCGGTGTCCATGCCGTCCTCTACACCGCGCAGGGCAAGACGATTCGCCCGCTCCTCCCACGCGGTGCCGCGGTCCCCGGTCTCCCGTCCGGTATCCGCATCGGCGCTCCTCAGGACGCTGCCGGCGTCACCGCGAGCACAAGCAGTTCCCCTGCGGTGCAACACAGTCGAACTCGACCATCGGCGGGATCGGTCTTGCGCAGCATCCGCCTCCCATCCGGCGATGGTTCCGCCCGGCCCGCGCAGAGCGTGCCCGGCCGGCAGTCGTGGTGGGACCGCCAGGACGGCGACGAATCGACCGGTTCGCGGTTCCATGTGCGGGCGAGACTGCGCAATCTGCTGGGATCCCAGCCGGCCCGAGCCGCGCAGTCCGGGCCGGACATGGAGACCGAGCCACCGGGCACGCAGCCGCCGCCGGAGGGCTCGGGACGCCGGCACCCGGATATTTGGTATCGCGGGCACGGGCGGCCGCAGCGCGTCCGTCCGAAAGAGTGGCATCTACCCTCCGATTTCCACGCGCCGGAACCGACCGGTGAATCGTGGCTGCCCGGCGGCGCAGTGGCCGGTGACGGCGCGCCTGTCCCGGAACCCGCCGGGCAGCCAGCGGATATTTCGTCGGCCACCGGCGGCGCCACGCCTCCTCCGGCGCCGGATGTGGATATTCCGTTCACCTTGAACTGACCCGGTAACAGCCCGGCGCCGCACCGGCCCGGTGCAGCCGGGACAGCCCCAGCGGCGAGCGCGTTCACACGGTCGTCTTCTCATGGAAATAGTGTCGAATTAGCCCAGCAGCCACCGGGAATTCAGCGAAGCGCATCAGAGTCGGTACGGCCAACACGACCCTGGTCCGCGATCCTGAACGTCGGAGCTGTGCCGCATGAGTTTGTACCTGCCCCCGGAGATGCGCTGGCTGGGCTGGATTGCGGGCGCACAATGGCCGGACGGGGACGAGGACAAGGCGTGGGCGGTCGCCACGGTCTGGCAGGAGGGCAGCAACGAGCTGAACGCCCTGCTCGCCACGATCGACAAGGCCAAGCAGGCCACCATGGCGGCGTACCCCGAGGGCGCGGCCCGCGACGAAATGGGTGCGCGGTACGACCTGCTGCGCAGCGGTGACCAGTCCCTCGAACAGCTCGCCAAATCGATGGAGGCCCAATACGGTTCGACCTTCGACATGGGTACCGAACTGCAGGCCACCAAACTCACCATCATCGTCACCCTGTGCTGGCTCGCGATCGAAATCGCCTGGGCCTGGCTGTTTCCCCCGACCGCCCCCGCGGTGGAGGCCGCGGCGATCGCCACGACGCGCTCCTACCTCAAGATCATTCAGGATTTTGTGCAGAAGACCATCCAGAACATCGCCCGCCGGATGGGTGCGCCCAATACGAAGCGTCATTTCTGGAAGGAGCTCGCGAAGGGCAATCCCGGCTGGCCGACTGCGAAGGGCTGGGGTGTGTACGGTGCTCGCGCCGCCGAAGGCGCCATCGTTCCGATGGTGATCAACGGCAGTATCCAGGCCGGTCAGATCGCCGACGGCAAAAGGCGCTCGTTCAACGGTCAGGAGTTCGGGCTCTCGGCGCTGGGCGGTGCCGCCGGGGCCATCCCGGCCCGTGAGTTCGGCCGGTACCTGGGCGAGGCCATCGAGAAGGTCGCCGGCAAATATCTGAACAATCTTGCCGGTCGCACCGCCAACGGAATGTTCATCGGCGCGATGTCCGACGGATTCGGGGCGGTATTCGGCAATCTGGCCACCTCGCTGGCGGCGGGCGGCGATTTCTCGGCGTTCACCAACGGGCCGGGCTGGGTCGGCAACTTTGCGCAAGGCGGCCTGGTGGGCGGTGCCCGTGGTGCGTCGGCCTTCAACAGCTACGTGCCGAAAACCACCGACGGTTTCACCAATATGTCGGCCTTCCGGAAAGACCATTGGTTGCGCGGCAATGCGTGGCATTTCGCCAAGTACGACGGGCCGGGGCTGTTCGCTGGGAGCGACAGTTCCGGAGGTGGTGGTCGCGAGGGGAGTCCCGGGGGGAGTCGCGACGGGAGTCGTGAGGGGAGTCGTGAGGGGAGTCGTGAGGGGAGTCGTGAGGGGAGTCGGGAAGGGAGTCGGGAAGGGAGTCGTGAGGGGAGTCGGGAAGGGAGCCCCGTAGGTAGCGTGGGATCCGGGATTCCGCTGGGAAGTGTCTCCGGTGGGGAGACTGGTGGTGGTGTAATGCCTGCTGGTTGGGGTGGGGAGTCCGGTGAGCTGGGCGGTGGGGGTGGCGGTTTCGGTGGTGGTGCCGGTTTCGGTGCTGGGCTCGGCGGGGGTGAAGGTTTCGGTGGTGGGTTCGGTGGGGGTGGTGCTGGGCTCGGCGGGGGCGGTGGTTTCGGTGGTTATGGTGCAGAAGGCACCTTCGGGGAGACCAGTGGTCCAGGGCGTTCGCATTCGGCACCGGAGCTTTCGTCACCCATGCCGCACAGTCACTGGTTCGGGCCGACCGGGGAGACGTCGGCTTGGGGAGGAGAGGGGGGCCGGTCGCCCGGGTCGGGCGAGGGCGGCCCCTCGTTCGGCGCCCCATTACGGGTCGAACCGGGCGATCCCACACTAGGAGGGATCGAAACCAGGGGAATTCACGACTCGGGCTCCGAAAGGTCCGCGGATTTGTACGGTGCCACCCCGCGAGCTGAGTCGCCGAGTCCTGCAGGGGGCCTGGATCGTACAGTTTCCCCGTTGGCGGACGACGACAGTATCTTCAATCGCCCGCTTTCGCAGATGTCCGAGGTGTCGGCTCTGGACGGTTCCTTCACCCCGGCACCGCGGGGCGATTCGCCCGTGACCGGTGGGCCGCCACCGGTACCGCGTGGTGAGTCTGCGTTGGCCGGTGGGTCACCACCAGCGCCGCGTGGCGATTCGCCATTGGCCGGTGGGTCGACACCGGCACCGCGAGCTGATTCGTCGACTGCTGGTGGTCCACCGTTGTCGTCACGAGGTGAGATGCCACCGCTGCGTCACCCGATACCGATGCGTCCACTGCCACCGCCGTCGGTTCTGCTGGATCGGGCAGGTGCGTCACCGCCGCCGTTGCCGCCGTCGCGGTCGGGGTCGGTGGATGCTTCGGGGGTGGCGTTGCCGCCGTCGCGGTCGGGGTCGGTGGATGCTTCGGGGGTGGCGTTGCCGCCGTCGCGGTCGGGGTCGGTGGATGCTTCGGGGGTGGCGTTGCCT
>NZ_JBITCK010000009.1:0-39078 GCF_044453135.1 Nocardia sp. NPDC051750 | reverse complement strand
GTGCCGCCGTCGCGGTCGGGGTCGGTGGATGCTGCAGGGGCGTCGCGGCCGCCGTCGCGAACGGGTGAGGATGCGCCGTTGCCGCCGGATCCGGCGGTGCGGCCGGAGAGTGCGCCGTTGCCGCCGGATCCGGCGGTGCGGCCGGAGAGTGCGCCGTTGCCGCCCGATCCGGCGGTGCGGCCGGAGGAGCGGGTACCTCCGCCTCCACCGCATTCGGCTCCGCCTCCGCCTCCGTCGCATTCACCCCCGCCTCCGCCCCCGCCTCCACCGCATTCGCCTCCGCCCCCGCCGCCTTCACCACCACCGGGCCCGGACCCGAATGGTTCGCCTCCGGGGCGGCTGCTGCGGCGTGATCGGGATGGGCAGATCGCACACCAGCGCTGGCTGCGTGAGCAGGTGGTGCGGCTGCAGGAGCACGAGGCAGAGGTGCGGGAGCAGACGCAGCGGCAGGAGCGGCTCGACCTGCTGCAGTCGATGCGGGAGCACCAGCAGCAGCAATCGTCGGGGCAGCGGGAGCTGCGGCGGCAAGAAGGCCTGCTGGAGCTGATGCGGCAACATGTGGACCGGGAGCAACAGCAGGTCGACCTGCTGCGATCGCTGCATCAGCAGCACGCGCCGGCGCCGGAGCGGGCACAGGTGCGGGAGCAGCTGGATCGGCAGCAGGAGCAGCTGGACAGGCACCGGGAGGAGCTGAACCTGCACCGGGACCACGTGGACCGGCTGCGGCGCGAACTGGAGCGCGAGAGATGGCTGGAGCAGCAGCTGGATGTGTTGCGGGAGGCCGGCCACGCACCGGCCGCGGAGCGCCCGGCGATGGAGCGGCACGCCGATCGGCTACAGCACGAGCTGGATCAGATCCGGCAGCAGCAGTTCGACCGGATGCCGCCGGCGCATCAGCAGGCCGAGCGACAGGCCTGGCAGGACCAGCAGCAGATGCAGGCCGCGATCAACGACCTGCGGGCCGAGCTGGACCGGACGCTGCAGCAGCAGTGGGCCAGGGTGCCGGCGGGGCAGCTGACGGACGATAGGTCCCGGCCGCCGCAGATGTGGCAAGTCCTGGGAGTGCAGCAGAATTCGGCGGCGCACTATCAGGCTGCGCGTGCCTGGTTCGCCGAGAACCGGGATCACCACTTCATCGGTGAGGGCAAGGATGTGCGCGGTAAACCACGGCCGCAGCGCTGGCCGATGCGGGTGCCCTATCCGATCGACGAGTTCCGGGCGCCGGACGTTCCCGGAGAAGACTGGCTGCCCCCAGGTGCCGTGCCGCCGGGAGGCGACCCGGATGATCAGCCGCCGGACAGCGGGCCGTCGGAGCCTCCCGTTATCCATCCCGACGCTGTCGTCGACCCCGGCGCGACCGTCGGCGCGGGCGCACAGGTGGAGGCAGGGGCGCGGGTCGGCAAGGACGCCTCGGTCGGAGAAGGTGCCGTTCTGCGAGCCGGTGCGGTGGTGGAGCCGGGCGCCGCGATCGGTGACGGGGCCGACATCGGTCCGGGCGTGGTCGTGCACGAGGGCGCCGTGGTGGGTAAAGGGGCGATTGTGCACGAAGGAGCGGTGATCTTGCCCGGTGCGGTGGTGCCGGACGGCGCCGTGGTGGAGGCGGGGCAAGTAGTAAGCGGTGGCGCAGATCTGGGCAACGGGTCCTCGGTCGATGTACCGTTCACATTGAAATGATCTGGCAGTAGCCGGAAGTGAGGAGAAGGCCATGGCGGACCGTGTAGAGGTCAATCCGGACCAGTTGGAGACGGCCGCGAATCTCACTGAGGATCTCGCCGGTCAGGTACTCGGTATCGGCAAACGGCTCCGGGAGCGGCTCAACGGCATCGAGGACGAATCGACCAAGCAGCCCTGGGGCGACGATTCCATGGGCGAGAAGTTCATCAACGGCCAGAACAACGACGGGTACGGCGCCTCGAAACCGAACCTGCTGGACGGGGTCGACGGGATCGGTGGCACCTTCGAATCCTTCGCTGTCGGTCAGCGCGACGGTGTCAACCAGTTGCGCTCGATGGACGGCCAGTTCTGAGACCGGCCCCGTGACGGGCATTGCACCGAATTTCCTTGTGCGATACCGGTTATTAATAATTTTGCGCTGTAATCCCGGGGGTGTGGTCTTCGCGGAATCGCACCCCACTCCCGGACCGGAAGGACTGAGGTAGCACACCGTGGTGAACGAACGCCTGCAGGAAGATATGGCGACCATGCTCTCCGGCTTGACCCACCAGATGCGTGGTATAGCGGAAGTGCAGAAGAAGCGTTCCCTGCTCACCGCTACGGTTCTCGCCGAGGAGAAGCGGATAGAGGTGACGGTGAATGCCGACGGTGTGCTCATCGACACCAAGTTCGCCGACGATATTCTCGACCTCACCATGGACGAGATCGCCGCGGCCATCACCAAGGCGGTGCAAGACGCGGCGGCCGAGGTGCAGCAGAAGGCCCGGGAACTGATGGACCCACTGCTGGCGCACCGGAACTCGATGCCGAAGCTGTCCGAGATGGTCGAGGGGGCCCCCGATCTAGGCGGTCTGATTCCCCAGCCGCCGCCGACGCCCACAATGTCGCCGGACTCACCGGACTGGCCGGGCAACCGGCCGGATGAACCGGACGACGCGGGACCCCATTCGGTGGTCGCGGACCGGGATTGACAATCCGCGCGCGGTGACCGAGCCCGGGTCGCTGCGCAGTGTACGGCCGGTACGGGCGATGCTGCACTTCCGATAGGCAAGGTGAACTCATATGCCCCTCGATCCGGCGATCGTCACGGGTCTGACGAATCAGGTGACCGGCGGCACCCTGCAATTCGTACCGGCCGACGCATTGAAGAGCGCGCAAGCCGCGGCGGATCTGTACGACGACCTGCTGGGTATGGCGGATGCCGTGGGGCAGGTGGGATTGAACAACCTGGCGCCGTTCGGCACCCTCAACTCCGGCCGGGAGCTGGCCACGGTGTTCAGCAAGAAGGCGACCCGGCTCAGTACCGTCCTCACCGAACACGCCACGATCGTGCGGGAATTGGGCGATTTGTTCGTTGCCGCCGGCAAGGCCTACGAGAACGCCGAAACGAATTCCGCGGGCACCTTCAAGAGTCTCACCGATCTGACGTTTCCGACCACGCCGCAGTCGTACAAGCCCAGCACCGACGGAACCGACCTGGTGGGTGACGGCAAGCCGAAAGGAATCGCCGACTGGACCGGCACCTACGGTGATATCAAGGAAACCGAATTCCCCTCTACGATCAAGGATTTCCCGAACAAGGATCCGGGATCCGTGGTGACCGTGGAGGCCAAGGATTCGGTGACCTTCCAGGAGATGTACGACCTCGGCCAGGCCATTCAAGCCCAGCCGGTGATGGACAGCGCGGCCACCTGGAAGTCTTTCGGCAACGATCTCGATACCAAATTGTCCAAGTTCGTGGGTGATGTCGCGGCGTTGAACCGGTCCTGGGTCGGCACGGGATCGCAGGCCGCGGCCAATGCGGTCACCGCGTACCAGGAGAATATGGACCCGTTGTTCACCTCGATACTCCAGGTGAGCAAACTCCTGGAGTACACGGCGAATTGGCTGCACGAAACCAAAAAGGTCATGCCGCCGAATACGGATTCCAAGGACGGCTGCAACGACCTGACCGATGACTACCGCGACGCCCTCGACAAGACCTACCTCAAGGGCATGAAGAACACCGCGGAAAGTATGCCGCTGCTGGACGGCCCCGTTACCAAGGACGCCGGAAGCGGCAAGGGCGACGGCAGCGGTACAGGTACAGGCACTGGTACGGGCACCGGAACCGGTACAGGCACCGGCACGGGCACCGGAACCGGTACGGGGACGGGCACCGGTACGGGGACGGGCACGGGCACCGGTACGGGGACGGGCACCGGAACCGGTACAGGAACGGGGACTGGTACAGGAACGGGGACAGGCAGCTACAACGACGGGTACGAGGACGGCTACGAACAGGGCTACGAGGACGCGCAGAACCAGCTGGGTGGTGGTGGCTCGGGCTACGGATCCGGTTCGGGTTCGGATTACAGCTCGGGCGGCGGATCCGGGTCGGGTGGGCCGTCCGGTGGTGGGGTGGGCTCCGGGTCCGGCGGATCCGGCTCGTCCGGAGTGGGCAACGCTCCCAAGGCCGGCCTCGGATCCGGCGGGTCGTCCGGTGGTGGGCCGTCGTCGTCGATCCCCAACTTGTCCGCGGGCCAGTCGAGCCCGACCGGATCCTCCGGAAAATCCGGCGGCGGCAGTTCGCCGAGCGGCGGGGGTAGTTCCCCGGGTGGGGGCGGCTCCGGGCAGCAGATTCCTTCGGTACCCGAGATTCCCTCGGCCGAGGATTTCATGGGCGATTCGTCCGGGTCGGGTTCCGGCGGCAACAGCAGCAGCCTCGGACCCGGCTCCAGTGATTACGGTTCCTCCGGCGGCAGCGGGTCCGGGTCCTCCGGTTCCAGTGATTACGGTTCCTCCGGCGGTAGCGGTTCCGGTTCCGGTTCGGGTTCCGACAGTGAGATGCCGGAGAACCCCACGGCCGCCGATATCCTGAGCAAGCTCACCGGTATTCCGGAGTCCCAGCTGCCCGAGTCGCTCAAGAACCGGAAGATCACCGCGTCGGACGGTTCGGGCGAACCCAGCCTGGCGGATGCGTTGTCGCAGCTCACCGGTATCCCGCTGGACGAGATGCCGGAGGAGTTGAAGAACACCCCGCTGTCGTCTCTCTACGACGAGAATTCGCCGTACGGACAGGCGGATACGCTGTTCGGCGACGGTTCGGCGGTCAAGGATCTGCTCGGATCGGATTCCGGCAACTCCAGCGGGTCGGGCAGCGGCGGCGGTTCCGGTGACTCGAGCACCAGCGGCGGCGGCTCCAGCGCGAGCGGGCAGGATCCGCTCGGCATCCTGTCGAACCTGCTCACCCAGGGTATTCAGGCATTCACCCAGATGGGCAGCGGGCTGCCCGGCATGGACGAGCTGGCCCGGATGCTCGATCCCGCCCAGCTGCAACAGCATGTGCAGGGGCTGCTGGATCCGGCCCGCGAGCAGCTGGATTCGCTGGCCGGTGCGCTGGGTGGTGGCGGCGCGGGCGCCGGTGGTGGTGGTGCCGGCGTTCCCACGGCCGCGAACACCCCGCCGCTGTCGCCCTACCCGGAGCCGCAGAGTTCGCAACTGTTCCCGCGGGCCGCGCTGGCGGGACCCGGGATGGAGACCGCCGGCTACCAGGCACCGTCGGGTTCGTCGCAGCCGATGGGCGGGGCGCCGATGGGCGGCGCACCCGGTGCGGGCGCCGGCAACCAGGGTGGCCAGAACAACGACTACAAACCGCCGAAGTACCTGCAGGGCCGGGACAACCTGGATGACGCCTGGGATGTCCCGGATCGGGTGAAACCGGTGATCGAGCCGTGAACCGTCGCTGGGAGCTCACCGACCTGGAGTTCAAGGTGCTGTGCGAGAAGCACGGCCAGCCCCGGCTTCCGCATCCGTTCACCTACACCAGCCGGATCCGGCTGGAGGACGACTACGAGATCGCGAAGTCGAATGCTCGCGCACGGCTGGCGCGCCGTGCAGACACCGACCTCGACGAACTCGGCAAGGCACTGGACAAGCCGGACGTCTACATCGTCGCGCAGTCCTGGGTGGACAGCGATTTCGGGAGCCCGGCCGACCGAACCCGGATGCTCGCGGTGCGCTGTGGGGCCCGGGGCTATCTGATCTCGCAGCGGCCGGGGGAAACGCTGTCACACAGCGCGGGTTTCGATATCACCGCGTGTTATCCGGAGGCGCTGAGCGAGGTCGTGCTCGCCGGTACGCCGCACGCGGAGTACGGCCGGTTGCCGGATATCCCGGTCCAGGTGAATTCGTCGCCGTACGACGGTGACGCCGGGTTCGTATCGAGCAGTTCCATGGTGTCGGACAACGACGAACCCGAGGACGACGATTCCTACCGCGCCAAAGCCTTTTTCGAAACTCCGGCTTCCCGGACCGGGTACATCCGGGTGCATCAGGGACGCTCGAAATTCGGCCCGCGGGGACGGATCGATATGGGCGTGTTCTGGCGCGATCTGCCGGGCGACGGCCGCTACGTGATACCGATGAATCATCCCGCACCGGTGGCGACGGGGGCGGGCACCGAAGAGATGATCAAATGGGTCGATGAGCAGGTCGCCTTCGTGATGTCGCGACTGGAATGGAACTGGGAGGACGAGTGACGGCCGAGCGGCCTTCCGCGACGGGGGCGGTGGCCGACGAATCGGCGGCCGGACACCGCTGGCTGTTCACCGATATCGAATTCAAGGTCCTGTGTGACGATTTCCGGCGCGGAAAGCTGCCGAAACCGTTCACTTTCACCAGCCGGATCCGGTCGGCGGCGGACTATGCCGTGGCGCGGGAGCATGCGCGCCGGGCGTTGCGTGCTCGGTCGGATTCCGCCTTCGAGCAGATGATCGGCGCGGTGTCGCGACCGGATGTGATCGTGGTGGCACGAGGCTGGGACGAGCGCGACCCGGGGGCGCCGGAAGCGCGTACCCATGTGCACGCGGTTCGGCAGGGGGCGCGTGGCTATGTCATCCAGCAGCGGATCGGGGAAACCGTCCAGCACAGCAGGGGTTTCGACGTCTTCGAGTGCCCGGTGCCCGAATTGGCGGCCGCCGTGGTCCGGTTGCTGCCGGCCGCGGGAGCGGGCGGGCAGCCCGAATTCATCGTGGAGCCTGCCCCGGAGTCACCGGTGAACGGTGATACGGCGACCGCACGCAGCCAGGCGTTCTTCGCCACTCCCGCGAACGGCACCGGCTACCTGCGGGTGCTGCAGAGCCGGTTGCATTTCCGATTGCCCGGGATCGTCCAGACCTCCGCGGTCTGGCGGGATCTTCCGGGGGACGGCCGGTACCTGATCGTCGCGGACGGGTCGCGGTCGACGGTCACCGGGATGGATCGCGGGCAGCTGGCCGGCTGGATCGACGGCTGGGTCACCGATATCGTGCGCCGGCTGGAAACCGCTGAATGATCGCCGGTGGCCCCGGCCTGCCGAGTCGCAAGCGTCACCGCCGGTCCGCCGCGCCGGGCCCGAGCGGTATCGTCACCGATATTCGTAACCGTTTCGACGAAGAGGATGTGCTGTGACCGACTTCGAGACGATTCTGCTGGAGCGTAAGGACAAGGTCGGCCTCATCACGCTGAACCGGCCCAAGGCGTTGAACGCGCTCAATGCGCAGGTCCTCGACGATGTGCTCGCGGCGCTCGACGAACTCGAACGTGACGACGAGATCGGGGCGGTGGTGATCACCGGTTCCGAGCGGGCCTTCGCCGCCGGGGCGGATATCAAGGAGATGCAGCCCAAGTCCTATATGGACATGTTCATGGACGACTATTTCGCCCGGTGGGAGCGGCTGGCCCAGTTCCGCAAGCCCACCATCGCGGCGGTCGGTGGCTACGCCCTGGGCGGCGGCTGCGAACTCGCCATGATCTGCGACATCCTGATCGCCGCGGATACCGCCAAGTTCGGGCAACCGGAGATCAAACTCGGCGTGATCCCCGGTATCGGCGGTTCGCAGCGGCTGACCCGCGCGATCGGTAAGGCCAAGGCCATGGACCTGGTGCTCACCGGCCGGAACATGGACGTCGAGGAAGCCGAACGTGCCGGGCTGGTCTCCCGGATCGTGCCGGCCGCCGAACTGGTCGATACCGCGCTCGAGGTCGGCGCTACCATCGCGTCGATGTCGCTGCCGGTGGCCATGATCGCCAAGGAGGCCGTGAACCGCTCCTTCGAGACCACGTTGAGCGAGGGCCTGCGGTTCGAGCGGCGCGTATTCCACTCGTTGTTCGCGACCGCGGACCAGAAGGAAGGTATGGCGGCGTTCGTCGACAAGCGGGCCGCCGAGTTCACCAACCGCTGACTCGCCGGCGCGGCCCGGGCCCGTTCATGGCTCGGGCGGGGCGTCGAGAATATCGGTGGGCACGAAGTGGCTGCGGGCCGGATGCGCCGTACCGTTCTGTGCGGTGAGCAGGCCGGCCACGGTCGCGCCGAGGCCGAGGGTCACCGCCGCTGCCGCGTACACCTTGCGGCGTCCGACGACCGGCGGGGCCAGCGGCACCACTTGGCCGCCGGCGCGGATATGGGCGGTACGGGTACCGGCCGCGGGCCGCTGGGCCGCGAACAGCAGCGCGCCGCGCGCCGACACGTACTCCGGTTCCCGGTCGCAGACCAGGGGGAGTTCGAGCAGATCGGCGAGGCGGGCGCGAAGTGCGGGGTTGCGGGCGCAGCCGCCCAGTAGCGCGATCGTTTCCGCCGGCACCTCGGAATGGTCACTGACCCGCCGGACCAGCGTGGCCGCCATCGCCAGCGGTTCTGTGCACAGTTCGGCGAGATCACTGCGGGTTATCACCGCGCGTTTCGCGGTGGCCGGGTCTGCGGCGGTGACCACACGGGCGCTGCTCAGGGCTTCCCGGTACCGGCCGGCCGCTGCCTCGTCGGTGAGGACCCCGGCCCGGTCCAGCCATTCGCACAGCAGTTCGTTGTAGATATCGCCACCGAGACCGGGCCAGTTGCTCGCGGCGAGCACGGTATCGGTGCGGCAGTCCACCTGGGTGAGGGTGAGGCCGGAGGAACCCAGATCGAACAGCATCACCGAACCGGATGACGGAAGTTGCTCGGTGAACCGGAGATATCGCACCTGGGCCAGGGGTTCGTCCACCAGGGTGATCCGGCCGGTGCCGAGGGCGTCGCCGACCTGTTCGGCCTGTGCATGGTCCTGGCAGGTCACCGCGGTGCCGGTGATGAACTCGTCGCGTTGCCGGGCCGCGGTGTGCATCCGCCGGACCGCGGTGAGTACCGGTTCGATGAACGAGGTCCGTGCCGGACGCGGAATATGACACCGGTCGATCGGCGGCAGGTGTGGTTGATCGGAATGGGTGAGTACGGCGCGAGCTCCGGAGGAGCCCACCGATACCCCGAGCACCAGCACCATAAACATATGGTGCGCCGTGGTGGCAGTGTTGCCAAGCCGAATCACCGAAAAATTTGCTGACCGGGTGCCTGCCCGTTATCGGTTTGCTGCCTATCGGGAGTATGCGGCCGACCGGTATGTTCCGGGATCGTTATTTGCCGGGAACGCCGGTCGCTCACCGGCTGCGATGTCCGGCGGTCAGGGTTCGTTCCAGCGGGCCGGTTCCTCGCCGGTATCGAAGTCACCCGCGGTGTGCCGGAATTCGGTCAGTAATTGCAGCAGTGTCCGCAACCGGTCGGGCGGGAGCTCAGGCCTGGCGAAGACCCGGTCGTTGAGATATCCGGTCGCTTCGGCGACGAGCGACCTTCCGGTGTCGGTGATTTCGATCAGCGTGGCGCGCCGGTCGTTCGGGTGGGGAACCCGGTTCACCAACCCC
Source organism: Nocardia sp. NPDC051750 (assembly GCF_044453135.1). Lineage (NCBI taxonomy): Bacteria > Bacillati > Actinomycetota > Actinomycetes > Mycobacteriales > Nocardiaceae > Nocardia > Nocardia sp. NPDC051750. Next base: position 29,715 of record NZ_JBITCK010000009.1, on the reverse strand, counting down.
GCGGCCTCGAGCCGGTCCACCGAATTGGTGACGCTGGTCGGATGCACCTGTAACCGCGCACTGGCCACCGCCATCGGCAGTGCACCGGTGGTGCTGAAGTTCAGCAGTTGCAGCAGTTCGTAGCGCGAGAAGGTCAGACCCGTGGGGCGCAGGGCTTCGTCCACGCGGGCCATGACGATCTGCTGGGCGCGCACCAGCGACGTCACGGCCGCCATCCCGTCGGCGACCGCACCCCAGCCGTGGCCGACCCATTGCCGATGGGCCTCCTGGATCGGGTCGAGCGGTAGCGGCCGGGGGCGAGACATGTGTTCGATCATCGCACGGCGCCGCGGAAGGCAGCCGACCGTTCGGGCGTCGGCGGGCGGCTCCACAGTCCTCACCGGTACCGATCGCCCGCAGAACTCCGCCCGAGCGGCAGATAGGTGTGCACGCCCGAGGCGAAGTGCGTCCGCACCGCGGCACAGCCCGCAGCCGGGCCCGGATGCACCACGACCGGTACCGCGGCGCCGGTGCGGCGCGGCCCTGCTGCCGGTGCCGGCGTCGCGGCGATTGCGATCGCCGCGATCCGAACCCTGGTACCCGGCCCCGTACCGGGTGATGATCAGCCGGTCACGCGGGCGTGGCTGAGTGGTTGAGGCAACGGTCTGCAAAGCCGTTCACGCGGGTTCGATTCCCGCCGCTCGCTCAATGGTCAGGGACGTTTTTTTGGAGGTCGGCGCCGGAATTTGCCTCATGCGGTCTGCAGTTGGTCCGCAGCAGCTCTGGCACCGGCCTCCATCCCCGCCGCAGCGGTGTCCGGGTCATCGGGGAACAGGTGGCCATACAGATCGAGCGTGAGCGTGGCGGTTTCTTGGCCTGGCATCCGCTGAACCGCCTCGATGTTCGCGACGGCACCGATCGCGAGCGTTGCCGCCGTATGTCCGATACAGTCGGCGGCGGTATTGATCGCCTTGTCGCAGCGGTGGTCCGCGTGCCGACCCGGAATCGCCGGAAGTTCCCTGTGCACCTGCCCGATATATCGAACCGGTCCGAGAAGTTCGCCGTCACCATCGCGCCGCCGGCGGCATACCAGCATCGGGAGGTGTTCCGCGAGGTCGCCGAAACGGTCCATATCGCGCTGGTGCGGCTGGGCTTCGACAGCGTCCTGTCGGACGATCTGGGTCTGCCCGGCCGGAGTCATATCGTTTTCGGCAGCAATACGCTCTCGTGGTGGAACCTCGAGGTTCCCGGTGATGCCGTGCTGTTCAATCTGGAGCAGATCTCACCCGGGTCGGAATGGGTTACCGCGGAACTGCTCTCGCTGTTCCGCGGCCATCCGGTGTGGGATTACAGCCTTCGCAATATCGCCGCGCTGGCCGACCTCGGCGTGCCGGACGTCCAGCACGTCCCGATCGGTCATGTTCCCGAGCTGGAACGGATTCCGGCCGCCGCCGAGCAGGATATCGATGTGCTCGTCGTCGGCTCGCTCAATGAGCGCCGGATGGCTCCGATCGAAGAACTGCGCCGGCTCGGGCTGAACGCACAAGCGCATTTCGGTGTGTACGGGCCGGCCCGGGACGCCCTCTACGCGCGCGCGAAAATCGTGCTGAACACGCATATCTACGACGCCAAGATATTCGAGATCGTCCGGGTTTCGTATCTGCTGGCGAACGGGGTGTTCGTGGTCTCCGAGACCTGCGCCGATACCGAGGAATCCGGCCGGTATGCCGCCGCGGTCGCCTTCACCGACTACGACGATCTCGTTCCCACCTGCCTGCGCTACCTCGGTGACCCCGCCCGGCGACTGGCCCGGATCGAGGCCGGCCGCACCATCATGCGTGCACGGCCGGCCACCGAATACCTGGCGTCCGCCGTGACGGGATTACTCGCGGCGCGGTCGTGAACTCCGCCGCGGGCGGGTTATCCGGCTTCGGTACCGGTCGACGAGCAGACCCGCCACTCGCCGTCCTCCTTCACCAGATCCTCGTCCGAACTGTCGTCCGTCTGGTCGTCGGAGTCGCCGGGCATCGAGAGGGTGAACTTCCCGGTGAGCTCGGCCGTGGCTCGATCGCCGGTGACGACGATATTGTCCACCGAGGTGATCTCGACGGCGAATTCGAGCTTCTCGGCCTCGGCCTTGTCCGATTCCGGCATGGCCGCGAAATCGTCGCGGTCGGCCTTGCAGGCCAGCTGGCTGGCGGCCTCGAAACCGTCGTCGGTCAAGGTGCCGTAGAACTCCCGGAGCGCGGACTCGACCTGCTGCTCATCCGACGCCAGCGGTGTCTTGCCTTGCACGGTCAGCACCACCACGGCCGATACCGCGCCGATGACGACGAGTACCGCCACCACCGCGCCGATGATCAGTCCCGTCCGGCGCTTGCGAGGTTGTGGTGGCATACCTGGGTGGGGCGGGTAGCCGGGCTGGTTCTGATAGCCCGCTTGGGGCGGGTAGCCGGGGGGTGGGTAGCCGGGGGGTGGGTAGCCGGGCCGGCCCTGATAGCCGGGTTGGGGCGAACCGCCCTGCGGTCCGGGACCTGGCTGCGGGCCGCCGGGTTGCTGTCCGTACGGCGGTTGCTGCCCGTACGGCGGGGGGCCGGCCGGTGGCTGAGTCAAGGCAATCTCCGTTCCCCCGGGTGCGATCGCCCCCCAGGATGTCACCCGAAGACTACGACACACCTCACACAAAAATGGCCCCCGACCAGAACCCAGCTGGTCGGGGGCCATTCCTTCGGTGCCCTCGGCAGGAATCGAACCTGCGGCCTTCTGCTCCGGAGGCAGACGCTCTATCCCCTGAGCTACGAGGGCGGGGATCCACCCGAGCGGGCCGGAAGTCCGGTCGATCGGGCGGACCACAGCGTAACGCATGACCTCCGGTGCGGCCAAAACGCGTGGTGACGGCTCAGTTGAAGGGCAGCGGTTCGGCTCCGCGGGCGGCGAGCATTGTGGTCATCAGCCGGGACTCGCCCTCCTGCGCGGGCAGCATCTGGCCGGCCAGCGTCCGGATCTCGGTGGTTTCCGCGTGTTCGATGCCGTATTCGAGCATCGGGACCCCGCCCTGATGATGCCGCAGCATCAGCTGGAGGAACAGCGTGTCCAGCTCCGGACCTTTCGCGGCGCGGAGTTTCCGCAGATCGTCGGTACTGGCCATACCCGGCATGGTGGCCATTCCCGCGGTGCCGTGGTCGTGTCCGTGACCGGAGTGTTCATCCTGTGGCATCCAGGCCATGTACCCGCCGGTGGCGCGGGCCGGGGCATCCCACATCTGCAACCAGCCCTGCATCCGCCCGATCTGGCTCTGCTGGGTGGTCAGGATGTCGTAGGCCAGCCGCCGGACCTCGGTATCGCTGGTACCGGTGAGTGCGATCCCGGACATCTCCACGGCTTGCGCGTGATGCGCAGACATATCCTGCGCGAATCCGATATCGACCGGGCCGGCGGAGACGTCGCTGTCGGCGGTATCCGGTGCCAGCAGTATCCCTGCCCCGAACCCGGCGACGAGCAGGGCGATCGCGCCGATGATCAGCAGCGGGACGCGTTGCGCGCGCAGCTGGGCGCGCAACCCCGCCGGGCGCGGGGTGGACTCGGCCGGGCTCTCCTCGGCAGCGCCCTCTGCCGGCATTACTGCCCGGCTCCCGGCGCGGGCTGTTGTTCCGGCAGGGTGCCCGGCATCCCTGGGACCGCCGGGATGCCGCCGGGCAGGCCGCCACCGGGCAGGCCGCCGGGGAGACCGGCCGGTGCCCCGCCCAGCTCGCTCTGATCGGGCTGCAGGCCGGCGCCGTCCATCGGCACCGCGTCGGCGCCGGGTTCGCTGGGATCGTAGGGCGGCGGGTTCTGGGTATCGAACCCGGAGGTGGAGCAGCTGGCGCCGACCTCGGGGTAGGCGAAGGAATTCAGCCGCAGGGCGGTGATGAACTGGCCGATGCGTTCGTCGTCGGCGTTCGGGACCGCCAGCTGATGACCCCAGGATTGCAGCGAGACGGGGGCTTCCTGGTCGGGATGCGGCGACAGGAGCATGTACTGCTCACCGTCGACCCATGCCTTCAGCGTGTCGATGCCGTCTTCGTCGACCTTGCCGGGGTTGTAGCTGATCCAGACCGCTCCGTGCTCCAGCGAGTGCACCGCGTTCTCCTCACGGAGCGGCTTCTCGTAGACGGCGCCCATGCAGTCGGCCCAGGAGGCGTCGTGCGGACCGCCGAACGGTGGTGTCTGGTCGTAGGCCACCCGCTGGGTCGCGTCGACGTGCAGGCCCGCGGGGTATTCGTGTTTCACGACGCCCTGGATCTGCGCGGAGGGGTCCTGGTTCTGCTCGGTCGGGGCGAACTTCTGCCCGAAGGAATCCCGCAGCTGCCGGACCTGTTCCTGGCGTTCGCGCAGTGCGGCCTCCGCCTGGTATTTCGGGACCAGGCTCACGGCGAGCGCCCCGACCAGGGCCACGAGGAGCACGACCGCGCCGACGGTCAGCCACGGGACTCGCTGGAGAAAGGGTGGTTTGTTCCTGTTCTTACCGCCGCCCGCTCGGGCGGGTGCGACTTTGCCCGCCGCCTTGACGGCTTTCGCCGATTTGGCGCTGGTCCTGTTCGGCATACCGGTCCTAGCTCTTTCCCACGTGATGAACAGTGCATGGCTGCGGTGCCCACTCGCGGCGCGCACCCACTCGGACCATAGGATAGAGACTCGTGACTCCAGCCGACCTTGCAGATCTCCTTCACGCGACGGCCGCGAAGGTACTCGCCGAACGCGGTCTGGACGCTTCGGTCCTGCCCGAGCAGGTGGATGTGGAGCGTCCGCGCAATCCGGAACACGGTGATTACAGCACCAATGTGGCGATGCGTGTCGCGAAGAAAGCGGGTGCGAATCCGCGGGAACTGGCGGGCTGGCTGGCCGCGGCGCTGAGCGGTACCGACGCGGTCGCTTCGGCGGAAGTGGCGGGTCCCGGTTTTCTGAATATCCGGCTCGCCGCGTCGGCGCAGGGCGCGATCCTGGACCAGGTGCTGTCGGCCGGTGTGAATTACGGCACGGCCGAGACCCTGTCCGGTACCACGATCAATCTCGAATTCGTTTCCGCCAATCCGACCGGTCCGGTGCATCTCGGCGGGACGCGCTGGGCGGCGGTCGGTGACGCGCTGGGCCGTATTCTCGCCGCGCAGGGCGCCGACGTCACCCGCGAGTACTATTTCAACGATCACGGCGGGCAGATCACCCGGTTCGCCGAATCGCTGGTGGCGGCCGCGACCGGCGCGCCGACCCCGGAGAACGGGTACGCCGGCGCCTATATCGCCGAAATCGCGGACCAGATCGTGACCGCCCATCCCGGCGTGCTCGAACTCGACCCCGCGCAGCGGCTGGAACTCTTCCGCGCCGAGGGCGTGGAATTGATGTTCGCCCATATCAAGAAGACGCTGCACGAATTCGGCACCGATTTCGATGTGTATTTCAACGAGAGTTCACTGTTCGCCTCGGGCGCGGTGGAACGCGCGGTCGAAACACTGAAGAATTCCGGCGACCTGTACTCCAAGGACGGGGCCTGGTGGATCGCCAGTTCCGAATACGGCGACGATCAGGACCGGGTGGTCATCAAAAGCGACGGCCATGCCGCCTATATCGCCGGTGATATCGCCTACCTGCAGGACAAGCGGTCACGCGGTTTCGATCTGTGCATCTATATGCTCGGCGCGGACCATCACGGTTATATCGGCCGGTTGAAGGCCGCCGCCGCGGCGTTCGGCGACGATCCCGACAGTGTCGAGGTGCTCATCGGCCAGATGGTGAACCTGCTGCGGGACGGCGTCGCGGTGCGGATGAGCAAACGCGCCGGCACCGTGGTCACACTGGACGATCTGGTCGAGGCGATCGGCGTGGACGCCGCCCGGTACTCGCTGGTGCGCAGCTCGGTGAATTCCAGTATCGATATCGACCTGGATCTGTGGACTAAACAGGACAGCGTCAATCCCGTCTATTACGTGCAGTACGCGCACGCCCGTGCCGCGTCGATCGCCCGTAATGCCGCGGAGTTCGAATACGACACCGTGACACCGGATTTCGCCTTGCTCGACTCCGAATTCGAGGGTGCGCTCATCCGGACACTCGGCGAGTTCCCCCGGGTGGTGGCGAGCGCGGCCACCCTGCGGGAACCGCACCGTATCGCGCGCTATCTGGAGGAGCTGGCCGGCGCCTATCACCCGTTCCAGACCAACAAGGCGCTGCGCGTGCTGCCCCTGGGCGACGAGCCCGTGAGCCCGGTCAATGCCGCCCGGCTCGTCCTGGTCAATGCCACCCGGCAGGTGCTCGCCAACGGGCTGGGCCTGCTCGGCGTCACCGCACCGGAGCGGATGTGACCACCACCCACCATCGCAACGACCGACTGTTCCGGCAGTGGGTGAGGAAGGGAGACCGATGAGTGTCCATCCGGCCGGGCCCCGGCACGCCGAGATCCCGCACGCACCGAATCTGCCGGAACGTCCGGCAGGTCCGCGGGAGATGATCGATCTGCCCGCCAATGTATGGCCGCGCAATGCCACCCGCGACGCCGGCGATGTGGTGCGTCTCGGGGGAGTACCGGTCACCGAACTCGCCGCGCAGTTCGGCACCCCGCTGTTCGTGGTGGACGAGGACGATTTTCGTTCCCGCTGCCGGGATATGGTGCGCGCCTTCGGCTCGGATTCGCGAGTTCACTACGCCTCCAAGGCTTTTCTGTGCGGTGAGATCGCGCGCTGGATCCGGGACGAGGGACTGTCCCTGGACGTCTGCTCGGGCGGTGAGCTGGCCGTCGCGTTGCACGCCGGATTCCCGGCCGAGCGCATCGCCCTGCACGGCAACAACAAATCCGTGGCCGAACTCGAAGCCGCGGTGGCGGCGGGTGTCGGGCATGTGGTGGTCGACTCGCTGATCGAAATCGAGCGGCTGGAAGCCGTGGCCGGGGCGGCCGGTGTGGTGCAGGACGTGCTGGTCCGCGTGACCGTCGGCGTGGAGGCGCACACCCACGAATACATTTCCACCGCCCACGAGGATCAGAAATTCGGTTTCTCGATCGCGGGCGGAGACGCCATGGAGGCGTTGGCCCGGGTTTTCGAGGCCGATAATCTCCGCCTGGTCGGCCTGCACAGTCATATCGGATCGCAGATTTTCGAAATCGACGGTTTCGAGATCGCGGCACACCGGATGCTGGCTCTCCTTCGTGAGGCCGTCGACAAATTCGGTGTGGAACGCACCTCGCAGATATCGCTGCTCGATCTGGGCGGCGGCCTCGGTATTTCCTATCTGCCCTCCGACGACCCGCCGCCGCTGGATCTGTTCGCCGAGAAACTGCGCGCACTGGTGGCGCGGGAGGCCGAACTGGCCGGGTTGCCGGTACCGCGGATCGCGGTCGAACCGGGCCGGGCCATCGCCGGCCCCGGCACGGTGACCTTGTACGAGATCGGCACCGTGAAGGATGTATCGCTGGACGGTGGTCTGCGGCGCCGGTACGTCAGCGTCGACGGTGGAATGAGCGACAATATCCGGCCCGCGCTGTACCAGGCCGACTATCACTGCCAGCTGGTCTCGCGCGGTTCCGAGGCCGGACCGGTGGTTGCCCGTGTGGTCGGAAAGCATTGCGAGAGCGGCGATATCATCATCCGCGATACGTGGCTCCCGGCCGATGCCGGGCCCGGCGATCTGCTCGCCGTGGCGGGCACCGGTGCGTACTGCTATTCCATGTCGAGCCGGTACAACATGCTGACCAGACCTGCGGTCGTGGCTGTCACCGACGGTGCGGCGCGCCTTATCCTGCGCCGGGAAACCGTCGCGGATCTGCTCGGTCTGGAGGTCTGATGGACACGACGAAAGGGACGAATGTGACCGAGGTCGTGCCGGGCCAGTGGGGTCCGGATCGCCCGATCGGTATCGCGGTACTGGGTATGGGCAATGTGGGCACGGAGGTCGTGCGGATTCTGCGCGACCATGCCGACGATCTACAGTCCCGGGTCGGCGCGCCGCTGACTCTGCGCGGCGTCGCGGTGCGCAGCCTGGACCGCGACCGCGGCCTGCCCGCCGAACTGCTCACCACCGATGCCGAGGAATTGGTCGCCCGGCCCGATGTCGATCTGGTGGTCGAGGTCATCGGCGGTATCGATCCGGCGCGCGCCCTGATCCTGGCCGCGCTCAACGCCGGGAAGTCGGTGGTCACGGCGAACAAAGCCCTGCTGGCCGATTACACCGGAGAGCTCGCCGCCGCCGCCGAACGCAGCCGCGCCGACCTCTACTTCGAGGCGGCGGTCGCCGGTGCCATCCCGGTGGTGCGGCCCCTGATCCAGTCCCTGTCCGGCGACCGGGTCAACCGGGTGGTCGGCATCGTCAACGGCACCACCAATTTCATCCTCTCCGCGATGGACGAAACCGGCGCGGACTACGGCGAAACGCTCGCCGAAGCCACCCGCCTCGGCTACGCCGAAGCCGACCCGACCGCCGATGTCGAGGGCTACGACGCCGCCGCGAAGGCCGCGATCCTGGCGTCGCTGGCCTTCCACACCCGGGTGACGGCCGCGGATGTCTTCCGGCAGGGCATCTCGACGATCACCTCGGAAGATCTGGAAACCGCGGCCGCGGTGAACTGCGCCGTCAAACTGCTCGCCATCTGCGAGCGGGTCCCCGCGGGCCCCGGGGAACCGAGTCCCGCCGAGGGCGGTAAGGAACGGGTCTCGGTGCGGGTCTATCCGGCGCTGATCCCGCGCAAACACCCGCTGGCCGCGGTCAACGGGGCGTTCAACGCGGTGGTCGTGGAGGCCGAGAACGCCGGCCGGCTCATGTTCTACGGGCAGGGCGCCGGCGGCGCACCCACCGCCTCGGCGGTGCTGGGCGATCTGGTGATGGCCGCGCGGAACAAATTCTTCGGCGGCCGGGCCCCGGGCGAATCGGTCTACGCCGCGCTGCCGATCGCCCCGATGGGCGATACCCCCACCCGCTACCACGTGAACCTGAAGGTCGAGGACCGTCCCGGCGTGCTGGCGCGGGTGGCCGGTGAATTCGCCAATCACGGGGTCAGTATTTCCACCGTCCGGCAGGAGGGGCACGATGACCGGGCACGACTCGTCGTCGTCACCCACTTGGCGACCGAGTCGGCGCTGGCCGAGACCGTCGCCGCGCTGTCGGGTATGGAATCCGTCACATCTGTCACCAGCGTTCTGAGATTGGAAGGCACCGAAGAATGACAACAGCATCGCGCAGCGATTCCGTCAGGGGTGGCGGGTCGGTGCCCGGCGGCGTCGCCCCGCAGTCCGGAGTGCACTCCCGCTGGCCGGGACTGATCGCGGCCTATCGTGACCGCCTCGCGGGCGCGGCCGAGTGGGAGCCGGTCACCCTGTTCGAGGGCGGCACCCCGCTGGTGCCCGCGCCGTACCTCTCCGAACTCACCGGCTGCGAGGTGTACCTGAAGGTCGAAGGTGCCAACCCGACCGGTTCGTTCAAGGACCGCGGGATGACCATGGCCATGACCGATGCCAAATACCGGGGCCAGCAGGCGGTGCTCTGCGCGTCCACCGGGAACACCTCGGCATCGGCCGCCGCGTATGCGACCCGGGCGGGGATGACCTGCGCGGTGCTGATCCCGCAGGGCAAGATCGCCATGGGCAAACTTGCCCAGGCCGTCATGCTGGGCGCCAAGGTGATCCAGGTCGAAGGTAATTTCGACGACTGCCTGGAACTCGCCCGCAAGGTCACCTCGGATTTCCCGGCGATCGGGCTGGTCAATTCGGTGAACCCGGCGCGGATCGAGGGACAGAAAACCGCCTCGTTCGAGATCTGCGACGTACTCGGCGTGGCCCCCGACGTGCACGCGCTGCCGGTGGGCAATGCCGGCAATATCACCGCCTACTGGCGCGGCTACCGCGAATACCACGCCGACGGTGTCACGGATTCGCTGCCGCGCATGCTCGGCGTCCAGGCCGCGGGTGCGGCGCCGCTGGTCAACGGTGCCCCGGTGAAGGAACCGGAAACCATCGCGACCGCCATCCGGATCGGTGCGCCCGCCTCCTGGAACGGTGCGGTCGCGGCCAAAGAGGAGTCCGGCGGCGCGTTCCGCGCGGCCACCGATGACGAGATCCTGGAGGCGTATCGGCTGGTGGCCGCCAAGGAAGGCGTTTTCGTGGAACCCGCCTCGGCGGCGAGCGTCGCCGGGGTGCTGGCCGCGCGGGCCGACGGCTGGCTGGAACCCGGGCTGAAGGTGGTCTGCACGGTCACCGGCAACGGGCTCAAGGATCCCGATACCGCGCTGCTCGGCATGCCGGAAGTGCAGGCCATTCCGGTCGACCCGGTGGCTGTCGCCACCCGACTCGAGCTGGCCTGATCTTGGACACACGCGAGAGCCGGCTGACCGCCCCCACCCTGCCGGCCGGGCTCACAGTTTCGGTCCGGGTGCCCGCGTCCAGCGCGAACCTCGGCCCCGGATTCGATTCGCTCGGGATGGCGCTGGGTATCTACGACGAGATCGAGGTGCACAGTACCGATTCCGGGCTCGATATCCGGGTGGAAGGCGAGGGCGCCGACGAGGTGCCCTGGGGACCACAGCATCTGGTGGTCCGCGCGATCGAACGCGGCCTGGAATCGGCCGGGGTCTGGGCGGACGGCCTGGACGTGGTGTGCCGGAACGCTATTCCGCACTCCCGGGGGCTGGGTTCCTCGGCGGCGGCCGTGGTCGGCGGTATTGCCGCGGGCTGTGCGCTGGCCGCGGAATTCGACCCCGCCCTGGCGGTGGATACCGACCGGATGGTGCAGCTCGCCGCCGAATTCGAGGGGCATCCGGACAATGCGGCGGCCAGCGTGCTCGGTGGGATCGTCGTCTCGTGGACCGAAACCGGGCCGGGCCCCGAAGCCATCGGTGATATCGCTGCGCCGCAGCGTATCTACCGTGCCGTGCGCCTCGACGGGCATACCGGCCTGCGCCCGGTGGTCCTGGTCCCCGAGGAGCGGTCCTCCACCGCGCAGACGCGGGGGCTGCTGCCCGAACTCGTACCGCATCGCGACGCGGCATTCAACGTGAGCCGGGCGGCGCTGGCGGTGGTCGCGCTGACCCGGCGTCCGGATCTGCTGCTCCCGGCCACCGCGGATCGGCTGCACCAAACTCAGCGCGCCCCCGCCCTCCCGCTGACGACCGCCTGGATCGAACGGTTGCGGGCCGCCGGGATCGCGGCTACCGTCTCGGGCGCCGGCCCCACCGTGCTCGCACTCGGGACCAGCGCATTTCCCGACGAGCTGCGTGCGCGTGCCGCCGCGGAGGGCCTGCGGGTGCTCGAGCCGGGGCTTGCGGAAGGCGTCCGGATCGCCTGACGGGCGCGTCCGCCTTGCCGAGGCTCGTACTTGCCCGCTATCCTGGGCAAGTCCGTACATCGCGCGCATCAGACGCCGGTGCTTCATCAGGGCAATCGCTCCAGCAGGCTCCAGGCTCGAGCCCTCATGCCATGGGGGTGCCGCGCAGCCTCTGAACTGGAATGATCTCTTCCACCAGTGGTGAGCGGTGGCGAAGCACCCGGTCCCGGAGGGGCAGGCGATACGGCTACAAATCCGGGTCCGGCAGCGAGATCGGGCTACGGAACGAAACCCTCGACACAGCACACGGCCATCGAGGGAAGGAAAGGATCTCCGTGACAGATACGGACCTGCTCGCGACACCCGGGGTGGAATCCGACTCCGTACCCTCGGGCAACCGCGAAAGTGACTCCGGACAGATTTCGAAGATGAGCGAAAATACCGACATCGGATCGGGGCTGACTGGAATGTTGTTGCCGCAGTTGCGTGCACTGGCGGGGGAACTCGGAATTCGAGGCACCTCCGGTATGCGCAAGGGTGATCTCATCACTGCTATCAAGGAAAATCAGGCCGGCAGACCCGCCGCCGCGGAGCGCAGCACCCGCGCGAAGGCTGCCAAGGAACGCAAATCTGCCGAGCAGCCCGCCGCGGCCGCGCCCGCCGCCGCCCCGGCCGAAGCGCCCGCGGCCGCCCCTGCGCGGACCGAAACCGATCGGGCCGCCGCGGGCACCGATAATGCGTCCGGCGAGGCCAAGGGCGCGGAGAAGCAGTCCGCCACCAACGGCGCGGCGAACGCCAACGGCAATGCCGGCACCGCGAAGGCCGATACCAAAGCCGACGCCAAGGGCGATCCGGCCGGCGATTCGAAGGCCGAGGCCAAGACCGACAACAAGCCCGCCGACTCCGAGGACACCGGCCGGGATTCCGGCCAGCGTGGCCGCGGGCGGCAGCGTCGTGGTCGCGACCAGCAGGGCAAGAACACCGGCGATACCGCGGATGCCCGTACGGACGAGACCAAGACCGAGGGCGCCAAAGCCGACGCCAAACAGGACGGTAAAGACTCCGACCAGGGCGAACGCCGCCGTGACCGGAATCAGTCCGGCCAGCAGAACCAGGGCGACCAGCGCGGGTCCGGCGGTAACCGTGGCGATTCGGGCGGTAACCGCGGTGGCGACGACGACGAAAGCGGCCGGGGCCGCCGGGGCCGGCGGTTCCGCGAACGGCGCCGCGGCCGCGACCGCGAGGGCGGCAGTGCCGACACGCGCGAGCCCGAGATTCGGGAAGACGACGTCCTGCAGCCGGTCGCCGGCATTCTCGACGTGCTGGACAATTACGCGTTCGTCCGTACCTCCGGCTACCTGGCCGGCCCGAACGACGTGTATGTCTCGATGAATCTGGTGCGTAAGAACGGTCTGCGCCGCGGTGACGCGATCACCGGTGCGGTGCGGGCTCCGCGCGAGGGTGAGCAGGCCAATCAGCGGCAGAAGTTCGATCCGCTGGTGCGCCTGGACACCGTCAACGGCGCGGAGGTGGATTCGGCCAAGCGGCGGCCCGATTTCAACAAGCTGACCCCGCTGTACCCGAACCAGCGACTGCGGCTGGAAACCACGCCGAACAAGCTGACCACCCGGGTGATCGATCTGATCATGCCCATCGGTAAGGGTCAGCGCGCCCTGATCGTGTCGCCGCCGAAGGCCGGTAAGACCACGATCATGCAGGACATCGCGAACGCGATCGCGATCAACAACCCCGAGTGCTACCTCATGGTTGTCCTGGTCGACGAACGTCCCGAAGAGGTCACCGATATGCAGCGTTCGGTGAAGGGTGAGGTCATCGCCTCCACCTTCGACCGGCCGCCGTCGGATCACACCTCGGTCGCGGAGCTGGCCATCGAACGGGCCAAGCGCCTGGTCGAAATGGGTAAGGACGTCGTCGTCCTGCTCGACTCGATCACCCGCCTGGGTCGCGCGTACAACAACTCCTCGCCGGCGTCCGGGCGCATCCTGTCCGGTGGTGTCGATTCCACCGCGCTGTATCCGCCGAAGCGGTTCCTCGGCGCGGCGCGCAATATCGAGAACGGCGGCTCGCTGACCATCATCGCCACCGCCATGGTGGAAACCGGTTCGACCGGTGACACGGTGATCTTCGAGGAGTTCAAGGGCACCGGTAACGCGGAGCTCAAACTCGACCGCAAGATCGCCGAGCGGCGCGTGTTCCCCGCGGTGGACGTCAACCCGTCCGGTACCCGTAAGGACGAACTGCTGCTCAATGTCGACGAGGCCGCGGTCCTACACAAGCTGCGCCGCGTTCTGTCCGGCCTGGATTCGCATCAGGCGATCGACCTCCTGATCGACCGTCTGAAGAAGAGCAAGAACAACCTGGAATTCCTGATGCAGGTCTCCAAGACCGCGCCAGGGGCCCTGGACGAATGACAGGAGCGGGGGTTCGCCGAAGGGCGGACCCCCGTTTTTGTGCCTGTCACGCCCGGGAACAATGTCGAGGGTAGGTGCGTTTCAGCTGGCGACGGTAGGTCTGGCATACTGGACCGCCGTGCGTCTGCGAATCGCGCAGACTCCCGCCTTAGTCGGTTCCGGTTCACGTTCGGCGAAATATCCGAGCGACCCGGCGACCAATATCGAGAGGACATCCATGAAGGCAGGAATTCACCCGGCCTACGTCGACACCACGGTGGTCTGCGGCTGCGGTAATACGTTCCAGACCCGCTCCACCAAGGAATCCGGGCATATCACGGTCGAGGTCTGCTCGCAGTGCCACCCGTTCTACACCGGCAAGCAGAAGATCCTGGACACCGGTGGTCGCGTGGCCCGCTTCGAGGCCCGCTACGGCAAGCGCGCCAAGAAGGAAGACAGCAAGTAGCTTTTCCACCAGCGCCCGGCCCTGCCCTATTGCAGGCCGGGCGCTGTGTTTTTGGCGCGCTGGCGCGCGCGGGTCCGGGGCCCCCCTCGGTCTCGATTCTTCCCTCCTCCGCTCCTCCGCTTCGCTCCCCCGCTCCGTCAGTCCAGAATCGAGACGGGCCCCGAACCGGAGAAGTGAACTACCTGTCGCCTGTAGGAGCCTGTATGGCCGAGAAGACCGCACCGTCGGCGATCGACGATGTGCTGGCCGAATACGCCGGACTGGAGTCCCAGCTGGCGGATCCGGCGCTGCACAGCGATCCGGGGGCGGCCCGGCGGGTGGGGAAGCGGTTCGCCGAGCTCGCGCCGGTGATGACCACCTACAAGAAGCTCGCCGCGACCCGCGACGACCTCGAGGCGGCGCGCGAACTCGCCGCCGACGATCCGGCCTTCGCGGCGGAGGTGCCCGGGCTCGAGGAACAACTCGACGAGCTGGAGAACCAACTCGCCGACCTGCTGGCACCACGCGATCCACACGACGGCGACGATGTGGTGCTGGAAGTGAAATCCGGTGAGGGCGGCGAGGAATCGGCGCTGTTCGCCGCCGACCTCGCCCGTATGTACATCCGGTACGCGGAACGCCGCGGCTGGAAGGTCGAGATTCTCGACACGGCGATCTCCGACCTGGGCGGGTACAAGGAAGCGACACTGTCGATCAAGAGCCGTGACACCGCCCGCGACGGCGTGTGGTCGAGGTTCAAGTTCGAAGGCGGGGTGCACCGGGTGCAGCGGGTACCGGTGACCGAATCGCAGGGCCGGGTGCATACATCGGCGGCGGGCGTTCTCATCTACCCCGAACCCGACGAGGTCGAGGAAGTGCAGATCGACGAGAACGACCTGCGGATCGACGTCTACCGCTCGTCCGGGAAGGGCGGCCAGGGCGTGAACACCACCGATTCCGCGGTCCGCATCACCCATTTGCCGACCGGCGTTGTCGTCACCTGCCAGAACGAACGCTCGCAACTGCAGAACAAGGCCCGCGCCATGCAGGTGCTGGCCGCGCGTCTGCAGGCCCTCGCCGAAGAGCAGGCCGATCAGGAAGCGGCCGAGGGCCGGGCCAGCCAGATCCGCACGGTCGACCGTTCGGAACGGATCCGCACATACAACTTCCCGGAGAACCGTATCGCCGACCACCGCGTCGGCTACAAGGCGCACAACCTGGACTCGGTGCTCAACGGTGAGATGGACGCGCTCCTGGACGCCCTCGCCACCGCCGACCGCGCCGCCCGCATGGAGCGGGAATAACGGGATCCGTGCCGGGACGCCCGGATGTGCGGCAGAGTCGAGATATGACCCGCGTGCAGTTACGCCCCGTACTCGTCGAGGCGATGGAAACTCTCCGGACGGCCGGCGTCGCGAGCCCGCGAACCGATGCCGAACATCTCGCCGCCCATGTGCTCGGGGTGGAGCGCGGCCGGCTACTGCTCACTCCACTGATCGGTCCGGAGCAACTCGACGATTACCGAGCCCTCGTGTCCCGGCGTGCCGAGCGGGTGCCGCTGCAGCACCTGACCGGGCAGTCCTCGATGGGTGAGATCGATCTCGCGGTCGGGCCGGGTGTTTTCGTCCCCCGTCCGGAAACGGAACTGCTGTTCGCGTGGGCGCTGGCCCACCTGGAAGCCGTCCGGCACGACCACACCCCGATCGTCGTGGATCTGTGCACGGGTTCGGGTGCGCTGGCGCTGGCGATCGCGCACGCTCGGCCGGATGCCGAGGTGCACGCGGTGGAACTGGACCCGGAGGCGCTGCGCTGGGCTCGCCGCAACGCGGACCTGCGCAGTGCGGCCGGTGATACGCCGATCACCCTGCACCACGCCGATGTCACCGACCCCGGCCTGTTCACGGACCTCAACGGCCGGGTGGATATCGTCGTCGCCAATCCGCCGTACATTCCGGTGGGCGCGGAGCTGTCGCCGGAGGTCGCCCACCACGATCCGCATCGCGCGCTGTTCGGCGGTTCCGACGGTCTGGATGTGATCCGCCCGATGGTTCCGCTCATCGGGCGCCTGCTGCGGCCGGGTGGCGGGGCGGCGATCGAGCACGACGACAGCAACGGGAGAGACCTGGCGAGCTTGCTGGTCGCGGACGGACGGTTCACCGAGATCGTCGAACATCCGGATCTGGCCGGGAAACCTCGTTTTGTCGCCGCCGTGTCCTCGGCGCTCAGCGCGTGAAAGTGCGCGGGTGGACGGCCTTGTGCAGGTGAGTGGGCGGGGCCACCCGAGGGTGATCAGACGGGACCTCCGCGAATTTTCGCGTGGTTTGGGGTGCTGATCGGTCACCGACGACAAGCGGGGAGGTTACATGTAGGGGATCCGGCGACAAGCGGGGAAGTACATGCAGGGGGAGAAGGGGTACTCGTCCGCTGAAGCGCTGTGTTTTTTGCGCGCTGGCGCGCGCGGGTTCGGGGCCCCCTCTTGTCTCGAATCTTCCCTCCTCCGCTCCTCCGCTTCGCTCCCCCGCTCCGTCAGTCCAGATCCGAGACGGGCCCCGAACCGCCGCATGCCGACCCTCCGCATGTACAGAAACGCGGTGAAGTCGGAGGGTGGCCGCTGGACATGAGATCCCGCTGCGGCTGGTGCTGGGTCGGCGGGCCGGAAACGTATTCCATACCATTGGCGGCGTGAGTACCGTCTACGACTGCGCCGATCCTGATTCGCGTGCCGCCGGCTTGGCCGCGGCGACCAGTGCTCTGAAGTCCGGACGGCTGGTCGTTGTGCCCACCGATACCGTTTACGGTCTCGCCGCCGACGCGTTCGATTCGGCTGCCGTGGCTTCGCTGCTGGCGGCCAAGGGGCGGGGGCGCGATATGCCGGTGCCGGTGCTGGTGGGGTCGTGGAACACGATCGATGGGCTGGTGTTCTCCGTGCGTCCGCAGGCTCGCGATCTGATCCGGGCATTCTGGCCGGGCGGGTTGAGCATTGTGGTGCAGCAGGCGCCGTCCCTGGCTTGGGACCTGGGGGACGCACGCGGCACGGTGATGTTGCGGATGCCGTTGCATCCGGTGGCGCTGGAGTTGCTGCAGGAGGTAGGGCCCCTGGCAGTGTCGAGTGCGAATATTTCGGGCCGGCCGGCGGCGGAGAACGTAACTCAGGCGCGCGATCAGCTCGGCTCGATGGTGGGCGTGTACCTCGACGGCGGTCCGGCGCAGCACGCGACCGCCTCGACGATTGTCGATCTCACGGGTGATCAGCCGCGGATTCTGCGTCAGGGTGCGGTGGCCACCGAGGCGGTCGCCGAGGTTCTCGGAACCAGCCCCGAGGCCCTGATCGGGTCAGCCGCGCGGTGAGCGAACCGGGCTGTGCGCAGGGGCGGGCAATGCCCGCGGTGAGGCGATATCTCCGCCTTCGCTTCGGCCGTCGCGGTCGATATGTGGTCGCACCGGCGAAACGTGATCTGGTGCTGGGGAGGTCGGCACGATGAGCGGATCCGGTGCGGTCGTCCCGCTGCGCGAACTCCTGCTGGTCCTGTTGATCTCGACGGTGGTGACCTTCCTGGCCACCGGCGGTATCCGGACCTTGGCCATCGGTTTCGGTGCCGTGGCCATTCCGCGTGATCGCGATGTGCATGTGAAGCCGATTCCCCGGATGGGCGGGGTCGGCATGTACATCGGGGTCGTGGCGGCGGTGCTGTTCGCCCACCAGCTGCCCGCGCTGCGCCGCGGGTTCGACTATCGGCCCGATATCGCGGCCGTTCTGGTCGCGGCGACGATCATCGTGGCGGTCGGCATCGTGGACGACCGCTGGGGGCTGGACGCGCTCACCAAATTCGCCGGTCAGGTCACCGCCGCCGGGGTGATGGCGGTGATGGGCCTGGGCTGGTACCTGATCTACGACCCGTTCAGCAATACCACGGTGGTGCTGGACAGCCTGCAGGGCGGCCTGGTGACCGTCGCCGTAGCGGTGACCCTGATCAATGCCATGAACTTCGTGGACGGTCTGGACGGGCTGGCCGCGGGGCTGGGCCTGATCGCCTCCGTCGCGGTGTTCGCGTTCGCGATCGGTCTGCTCACCGAGCAGGGCGGATCGGTGGACAGCTATCCGCCCGCGCTGCTGGCCGCCGCCATGGCGGGCGCCTGCCTGGGCTTCCTGCCGCACAACTTCTCACCGGCCCGGATCTTCATGGGGGATTCGGGGTCCATGCTGATCGGGTTGGTGCTGGCGGCCGTGTCCACCAGCGCCTCCGGCCGGATCCCGCTGCAGGGTTACGGCCCGCGGGATATCGTCGGCCTTCTCTCGCCGCTGCTGCTGGTGGGCGCGGTGATGTTCATTCCGGTACTCGACCTGCTGCTGGCGATCGTGCGCCGGGTGCGGGCCGGCGTGAGCTTCTCGACGCCGGACAAAATGCATCTGCATCACCGGTTGCTGCAGATCGGTCATTCGCAGCGCCGCGTGGTGCTGGTGATCTACCTGTGGGTCGGCATCCTTGCGTTCGGCGCCGTCGGCACCTCGGTGATGGACCGGCGCGTGGTGGTCGTGCTGATGGCCGCCGGATTCCTGTTCGCGCTGGTGGTGACCGCTGTACCGGGGCTGTGGCGGCGCCAGGCCAGACGGGACGCGGCCGGGTCCGTTACCGAGTCCGGGTAGAGTGCGGGCCGTGTCGAGCAGCCCTCTCAGCCCCCGTACCTCCGATGATCCCGACGCTCCGCTGCGGGCGGCCGTGCGGTACGGACTGATCGGTTTGGCGGTGCTGACGGTGCTCGCGGTCGTGGTGGGGACTCTGGCCGCCGGCGTTCCGGGGTTGTGGGGCGCGCTGCTCGGCGCCGCGATCGGCGGCGGTTTCATCCTGACCACGGCGGCGGTGGTGCTGTTCGGCGCCAAACTGCCGCCGTCTACAGCGGGCATGGTCATGCTGGCCAGCTGGGTCGGGAAACTGCTGGTCGCGGTGGTCGTTATCGCGATTCTGCAGCGGTTCGAGTTCTACGACCGGCTTGCGCTCTTCCTCACCGTCGTAGGTGCACTGATCATCGTGCTGGGCGCGGAGACTTACGGTGTATTGCGGACGAAGGTTCCAGTTGTGAGCCTCCCCGATCAGGGCACGGACACCGATTCCGACACGCCCTGACCGGCATCTACGACAATTTGTCGTAGATAACACCGCCCCCGCTACACGTTGTCGTAGTTCTCTTGGTAAAGTCTTGGTAAGCAAGCGACTCAGTGAAGGGGTCCCGTCCAGGTCACCGGAGCTGCCGCTATGCTACTGCCGTGCCGTGCTCCCCGAGGGTTCGGTTCTGCATGTCGACGATGTCGCCGACACACGTACAGACGCCAGCGCGGATCCCCGCTACAGCTGCTGACGAACTTCGAGCCGACCTCAGTCGACCCACATTGATCGTCAATGTCCGATCGAACCGCGGGAGCGAAAACATCCCGCGGCCCGAACACGGGAGAGAACGCTGAGCGTCACCACCTTGGCCGCGGAGTTTCACGCGCCGTCGCTAACCGACTTCTTCCCTCCGGCGGTGCTGTTCGAGGGGACCCCCTTCGAACTCGATCGGCTGATGCTGGTCCGGCTTCTGATGACCGCCGTGCTGGTCGCATTCCTGTTCCTGGCTTTCCGCAGCCCGCGCATCGTGCCGAAGAAGCTGCAGAACATCGGCGAAATGGGGATGGTCTTCGTCAAGGAACAGATCTGCGACGAGATTCTCGGCAAGGAATCCGGCCGCAAGTTCTTCCCGCTCATCGCGACGATCTTCTTCACGGTCCTGTTCCTGAACTTCTCGGGTGTGATTCCCGGTCTGAACATCTCGTCGAACGCTCGTATCGGCATGCCGCTGGTACTGGCGGCGATCGCGTATATCGCGTTCAACTATGTGGGCATCAAGAAGTACGGCTTCTTCACCTATATGCGCAGCAGCGTCGTCGTTCCGAATGTTCCGCCGGCCATGCACGTTCTGCTCATTCCGATCGAATTCGTGTCGACCTTCATCCTGCGCCCGTTCACGCTGACCGTCCGACTCATGGCGAATATGCTCGCCGGTCACATCATGCTGGTGCTGTTCTTCAGCGCGACCCAGTTCTTCCTCTTCGACGCGGATAACTGGATGAAGATCTTCTCGCCCTTCTCGCTGCTGGGCGGGCTCGCCTTCACCCTCTTCGAACTGCTGGTCATCTTCCTGCAGGCCTATGTGTTCGCGTTGCTGACCGCCGTGTACATCAGCCTTGCCCAGCACGCCGACGATCACTGACCGACCGGAACAATCGATAAGAACCTGCTGCACCGCGCCGACCGGCGGGTGAGCAACAGAAAGGGAATGGAAGACTCATGAGCCTCTCGTACTTGGCCCAGGAAGCTGCCACCAACGAATCCACGCTGAAGGGCCTCGGCGCTGTCGGCTACGGCCTGGCCGCCATCGGCCCCGGCATCGGCGTCGGTATCGTCGTCGGTAAGGCGATCGAGGGCATTGCCCGCCAGCCCGAGCTCCAGGGCACCATCCGGACCAACATGTTCCTCGGCATCGCGTTCACCGAAGCCCTGGCACTGATCGGTCTCGTCGCCGGCTTCATCTTCTGATTCCGATGAACGAGTTCATACTGCTCGCGGCGGAAGAGGGAGAGGATGTGAATCCTCTCATTCCCGCGACGTACGACATCGTCTGGTCGGCGGTCTGCGTGGCGATTATCGCCTTCGTGGTCTACAAGTACGCCGTTCCGCGCCTGATGAAGGTGCTGGACGAGCGCGCCGACAAGATCGAGGGTGGCATCGAACGGGCCGAATCGGCGCAGGCCGAAGCCCAGGAGACGCTGCAGCAGTACCAGAAGCAGCTGGCCGACGCCCGTCTGGAAGCCGCGAAGATCCGCGAAGACGCCCGCACGCAGGGCCAGCAGATCCTCGCCCAGATGAAGGCCGACGCCCAGGCCGAAAGCGACCGTATCGTCGCGGCCGGGCACACCCAGCTGGAAGCCCAGCGTCAGCAGATCCTGACCGAGCTGCGCGCCGAGGTCGGCCGCACCGCGGTGGACCTGGCCGAGAAGGTCATCGGGCAATCCGTATCGGACGAGGCCAAGCAGGCCGCGACGATCGAGCGATTCCTCGATGAGATCGACCGGTCGGATGCCGGTATCGGGGTCGGAAGGTAACGACGGAGGCGTGAGAACCATGTACGCAGCAAGCCGTGAGGCCAGCTCCCGGTCCAAGGAGGCTCTTCGGGCCGCGCTGACCGGAAGCAACGGTGTCGCGGCCACGACGGGGTCCGAACTGTTCGCCGTTGTCGACGTACTGGACGACCAGCGTCCGCTGCGTGTGGCGCTCGCGGACGTGTCGGTGCCCGGTTCGGCCCGGGCCGACCTGAGCGAGCGGGTCTTCGGGAGCCGGGTCAGCGCTGCCACGCAGGCGGTGCTGACCACCGCGGTGGCCCAGGATTGGTCCCGTTCCCGCGACCTGGTCGACACCCTGGTCCTGCTCGGGCAGCTGGCGCTGCTGGAGTCGGCGTCAGAACAGGGCCGGCTGACCGCGGTCGAAGACGAACTGTTCCGGTTCGGCCGGATCATCAACGACAACCCGCAGCTCGAACAGGCTCTTTCCGATCGTGCCGCCTCATCCGCGGCGAAGCGGGAACTGGTCGAGCGGCTGCTGTCCGGCAAGACCGAGCCCATCACCCAGGCCCTGGCCGAACAGGTGGTGACCAGGCAGCGTTCCGGAATCGGTCCGGCCTTCGACGAACTGTCCGATCTGGCCGCGGCCCGGCGGGAGCAGATCGTCGCCCATGTGCGGTCGGCGATCGCACTGACCGATCCCCAGCGGGAGCGGCTGGGCGGTGCCTTGGCCCGCATCTACGGCAAGGCCGTCACCGTGCATATCGAAGTCGAACCCGAGTTGCTGAGCGGGCTCGTCGTGCGCATCGGAGACGATGTGATCGACGGCAGCGCGATCGGCCGACTGGAACGGCTGCGCCGCTCGCTGACCTAGCGGTACGCCACCGGGAAACCCCGGCGCACCGGCCGCACCACACCCCCCGACATTCCAGACCAGAGACCGAGAGCAGGAAGAACATGGCGGAGCTGACGATCTCCTCCGACGAGATCCGTAGCGCGATCGAAAGCTACACCCAGAGCTACACCCCGGAAACCTCCATCGAGGAAGTCGGTGTCGTTACCGATACCAGTGACGGCATCGCGCATGTGAGCGGCCTGCCTTCGGCCATGGCCAACGAGCTGCTCGAATTCCCGGGCGGTGTGCTCGGTGTGGCGCTGAACCTCGAGGACCGCGAAATCGGCGCCGTCATCCTCGGCGAGTACGCCGAGATCGAAGAGGGCCAGCAGGTGCGCCGCACCGGCGATGTGCTCTCGGTCCCGGTCGGCGACAAGTTCCTCGGCCGCGTGGTGAACCCGCTCGGCCAGCCGATCGACGGTCTGGGCGAGATCGAGTCCGACGACCGGCGCGTGCTGGAACTGCAGGCCGCGACCGTGCTGGAGCGCCAGCCGGTCGAGGAGCCGATGGCCACCGGCATCACCGCCATCGACGCGCTGACCGCTATCGGCCGGGGCCAGCGTCAGCTGGTCATCGGCGACCGCAAGACCGGTAAGACCGCGGTCTGCATCGATACCATCCTGAACCAGAAGGCCAACTGGGAGTCGGGCGATCCGGCCAAGCAGGTGCGCTGCATCTACGTGGCGATCGGCCAGAAGGGCTCCACCATCGCGGGCGTGAAATCCGCTCTCGAGGAGCACGGCGCCCTGGAGTACACCACCATCGTCGCGGCCCCCGCGTCGGATTCCGCCGGCTTCAAGTGGCTGGCCCCCTACACCGGTTCGGCCATCGGCCAGCACTGGATGTACCAGGGCAAGCACGTCCTGATCGTGTTCGACGATCTGACCAAGCAGGCCGAGGCCTACCGCGCCATCTCGCTGCTGCTGCGCCGCCCGCCGGGCCGCGAGGCCTACCCGGGTGACGTCTTCTACCTGCACTCGCGTCTGCTGGAGCGTTGCGCCAAGCTTTCCGACGAGATGGGTGGCGGTTCGATGACCGGCCTGCCGATCATCGAGACCAAGGCCAACGACATCTCGGCCTTCATCCCGACCAACGTCATCTCCATCACCGACGGTCAGGTCTTCCTCGAGTCCGACCTCTTCAACAAGGGTGTCCGCCCGGCGATCAACGTCGGTACCTCGGTCTCCCGTGTCGGTGGCGCCGCGCAGACCAAGGGTATGAAGAAGGTCGCCGGTTCGCTGCGTCTGGAAATGGCCCAGTACCGCGAGCTGGAGGCGTTCTCCGCCTTCGCCTCCGACCTGGATGCCGCCTCGCTGGCCCAGCTCGAGCGTGGTGCCCGCTGGGTGGAGCTGCTCAAGCAGGATCAGTACTCGCCCATCGCGGTCGAGGACCAGATCGTCTCGATCTACCTGGTCGACGCCGGCTACTACGACTCGGTGCCGGTCGGCGATATCCGCCGGTTCAATGTCGAGCTGCTCGAAGATCTGCACAACACTGCTGCCGACGCCTTCGCCGGCATTGCCGGCGGCAAGGTGCTCCAGGACGAGGCAGCCGAGCAGATCAAGACGGCCACCGATAACTTCAAGCAGGGCTTCCTGGCTTCCGACGGCACCCGCGTGGTGAACGAGCCCGAGGCCGGCGAGCTGGCGCACGAAGAGGTCGAGTCCCTGTCGGTCACCCGCAAGCACGTCGAGAAGTAGACCGGGCGAACCATGCGCTGTTTTCCTGTAATGCCGCGAACGAGGGGAGTGTGAACCGCTGATGGCCAACTTGCGTGAATTGCGCTCCCGTATTCGGGGCATCAACTCGATCAAGAAGATCACCAAGGCCCAGGAACTGATCGCGACCTCGCGAATCACCAAGGCCCAGGCCCGGGTCAAGGCGGCCAAGCCGTACGCCGAGGAGATCACCAAGGCGGTCGCGGAGCTGGCGAATGCGTCGAAGAACCTGTCGCATCCGCTGCTGACCGAACGTCCGAATCCGCGGCGTGCCGCCGTGCTGGTGATCACCAGCGACAGTGGTCAGTGCGGTGGTTACAACTCGAGCGTGCTGAAGCGCGCCGAGGAACTGATGACCACACTGCGCGGTGAGGGCAAGGAACCGGTGCTCTACGTCATGGGCAACAAGGGCCTGACGTATTACACCTTCCGCGACCGGCGGCCGGTGGCCGCGTGGACCGGCTTCTCCCAGCAGCCGAATTTCGTGGATGCCGGCCCCGCGTGCGCGCACCTGGTGAACAGTTTCATGGCCGGTTCGGACGGGCAGATCGAGGCACCCGACGGCACCGGGGAAATCGCGGGAGTGGACGAACTCCATATCGTCTACACCCGGTTCGTGAGCATGTTGACGCAGACGCCGGAGGTGCGCCGGATGGCGCCGATCCAGATCGACTTCGTCGACGAGAACTTCGATCTGGGTCAGGACATGCTGTCAGATTCGCCCACGGCCGATGTGCACGCGCAGTACGAATTCGAGCCCGACGCCGATGTACTGCTGGCGGCGCTGCTGCCCAAGTACGTCAACACGCGGATCTACGCATCGTTGCTCGAGGCAGCGGCATCCGAGCATGCGGCTCGGCGCACCGCAATGAAGGCGGCCACCGACAACGCCAATGAATTGGCGAGTTCCCTGTCCCGGCAGGCCAACTCGTTGCGGCAGGCCAACATCACGCAGGAAATCAGCGAAATCGTCGGCGGCGTGAACGCCCTGGCGGCCAGCTCGGAACGCGACTGAGACGCAGGAAGAGAAACTTAGAAATGACCGCAGCTGTTACTCGAGAAGAGTCGAGCCGGACGGGCGCCGCCAGTGGCCGCGTGGTCCGCGTCATCGGCCCCGTCGTGGACGTCGAATTCCCGCGGGGCTCCATCCCAGAACTGTTCAACGCGCTGAGCGCCGATATCGCCCTGAAGTCGGTGGCCAAGACGCTGACCCTCGAGGTCGCCCAGCACCTCGGTGACAACATCGTGCGCACCATCTCGATGCAGCCCACCGACGGCCTGGTCCGTGGCGCCGAGGTCCGTGACTCCGGTAAGCCGATCTCGGTGCCGGTCGGCGATGTCGTCAAGGGCCACGTGTTCAACGCCCTCGGTGACTGCCTCGACAGCCCCGGCCTCGGCCGGGACGGCGAGCAGTGGGGTATCCACCGCAAGCCGCCGAGCTTCGACCAGCTCGAGGGCAAGACCGAAATCCTCGAGACCGGCGTCAAGGTGCTCGACCTGCTGACCCCGTACGTGAAGGGCGGCAAGATCGGTCTGTTCGGTGGTGCCGGTGTCGGCAAGACCGTGCTGATCCAGGAGATGATCACCCGTATCGCGCGGGAGTTCTCCGGTACCTCCGTGTTCGCCGGCGTCGGTGAGCGCACCCGTGAGGGCACCGACCTGCACCTGGAAATGGAAGAGATGGGCGTCCTCCAGGACACCGCCCTCGTCTTCGGCCAGATGGACGAGCCGCCGGGCACCCGTATGCGCGTCGCCCTGTCGGCGCTGACCATGGCGGAGTACTTCCGCGATGTGAAGCACCAGGACGTGCTGCTGTTCATCGACAACATCTTCCGGTTCACCCAGGCCGGTTCCGAGGTCTCGACCCTGCTGGGCCGGATGCCCTCGGCCGTCGGTTACCAGCCGACCCTGGCCGACGAGATGGGTGAACTGCAGGAGCGGATCACCTCGACCCGTGGCCGGTCCATCACCTCGCTGCAGGCCATCTACGTGCCTGCCGACGACTACACCGACCCGGCCCCGGCGACCACCTTCGCCCACTTGGACGCGACGACCGAGCTTTCCCGCCCGATCTCGCAGAAGGGTATCTACCCGGCCGTCGACCCGCTGACCTCGACCTCTCGTATCCTCGAGGCCTCGATCGTCGGTGACCGGCACTTCGCGGTGGCCAACGAGGTGAAGCGGATCCTGCAGAAGTACAAGGAACTGCAGGACATCATCGCCATTCTCGGTATGGACGAGCTCTCCGAAGAGGACAAGGTCCTCGTCGGCCGGGCGCGTCGTCTCGAGAAGTTCCTCGGCCAGAACTTCATCGTGGCCGAGAAGTTCACCGGTCAGCCCGGTTCGGTCGTGCCGCTGGAGCAGACCATCGACGACTTCGACCGGGTCTGCAAGGGCGAATTCGACCACTTCCCGGAGCAGGCGTTCAACAGCTGCGGTGGTCTGGACGATGTCGAGGCGGCCGCGAAGAAAATCGCCGGAAAGTAGTCACCGATGGCGACTGAGTCCATTAACAGCATGTCAGTTGATCTCGTCGCGGTCGAGCGGCGGCTGTGGTCGGGGCGGGCGAGTTTCGTCAGCGCCCAGACCACCGAGGGGCAGATCGGCATCATGCCCGGTCACGAGCCCTTGCTCGGCCAGTTGGTCGAGGGCGGCACGGTGACCATCGTCGATACCGAGGGCCGGCGCGTGGTGGCCGCGGTGCACGGCGGGTTCTTCTCGGTGACCGCGGATACCGTGCGGATTCTGGGCGAATCCGCCGAGTTCTCCACGGAGGTCGACGTCGACGCGGCGCGTAAGGTGCTGTCCGACGGTTCGGCCACGCCGCAGGACCAGCTGGCCGCACAGGGCCGGGTCCGCGCTGTCGAGCAGGCCGCGACCTCCTGAGTTCCCGCAAGGGAATCCAACAGAATATTCGGCTCCGGCCGGTGACAGCTCTGTTGTCACCGGCCGGAGCCGCTTCTCTTCAGCCCCGAATCGCCCCGTGTGGGCAGTCACCATCTCCGACCTGGATCGATGACCTCGCATTTGCCGAGACATCCGCGTGCGATTTGTAAACTGGTTCGTGGTTGAATGGCGTCGGGCGCATCGATCGGTTCGAGCCGGCCGATCGCCTCGGAGGAACGAAGGGATGTGCGGCATTGCAGACCGGAATGGTGCTTGCGATCATTCTGGTTGCCGTGCTGGCCGTACTGGCTCTGATTTCCACGTATCGGCTGGTCATGCTCCGGCGCGGCGGGACGGCGGCCATCCTGCGGATCCTGCCGGCGCGGGGCGGGGAGCGCTGGCGGCACGGAGTTATCCGCTACGACGAGGACCGGCTCGTCTTCTTCAAACTCACCAGTCTCAAACTCGGCGCCGATTCGGTGATCCGGCGCCGCGGAATCGAGATCGGCGATCGCCGCGGCCCGCAGGGTGACGAGTACGACATCATGACGGACGCGATCTCGGTGATCGGTGTATCCGACCGCGACGGAGCCTACGAACTGGCGCTCGATCGCGCCGCTCTCACCGCGTTTCTGTCCTGGGTCGAATCACGTCCGTCCGAACGAGCCCGCAGGCTCCGCGGTCATTGACACCGCCGCGCGGACCCCGCGGCGCACTTGCGCAGCCTCGGTAACCCCGTGGTCGACGGAGCGAGCGTTTATGGTGGGTCCTGTGAGCGTGCATCTGACGCGGATCTACACCCGAACCGGGGACGACGGGACCACCGGCCTCAGCGACTTCTCGCGGGTCGCGAAGACCGACCCGCGGCTGGTCGCCTATGCCGACTGCGACGAGGCGAATGCCGCGCTCGGGGTGGCGATCGCGCTCGGTGCTCCCGGTGAGGCACTGACCACGGTGTTGCGCGGTATCCAGAACGACCTGTTCGACGCCGGCGCGGACCTGTCGACGCCAGTGGTGGAAGACCCGGAGTATCCGCCGTTGCGGATCACCGAGACGTATATCGAACGCCTGGAAACCTGGTGTGACGAGTTCAATGCCGAACTGGCACCGCTGCATTCGTTCATCCTGCCCGGCGGCACGCCGCTGGCCGCGCTGTTGCACACGGCGCGTACGGTCGTCCGCCGAGCCGAACGGTCGGCGTGGGCCGCGGTGCAGGAACATCCCGGCGATACGAGCGTCCTGCCGGCGAAGTACCTCAACCGGCTGTCGGATCTGCTGTTCATCCTCAGCCGGTACACCAACCCGGAGGGTGATGTGCTCTGGCAACCCGGCGGCGGGCGCGCCACACCGGCCGAGTCCGGCGGCGATGGTCCTCATGACGTGGGATCGGATCCGGGGACGCCGCCGGGAGACTGAGGCGGACCCGGCGGTGGCCACGGGGCCACGGTCCGGCGTTCCGGCCTCGCGTATCCGCACGACCGGCGCACCGACGGGCTCGTCTGCGCTCTATCCTTGCACTCACTGGTGCGCCGAATACTCGGAGAGGCGGCATGGAACGGTTTTTGGTAACTGGCGGCAACCGGCTGGTCGGTGAGGTCTCGGTCGGAGGCGCCAAGAACAGCGTCCTGAAACTCATGGCCGCGGCTCTGCTGACCGAAGGCATCACCACCATCACGAACTGTCCGGACATTCTGGACGTTCCCTTGATGGCGGACGTCCTGCGCGGACTGGGCTGCGATGTCACCATCGCGGGCGATGTCGTCACCATCGACACCCCGGCCGAGCCCAAATATCACGCCGACTTCCCGGCGGTGACCCAGTTCCGCGCGTCGGTCTGTGTCCTCGGCCCGCTCATGGCCCGGTGTAAACGAGCGGTCGTCGCGCTGCCCGGCGGTGACGCGATCGGTTCCCGTCCGCTCGATATGCATCAGGCGGGCCTGCGTCTGCTGGGCGCGACCAGCGAAATCGAACACGGATGTGTGGTGGCCCGCGCGGAGGAGTTGCAAGGCGCCCGGATCCGGCTCGACTTCCCGTCGGTCGGCGCGACCGAGAACATCCTCATGGCCGCGGTGCTCGCCCAAGGTGAGACCGTGATCGACAATGCCGCGCGTGAGCCCGACATCGTCGACCTGTGCACCATGCTCACTCAGATGGGGGCCCGGATCCGCGGGGCCGGGACATCGGTCCTGACCATCCAGGGCGTGAAGCGGCTCTCGCCCGCGACGCACCGGGTGATCGGCGACCGGATCGTCGCGGCGACCTGGGGCATCGCTGCCGCCATGACCATGGGTGATGTGCGGGTCACCGGGGTCAATCCCCAGCACCTGGCGCTGGTCCTGGACAAACTGCGCTCCGCCGGCGCGCGTATCTCGTTCGAACAGGACGGCTTCCGGGTGACCCAGCCGGACCGTCCCCGCGCGGTCAACTTCTCGACGCTGCCCTTTCCCGGATTCCCGACGGATCTGCAGCCCATGGCCATCGGTCTGGCATCGATCGCCGACGGGACGTCGATGATCACGGAGAACGTCTTCGAAGCACGGTTCCGGTTCGTCGAGGAGATGATCCGGCTGGGCGCCGATGCGCGTACCGACGGGCACCACGCTGTTGTCCGCGGTATTCCGCGTTTGTCCAGTGCGCCGGTCTGGTCTTCCGATATCCGCGCCGGCGCCGGTTTGGTGCTGGCGGGACTGGTCGCCGACGGCGTCACCGAAGTGCACGACGTATTCCATATCGACCGCGGATATCCCGACTTCGTCGAAAAGCTGCAGGCGCTCGGTGCCGAGGTCGAGCGGGTGGGAACGGAAGCATGAAGTTTCTCGGCGGATCCGGCGTCCACAGCCATCACAAAAAGTCACCGATAACCGCCTGTGACCAGGCGATTTGACATTGAATTAGTAGCCGCGTAACTTTATCCAAGTCAGAGCGACACGGACACCGACCAGGGGCCCGGAGCGAGGCGGAAACGCCGAGCCGGAGGGACCAGGGACAACGAGGTTGTACGATGAGCGCCT
>NZ_JBITCK010000008.1:249249-556021 GCF_044453135.1 Nocardia sp. NPDC051750 | reverse complement strand
CAACCAACTACCGGAGACCTCGCCATATCTCCAACTTCTCAACCCGGACAACGGGTTCCGCCCCTCAACTCACGGGCTTATGAAACGCGGCCTAGCAAGATCGGTTACAGCCACGTCATCACAACGACCAATGCCCAGCACCCCGCCCGCAGGAAGTTCGCCCAACTCGAACCGTCGGACTTCGCCTACGTGCAGGTCAGCCTCGACGGGGGTAGTGCGGCGACCCATGACGCAGTGCGCGGTGCGGGAACTTTCGATATCGCTATGGAGACCAGCGAAGAGCTGTGTGCCCGCGGGTTCGACACCCGCATCATCTGCACCGTGAACAAAGCCAACGAAGGCGACGTGCTCAACCTGCTCACCATCGCCGATGAGATCGGCGCGTCACTGGTGAAGTTCCATGTGTTCAGCACCATCGGAACCGGGCACGGGAACCCGGAGATGGCGATGACGCCCCCGGAATGGGTCGACTTCTGCAACCGCCTGGAGGGCGTCGCGCCTGCACACAACACTCGGGTGTGGTTCCAGCCGACCTACGCCCGCCGCGACCAGATGGACCGCTACGCCGCCGAGGGCTACCAGGGCTGCATCGGCCGCACCTTGGATCGGATCAGCATCTTCCCCGACGGCCGCGCCTACGTCTGCTCCTACCTGTTCGACACCGATATGTACCTCGCCCAGATGAAGGGCAACCAGGTCGTACTCAACCGCGAAACCGAGCACAACGAGTTCGATCTGTTCACCCTCCCCCTGGCCGAAAACGCCTGCGGCGGCTGCAAGTCCTCGGCATGCTTCGGCGGCTGCCCCGCCGAGGAGATCGTGATGGGCGCCAGCTCCTGCGCGGAGTACCCCGACATCGTTCCTGTCTGCCGTCTCTGGAAGTCCAGCGCCAAACCTGAATAGGAGAGACCCCATGCTCACGTTCGAGACTCTGCTCGAACCCCTGCGCGCCATCGATTGGGACGATGTGGAAGCCGTCGATGCGGCAGCCCGCAAGGTCTTCGGCCACTTCGCCGGCGGCCGGTATATGTTGCGGCGCGGATTGACCGCGATCCGGGAGGAGCCCCGGCTGATGGCGCTGTGCGAGCACTACGACATCCTCGACAAACTCGTCCTGTTCGATGACCCCCACACCGGAGTCCGTATGCGGCTCCACGTATTCGGGTCCGGCTATCACGATCGCCCACACAACCACCGCTGGACCTACGCCAGCCATATCCTGCGCGGCGAATATTGTCATCGGATCTACAGCCCAGTGACCCTGCACAGTGACCTCAATCCAGCCACCCTCGACACCATGATGGTCCGGCAGGAACAGGTCGGCACCAGCTACACCCTGCACCACAGCGCGATCCACGCGGTCGTTGCCGAACCGGGCACGGTGTCGATTGTCGTGCGCGGCCCGGCGATGACGGAGCGATTCCTGGTCATGGACAACAAGACCGAGGAGGCGTGGTGGCAGTACGGCGCGGCAAAGGAACCCCCCGAAGATGCTTACCGCAAGCGCATGACCGGGCAGCGCTTCGACGAATTGGTTACCTCACTCACCGAGTGGAACGTCATCTGAGTTAGGCCGACGCCGCAGGGCGCTGTCGAGGGGGGGTGGCGCCCCCGCGGTGAACTCGCCTACCAGCCGTACAAAGAGAACTGCCGCTCCGCGGCGATATGCTGCATCGCTTCGCGGCAGTAGGGGATCATCCGGTCCGGCAAGGCGTCGAGGGAGAACCAGGCCAGGTCGTCGCATTTGTCGGGCTCCATATTTGCCGGGTCGCCTTCCCAGTTCTGCACCAGGAAGAAGAACGCCACCCGTCCACCGGAGGACGAATTGTGCATGACGTGCGCGAAGCGGACAGCTTCTGCGCTGATCGTGAGTCCGATCTCTTCTTTCGCCTCCCGCACCAGGGCAGCAACCATCGACTCGCCGGCCTCCAGGTGGCCGGACGGTAGGTGGTAGGCGCCGTCCTCGTAGCCGGTATTCACGCGCCTGCCGAAAAGCACGCGTCCTTGTTGATCGATGAGCAGGAGATGTACATCCCCGATCAGCTTGTGTCGTTCTGTACC
This sequence comes from Nocardia sp. NPDC051750, assembly GCF_044453135.1. NCBI lineage: Bacteria > Bacillati > Actinomycetota > Actinomycetes > Mycobacteriales > Nocardiaceae > Nocardia > Nocardia sp. NPDC051750. Next base: position 553,960 of record NZ_JBITCK010000008.1, on the reverse strand, counting down.
GGCAACCGCCATTGTCGACCCCGATCTATCACACACACGCACCTGATCTGGGCGATGCGTTCAACACCGTAGGCCCACCGTGGCCGGCCGCCTATGCGTCCGACGTATATCGCCCGGACACACCACCGAACCGGAGAAACCGTGCAGGAATTGCCCCACCGCCCACCCGAAACCCGGCACCGCTATCCGCCACCGCTCAGAGGACCGATCGAGCGTGTATCCGAGGAGCTGCTGCAACGCACCGCAGCAGCGATGCACGACGCGTGGCCCGAAGTCGGCAACCCGACCCGGCGCAGCGCACCCTCGTAACAGCGCCCACGCTCTCCGGCGGCCTGAGCTACTGCCGATGGACTGATATAGCGATCGTGACGATCGGTCAGGTCCGAAAACCCCGATTCGTTCGATGTCTCGAGGTCAGCCGCCCCTGCTGCTGAATAGGGCAGGGCTCGTTGCATCGTGCTGGTCGCTACCGATACATGCTCCCGCACCCCGAGGAGGCAGGGCGGGGTGCTAGGCCGACTGGATGTCTCGAAACCTTGAATTCGAGAGACTGGGGTCGAAGCGTCTGTCAAGACGGGCAGGTGATACGAAACTGCGACGGCACAGCCACGGACCGGATAGAGCAGAATGCCGCCGGGCCAGCAAGCGGGACGGCGCTCTGTTCTGCGGTTGGTACGGTCTGAGGGGTCAGGTGGTGCTGCACCAGGCTCGCCGCAGCGCCCACCGATACAGCGCCACGCTCGGGTGAGCGCCAGGGTTGCTGTGGTTAGCAGTGGTGTCCGGAGGGGGACTTGAACCCCCACGCCCGATAAAGGGCACTAGCACCTCAAGCTAGCGCGTCTGCCATTCCGCCACCCGGACCGGTGTGCTCAGCAAGAGTATCGGATCGGGCGACCGGGGCAAAATCGCGGGTCCTACCTGGGGAAATCCTTCGGTGGAGAGACCGGGTTCGGATTCCGGTCCTCGGGGGTGGGGGCGTGGGTAGGTTGGTGGCGCAGGTGAGTGGACAGTGAGGAGTGCGTGGTGGGTCAGAATGTTGCGGTCGTGGTCGGGGTCGGGGGTATGGGGCGGGCCATCGCCCGACGGATCGGGGGTGGGCGGAGGCTGATGCTCGCCGATTTCGACAAGGACAGTCTCGCGTCGGCGGTCGAGGTTCTGGCCGGTGAGGGGCATGCCGTGACCGGGCGGCAGGTCGATGTTTCCGATGCGGAGTCCGTGGCGGCGCTGGCCGGGGCCGCGGCCGAGTTGGGGCGGGTGACCCATATCGCCCATACCGCGGGGGTGTCACCGACCCAGGCGCCGACGGAGGCCGTGTTCGCGGTGGATCTGCTGGGGACCGCGCTGGTGCTGGATGCCTTCGGGGAGGTCGTGGCCGAGGGCGGTGCCGGTGTGGTGATCGCGAGTATGGCCGCGCATCTGGCGCCGCTTCCGGATGATCAGGTGGCCGCGCTGGCGACCACGCCCGCCGCGGAGTTGATGGGGCTGCCGTTCATCGACCGGAATGTCCACCCGGGTGTCGCTTACGCGGTGGCCAAACGGGGCAATGTGGCGCGGGTGCAGGCTGCGGCGGTGGCGTGGGGGCGGCGGGCAGCTCGGCTCAATTCGATCAGTCCCGGTGTTATCTCGACACCGATGGGCCGGCACGAGCTCGAGGGCGAATCCGGTGCTGGGATGCGGGCGATGGTTGCGGGGTCGGCGTCCGGGCGGCTGGGGACGCCGGACGATATCGCGCATGCGGCGGCGTTTCTGCTGGACCCGGCCGCGAGCTTCATCACGGGTACCGACCTGCTGGTCGACGGTGGCGCGGTGGCCGGGGCGCGGGCGGCAAGGTCCGGGTAGGCACCGCCGGACACGGCCGCGCCGCACGGCATCAGGCAGCCCGGACCTCGACGGCTTCCCGGATCGACCGGCGCAAACGGCGGCCGTCCGGAACTCGAGGGTTTCCCGCACCGGCCGGGGCGACAGGCCCGCCAGCAAACCCAGCAGGCCCAGAACGCCTCGAACCAAGCCTGAAGGCCCAGAGCGAAGCCGACCGGTCGCAGAGCCAGGCTCAGCAGGCCCAGGCCCAGGCCCAGGCCAACCAGGCCAACCAGTGCTGGCGAGGGGGCACCCCCATACCAGTGCGGAAACGGTCACGACGGCCCTCCTGACTGGTGGTGCCCCCGATACGGGTCTCGGTGCGAAAGTAGCGCCGGAGCCGCTCGCCCCGGCGGCGGCCGGGGCGGACCTCGACGGCTTCGGGCAGCGGATCGCGTGACGGCGGCTGTGGCTCAGACCTCGACGACTTCCCGCACCGGCCGGCGCGGGGTCTCGGGTAGCGGGGCCGCGTGGCCTGCGCTCCAGCCGACGCGGACCATTGCCTGGGGGTAGGCGCAGTCGTGCAGGAGTTGCGTCCGGATCTCCTGGCGTGATTCGAGCATGCCCAGTGGTTCGGTTTGCAGGCTGGTGGCCAGGCCGAGACTCGTGGCGGTCAGCAGGAGCGCGCTGATCGCTTCGCCGGCGCGGAGCTGTGCCCGCCGGTCGTCGCGGGGTGTTCCCACCACCAGCCACTGGGCGCCGTCCGGGTGGTCGGCGGGGTCGAGCAGTGTGGGCTCGGCGAAGCTGCGCACTGGGATTTCCCCGGCCTGCCGCGGCGCCGGCGCGTTCCGGGAGGGAACACCGTCGCAGGTCCGGCCCGGTCCGCTCCAGCGGGCGATTTCCGCTTGGTATTCCTGGTCGCCGGAATGCAGGGTGGCCGCGTGCCGCATGGGACCGGCGAGACGCGGGAGCATGGGGTCCGGGACCTGCCGGACCGCGGCGCCGAAGTCGGAGACCCGGCCGGCCAGGGAGCGGATGTGCCGGGCCGGTATCGGTCGAGAAAGGTAGCGGCGGCGGTCGGTGCGTCGCAGCAGGATGGCGGCGGCCTGCTCGATTTGGGCATCTGTCGGTCGCTGCCGGGTCGTGTGCACGGTGGCCAGGTGGGCGGGATCGGCAGGATCCGGGCAGTAGTCCACGCTGGTGGACCAGTTGAGGGTGGCCAGCCCGAGCCGCAGATGGTGCAGCGCGGCGCCGCAGCTGATGATCAGCGCCCGCTGGAAGGGGTCGGTGGCCGGGAGCTGACGGCTGGTGTCGGCGAAGAGCTGAAGCCCGGTCGGGGCCGGGCGCCACCGCCACGGCTGGGTGTTGTGGACTGACGGCGCTCGGACGGCATAGCCGAGCGCGATATCGGTGGCCTCACGATCCGGGATCGCGGAGTGCATTGTGGTGCATCCTTCCGATTACTGGCGATGTGTCGAGATTTCGCCGCGCGCGGGCCGGCCGGCCGCACGCCTTCCCGACAGCGGCGGGGCCTCCGCGGCGGGCCGCGCTCGGCGGGCCTCGCGGCGCGGCGAGTGTGCTGGTCCCGAGGGTAGACATTCGCGCTGCGGACGGCATGGAGGCCCGGGGCCGGGAAGCGGGCGCCACGGCCTTTCCGGTGCCCGCCGGCCTGCGAATTGTGCAGTGCGCCCGCCGGTCCCGTCGTGGCACCGGCGACAGGAGCCGGAGCTCCGGCCGCGGTGTGATCTTGGCCATGAGGGCCACCGGGCGCCGCCCCGGATCCGTCCGCCGGCGCGACACGCGAGCCCGCACGCTGTTTCCCGCGCCGAATGCGGGGTAGATCGCCAGTACGCTGGGCTACCACCCCTGGTGACCTGCCGTGACAGACGCGATACACCGAGGAAAGGGATGCATACCATGCTGATACGTCGGCTCGCCCGCCCGCTGCTGGCAGCTACGTTCGTCGCGAACGGCGTCGAAACCCTGATGCATCCGCAATCACGGGTTCAGGAAGCGTCGAACCTGGTGTCGAAGGGGCAGGAGTCGCTGCCGTCGAACGTCGCGTCCTCGCTTCCCTCCGACCCGGACATGCTGGTCCGGGTCACTGCCGCCGTCCAGATCGCGGGCGGCACGCTGCTGGCGCTGGGGAAGGCACCGCGACCCGCGGCGCTGGCGCTGGCGGCGACGGTCGTACCGGCGACGGTCACCGAGCAGAACTTCTGGGCCGAGACCGACCCCGAACGCAAAGCCGCCAAGCGGACCGCGTTCCTGAAGGATATGGGCCTGCTGGGCGGGCTGATGATCGCCGCGGCCGATACCGCGGGCAAACCGTCGCTCGGCTGGCGGGGCAGGCGCGCCGCCCGCCGGGCCGCGAATACCGTCGGCGGCGCGCTGCCGGCGGGCCGGAGCGGAACGAGTGACTCGGTGCGCCATCAGCTGCAGCATGCGGCGGCACGCGGTCAGGACTTCGCGGGCACGGCAGCGGTTCGGGGTCAGGAGTTCGCGGGCACGGTCGCCGGGAAGGGAGCCGAACTCGCCGAGATCACCCGGGAGCGAGGGCCGGGCTGGGCGGAGGCGGCGAAGCACCGCGGCGCCGAATGGGCCGAGGTCGCCAGGCACCGGGGCGGCGAACTCGCCGATGTCGCGAAGCACCGGGGCAGCGAACTGGCCGACACCGTGCAGACCCGCGGTCCCGTCTGGACCGAAACCGCCAAGAACCGCGCCGCCGAGCTCGGCGATATCGCCAAACACCGGGGCGAAGAACTGGCGGAGACCGCACAGTCCAAGGGCCCGGTGTGGGCGGAGACGGCGAAGAACCGGGCCGCCGGGCTCGCCGACGCCGCCAAACACCGGGGCAGCGAACTCTCCGAGACTGCCCAGGCCAAGGGTCCGGTGCTCACCGCCGCCGCCAAGAACCGGGCCGCCGGCGTGGCCGACTACTCGAAACAGCGGGGCGGCGAACTGGCCGCCGTGGTGAAGGAGCAGCGCGCGCAACTGGAAAAGCAGGGCGCCCAGTTGGAGAAGCAGCGCGCTCAGCTGAAGAAGGCGTACCGGAAATCGCAGGCGGAGGCGGCGAAGAAACGCTGAGAACCGTATCGACCTGCCCGGGCATGTGCTACATGCCCGGGCATTCGATTATCGGCGCGGGATAGTCCTCGAGACGGTCGCGCCACGGCCGGTGGGCCGCCCGGCCGTCCAACTCCGTGAGTTCGGGAATCCAGCGGCGCACGTAGGCGCCGTCGGGATCGTAGCGTTCGGCCTGGCGCAACGGGTTCAGGACGCGGTTCGGCCGGGTGTCGTTACCGGTGCCCGCGATCCATTGCCAGTTGAGCTGGTTATCGGCCACGTCCGCGTCGACGAGCCAATACCGGAAATGCCGGGCGCCGGTCCGCCAGTCCACCCGGAGGGTTTTGGTGAGAAAGCTCGCGGCGATGAGCCGGGCACGATTCGGCATCCAGCCCTGCGCCCGCAGCTGGCGCATACCGGCATCGACGATCGGGAATCCGGTCCGGCCCTCGCTCCAAGCGGTGACGGCCTGGTCGTCGGCCCGCCAGCGGATGGCGCGATCGCGGTAGTCGGACCATGCTGCCGCGGGCCGGGCGGCCAGCACCTGGTGGTGGAAATCGCGCCAGGCCAGCTGCCGGATGAATGCTGCCCCGCCGGGGGTGGAATCGTCGGCCCGGCGCACCAGTTCGGCAGGTGAGAGGCAGCCGAAGTGCAGGTAGGGCGACAGGCGGGAGGTCGCGTCGGCGGCGAGGTCGTCACTGTCTCGCGCGTAGTCGGCGATTCCGTGAGAAAGCCAGTCCCGCAGCATTTCCCGGCCCGTGGTCTCACCCCCGACGGCCAGTTCGGGGGATGGCTCGCCGCGTCCGAGATCCTCGGGTCGAGGGAGCGGATCGGAGGCGATCGAGGGCAGGTCGAGGCGGTGCGGGGCGCGCAGCGCCGGCCGCCGGCGGGCGGTAGACCAGCGCCGGAAGTAGGGGGTGAACACGGCGAAGTGGTCGCGGTTCGCGGGCAGCACCGCGCCGGGTTCGAGCACCGTCAGCGAGCCGGTGTGTACCTGTAGCTCGCGGTGGTCGCGGGCCAGGCGTGCGCGCAGGCGCTGTTCCCGGTCTCGGCTGTAGCGGCTGACGTCGGCGGCGATATGCACCTCCGAGGCCCCGGTCTCGGCCGCCACCGCCGCCACCTGTTCGGCGATATCGCCGGAGCGGAGGACGAGGCGGCCACCGAGATCACGGAGTTCGGCATCGAGTTCGCGCAGCGCGGCCACCAGGAAATGGGCACGGTTGGGTGGGCACAGTCCGCGCGCCAGGATGCCCTCGTCGAGGACGAACAACGGCACCACGGTGCCGCCGGCCCGATGCGCGGCGGTGAGCACCGGGTTGTCCTGTACCCGCAGGTCGCGGGTGAACAGGGCGATCGCGGCGCCGGTCACCGGAACCAGACGAGGCAGAAGGTGTGCCCGACCGGGTCGGTGTACACCCGGAAGCCCTCGGCCGCCTCGACGAAGGTCGCGCCCAGCGCGAGCACCCCGGGCTCGGCGATCTCCACATCGCTGACCAGCACATCGAGGTGGAGCTGCTGTGATCCGGCCGGGTCGGGGAAGCGCGGCGGCCGGTACTCCGGCGACAACTGGAAGGCGAGCCGGCGACCCTGCGGATCGACCATCGCCACCCAGGTGTCGTCACTTTCCTCCCGGACCACGTCCCCACCGAGCAGACCGAGGTAGAACTCGGACAGTTTCCACGGATCCGGACAATCCAGCACCACTGTCCGCAAACCTTCGACGCCTTCGGCGGCCATCTTCCGTCTCCTTCCGCACCGGACAACGGTGAACGCATACCCGGGCCGGAAACAGGGGAAACTCGCCGGCACACCACGGCCTGCGGCGCCCGGGCCCGCTCCGACAGTAGACCGGCCCGGACGCCGAGGGCGTCGTTTCACTCAGTGTGTCGGTGCCGGCGGGATCTCTTCGTAGACCTGGCCGACGGGGCCGGACAGCAGCCGCTCCGCCATCTCCTGTTTCAGCACGGTCAGCCGGGCGTCGTCGGCGGCCGTACGGCCGGTTTTCGCACCGAGGGCGATGAATTCGTCCGTGACGAAACCCGCGTCCCGCAGTTGCAACGACACAGTCGTGTCGCGATGGGTGAATTCCCAGACGTACCGTGCGAGCGTGGTGCCGCGGGATGTGGCCGCGAGACCGGAATCGACGGTGAAGCGGCCCTCGGTAACAGCTCGCAACGCCATCTCGATCGCGTCTCGCCCGCCCGGCCCGGGAAATGCGGTGCGGACCGTGACCTCTCGACGTTCGACCGCACCGAGCACGGCAACAGCGTGACGCATGGCGCAGTAGGCGTGCGCCACGCCGCCGGGGAAGCCCGGACCGTGGTACTTCATCAGCTCTTCGTACGAAATATCTATCGGTACACCCGATTCGAGAACTGTCAGCATGTTTTCCCTCTTCCACCGGTCGCCCAGTAGAGCGTCGAATAGAGCATTTGTGTGGCCCCGGGCATGAACCCGGACCCGTGGTGGTACACGGGGTCCATCGTGGTGACGAGCAACCGGCCGGCCGTGGACGTTTCGTCGATGTACAGGATCGAACCGTCGCGGGCACCGTCCTCGGTGTGCAGATCCACCAGGCTCACCGCGCCTTCCGGTGGTTCGAGCACGCCGTGGTAGTGCCAGACGACAGCCCGGTGCGCGAAGAATTCCCAGGCGGAATGGCCGGGGGCGCACAGCCGGAGCCGGTGGTCTTCACCGGTACGCCACCACCAGAACACTGTCGGGCGGGTTTGTTCCCGGAGGCCGGGTAGCCATGTCCCGGCGGCGTTCTCACCGAAGACGATCACGGTGGCACCCCGGTCGAGGGTCGCGAGGATCGTGTCCGCCCACGGGGTGAGCAGATCCGTGCGCAGCCGGTCGCTGACCACGATCACCTCGGCCTCGGCGAGAGCATCGAACGTCCCGGTCCGCACATGGACCGGGCGGATCCGGTACGGGGCCAGGGCCGGATCGGCGAGGGTCGCGAGCTGGGCGTGACTGCCGCCGTGCAGAAACGCGATCACGGTCGCGGGGCGGGTACTCACGATCCCGCCAGCCAGCGCACGATCTGTGCGCGCATTCCGTCGGTACCGCGGGCGGCGGTGGCGAACTGCAGCAGATCGTTGCCGCCGTGCACGAGCACCCGGCCCGCGCCGAGCCGATAGTCATAGTCGATCGGTGCGGCGGTGCGCCCGATCGTGTGGACAATGCGCGCGCCCTCCGGCAGATCGAGATAGCAACCGCGGCCGTAGAACCCGGCGACGCCGATCCGTTCCAGCTCGGCGAACGGCACCGGTCCGGACCTTCCGGTGTTGTACAGGAACGACTTCGGATCCGTGCCCGCCCAGACCGGGTGCTCGCTCACCCGGGTCAGCGCCAGATCCGGCGGGTTGCGGAACTCGAGTTTGCGCCACCGGGTGAGCCCGTCGAGGAACAGGCGCTGCACATGACCGTTGACGAGAACCCGGCCACCCCGGGTGACGAACGAATCCAGCAGCGGCCGTTGCTCGACGAGGAATTCCTGGTCGACGTCACCGTCGAAGTAGATTCCGGTGACCTCGCCGGTGCACGCGGCAGGCAGCTCGTAGACGTCGATCTCACGAAGGCCGTCCGGCGACCGCCCACCGGCCATCACCGCTTTGAGTACGGTCATAGAACCTCCATCGGAGGGTATTCATGCGGTCGGCGGAGGCCGCAGCGAAGGCGGAGGTATCGCATCATGCGATCCCCCGCCCGAAATCCGGGACCGCCAGCCGTCTGGTGGCGCTGGGGGTCGCCACATCGGAGGTCACGATCGGGACGCCGTACATCTCGCTGAGCAGGGTGCCGGTGAGCAGGTCCCGGGTCGGCCCGATCCGCCGGTCGTCGGCGTCCACCATCAGCATCGAGCGCTCGGCCACGTGCAGCGCGTGGTCGGGGTGGTGGGTCGTCATGACGACTGCCATCCCCTCGTCGGCCAGCGCCCGCAGCACCGTCAGCACCTGGGCTTGATTGCGCAGGTCCAGGGCGGAAGCGGGTTCGTCGAGCACAATGATGTCGCAGTCGGACACCAGCGCCCGCGCGATCAGCACGAGCTGGCGTTCGCCACCGCTGAGGCCCGTGTAGTCGCGGTCGGCGAGGTGGATCGCACCCACTCTGCGCAGCGCTTCCCGGGCCGCGGCCCGGTCGGCCGCGGTGGGACTGCCGTAGATCTTGACCGTCCGGGCCCGGCCCATGAGCACGATATCGAGTACCGAGAACGAGAAGACCACCGAATGGCTCTGTGGCACATAGCCGACCCGGCCCTTCGCGTCGACGGAGCCGGACACCGGGGCCAGCAGTCCGGCCAGGCATTTCAGCATCGTGGTCTTACCGCGCGCGTTCGGTCCGAGTACAGCGAGCACCTGACCCGCCGCGGCGCGGACCGAGGCATTACGGAAGATCCACGGCGCCTTGGCCGAATAGCGGAACGACAGCGAACAGGCTTCAAGCATCGGAACCCCACAGACGTGCGCGATTGCGAATCAGCAGGAGCACGAAGAACGGGGCTCCGATGATGGCGGTGAGGATGCCGATGGGGATCTCGGCGGTGCTCAGGCTCCGGGACAGGGTGTCGATCACGGTGAGGTAGGCCGCCCCAAGCAAGGCACTGACCGGCAGCACCATCCGGTTGTCGGTCCCGATCATCATTCGCACCAGATGCGGCACGACCAGACCCACCCAGCCGACCACCCCGGCCACCGATACGGACCCCGCGGTGATCAGGGCGACGCAGATCAGCAGCAGTGTCCGCAGCCGCCGCGGGTTCAACCCGAGCGCGGTCGCGTCCTCGTCGCCCATGGCGAGAATGTTCAATCGCCAGCGCAGCGCCAGGACCACCAGGGCGGCCGCGACGATCGGGATCGCGGCGGTCAGCACCTTGGTGTAGCTCGCGGTGGCCAGGGAACCCATGAGCCAGAACACGATCGACGGGAGTTCGCTGTAGGGGTCGGCGATATAGGTGATGAACGAAACCATCGCCTGGAACATCGCGCCGACCACCGTGCCGCCGAGGATGATCATCAGCAGGGGCGCTCCGGGCACGGCCCGGGCGATCGTCACCACGAGCACCAGCGCGACCACACCACCGAGGAACGCCCCGCCCACCAGCGCCGCACCGCCGAATCCGGCGAGCAGCACCAGTACCCCGCCGAACGACGCGCCCGACGACACACCCAGCACCTGCGCGCTGGCCAGCGGATTCCGGAACACGGCCTGCATCACGGCCCCGGTCAGCGCGAGGCCCGCGCCGAGCAGGATCGACAGCAGCACCCGCGGCAGCCGCACATCGAGCACCACGGTGCGTTCCTGCGGGTACCAGGTCGGCTCGATCGGCAGGAACTGCCCCAGCAGAATTCGCACGATCTCGTTCGGTGGCACGGTATAGCGCCCGATCGCGAGCGCGCCGATCGCCACCGCAACGAGCAGCACGGTGAAACCGGCGATCACCAGGACTTTACGGTCGGCTATCGTGCGGCGCGGGGCGGGAACTTCCGGCGCCGCGACGCCCTCAACGGCGGAACTGGTCATAGTTCGCGGCGTCGGAGTTCATATCGAAACGCAGCACCTGGTCGATCTCGTCCTCGGAGATCTCGTAGGCGAACAGGTTGTCGAACGCGGCCCGCATATCGTCGCGCAGCGCACCGTCGCGCGCTCCCGGATACAGGATCCGGTGCATCCACTGCCACATGAGCGGGGATTCGGCGCTGGGCACCTGCCAGCGGTAGCCGCCCAGCGGTGTCTTGTAGACGCGTTTGTTCTGGACCGCGCTGATGCCGGCCAGTCGCGGATCGGCATAGATATCGGCCGGTGTGCTCTGGTCGAAACCGCTGAGCATGATGACCTCCGGGTTCCAGGCCAGGATCTGTTCCGGGCTCACCTGTCCGGACTCGGAGGTGAACCCCTTGGTGACCAGTTCGGCACCGACGAGGTCGAACTGGAAGCCGTCGTACCCTTTCGCACTGGTTGTGCTGTAGGTGTCGCCGGTACGGGACAGGATCATCGCCCGCGGCCGCGGTACGTTGCCGGCGGCGACATCCGCGCGCATTTCTGCCTGTTCCGCCCGCTGCCAGTCGACGAGTTCCTGCCCGCGTCCGGGTTTTCCGGCGATCTGCGCGAACAGGGTGATCCACGCTTCGAGATCGTCCTGCGTTCCGTACTCCAGACCGGCGACCGGGAAGCCGGCCGATTCGATCGGGGCAGTGACATCGGCACCGCGGTCGCCCCACTGGACGACGATATCGGGATCGAGTTCGAGCAGTGTCTCGACATTCGGCATGAAGTCGTTGCCCGCGACCACGGCGGATTCGGTGGATTCGGGGAACATGGTCGCGAACATGCCGCCGCGGTTCGCCACCAGCGTCGACTGGTTGATGCCCACGATCCGGTCGTAGCTGCGGTCGACCGCGGCGAAGATCGACGGGGCCGGCATAACGGTGAAGGCCACCTTGTCGGCGGGGCCGTCCAGGGTGACCGTTTCGCCGCGCTGGTCCACGATCGACAGCGCACCTGTTGTGCCGGAGGCGGTTTCGGTCTGCGCGTCCCGGGTGGAGCACCCGGCGGTCAGCGCGAGTGCGCCGATCACCCCGGCGGCGATCCAGCGCCGTGGCGGAAGGCTCCACGTTCTCCGTCGTGCACGCCGCGTACTCGATGCCATGCGCCTTACCGTCCTGCCTGTGAATCGTATAGAACGAGATCAGGTTAGCCTTACCTACCAGGCTTGTGTCAAGCAGTGGCGTTTCACTTACGGGATCATCGTGCGGCTACCTCTACTTCGCCGGCGCAGAGGGCTTGCGCCCGCTGCGGGTGAGCGCGACACCGGCCAGGCACAGGACGCCGCCCAGCAGCGCGACCGGTCGCGGAAGTTCACCGAGGACGAACCAGGCCATCACGATCACCAGGGCCGGTACGGCGTAGGTGGTCGCCCCGACCTGCCCGGCCGTCATCCGGGCCAGCGCGTAGGCCCAGGTCGTGAACGCAATCGCGGTCGGGAAGACACCGAGGTAGATCAGGCTCAGGGTCGCCGTCAGCGGTGCCGAGCCCAGTTCGTCGAACAGCTGACCCGCGAACGGCAGACAGGCGAGGGTGCCCACCACGCACCCGCCCGTGGTCACCTGTAGTGCCGAGGCGTGGACCAGGGCGGGTTTCTGCACCACCACCGCGATCGCCCAGGACGCGGCCGCGATCACACAAAGCACCACGCCCAGGAGTGTCGCCGAACCTTCGGAATCGGCCAGACCCACGACCACCGCGCCGGTGAACGACACCGCTATCCCCACCATCAGTCGGGCCGGGAAACCCTCGCGGAGCACCAGGCCACCCAGCACGGCGATCAGGACCGGTCCCAGATTGATCACCAGTGCGGCGGTACCGGCGTCGAGATATCGCTCGCCCCAGTTCAACGCCACCATGTACACCCCGAACCACAGCAGACCGGAGATCCCGATCCCGCGCCAGGCCGGCCGCGGCGGGAACCCGTCGCCGACGATCAGCAGCAGCACGACCAGGACCACGGATCCGGAAGCCAGCCGGCCCAGCGCCAAGGCGCCCGGTGAGAAGTCCTGCCCGGCCAGCCGGATGAACACGAACGCCGAGGCCCACAGTGCCACGGTCACCACCGCGGCCGACGCCGCGCGTCGCCGGCCGGTCTGCTCCACAAGATCCACCCGCCGACGATAGTGCGTTCCGCGGCCACGGTTCACGCGGTTTTCCGCCCTCGGGTTCGGCTCGAGCTGCAGGCAATTGCTGACCCCGTGCAGGGGTGCGGCGACGATGAGACCATGCCCCGGACCGCCCCCTCCCCCGGCCACCTGGTGGCTCAGCGCTACCGCGACACCGAACCGTCGGACCCCGCCGACTGGAATCCGGTGCTGCAGGTGCTGCACGAACATCGTTCGGTGCGCCGGTATCTCCCCGACCCGGTGCCCGACGAGGTGCTGCGACTGCTGATCTCGGCTGCCCAGTCCGCACCCACCTCGTCCAACCTGCAGGGGTGGAGTGTCGTCGCGGTGCGCGACCCACAGCGTGAGGCCCGGCTCGCCGCACTTGCCGGCGACCCGGAACATATCCGGCAGGCTCCGGTCCTGCTGGTGTGGACCGCCGACCTCGCCCGGCTCCGGGGCCCCCGCCGCACTGCCAGCCGAGCCACCACACCTTCGGGCCGACCACAGTGCGCAGGGCGGGAATGATCACCCTGCGCACCAGGAACGTGTCCCGGATGATGCCGTTACCGACGATGCGGCCCAGCTAGGCGTCGTTGCCCGCAACCACACCGGATTCGATGGATTCGGGGACCTCGGTCGCGAACATGCCGCCCCGATTCGCAACCGAGGTCGGCCGGCCGATGCCCGCGACCCGCTCGGCCCGGTCACGCAGGATCTGCGCTGTTGTCTCGTCGGCGGGCAGAAATGCCTCCAGCTGCAGTTCGGCGAGAGTGATATCGACCGCGGTGGTGAACGAGGAGATCATCGTGATCAGGCTCAATTCCCCGGTGCCGGTGCGCAACCGGAGCGGTACGGCGAAACCGATATGACCCGGCCCGAGCTGCGGCGGCGGCAGGTAGCTTTCGAGTTCGGCCAACAGATCGTCCAGCGCGGCATCGGGGCCGGCGGCCGCCCGGGCGCGGAGCGCCTCCGTGATATGCCGCCCCCACTCCGCGAGATTCACCACCCGCGGGGCGAGACCCTCCGGATGCAACGCAAGCCGCAGTACATGCAGCGGCGGCTCCAGCAACCACGGCGCCGCGCCCTCGGTGATCAGACCGAACGCAGGGTTCGCGGCAACGAGCACGCCGTGCGGCCGGACGATGACCGCGGGATAGGGCATATGTCCCTGCAGGATCGCATGCAGCGCCGCGCCCGCGGGAGCCGATTCCACTGCGTCGAGTGCGGTTTCGGGAAAAACCGGTGCATATCCCGCGGCGAGCAGCAGCCCGTTGCGATCCCGTAAGGACAACGCGAGCGATTCGGCCAGACGCACGACCATGGCCCGCCCCGGCTGAGAACGGCCCTGCTCCAGGTAGCTCAGATAACGCTGCGTAGTTCCTGCGCGGATGGCCAGATCGAGCTGACTGACGCGGCGCAGCAGCCGCCACCGTTTCAGCTGCCGGGCGAAACCCGCGGGTGCCGTGACGACCGTCATCCGTGCAGTATCCGGTGCGAGCACCGGCTCTGCCATACCCCGCAGGGAATCGCGACGGACCGGACCGCGGGACAAACTCGGTCGCATGAGCAATCACGACGAAATGAGTCTGACCCGGTTAGCCGACGACTATGTCGCGCTGTGGAACGAACCGGACCCGGCCGCACGGCGCGATCGGCTACAGCACCTGTGGACCGAGGACGGCGCACAAGTGCTGGTCAACCCACCGCAGGAAGCACGCGAATCATTGGCTCGGCTGGCGGTCTCGATACCGTCCGTCGAGATCCGGGGCCGCGATGCCATGGAGCGCCGAGTGAGCGCCGCCTACGAACTGTTCGTCGCGTCCGGCGAGCACCGATTCGCTCCGGGCGGCCCCGCCGTGCGCCTCGCCGGGAATCTGATCGGACTCGCCTGGCTCATGGTGACCACGAAGGACGAGTCGGTGGCAGGCGGCGGGTACGACGTCCTCGTACTGGACGGCGAGAACCGCATCCGCTGGGACCATCAGTACGTCGGCATCTCCTGACGCACAGTACGAAGCTTCCGGTGGCGCCTCCGCGTCGCTGCTTCCGCTGAGCACACGGCCCGGCCTGCGGTATCGGCGTTCACCGAAACCGGAGGGCGGGCCGGCCGATCATCAGCGCCGTTCCGCGGACGATTCCCGCCGCTCCCCCGCCGCGCTACCGGCCGGCAGTCCGGGCCACCACACCTTCGGGCCGACCACGGTGAACAGGGCGGGAATGACGACCGTGCGCACCAGGAACGTGTCCAGGATGATGCCGATGCCGACGATGATGCCGAGCTGGGTGAGGGTGATCAACGGGAGCACCCCGAGTACGCAGAACACCGCGGCGAGCACGATACCCGCGCTGGTGATGACGGCGCCCGTCGCCGAGACCGCGCGCACCATGCCGCCGACGGTGCCGTGGCCCGGTGTCTCCTCGCGGGCCCGGGTAACCAGGAAGATCGTGTAGTCGACCCCCAGCGCCACCAGGAACAGGAAGGCGAACAGCGGCGTCGTGGTGTCCAGGGCCGGGAATCCGAACACCCGCGTCCCGACCAGGCTGCCGACCCCCAGCGCCGCCAGCGCACTCAGGACGGTGACGCCGATCAGCAGCACCGCGGCGGGCACCGCGCGCAACAGGACCAGCAACACCGCGAACACCACCACCAGGATGAGGGGGATGACCAGCAACTGATCGCGGCGGGCGGCATCGCGGGTGTCCAGAGCCTGAGCGTCACTGCCGCCGACCAGCGCCTGCGTCGCGGGCGCCGAGGCCAGCGCCGAACGCATCTGTTCGATCGTCGCGAATGCCTGTTCGGATTCCGGTGCGGCATCCAGCGTCACAGCCCACCGGTCCGTGCCCGCGTGCGTACCGGCCGGATTCACCGCCGAGATCGACGGCACCGCCGACAGCGCCCCGCGTACGTCGTCGCCGGTGCCCTCGACGGCGAGAACGATCGTCGGATCCGACGAGCCGGACGGGAAATGCGCGGCCAGGGTGTCGAGTCCGTCGACGGATTCCGCCTCGACCCGGAACTGCTCGGTCTGCGAGAGACCGATATCGACACCGGAGAGCCCGGCGCAGAAGCCGAGCAGCACCACGATCGCGGCCGACGACACCGCCACGGGCCGGGCCACGACCCAGGTCGCGATCCGATGCCACACCCCCTGCTCGGTGACGTCGTCGTCGCTCGGCCGGGGAACGAACGGCCAGAATACGTTCCGGCCGCACAGTGCCAGCGCGGGTGGCAGCGCCACCAGCACGAACACCACGGCCACCAGGAGTCCCGCGGCGGCCATCAGACCGAGCGACCGGGTATTCGGCAGCGTCGCCAGCAGCAAGGTGCACAGAGCGAGAACCACGGTGACATTGCTGGCCAGGATCGCCGGTCCGGCGCGGCGCACCGCCTCGCGCAATGCGCGCCGATGGTCGCTGTGGCGGTGTAGTTCGTCGCGGTAGCGCGATACCAGCAGTAGTGCGTAATTGGTTCCCGCGCCGAAGACCAGGACGCTGGTGATCCCCGAGGTGGAACCGTCGAAACTCAGGTCGGTCAGGCGGGCCAGCGCGGTGCCGGTGCTGGTTGCGGTCCGGTCGGCGAGGCCGATCACCAGCAGCGGGACCAGCCACAGCACCGGGGAACGGTAGGTGACGATCAGCAGCAGCGCGACCACCAGCGCGGTGACCGCCAGCAAGGTCACGTCCGCGCCGGCGAAGGAATCGGCGATATCGGCGCCGAACGCAGGACCCCCGGTTACCTGTACGGTGAGCCCGGGCGGCACCTGCTGCGCCGCGGTATCGCGGAGGCGGCCGATCTCCTCGGTGAGGGTTTCCCCGCTGAGTTCGGCGGATACGCTCGCCTGCCCCAGCGCGGCCTTACCGTCCGGCGCGACCACCAGTCCCGGACCGCCCCCCGCCGTGTCCGCCACCTGCGCGGCGGTCGCCGTGGCGGCCGCCTTGTCCGCCTCGGTCAGCACGGCGCCGTCGGCCCGGCTGAACACAAGGATCACCGGTGCGTCCGCACCTCCGGGAAACTCGGCGACCGCGGCCTTCACCCGTGCAGATTCCGCGGACGCCGGTAGCGAGGTCGGCGCCCGGCCGGCGTCGTCGTTGCTCCCGACGCCCAGGATCGCACCGCAGGCGGCGGCGAGGACGGCGATGAGTAGCCACCAGGAACGGCGACCGGTGACCACTGCGGCATAGCGCTCCCACGGATTCACGCGGCCGACTATTTCAGAAACTGAAATATCTCGCAAACGCCGCCTACACTTTGCCGGACGGACGAGAAGGGATACCGAGCGTGACACCAGCGGGCGAGGCGGCCGACAGCGCGGCGCGCACCCACGCCGAAACCGAGATCGCGACCGATATTCGCGCGCTGACCGCGATCTCGGAACAGATCGCGCAGCTCTTCGCCCAATCACATTCCCTGCGCAGCAACGATTTTCGCGCTCTCATGCATATCGCCACGGCCGATGCCGAAGGTGAACCGCTCACCGCCGGACAGCTGCGCGAACTCATGGGAGTGTCCCCCGCCGCGATCACCTACCTGGTCGAGCGGATGATCGCCTCGGGCCATATCCAGCGCGAAACCGACCCCGGCGACCGCCGGCGAGTGCTCCTGCACTACGCCGACCGCGGGATGGCGGTCGCCGGCGAGTTCTTCCATCCGCTCGGGCAGCGGACGCGCTCGGCCATGTCCGGCCTCCCGACCGGTGACCTCCTCGCGGCGCATCGGGTCCTGCATGCGGTGGTGTCCGCCATGCGCGAGCACCACACTGCCCTGACCCAGCCGGATACCGGTTCCTGAGCCACCGGCGCACCCGCGAATACCGGTGCATACGACGCCGGATACCGGGTACGGCGGTCACGGGCACGACAACAGAACGACGGGAGCCCGCCCGGCCGGTCTCGTGAACCGCGGATCTTTCGCGCCCGGCTCGGCTGATTGCGATGCTTCGACGCGGGTATACGACCCGCAGACAGGAGGTGTGTGATGCCGAAGGAATGGACCGACAAACAGGAACGGCAGTACGAGCACATCAAGGATTCGGCGGAGGATCGCGGGACCGGGACCGGACGCGCGAAGGAGATCGCCGCGCGCACGGTCAACAAGAACCGCGCGCAATCCGGCCAGTCGAAAACCGCCAGCCCGTCCTCCCTCCGCGACGTCTCACCGCAGCGACGCGGTGGTAAACGGTCCCACAGCAGCGGACCCAAGGGCCAGACCCGCGACCAGCTGTACAACGAGGCACGGCGCCGCGGGATCAAGGGCCGTTCGAAGATGAACAAGGACGAACTCGCCGACGCCCTGGGCCGGTCGTAGCGGACAGCGATGAACACCACTGCGCGGGGCTCGGCAACCACACTCCGCCGGGCCCCGAAACCTGTCGGTGCGGCCGAGTTCGTGCCCGCCGCGGCCGATCTGGATACCGTCCGGGAGGCAGCGGCGGGCTGCCGCGGGTGTGACCTGTACCGCAACGCGACGCAGACGGTCTTCGGGGACGGGCCGGACCGCGCGCCGGTGGTCATGGTCGGCGAACAGCCCGGTGACCAGGAAGACACGCGCGGCCTGCCGTTCGTCGGGCCGGCCGGGCGGTTACTGGACCGGGCACTCGGCGAAGTGGGTTTCGACCGCGACGCGGTCTACCTGACCAATGCGGTGAAGCATTTCAAGTTCGTCGAACGCGGTAAACGCCGGATCCACAAGCAGCCGAGCCGCACCGAGGTGGTCGCGTGTTCGGCCTGGCTGGCCACCGAACTCGAACTGGTGGCACCGGATCTCGTGGTCTGCCTGGGCGCGGTCGCCGCGAAAGCAGTACTCGGCCCGTCCGCCACCATCGGTGAACTGCGCGGGCAGGTGGTGGACCGTGCCGATTTCCGGGTCACGGCCACCGTCCACCCGTCATCGGTGCTGCGTGCACCCGACCGCGACAACGCCTACGCGGAATTCCGCGACGACCTGGCCCACATCCTCGACCTCATAGCCCACTGAGCGCCGGCGAACCTCCCAGTACCGAGACGCCGGCGAGCGTGCCCGGCGAACCGACTCGCGCCGGGCCCCGGGGTCTCATCTGCCCGGGCCGAGATCGAGGCGGCGGGTGACGCGATCGACCAGATCCGGCGGCATTCCCGGTTCGCGGCGCGCAGCGAGCGCCTCCCGGCGCCCGGCCTCGGCGACCTCGTCTCTGATGCGTTTGACGGTGGCGGCCAGCCGCGCGTCGCGTTCGGCATTCGCACGCGCCTCCTCGCCGGCGGCCTCCGGGTCGGCCCTGGCCATCCTTTTGCGGAACCCTTCCCGCAGCCGTTCGTAGAGCTCGTCGGGGACGTCTTCCGATTCGGCAAGTTCTTTGAGACGTGCCAGTTCGGCCTCGACCACACGCTCCCACAACTGCCGCTCCAACCGGCGTTCGGCCCGGGTATCGGCGTGCACGCCGGTGAGCCGCACGATCAGCGGCAGCGTCGGGCCCTGGATGAGCAGGGTGAACAACACCACGGTGAACGCGGTGAACAAGATCTGGGTGCGCCCGGGGAAATCGGCGCCTTCCTCGGTGAACAACGGAATGGCCAGGGCCAGCGCGACGGTCGCGACCCCGCGCATACCGGTCCACCAGGTCACCACGGTTTCCCGCCAGGTGTACGGCTCGTCGGCATCGGGATCGCTCCACCACTTACCCCGCAGCCACCAGGTGAGCAGCAGCCAGACCAGTCGCAGGCCCACGACCACGGCCAGTACGGCGCCGGCTCCGGCGACCAGTTGCGGCCAGTCGTCGCCGGTGGCCGCGAGCACCACGCTCAGTTCCAATCCGATCAGGCCGAAGGCGAAACCACTGATCAGCAGCTCGGTGATATCCCAGAACGAGTCGCCCACCATTCGGTACGCGGGGTCGCCGAATTCGGTGGCCGCGTCGGTGAGGTAGAGCGCGCACACCAGCACCGCCAGCACACCGGACCCGCCCCACGACTCCGCGAGTCCGTAGGCGGCGAAAGGTAGCAGCAGACTCAAGGCCACCTGCCAGCTCGCTTCGGACAGGTAGCGGGTGAGTTTGCTACCCACCATGCCGAGGAGCAGGCCGACACCCACGGCCATCACGGCCGATACCACGAATTCGAGACCCGCTCCGGCGGCGGAGAACTGACCGGTGACGACCGCCTCGATCGCGACGGAATAGACCACGATCGCCGTGACATCGTTGAACAGCCCTTCCCCGCCGAGCACGACGACCAGCCGCCGCGGCAGCCCGAGCCGCCCGGCCAGGGCCGTCGCGGCCACCGGGTCCGGCGGGGCGACGATCGCCCCGAGCACCACCGCCGCGGCCAGCGGCAGGCCGGGATACCAGGCGTGGAATACGGCCGCTACCGCCGCGGCCGTAGCGATCACCAGGCCCACCGCGCGCAATACGATCGGCTCCCAGTTCTCCGCGAACTGCCGCCAGGAGGTCCGGCGCGCGGCGGCATACAGCAGCGGGGGCAGCACCAGCGGCAGGATCAGGTCGGGAGGAACCCGGATCTCGGGGACGAACGGCAGCAGTGCCAGCGCGCAGCCGAACAGTGTCATCAACACGGCGGAGGCCACGCCGATCCGGCGGCCCACGGCCTCGGCCAGGACCGCGGCGAACAGGATCGTGAACATCAGCACCAACTGGTCCATGACCGTCCAGTCTGCGGCGACTGCCCGCCTCCGGACGTGCGCAATGCCGGGGCGGATCGAAATCGGGACATTCGCCGTGGTGCCGGGGCCGAACCGGACAGCGGAGCGTGTCGATCCGGTCGTCGTGCCGACCGCCCGACCGGTCGCTGTCGCACGGAATTGCAAGGGGGCCATACGATGCACCGGTGACCGAATACGACCACCTCGACACCTCTGTCCTGCCCGAACGCCAGCGGCGGATCCTCGTCGTGATCCGTGATTTCGCGGTGCGGCACGGGTATCCGCCGAGTACCCGGTGGATCGGCGAGGCCGTGGGGTTGCGGTCGCCGTCGTCGGTGGCACGCCATCTGAAGGCACTGGAGGAGAAGGGTTTCCTGCGCCGCGGTGCCGGGGTGGCACGGCCGATGGATGTGCGGCTGTTCCTGAATACCGGCACCGAATCGCCCACCGAACGGGACGCGGTGACCGTCCCGGTGGTCGGTGATATCGCCGCCGGCGTCCCGATCGCCGCCGACGAGCATGCCGGCGAGATGCTGTCGCTGCCGCGGGAACTGGTGGGCCGGGGCACCGTGTTCGGGTTGCGGGTCCGTGGTGATTCCATGGTGGACGCCGCCATCTGCGACGGAGATATCGTCGTGGTCCGGCAGCAACCCGACGCGCAGACCGGGGAAATCGTGGCCGCGCTGCTGGACGGGGAGGCGACGGTGAAGGTGTACCGCCGTCGCGGCGGGCACGTGTATCTGGAGCCCCGTAACCCCGCCTACGACGTCATCGACGGGGACGACGCGGTGATCATGGGCAAGGTGGTCTCGGTGATGCGCCGGATGTGACCGATGCCGATTCCGGTCCACTCACCGGTCACCGGCCGGTCGGCGGGCCGCGCCGATGCGGCATGATCGAACCCATGGCCGACGCAGCAGGACCGCGGGTCCCGGACGATATCGTGGATTTCCGCGCTCTCGCGCATTCCCGGCTGGAATCGTTTCCCCGGATCGCCGTGGCCGACGATCCGGGTATCCGCCGTGCCGCGGTGGTCCTCGGAGTCGTCGATACCGGTGACGCCCTGGCGGTGATCGTCATCAAACGGGCCTATCGGGGCCGCAACGCCGGACAGTGGGGTCTACCCGGCGGACGGGTCGAGGCCGGTGAGACGCTGCCGGAGGCGGCAGCCCGGGAACTGCACGAGGAACTCGGCCTGACCGCGCGGACCGCCGATATCCTCGGCGCCCTCGACGATTTCCCCGCGGCCTCCGGTTTCGCCATCACCCCGGTGGTCGCGATCCTGGGCGACACCTCCGCACTGCGGCCGAGCGAGGACGAGGTGCATTCGGTGCATCTCGTCGATCTGCATCGGCTCGCCGCCGAGGACACCCCGCACTGGGTCCACCGGGAAACCGGCGCCGACGCGCCCGCGGGCAGCGGCCTCCTGCAGATGCGCCTGGCACCGGATATGACCATTCACGCGCCGACGGGTGCCATGCTCTGGCAGTTCCGTGAGGTCGTTCTCCTCGGCCGACCGCCCGCGCAGGCCCGGGTCGCGGATTTCCTCCAGCCCGAGTGGACCCACCACTGACGATGTGCGCGGATCAGTCCCCGCGCCGCTCCGCGTCGGGGGCCGCGCCCGAACGCTGTCCCTCCGGGACGATATCCGGTCGTTCCGGTGCCGGATCAGGACTGCGGGCCGATCGCACGGCCGGTGTCGCGGTCCTCGGCACCCCGGCCCCGGCGGCTCCCGGTGTAGGCGGCCTCACGAATCCGCTGCACCACCTGCGGTACCGGCTCCACATCACCGGGATGGTTGAGCATCGGGTCGAAGAAATCCGTGCGGTGTTCCGCGGGATCCGCCGAGCGCAGGACCAGCTCCCCGGCGAGCTGCCCGCTCGTCCGCAAGCCCGCCACCCGGATATCGAAATCGACCTGATGGTCGCGTAAGTGCTCGTCGAGCTCTGCGAGCGAGGCGCCCCCCGGATGCGATCCGGCCGGGTCGGCGAAAACCCAGCGCACACCGGAATCGGGAAAGCGATACGGCAGCAGGGAACCGTAGCGGGCGTGCGACCATCCGCGTGCCGGAGTGACGACGAACCGGCCGGCGGTCCCGCGGCCGGTGGTGGCCAGCGCGAAATCCCACGGGTGCTCGTCCCGGTCGAGGACACGGAAGGCGAGGCCGAGGATATCCGGCACACCGCCGGGTGTTCCCGTGCCCTTGGACAGTCGCGCGATCACCGCGCGGTCACCGGTGCCGAACAGCGGGGCGAACTCGGGTTCGGCGCGGAACCGGCCGGTGAGGCGCACGCCCCGCGGATGGAAGAACCGGGCGTGCCGGAGCCGGGCCCCGGTATCGAAGGCGGTCCGCACGACGGGCGTGATCGGATCATTCATTCGCGCTCTCCTCACTCGTCCGGCGCCAGCTCTCATCGGCGACGAGCTGACTGGTCTGTGGGCCCATGAGCAACATCCCGCCGTCGACGACGTAGGAAGCGCCGGTGACATATCCGGCCGCCGGGGTCGCCAGGAACGCGACCACCGAGGCCACCTCGTCGGCGTGACCGGGCCGGCCCAGCGGTAGTCCCGGCCGGGGATGCTCGCGCGGATCGGCATCCTCCTGACCCGTCATCGGTGTCGAGATCTCCCCCGGCGCAACGGAGTTCACCGTGATGTGATGTTCGGCCAGTTCCAGCGCCAGCACCTTCGTCAGCGCGCCGAGGCCGGCTTTGGCCGCGCAGTACGGCGCGGCCCCGACCTTCGGCGCGTGCTCGTGGACGCTGGTGATATTGATGATGCGACCGCCGTGACCGGCGCCGATCATATGCCGGGCGGCGCGCTGGGTGCACAGGAACGCCCCGTCGAGGTCGACCGACAGCACATGACGCCAGGTGTCGAAGTCCATCTCCATCGCCTTCTGCGACGAACCGGTGCCGGCGCTGTTCACCAGGACATCCACCCCGCCCAGCTCGTCGGCGAGTTCATCGATGGCCGCCGTGCTGGTCGGTAGATCGTCCAGGTCGAGCTGCCGCACCGCGGCCCGGGCGCCCCGGTCACGGGCCAGCTCCGCGGTGTGCGCGGCCCCGGCCTCGTCCGTGTGGTACGTGATTCCCACATCGACGCCGCCACCGGCCAGGGCCACCGCGACAGCCCGGCCGATACCCGAATCGGAGCCGGTCACCACGGCACGCAGCGGCGCGCCGATACGTTCTTTCGGTAAGGGAGCGATAGTAGCCATGGCCTGCGGCTACCCGGTCCTGCCCGAGTGACACAGCTATTCGCCCACCGGATCGCGGCCACCGCCTCCGGGCCGGATTCCGGGGTGCCGCGACTGCGGAGACCGGCTACGGCTCAGGCACCGGGCCGCGCGGAACCACCGGCGGCGTGACCCGGCAGGACACAGACCGCATCGAGGCCGAGGACGTGGTTGAGCCGGCCGAAGGCGAGCCAGGAGCCCAGGCACATGCTGAGTTCCACGATTTCGGCCTGACTGTAGTGAGCTGTCATCCGGGACCAGAAGTCTTCGTCCAGGTTGTGGTGGTCGAGGGCGTAGCGTTCGGCGTACTCGGCGGCCAGCCGGGCCCGGTCGTCGAGCGCCTCGCTACGGCGCCAATCGGTCACGGCGTCGGCGAATCCGTCTTCCACCTTCCGGCCGTCGCGTTCGGTGCGCCAGTCCTGGCAGAAGATACAGCCGTTGATCTGGGCGATACGCAGCCGCGCGGCCTCGAATTCGCGCAGTCCGAGGGTGGTGTGCTCGTAGACCGCGAGGGAGAATTTCGAGGCGGCGATCCCGATACCGGGCACCATTTCACCCCAGACGTATCCGATGGGGTCCTTGCCTTCGGGGATATCAACTCGCATGACTGTTCCTTCCCAGCTTCCCGGCCGCGGGCCGCAGCGGTACGTCGAGTGCGTCGTAGAGGCCGGGCGCGGCCTCGGCCAGCCAGCTGATCGCGCCGACGAGACGTCCGACGGCGGTGGCGTTACCACCCGCCGCGTAATTGCCGCCCTCGTCGGTCGCCTCGACGGTGACCTCGATACGCGGGCGGCCTTCGATGATCACCCGGTGTGCGCCCTGACCGTTGGGTGGGGCCGGCCACTCCGGTGCACACGACGGGTGGATGCGGGTGATGTGTTCGACGACGATCCGCGGTACCCCGTCGACGATGCCCTGCACCTCGAATCGCATCGCCCCCTGGGTACCGGCCTCGAACTTCCCCATAGTCGCCGTCTCGACCGTGGTCTCCAGCGGTAGCCGCTGCACCGTCTCCCGGATGTCGTCCAGTTCGACCTCGAGTGCCCGCGCCATGAGCCGCACCTGCCCACCCCACACCATGGTCGGTACCGTGGGCGCCACCATCGGGGGCAGCTGGTCCATCGGCTGTCCCATGCCCACCAGGTAGCGCACGGAATCGGGCTGATCGTAGGTCGAGTAGTCGAAGATCTCCTGGCAGCGCACCACATCGACCACACTGCCGAGACCGCTGATCAGCAAGGGCAGCACATCGTTGCCCCAGCCGGGGTCGATACCGGAGACGAACAGCGAACCGCCGCCGGACTCGATGGCGGCCAGCACGGGCTCACGGAACTCGGCGGGCGCGCCGCGCTGGTCGTAGAGCGCGTACAGCGCGGGGGTCACCACCACGGCACCGGTGCCGACGGCGCGGACGATATCGGCCAGCGCCGCGTCGGGGCGGATCTCGCCGGAGGCGGCGTACACGACCGCGCCGGGCGTGGCCCCCAGGACAGCGTCTATATCGGTGGTGGCCGGTACGCCGAGCACCCGGTCGAGGCCGGCCAGATCGCCCGCGTCGCGTCCCTCTTTGGCGGGGTCGTGAACGAGCACGGCCGTCAACGTCAGTTCGGGGTGGGCATCGACCGCGCGTATCGCCGCGCGACCCACATTGCCTGTCCCCCAGACAACCGTCGAGATCATCGCCGAATTCTAACAATCGCTTGGTTGCGGAGACGCAAATCGGCATTTCCCGACCCGGCCCACGGTCGCCCGGGGTGATACCTGCCGGGAATGGTGATACCTACCGGGAATTCTTCGTGGCTCATATCTCCATTGCTGGAAATGCCGCCGCCCGATAGCCGTCGTATCGTTCCTTTCATGACGACGGAATTCCTAATGGCTACAACAAATTCGGAGTTACCGTCGGTAACCCGAATGTTACTTCGAGCTGACGGTTCGATGACAAGATTGCTGGAGGCTCTGGTCGACCGGCCGCTCGCGCTGAATCTCACCGACCAGCACGTCACTACCGGCCGAAGCCTCGCGCCCGCCGTGCGCGCGGCGCTGGGTTGCGACGATACCGACCCGGTGGTCGTCCGACGTTCGACCCTTGTCACCAGTGACGGTGCCGCGGTTTCACTCAACGACGTAGCCATCGCGGCCACCGACAACGAACTCACCACGCTGTTGACCGACGAGCGCCTGCCCATCGGGCACAGCCTGGCCGGGGCGCAGCGGCATCTGGCGCGCCGGGTCCTGGGTTCCGGGGTCGCACGGTGGACCGCCAGCGGTGAGTCGGAGGGCCTGCCCTGCGCATACAAGGAGAGCGTGCTCTGCGACCACCACGCCCGTGCGGTCGTCCATTTGCACGAGCGCTTCAACCCGTCCTTCGTACCGCTCGGGGTGACCGGATGAAAGTCCTCGTCGCCGGCGCCGGAATCGGCGGCCTGACCACCGCCCTGAGCCTGCACGAAGCCGGGATCGACGTGCAGGTCATCGATCGCGTCGACGAATTGCGGCCGCTCGGAGTCGGTATCAACCTGCTCCCGCACGCGACGGGCGCACTGACCGAACTCGGACTGGGTGATGCCCTCGCGGCAGGGGCCGTCGCGACCGCCGAACTCGTGCATTTCGACCGCTTCGGCAACGAGATCTGGCGCGAACCCCGCGGCATCGCGGCCGGGCACGCTTTCCCGCAGTACTCGGTGCATCGGGGCCGGCTTCAGGCCATGTTGCTCGATACGGTCCGCGAGCGACTCGGAGCCGATGCGGTCCGCACCGGCTGCCGCTTCACCACAGCAATCCAGGAAGACGACACGGTCCGCGCGGTGATCGGCGACCCGCGCGACGGGTCCTCCCGGGAAATGACCGCCGACGTGCTGATCGGCGCCGACGGCCTGCACTCCGCGGTCCGGGCGCATCTTTACCCGGACGAGGGGCCGCCGCGGTGGAACGGAATCCGGATGTGGCGCGGGGTGGCCGCGGCGCCACCCTTCCTGACCGGAGCGTCGATGGTGATGGCCGGGAGCAATCATGCCGCGAAAATCGTCGCGTACCCACTGTCGGTACCGGCCCGGCCGGGAGACACGGTACCGGTCAATTGGGTCGCCGAGGTCCAGTTGCCGGAAGGCGGGCAGGGAGAAGCGAACTGGACCCGTACCGGCCGGCTCGACGACGTCCTGCCGTACTACAAGGGCTGGCGAATCGGCGATCTGGACGTCGAGGACCTGATCGCCGGAAGCGAGACCATCCTCGAATACCCGATGGTCGATCGAGAACCGTTGGCGCGATGGAGTTTCGGCCGGATCACTCTGCTCGGCGACGCGGCGCACCCGATGTATCCCATCGGATCCAACGGTGGCTCCCAGGCAATTCTCGATGCCCGGACCGTGGCGGCCGAACTCGCGCGGGCGAGCGACCCGGTCGCGGGTCTGGCGGCCTACGAATCGGTGCGCCGTGAATCCGCGAACGCCGTCGTCCTGGCCAACCGGAACATGCCGATGGATCGCACCCTGCGGACCGTCGCCGAACGCGCGCCCGATGGATTCACCCGGATCGAGGACGTACTCACCGAGGCGGAGCTGCAGGCGATCACCGACGGTTACCGCCGGACGAGTGCCGTGCGCTAGCCCGGATCCCGAAACCGCTGACATCCCTGGTGAACCGGCGACGCTCACGACCGAAGTCCCGGCGATATAGTCGGGGCCTCGGCTCACTGTTCGATGATGTGCAGCCGGCCGCCGATACCGGTGAACGCCGTAGGAGTCAGCCCGAACATGGCACGGAACGTATCGCTGAAATGCGACGGTGAGGCAAACCCGGCATCCGTCGCGGCCCGGGTCAGATCGTAACCGGCGGAATAGAACCGGGCGATCCGCACCATCCGCGCCCACTGGACATAACGGCGGAAACTCGTCCCGGTCTGAGCGGCGAAGGTCCGCAGAAAATACGACGTCGACAAGCCGGCGCTCCGGGCGGTCTCGTCCGCGCGATGCGGGCGGGCCGGGTCGGCCCGGATGCCGTCCGCGGCAGCGGTGATCCGGGCGTCCCGGATCGCGGGGACCGGAATACTGGCCACGTCGAGCAGCCGGGCGATATCGGGCTCCGGGTCGCGGCACAATGCCACCAGCTCGGCTTCGTCGCGGTGCGCGTACGGGTAGTCGCCTGCCGTACGGGTCATCCCGCCCAGGCAGCGCGCCAGGCGCGCGCTGGTCGGGTCGAAGAAACAGAACAGCATCCGGCCCCGCGAGCCCACCATGTGATGGGTGACGCGGGCGCGGAACAGGAAACTGCGGGCGGTGATATCGGGCAGGCCGCCGACACGGACCCGGAACGGTGCGTCGACCCCCACCCCGAGTGACGGGATCGCTGTCGAATGCGCGTCGAGACCCAGGCTCGGCCCGAGATACACCGCGTGGCCCAGTCGCACCCACAGTCGCGCGGTTCCCACCGTCGCAGCGCACGTTTCCGGAAGTGCCGACCGAGTCATATGCGCGACGATACCGGCGCGGGATCGAGCAGCGGCACCGTCCGGGTGCCGCGCGAAGCACCGAGGAGGCGGCAATGACCACCGACCGGATCGAGCCGGACGCCGGGCGAACACCGGCGCTGCAGGAGACAACTGTCGACGGCGCCCGGCTCTGCTGGGCCGAGGCGGGCAACGGTGACCCTGTGGTTCTGTTGCACGGCTGGCCAGAATCGCATCGCGCCTGGCAGCACCAGATCGGGCCGCTGTCGGCCGAACGCCGGGTGATCGCACCCGATTGGCTCGGCTGGGGCGCCTCCGCCCGCGATATGTCCCTGTCCTGCGATTACGACACCGAAGTCGACCGGATCGCGCGCATGCTCGACGCCCTGGGACTCGACCGGGCAGACCTGGCCTGCCACGATTACGGCGGCTTCCTCGGCCTCGGTTTCGTCCAGCGCTACCCCGAGCGGGTCCGGCGGCTGGCGATCCTGAATTCGCGGGCCCACGGTACCTTCACCCCGCTGTACCGGTTGCTGTTCGGCGCGTTCACCGTCGGCGCCCGGCACCGTCCGACCCTGCCCCTGGTCACGGCGCCGCCCGTCTACGGCGTCCACCGCATCGGTATGGCACGGTATCTGCGCAACGGCACCTTCGACCGTGCGCAGCTCGAGTCGTATCTCGAGGTCCTGCGCAGCCCGGCGGGCCGCCGCTGGTACGCACATTTCTTCGCCGGCTACGAGGTACGGGTACGGCCGGAGCTGGGGGCCCGGCTCCACGAGATCAGCTGCCCCACCACGATCATCTGGGGTACCCGGGATCCGGCGATTCCGTTCCGCACGGCGCAGGAACTCGCGCAGCGCATCCCCGATGCCGACCTCGTACCGATCGATGCCGACCATTTCCTCATGGAGCAGCGACCCGGCGAGGTCACCGCGGCCCTGCTGCGCTGGCTGGACCGCCCCGCAGCGGACTGACGGTCATCAACCGGGTCCATGACTTATGGCATGACCGGGGCGGTCCGGGGTAGTCGCCGCGTATGACACCTACCGGCAGCGGAAAGCGGAACCGGGCACCCGTTCGGCGAACAGTACCCGGCCGCCGCGGCATGAGGTGAGCGAGATGCCGTGGCGCGTCGGCACATCGGGCTGGCAGTACCGGGATTGGCGCGGCGTCCTGTACCCGGACAACTGCCCGCAGCGGCTGTGGCTCGAGCGGTACGCCGCCGGCTTCGCGACCGTCGAGAACAACAATGCGTTCTACCGGTTGCCCAGCCGCGACACCTTCGCGTCCTGGCGGGAGCGAACGCCCGGCGATTTCGTCTGCGCGGTCAAGGCCAGCCGGTTCCTGACCCATATGAAACGGTTGCGGGATCCCGCCGAACCCGTGGATCGCCTGATGCGTCACGCCGAGGGACTCGGCTCCCGGCTCGGTCCCGTTCTGCTGCAACTGCCGGGCACCCTGCGCGCCGACCCCGAACTCCTCGACACCTGCCTGCGCTGTTTTCCGGACCGGATCCGGGTCGCGGTCGAACCCCGGCACGAATCGTGGTGGACCCCGGCGGTGCGGACGGTTCTCGAACGGAACAATGCCGCGCTGTGCTGGGCCGATGCCGGGTCGCGTCCGGTGACACCGCTGTGGCGGACCACCGGCTGGGGGTATCTGCGCCTGCACCGCGGCCGCGCCGATCCGTGGCCCCGCTACGGCCGGCGAGCACTGCACACCTGGGTCGAGCGGCTGACCACGACCTGGTCCGGCGACGACGATATCTACGTCTACTTCAACAACGACCCCGGTGGCGCGGCCGTCCACGACGCCATCGCCTTCGCCCGTATCGCCGCCGCCTCCGGCGCCACGGTGACCCGCACCCCGGACCGGGCGCTCACGAGTAGCTGACGCGCCCGTACCGGGTTTCACCGACCGGCCGCCGGGTACCGCGCACAGGTCCGGGACCGGCACGAAACCTTTCGTGCGAATTCAGCCACCACAGCTTTCGGAGGAATTATGCAGATCGGGTACAAGCTGGCCGCCGAAGCCTTCGGGCCTGCCGAACTGGTCCGGCAAGCCGTGCGCGCCGAAGCGGCCGGGTTCGATTTCGTCGAGATCAGCGACCACTATCATCCCTGGCTGGACAATCAGGCCCATTCCCCGTTCGCCTGGACCGTTCTCGGCAGTATCGCCGCACAGACCGAGCGGATCGGGCTCGCCACCGGTGTCACCTGCCCGACCGTGCGGTATCACCCGGCGATCATCGCGCAGGCCGCCGCCACCCTGGCGCTACTGTCCGAGGGCCGGTTCACGCTCGGTGTGGGCTCCGGCGAACGCCTCAACGAACACGTCGTCGGCGAGGGTTTCCCGGTCGATGTGGATGGGCGGCACCGGCTGCTGCGCGAAGCCCTGGAGATCATCCGCCTGCTGTGGCAGGGCGGATACCAGTCCTACGACGGCCGATACCTGAAGCTGTCGGACGCACGCGTTTTCGACCTGCCCGACGAACCACCGGTGATCGCCGTGGCCGCCGGCGGAGCGCGGGCGGCCGGGATCGCCGGCGAACTGGGCGACGGCCTGTTCGCCACCCAGCCCGAACCGGAACTCGTCAGCCACTACCGGGAAGCCGGGGGCAGCGGTCCCCGCTACGCGGAAGTGCCGATGGCCTGGGCGCCCGACGAGCACACCGCGGCCCGGGCCGCCCACGACACCTCACGCTGGGCGCTGACCGGCTGGAAAGTGATGAGTGAACTGCCCAATCCGGTGAATTTCTCGGCCGCGGCCGCCACGGTCCGCGAGGAGGACATCCTGGAGAAGTTCGCCTGCGGCCCGGACCCGCAGCGCTACCTCGACGTCGCCCAGCCCTTCGTGGATGCCGGGTTCGACCATCTGGTGATGCAGAACGCCGGACCCGACCCCGATGGTTTCATGGACTTCTACCGCACCGAACTGGACGAACCGCTGCGCAAGGTGATGGCGCAACCGGCATGACGCGAGAGATCGCGCGCGAATTCCGGATCCTTCCGTACCCGGCGCCGGCGCCCGGAGATCGACCCCGGATGACCGGATTCGATCCGGCGGCGCCGGGTACGCGGCCCACGTGACTGGCATGAATATCAGAGAACTAGCGCAACGACCCGGTCCGTTCGCCTCGCTGTATATCGACGCCGAACACGACACGGAGGACGCCGAACAGCAGCGCGCGCTGCGCTGGCGCGCGCTCGCCGAACGCCTCACCGACGCCGGGGCTTCCGACCGGATGGTCGAGTTACTCGGCGCGGCGGTCACCGGCAGCGAGCCCGAGCCGGGACGCGCGGGGCGCGTACTGATCGCCGACTCCGACGCGGTGCTGGTCGACCGCCGGCTGCCGCGCCCGATACAGCCGGAGATCGTCCGCGTATCGCCCCTGCCATATCTGTTGCCGCTCATCGAACACGAAACCGCCGAGGTTCCGCATGCGGTGGCGGTGGTGGACAAGGTCGGCTCGGAACTGTACGGGGTCGACGACAACGGCGAGGTGGTCGGGGAAACGATCGAAGGGAGCGGCCATCCGATCCACAAGGTGCGGCACGGCGGCGGCTGGTCGCACCGGTCGATGCAGCGGCGAGTGGAAGAGACCGTGCGGCGCAATGCCGACGATATCGCCGCCGAGCTGAAGCGCCTGACCGAACGGGTCCGCGCGCGGATCGTGGTGCTGGCCGGTGACGTCACCGCCCGCGCGGAGGTCCGCCGCGCGCTGGGGTTCACCCGGGCCCGGGTTGTCGAACTCGAATCCGGGGGCCGAGCCGCCGGGACCGATACCGGCGAACTCGACGCCGAAGTCCGCGATCTCGTCGCCGCCGAAGCCGAGGAGCTGCGCGCGGAAACGGTGGCGCGGTTCGACAAGGCCCGCGGCCGCGACGACGGACCGGCGGTGGCCGGGTTGTCCGCGACGATGTCGGCGCTACTCGCGGCGAACACCGAGAATCTGCTGATCAACGCCGCAACACTCGGCGACCGTACGGTCCGGCTGGATCCGCAACCGCTCCGCGATCCGGCCGCGCTCGGCGCACTGTCCGATACGTCGGCCCACTGCCGCGCCGACGAAGCGTTGCCGGTGGGCGTTCTGGTGCGCGGCGGCACCATCACCCCGGTCGACGCGGGCGTCGCACCGAGCGAGGGCGTCGGCGCCCTGCTGCGCTATACCTGACCCCCGCCGCCGGAGGTAGGAGGACGAGATGGAACGAGGAAGCAGTAAGCACAGCCCGATCCGCGACGACGAGCTCGCCCACGAGCTGCAGGGCACGCTGCGCGGCAACCGGTCCAGCAGGGCGGAGGAATGGCGCGACCCCGAACCGCCCGCCGACGACGACGAGTTGATCAACGAACGGGTGGATCGAACCGAGCGCGCACCGGACGAAGGGTCCTGAACAGCGGACCGACCGGCCCCGAACCGATCGGTTCGGGGCCGGTCGGCACGGCTTGTGGGCCGAACGCCCGGTGCGGGCCGCTGTTCTCTACCTGGGGGTCCGGCACCGGACTGTTGCCGGATATCTGTCAGGACGTCGAATCGGCCGATTCGGAAATCTCGATCACGCCGAAGGCTTCGCCCTGCGGGGCGCTGAGCACGCCCATTCGTCCGAACGGACTGTCCTGGGGTCCCGTCAACACCGCCCCGCCGAGTTCAGCGGCGGAAGTGAGGGTCGCGTCGGTGTCGGCGACCTGGAACCAGGCCAGCCAGTGCGACGGGCCGGAATCCGGGATACCGGTGGCATCGGCGATGCCACCCACCGGCGGCCCGCCCGGCTCCAGGGCGAACGTCGCGTAGGTCATCTCCGTGCCCGCGCCGACCTCGGTGAAGGTCCAGCCGAACACCTGCGAGTAGAAACTCTGTGCGCGTTCGTAGCCGTCGGTGTGCACCTCGTTCCAGCAGTAGGCCCCGGGCTCGTTGTAGATCCCGGCGCCGGAATGCAGCCGCGCCTGCCAGACGCCGAACACCGCCCCGGTGGGGTCGGCGGCAACGAACATCCGGCCGATATCCATCACATCGAACGGTGGCGCCAGTACCGTTCCGCCCGCATCGGCGACGGCCGCCGCCGTCGCGTCGGCGTCATCTGTCGCGAGATAGGTCGTCCATGTCGACTGCATGATCTGTCCGGCCGGTTTCGGCCCGATCCCGGCGGCCGGGCGCCCCCGCACCGTCGCCATGAGGTAGCCGTCGGCTTCGGGCGCGGTATCGGCGATCTCCCACCCGAGCAGCGCACTGTAGAAAGCGCGGGCGCGGTCGGTGTCGTCGACCTGGCAATCGACCCAGCACGGCGTGCCGGCGGGCCAGGGGATTTCACGTATCGGCATATCGTGTCCTCCGTTCATCGGTTCACACGAGTGGAGAGCAGGAGCCGGCCTGACCGGCGATAACGGCCCAGCACGAGATGGACGCCCGACGCGTTCGGAATCACAGCGAGTGCGCGGTAACCCTAGCCAGGCCCGCCGAGGCGGGCAAGCGTGTGCGGGCGGGCGAGTGTCTGCCTCCGCGATCGCCACCAACCATCGCAAAAATGTATACATCTCCCTGTTTTCATCTACATCCACCTGGTCATTCATCTGAATTCTTGCGATCTCCGGCACATTATGAATACAGTATGCCGAAGGATGTGCGGCCAGTCACAAGCAGCCCACCAGTCGCATCAGCAGCACCGTGCCGATCACGGCACATCACCGGCGGACCACCGGGTGGTTTCCGCCGCCAGTCAGGAGTGACCAATGAGTACTCGGGCACCTGCTCGCCCGCCGAAGCGCGCACGCGCCATCGTCGGAGCCACCGTCGGCCATACCATCGAGTTCTTCGACTTCACGGTGTACGGCTTCCTCGCCGTCCATATCGGGGCGACATTCTTTCCGTCCGACGACCCGACGGCCGAGCTACTCAGCAGCTTCGCCGTATTCGGGCTGGCGTTTCTCGCCCGGCCGCTGGGCGGATTCGTACTCGGCCCGCTGGCCGACCGGATCGGCCGTAAACGGGTACTCGTCCTGGTCCTGACCGTGATGGCGGCCTGTTCGGTCGGCATCGGGGTGCTCCCCGGCTACGACTCGTGGGGTATCGCGGCCCCGCTCGTTCTCGTCGCGCTGCGGACCCTGCAGGGCTTCTCCGCCGGTGGCGAGTACGGAAGCGGCAGCGCCTTCCTGCTCGAATACGCGGGACGCAACCGCCGCGCCTTCGGGATCAGCTGGCTCACCTTCGGCACGACCGCCGGGCTGATGCTCGGTATCACGGTCGTCACCGCGCTCACCGCCACCCTGGGCGACGACACGATGGCCGAATGGGGCTGGCGGATCCCGTTCCTGCTCGCCGCACCGCTGGCCGCCATCGCCCTCTACATCCGCGCGAAGCTCGAGGAAACTCCCGACTTCCAGGCGATGAGCGAGACCGGCACGCTGAGCCGCTCCCCCGGGCGGGAGGTGCTCAGCCGCGGCCGCCGGTTGGCCCTGATCATCGGGATCGGCGCGATGCACGCGACCTGCTTCTACGCGGTGTTCACCTATATGCCGACCTACATCGGCACGGTCAACGACTACGGCTCGACCTTCTCCCTGATCTCCACCATGTGCGCCGGTGCGGCCACGATGGTGACGTTGCCGCTGGTGGCCACCGTGTCCGACCGGATCGGCCGGCGCCCGGTGCTGCTGTTCGGCTCGATCGGCTTCGCCGTGATCGTCTTCCCCGTGTTCTCCGCGATCACCCTGGGCAACCCGGCTCTCGCCCTGCTGAGCCAGCTGCTGCTGGGTGTGTTCACCGCGATCTATCTGTCCGCTTCGGCCGCCACCATGCCCGAGCTGTTCCCCGCGTCGATCCGCTCGTCGGGTGTGTCGATCGGATTCAATATTCCGGCGGCCGTGTTCGGCGGCAGCGCACCCTTCGTGGCAACCTTCCTGATCCAGCAAACCGACTGGACCCCCTCCCCCTCGATCTACCTGCTGCTGACCGCGATCTGCGGTGCGGTCGCATCCTTCCTGCTCACCGGCAAGGATCTACACGGCGACGATCTCGTCGACGACGAGAAGCCCGCCACGCCTACGACAGCGGAGGAACCGGCCCGGGTACCCGACCCGATCCACTGACCGGCCGCACCGCCTTCCCTCAGAGCAAGGACTACAGATGCCCACATCCCGAGCAAGTGAACTGACCCGCAACGCGGCCGAGGAGATCCGCCGCTGGG
This sequence comes from Nocardia sp. NPDC051750, assembly GCF_044453135.1. Taxonomy (NCBI): domain Bacteria; kingdom Bacillati; phylum Actinomycetota; class Actinomycetes; order Mycobacteriales; family Nocardiaceae; genus Nocardia; species Nocardia sp. NPDC051750. The sequence continues at coordinate 518,943 of NZ_JBITCK010000008.1, read as the reverse complement.
TACTCAACGGTGCGATCGAACCGGGCGAACGCCTGCGCGAGGTCGATGTCGCCGCACGGCTCGGGATGAGCCGGACCCCGGTGCGGCAGGCCTTCCAGCTGCTCAGCGGCGAAGGCATCCTCGATGCCCGCCCGGCCGGCGGTTTCGAGGTTCCGCAGTGGTCGTGGGAGGAGATCGACGAGATCTACCAGCTGCGCGCGGTGCTGGAATCGTTCGCAGCCCGCCGTGCGGCCATACGCTCCGAGCAGGTACCGATCGCCGCATTGGCCGATCTCGCCACGGAAATGACCCGGATCGGCGAGACCGAGGATCCCGACCGGCACCTGCTCGGTGAGCTGAATCTGCGGTTCCACAATCTCGTCTTCGAGGCCTCCGGAAGTCCGCGGCTGGTAGCCGCGCTCACGGGCGTGACCCACGTTCCGCTGATGCACCGGATCTTCTTCCTGTACACGCGCACCGAGATGGCGAAGACATTGCAGGAACACCATCTGCTGGTCGATGCGCTCAATGCCGGTGATCCGGATTGGGCGGCCGGGATCCAGCATGCGCATATCCTCGCGGCCCGGTCCGTCCTGCTCAATCGCCTGGCCCGCCAGGATCAGCGCACGCAGCCCGGCCCTCCGCCCGGGCACGCCACCACGAACGAGGAGCTACTGTGACCGCCGGCGTCGAAACCCTCACCGACCGGGCCGAGGCGGGCCCCGAGAACGCATTCGCTCCGGCACATTTCGCCCCCGGAGCCGCGAACACACCGGTGCCGCTGGTGATCGCCGGCCGGCCCCGCACCACAGGCGATCCGGTCGATATCACCTCACCGGCCGACAACCGGGACGTGTTCCGTTGCACGGTGGCCGATCCCGGCCTGGTCGCGGAGGCCGCGGCCGCCGCGCACGCCGCGCGGACCCGATGTGCGGAGCTGGACCGGGGCGAGCGTGCGCAGATCCTCGAGCGGATGGCGACCGCGATAGCCCGTGACCGGGACGTCCTCGCCAGGGTCATCACCCGGGAGGTCGGCAAGGCGCTGCGTGATTCGCTCGGCGAGGTCGACCGGGCTGTCGCGACGCTGCACGCCGCCGCCCACGCCGCCGCGGGCCTGACCGGGCGGGAGATCCCGGTCGACGCCGTCCCGTCCGGGCGCGGCCGCCGCGCGTACACGGTCTGGGAGCCGGTGGGCGTGGTCGCCGGGATCTGCGGTTTCAATTTCCCCTTGCTGCTGGCCGTACACAAACTCTCCGCGGCGATCGGCGCCGGCTGCCCCGTCCTGCTCAAGCCCGGCGACCGCACGCCGCTGGCGACGGTCGCGCTGGCCGGTTACGCCGTCGGCGCCGGGTGGCCGCCGGCCGCGATCAGCGTGCTCAACGGTGACGCCGCGGTCGGCAGCGCGATGGTGGAGCATCCGGTGGTCCGGCTGGTCTCGTTCACCGGGAGCACCGCGGTCGGCGGGGCGATTGCCGCCGCGGCCGGCGCCCACCTCAAACGCACCGTCCTGGAACTGGGTTCGAACACCGCGACCATCGTGGCCGCCGACGCCGATCTCGACCTCGCGGCCCGCCGCTGCGCACACGGCGCGATGGTGTCCTCCGGGCAATCGTGTATCTCGGTCCAGCGGGTATTCGCCGAGCGGACGGTCGCCCGGAACCTGGCCGAGGCAATGGCGGGACACGCGGCAGAACTGCGGGTCGGCGACCCCTACGATCCGGCGACCGAACTCGGCACCGTGATCTCCGCGGCCGCCGCCGACCGGCTCGGGTCGATGATCGACAACGCGGTGGAGCAGGGTGCCGAACTGCTCACCGGCGGCGTCCGCGACGGGGTGGTACTGCCGACCGTGCTCTACGCGCCCTCGGCGCAGGCCGAGATCAGCCGGCTCGAAGCCTTCGGGCCGGTGGTCGCCGTCTATCCGTTCGATGCACTGGACGAGGCCGTCGCGACCGCGAACGCGCTCGAATTCGGCCTCATGACCGGTGTTTTCACCTCCTCGATCGAGACGGCCACCACGGTGGCGGCGGCGCTCGAGGCGGGCGGTGTGCATATCAACGACTGCTCCAACTACCGCGCCGACAACATGCCCTACGGCGGAGTGAAGGGCAGTGGTTACGGGAAGGAAGGACCAGCCTCGGCGATCCGGGAAATGTCGGTCGAGAAGGTCGTCACTTGGCCGCGCTGACCGCGCCGGGGAGAAGGAATCGAAAGTGAACCAGTTCAAATGAAGCGAACCGATCCGGTCGATGTCGTCATTGTCGGTGCCGGGCTGTCCGGCGGTATCACGGCCGCCGAGCTCACCGCCGCCGGTATGTCCGTCGTCTGCCTCGAGCAGGGTGACTGGCCCGACTATGCCAACGCCCGCGCCGATTTCGACGATTTCGAGGTCACCGCGGATCTGCACTGGGGCCGCAATCCCAATCAGCGGCGCGGCGCGGCGGACTATCCCGTGGACGACAGCGATTCCGATATCAGCCCATTGATGTGGAACGGGGTCGGCGGTGGCACCGTGCTGTATTCCGCGAAATGGCATCGGATGACGCCCAGCGATTTCCGGGTCCGTTCCCTCGACGGTGTCGCCGACGACTGGCCGCTGACCTACGAGGACCTCGAGCCCTTCTACGTCGAGGCGGAACGGCAGATGGGTGTCTCCGGCCTGGCGGGCAATCCGGCGTATCCGCCCGGTGAGGGCCCGCCCAATCCCCCGGTGCCGATCCGCGCCGCGGGGCGGCTGATGGCGGACACGCTCAACGAACTGGGCTGGCACTGGTGGCCGGGTTCGAACGCGATCTCCACCCGGGTCTACCGCGATCTCAAACCCTGCCGGCAACACGGTACCTGCATGTCCGGCTGCCCCGAAGGCGCCAAGGCCTCGACCGATATCACGCACTGGCCGGCGGCGCGCAGCCGCGGCGCGGACCTGCGCACCGGGGCACGCGCGACCCGGATCCTCACCGAGAACGGCCGGGCTTCGGGCGTGGAGTACATCGACCGGGAAGGCCGGGTGGACGCGGTGTACGCCCACGCGGTCGTACTGTGCGCGAACGGGCTCGGCACCCCGCGCCTGCTGCTGATGTCGGCGACCCCCGAACACCCCGACGGACTGGCCAATTCGTCGGGCCTCGTGGGCACGCACCTGATGATGCATCCTTTCGGCGCCGTCGCCGGGGTGTTCGAGCAGGATCTCGGGACCACCGCCGGATCGTGGGGTCAGCAGATCCACAGCATGCAGTTCTATGAAACGGATGAGTCGCGTGGTTTCGTGCGCGGCGCGAAATGGGGTCTGCAGCCGACCGGCGGCCCGCTCGGAATCACCCGGTCCTACCCGTGGGCGCAATCGGATGCCCCGATGTGGTTCGAGGATTTCCACCGGACCCTGCGCAGCCGCCTCGGGCACACCCCGATGTGGAGCATCGTCGCTGAGGACCTGCCGGTCGCGGACAATCGCGTCACCCTGTCCGGCTCCCTCACCGACCCCAGCGGACTGCCCGCGCCGAAGATCACCTACCGCACCGACGAGAATTCCCGGGCCATGCTCGATTGGCATACTCGCAAGGCCGTCGAATCGTTCGAGGCCGCGGGCGCCGTGGAAACCATCGTCGGGCCCATGGTCAAGGAGAGCGGCTGGCATCTGATGGGGACCACCCGCATGGGCACGGATCCGCGCACCTCGGTCACCGATCGCTACGGCCGCACCCACGATATCGACAACCTGTTCGTGTTCGATTCGAGCACCTGGGTGACCAGCGGCGGCGTGAACCCGGCCGCCACCCAGGCGGCGCTGGCGCTGTGGAGCAGCAAATACCTGATCGAAACGAAGGGCCGGAACCGATGACCGCGCCGGTGCTGACCGAGGACGACCGCGAGGCCGCCTACCTGCTCGGCGAGGAGCTCATCCCGGCACAGGGCGACGACCTGTCCGCCGACCAGGCCGGTGTCTCGGCCGAGTTCCTCGACCGCGTGCTGTCCCTGCGCCCGGACCTGGTGGTCGCGTTCCGGGATCTGCTGCGGCGTTCCCGCGATCACGAGCCCCGGGAATTCTGTGACCACCTCATGGCCGCCGAGCCCGCCGCGTTCCAGTTGCTGACCTTCGTCCTCGCCGGCGCGTACCTGATGAGCCCGCGAGTCCGTTCCCGGCTGTACTACCGCGGCCAGATCGGCGAACCACAGCTGGGCGAACCCCAGCCGGAGTACGCCGAGACCGGGCTGCTCCGGGTCGTCCGCGACCGTGGCCCCAGCTATCGGCCCACCCCGGACTGAGCACTACGCGCCTTGCTTATATTGTGAGTCTCTGCTCATAATATGAGTCTGCTGTGGCCTGAGTCACGGCGTACTGCCCCGCTCGACTGCGGGAACAGCACTCACCCGGGTGCGACGCGATGGGAACAAGCACATGTCAGACCTTGCAACGATGATCAATACGGCCGCGGCGATCCTCGCCGTCGTCGTGCTGATCACCCGATTCAAATTCAATCCCGCGGTATCGCTGGTGATCGGCGCCGCCTACCTGGGGCTCACCTCCGGGCTGGGCGCCGGGAAAACCGTCGAAACCATCACCACCGGGTTCGGCGACATCATGGCCGAGGTCGGCCTGCTGGTCGCCTTCGGTGTCCTGATGGGCGCGATGCTGCAGGAAACCGGCGCGATCCAGCGCCTGGTCGGGACGCTGGTCCGGCTCCTGGGCGCCCACCGCATGCCCTATGCCATGTCGCTGACGCTCGCCACGTTCCTGCAGTCGATCTACCTCGACGTGCTCATGGTGATCTCGGCTCCGCTGGCCCGCAGCACCGCCGCCAAGATCGGAAAGAAGGGCACCGCCAAGATGGCGACCGCCCTGGCGATCGGCGGGGAATGCGGCATCGTGCTGACGGTGCCGGGTGTCGGGGCGCTGGCGCTGGCCGGTCTGCTGGGCGTACCGCTGGGGAAAATGCTGCTCTTCGGGCTCGTTCTGGTGATCCCCACCGTGGCGATCGCGGTAGCGGTGATGTGTTTCCTGTTCGACCGCGGCTGGTGGAACGAGGAGCGTGACGAACAGCAGGATCCGCTCGAGCAGCCCACCGAGGACGACCACGACCTCGGGTCCGGGTCCGGTGGCGTGGCCACCAAGACCGCGGCCGAGACCCGCACCGAGACGCCGCTGGCACTGCTGTTCGCGCCGCTGTGCACCGCGCTGATCCTCATCGCCGTCGGCGCGATCCTGGACGTCGCCGAAGTCCACAACCCGGTGGTCGAATTCCTGTCCACCCCGGTCATCGCTCTGTTGATCGGCCTGCTCGGCACCAGCATGGTGGGCCGCCGAGCCGTCGGTATCGAGCGCATTCAGCGGTCCATCGCCACCGGCTTCAGCGAAAGCGGCCAGATCCTGATCCTCACCGGCGTCGGCGGATCGCTGGCGGCCACCATCTCGGCCATCGGTCTCGGCGATATCCTCGGCGAATACTTCACCGCGAGCAGTGCCGCGCCGCTGCTGATGGTGTGGGTGATCGCGGCCGTGCTGCATATCGCGGTCGGCTCGGTGACCATCTCGGCGATCACCGCCGCGGGCATCCTCGCCCCGGTCGCACCGGCCCTCGGGATCGATCCCGTGCTCATCGCGCTCGCGGCGGGCGCCGGTTCACTGTTCGCCGTCCACGTCACCAGCAACACCTTCTGGCTCCTGCAATCGCTGATGGGTCAGACCACCCGCGGCACCTTGAAGTCCTGCTCGGTGGGTGTCTCGGTCGCCTCGGTGGTGGCGATTCTGCTCATCATGCCGCTGAGTCTGGTCCTCTGACCCTCCGGAACGAAAAGGAAGTTATGCGCAACCAGGCAATTCGTCCGCTGGCCGATATCCGGGTCCTCGAACTCGGCAACTACATCGCCGCGCCGACCGCCGGCCGGATGCTCGCCGATTTCGGCGCCGAGGTGATCAAGGTCGAGCGCCCGGTCACCGGTGACGAACTGCGCCGGTGGCGGCTGTACGGCGGCGACACCTCGATGCTGTACCGCACGATCAATCGCAACAAGAAGTCCATCGTGCTGGATCTGAAAACCGAGGCGGGCCGCGCGCTGGTCCTCGATCTGGTCCGCGAATGCGATGTGCTGCTGGAGAACTTCCGCCCCGGGACGCTGGAGAAATGGGGTCTCGGGCCGGAGGAACTGCAGCAGGTCAACCCCGATCTGGTGATCACCCGTATCTCCGCGTACGGCCAGACCGGGCCACAGTCGGCGCGGCCCGGATTCGCCGCCGTGGCGGAAGCGGTGGGCGGGTTGCGCGAACTGGTCGGCGATCCCGACCGGGCACCGGTACGCACCGGTGTCTCCATCGGTGATTCGATCGCGGGAATCTACGCCGCGTTCGGCACTGTCATGGCACTGTTCCAGCGGGCTCGCAGCACCTCCGCGATCCCGCTGGAACAGCGCATCATCGATGTCGCGCTCAACGAGTCGATCCTGTCGGTGATGGAATCGCTGGTCCCCGACTACACCGCGTACGGGGTCGAGCGGCGGCGGGTGGGCGGCCGGATGGAAGGTATCGCACCGTCCAACGCCTACCCGTGCAACGACGGTTTCAGCATCATCATCGCCGGTAACGGGGACGGCATCTTCCAGCGCTATATGGAGATCATCGGCCGGCCCGATCTCGCGGCCGACCCCGACCTGCGCGATAACGCCGCCCGCTGGCGCCGCCGCGAAGAACTCGACGCCGCGATCTCCGACTGGACGAGCCGGCACACCCGCGAAGAAGCCCTGAAACTCCTGGACGAGGCCGGCGTGCCGTCGGGTCCGATCTACACCGCCGCCGATATCTGCGACGACGAACAGTACGCCGCCCGGAATATGATCCAGCAGTTCACCGTGGACACCGGCGCCGCCGAACCCAGCACCGTCGGCTTCCCGGGCATCGTCCCGGTGATCGGCGGCGCCTCGTTGCCGATCCGTACAATCGGACCCGATCTGGGTGAACACACACGCGAGGTACTCGCGTCGGTGCTCCACCTCACCGACGACGAAATCGATTCCATCGCAGGCACTTCCGAAACCGAGGTGACGGTATGACCTTCACATACACGCCGGCCGCGCAGCTGCGCGATGTCACACTCCGCGACGGTTTGCAGCTCACCGGGAAACTGCTGTCCACCGAACGCAAGGTGGAAATCGCCCGCGAACTGCTCGCCCTGGGCGTACCCGAGCTCGAAATCGGTTCGATGGCGCGCCCCGACCTGGTGCCGCCGCTGGCGAACACCCTCGAGGTGATCGCCGAACTGACTCCCGAGGAACTCGCGAAATGCTGGGTGTGGGTCGCCACCCCCCGGCATATCGAGAAGGCGGCCGCCGCGGGCGCCCGCAACTTCCAGTACTGCTTCTCCGCCTCGGATTCGCACAACAAGGCCAATATCGGCCGCACCACCGAGGACAGCGTGGCCGCCATGCCGCGGGCCGTGGAGCTGGCCCGGGACTGCGGCGGGACCATTCAGCTCTGCATCGCGACCTCGTTCACCTGCCCGTTCGAGGGTGTGATCGACCCCGAGCGGGTGCTGGGCATCGCCGCCGACCCACGGACCGACGGCGCCGCCGATATCGTCATCTGCGACACCCTCGGTCAAGCGGTACCGGCGCAGGTCCGGCAGCTGATCCAGGCCGTCGGCACCACGACCCCGGACCGGCGCATCGTCTACCACGGCCACGACACCTGGGGCCTGGGCGTCGCCAACACCCTGGCCGCGATCGACGCGGGCGCGGGAATGGTCGACGGTTGCCTGGGCGGTCTGGGCGGCTGCCCCTTCGCGCCCGGCGCGAGCGGCAACACGGCGAGCGAGGACATCCTGTTCGCCACCCGTCCGGACTGGCTCACCCCCGCCACCCTGGCCCGGATGGTCGATATCAGTGAGCGGATGCTCGGCGAACTCGGCGAACCCAACCGGTCCAAGACCGCCCAGGGCGCGCGGTCGGAAGCGCACGCCTTCGAATGGGTGATCGGCGGGCAGGCGTGACGGGCACCGATTTCCTCGTCACCACGCCCCTGCCCGACCCCGGAATGCGGCTACTCGAAGCCGCGGGCACCGTGACGGTCGCCGGAACTCGGATGGACCACGACGAATTGGCGGCGGCCTGCGCCTCCGGCGACTACCGGGTGGTGGTCGCGCAGTTGCGGGACGAATTCGACGCACCCCTGCTCGACAAGGCCCGGATCAGCGGGATCAGCAATTTCGCGGTGGGCTACAACAACATCGACATCACGGCGGCCACCGCGAACTCCATCGTCGTCGGCAACACCCCGGGTGTGCTCACCGATTCCACCGCGGATATCGCCGTGCTGCTGATGCTGGCGGTCGCGCGACGCTGTGTCGAAGCGGACGCCTTCGTCCGGGCCGGGAAGTTCCAGGGCTGGGAACCGGAGCTGCTGCTCGGCAGTGATGTCAGCGGAAAAACCCTCGGACTGGCCGGTTTCGGCCGGATCGCGCGGGCCACCGCCCGGCGAGCCCTCGCCTTCGGAATGACGGTCACGTTCTGCCCGCGCCCGCCGGGTGACCGGGTCGTCACCGACGAGGAGCTGGGCGAATTCGCCGGCCGGGTACGCCATGTCTCCTGGCCCGAGCTGGTCGAGACCAGCGATTACCTCTCGCTGCACGTCCCGCTCACGGCGGCGACCCGCCACCTCGTCGATGCCGCCGTCCTCGGCGCGATGAAACGTTCGGCGATCCTGATCAATACCGCGCGCGGGCCGGTGGTCGACGAGCAGGCGCTGGTGTCGGCCTTGCGCGACGGAACGATCGCCGGGGCCGGACTCGACGTCTACGAGGAAGAACCGCGGCTGGCCCCCGGGCTCGCCGAACTGCCGAATACCGTGCTGCTGCCACACGTCGGCAGCGCCACCGTACCGGTCCGGGCCGAGATGGCCCGGCGCTGCGCGGAGAACGCCGTGGCCATGGTCCGCGGGGAACTACCGCCGTACGCGGTCAATCCCGAGGCTCTGCCCCACTGAACCTCGGAAGAACCGGGATCGCTGAACGGGCTGCCGAGCGCCCAGTTCTGGGCGGCGCACCGTTCTGCGACGACGACTACATCGTCCAGGCGGCGCTGACCCTCGCCGGTCAGGTCGACACGCCCGGCGTCGACGAGTTCGGCGAGCCGGGCGGCGAGCATATTGGAGGCGATGCGCTCCATAGATGCGCCGAGTAGCTCGGCGGCCTGTCCGGTACTCGCCGGGGTGGTCGCGGCATTGCCGTACCGGCGATTGCGCGGTGAATCGGCGGACTCGGGCCTGAGCAAGCCGGCCGTCCAGCGGGCAGAGCTGCGAGATCTCGCGGTCCACTCCGGGTTCAGGCCGGGATACGACCGCCGAGCGTGCGGGTCAGCTGTTCGGCATAGCCGACGAGCAGGTCCACCCACTCCTCACACCGTTCCCGCGGCATCCGGATCGTCGGACCGCTGATCGTCAGCGCCGCCGCCACATTCCCGGCCGCGTCGAAGATCGGCGCCGACAGCCCGGAGGCCGAATCCTCGCGCTCCCCGGCGCTGATCGCATATCCGTCGGCCTTCGCCTGCGCGATGAGTGAGCGCAGTTCCGCGGGGCTGGTCACGGTGATCTCGGTGAGCGGTTCCAGCGGCGCGGCCAGCACCTGTTCGGCGAGGTCCGGATTCCAGGCCAGCAGAATCCTGCCTGCCGAGCCGGCATACAGCGGAATGATCTTTCCGACGTACATATCCCGCCGCAGCGCATGCCGGGTCTCGGCTATGGCCACACAGACACGGAACCCGTGGTCGGCCCGGAACACACAGGCCGTCTCCCCGGTCTCGTCGCGGATTTCGCGCAGTACCGGGTCGACGATCGACAGCAGATCCAGGCCCTTCACGGCCGTCGCCGCCCAGTAGCTCATCCGCAGCCCGACCCGGATCTGATCACCCGCGCGATCCAGCAGCCCCTGCGCGACCATATTCGTCACCAGCCGCTGCACCGTGGAGGTCGGGAACCCGGTGGCCTGCTGGATCTCCCCCAGCGTCAAGGACGGCCGCGCCAGCGAGAAGGCATCGAGGATCTCGGTGATCTTCACCAGCACCAGCAGCGGTTGATGGTTCGCGGCCGCGGCACTGTCATCCCTGGACATACGCCGAATCTACGCCGCGCCCCGGAACCGGCGAGCGCGGGCCGCCGCGCCCCGGCGGCGGCCCGTGGCGGCTATCCCGCTGTCAGAGGCACAGTCCGCCGAGCTGGAGCCCCGGTCGTACGGTCACCTGCGTCCCGGCCGACACCGGCAAGAGATCGGGGAGGCCGTCGGAATAGGCCGCGCTCAGCCCGTTCGCGCCGACCGTGCTCGCCGTCCAGGTGAGACTCGCCATGCCGTACTGCACCGGCACCTTGCCGAGGAACACATCGCCGTTGTCCGGGACACGGTTGAAGAACTGGACCGTCCCGGTCTCCACCGGACTGCTGTCGGGCAGGGTCACGGTCGCTTCCAGCCGCACACCGCACCCGGTCGGCACCGTGTCCCCCGACGCCGTGGTCGGTTTACCGCTCACCGCGATATCGATTTTCGGCGCCACCGCCGCGTTCGCGGCCGGTGCGGACAGCAGCGGCAGCGCGAGCAATACCGCCGCACCGCACGCTGCCGCGGCGCTCCTCCGAAACTTCTTCGCCACCATGAACTTTCCGCCTCTCCAGAATCGGTCGAGCGAGTCCTGCGTAGTCATCCTCGCACCCACAGTGGCATAAGCCGGCCGAACCCGCACGCCGGGTGCAGATTCGGGCGCCGGGCGCCTACAGCACGTTCCCGGCGTCGATGACGTGGGTGGTGCCGGTGATGTATTTCGCGGCGTCGGACACCAGGAAGAACACGGTGTCCGTGATGTCCTCGGGTTCGAGCGCGATCACCGGCAACCGGTTCATCTTCCCGGCAACCGCTTCGAAATCGGCCCGTACCGGGTTCTCCAGGTCGGGGCGGAACAGCCGGTAGGTGGATTCGTTGTAGACCATATCGGTGCCGACCGTGCCCGGGTGGACGGTGTTGACCCGGATGCTGTGCGGCGCCAGTTCCTTGGCCAGCACCTTCATCAGAGCCACCAAACCGGCTTTCGCGGCGGAATAGTGCGCGATGTTCTCCATGGCGACCATCGCGGCCACCGAACTCGTGATGACCACCGAACCGCCGTGCCCGGATTCGATGATGTGCGGCACGGATGCCTTCAACGATTTCCAGACTCCGGTCAGGTTGATATCCATCATCTCCTGCCAGGTGTCCTCGCTCATGCCCAGTGTGGGGGCGGGCGTGGAGATCCCGGCATTGGCGACCACGATATCGAGTCGTCCGAGGGCTTTCACTCCGTCGTCGACGGCGGCGGTCAGCGCAGCCAGATCGCGAACATCGGCGTCCCGGGCGACGATCTTGCGACCTTCGGCTTCGACCAACCGAGCCGTTTCGGCCAAGTCCTCGGCGGTCGCCAACGGGTAGGGCACGCTCTTCGCGTCCGCGGTGGTGTCGACGGCGATGATGTCGGCACCTTCCCGGGCGAACCGCACCGCATGACTTCTCCCCTGGCCGCGACCGGCTCCGGTGATGAACGCGACCTTGCCGTCCAGTGTCCCCATGACCCATCTCCGTCACTGTCGATCCGGCTATCGCCGAAAGAATATGACACGCAGTGCCGAAAATGTGCCGGAACGGCGACGATCAGGCCTCGACCAATTCCGCCTCGGCCTTCTCGTCGATACCGTCGTCGTCGGGTGCGCTGGACCGGTTCGGCAGCAAGACCGCCATGACGATCACGACCAGCGACAGGGCCGCCGAGACCGCGAACGCCCACTGCATCCCGCCCAGCTGCGCCGACACCGGATCGGCGCCGCCGTCCTCCAGCGTGCCCGCCCGGGTCGCCATCACGGTCACCACCAGGGCGGTGCCCAGCGCGGCGGCGACCTGCTGCAGGGTGCCCAGCATCGAACTGCCGTGCGAGTAGAGGTCCTCCGGCAGCGCGCCCAGCGCGAGGGTGAACACCGGCGTGAAGGCCGCGGCCAGCCCGATCATGAGCAGGATGTGCAGTCCGAGCAGCTGCCAGTACGGGGTGCTGATCGAGATCTGGGTGAAGCCCGCGAGCGCCGCGGTGATCGCGATCGACCCCGGGATCACCAGGACGCGGCCGCCGAAACGGTCGAACATCCGGCCGATCACCGGTCCGAGCAGGCCCATAGCCAGCCCGCCCGGCATCACCAGCAGACCGGTGAGCAGCGGCGACAGGTCGCGCAGATTCTGCAGGTACAGCGGCAGCAGCATCATCGAACCGAGCATCGCCAGGAACGCCACCGCCATGAGAACCAGTCCCTTGGCATAGGTGGCCGCCCGCAGAACCCGCAGATCCAGCAGCGGTGTCCCGTGGCGCTGCAACCACAGCTGCCGGGCCACGAACAAACCGATGAGGACGATCCCGGCCACGGTGATCAGCACCGGGGTCGTGACACTGCCCGCCTCGAACTGGCTGAGCCCGTAGACCAGGCTGCCGAAACCGAGTGCCGCGAAGACGACGCTGAACCAGTCGATCGAGCCGGCTTCCGGTTCACCGACGTTCTCCAGACTGCGCAGGCCGAACCAGGTGACCACCCCCGCGATCGGTAGCACCAGCACGAACAGCCACCGCCACGACGCGACCTGCAGCACCAGACCCGAGATGACCGGTCCCATCGCCGGCGCCACCGAAATCGCGAGGGTGACATTGCCCATGACCCGGCCACGATCACGTTCGTGCACCACCGTCATCAAGGTGGTCATCAGCAGCGGCATCATCACCGCCGTACCGCCCGCCTGCACGATCCGCCCGACAAGCAGCACCGCGAACGACGGCGCGACCGCGGACAGCGCCGTCCCGGCGAGGAAGATTCCCATGGCGAGCGCGTAGGCCCGCCGCGTCGTGACCCGCTGCAGGAACCAGCCGGTCACCGGGATGACAGCGGCCATGGTCAGCATGAACGCCGTGGACACCCACTGCGCGGCCCGTTCGGTGACCTCGAGGTCGTTCATCAGCCGCGGAATCGCGTTGATCATGATGGTCTCGTTCAAGATCACCACGAACGTCGCGATCACCAGCAGCCGGATCACCGCCGGGGTGCCTCCGCCCGCCCGGCGAACAGACTTCAGTGCGGGCATCGGCTACCTCCGGGGTCGGGAACGAACTGGTACGCGGCCCCGGGCGGTCGTCGTCGACCGGGCCCGGGCCACATATGAGAGCAGACGGAGGCGACCCGTCCGGCTCATCGGTGACGCGCCAGTCTTTCCTACGGCTACTCCTGGGATCAATCGATTTTCGCGCCGCGCTATTCCCGGACGCCGGCGAAAAGTGGCCGTAAGCCGCCGAAACCGGCGATTCCGTGCCCCGGTCTCACATACCGGACCGTTTCCGCTGTGATCGACGTCATGCCGGCAGGCGGGTGAGGCGGCCGGGCGTGGCGAGTCGTTCACCGCCACGCAGCGCCCGGGCGGTAACGGCCGCGCGGCCCGCGATCCCGGGGATGCCGGTGGTCATGAACGAACCGCCGCCCGAGAGGTCCCCCACGATGTGCACCCGAGGGTCGGCGGGAGTGATCCCGCCCTCCGGATGACGCGTGGCGAGGCCGGTGTCCACCAGGGAATCGACCAGCCCGCGCGCCGCGGCCGGAACCGCCTGCGGTGCCGGGTTCACCGCGTTGATCACGGTATCCGCCGTACCGGTGCCGGTGGCGTCGTGAACCCGGAAGCCTCCGGACACCGGCTCGACGGCCCGCACGCCGCGAGCGAGCCTGAGACAACCGGTATCCAGCATGTCCAGGACGGTCAGCGCATTGACCGGGACCATCGGCGAAGCGACGGCGTTCACCGTGCGGAAGTACCTCCGCAACCGGGCTCGATCGGTCTCCCGCAGGAGCGGCCACACGGAGGCGCCCAACTGGTGCGCCGACTCCCGGAGCAACCGCCGGCCGATCCCGGGATCGTCGATCGCGCCGATGTGCCGCCGCAGCCGGGCCACCGGATCCTCGCTCGTATCCAGGATCTCCGCCGCGAAGTCGTCGAAACTCTCCCCGGCGCCGGTGATTTCCGCGCGTACCAGGTCTACGAGGTCGTCGACCGTGACAAATCCTTGTTCCCGGTAGAGGCCCGTGATCCGCTCGCCGGTCAGGTGCCGGGAGACTCGCGGGTTCGGGCGCTGCCAGACGTGCGGCAGCATTCCGCTGCGGGAGTGCAGGGTGATCCGGCCGGAATGCCCCCGGGCGGCCAGCGATACGACGATATCGACGGCCACCAGTCCACTGCCGACGACCGATACCGCACTTTCGGGCGCGATCTCGTCGAGGGTGCGGGCCAACGGGTATGGGTCGTGGATATATCCCGGTAGGCCGCTCAGACCGTACGGATCCGGAGATGTCCCGCCGCCTGCACACAGTGCCAGACGACTCGCCCGATGCTGCTGCCCGTCGCCTGTCGTGAGTACGAACCCGTCTCCTGCGGTAACGATATTCGTCACCGGGCCGCGGACAACGCCGCAACTCCACCCCCGTTCGCGCAATGCTGCCAGGGCCCCTTCCGCGGAGTCCACCAGGTACTCGCCGTAGAGTCCACGCGGCACCAGGGGTTCCCCGAGTCGCTGGTCGAGGTGGCCGGTGCTGCGCTCGCCGAGCCAGCCGCTGTAGTGGCCGAAGTCCCCGCTCCGGATCGACATCAGCCGGGGTATCGAATTCACCAGCACCGAGTCCAGGTCCGCCGCGTAGGGCCGGCCGCGCCACAGCTGCGGCGACGGCTCGAAAACAGTCACCGACCCCGGGCGGTCCGCGAATTCGTCCGCCGATACTGCCAGTGCGTCCAGCAGGGCAACCGCCGCCGAACCACCACCCACAATTGCGATATCCATATTTCCCTCTCCGTTCGTCTGCCATCGACATTCGCGGACGCAACGACCGGGAACCATCCCGCGTGAGTGGGTGCGTGATCAGGACCGAATCCCCCGGATGAGGGGTTGGCGCCGGGCCGCCTCGCGGGCACGCTGGAACGCGGAGGCAACCTATGAACCAGGCACACGTATCCGTACTGTCCGCCGCCGACCGAGCCGTCGACAGCATCGACCTGTTCGGCCGGATCTCAGCGGGAATCCGCCGGCTCGTACCGTTCGATTCGGCGGTGTGGACCGCGGCCGATCCGGAGACCGGTCTGATCACGGCGCCGATGCTGGTGGAGAATCTCGGCTCCGGTGAGGGATGTGCCGACTATTGGGCGAGCGAACTCCTCGAGGAGAACGTCGTACCTTTCCGCGAATTGACACGCGCACCCGTCCCGGCGGCCGGGCTACGTGCGGCCACCGGCGATCTCCCGGCGCGCAGCGCGCGCTTCCGGCGGCTGTTCGCCGGCCACGGTATCCATGATGAACTGCGTGTGGCACTCCGGATCGGCGACCGGCCGTGGGGTCTGGTCAGCTTGTTCCGCGGCACCGCCGACTTCGCTGCGGACGAGGTGGCCCTGCTCGCCGAACTCTCGCAACCCCTGGCTGCGCGACTGCGTGGTTTCGCCAGGCCGGCCCCCGCGCCGACGCAGACGGATTCGCCCGCCCCCGGCCTGATCCTGTTCGACGAGTCGGGCGCTGCGCTGTCGATCAACGAGGAAGCCCGGCAACACCTCGCATCGCTACCGGCGGGCCCATCCGTTCCGTCGAAGCTCGGGCTGGGATTTCCGATCTGGGTTGTCGGCGCGGTCCTGCAGGCGCGGGCGCTGGCCGCCGGCCTCGACCACGGTAACGCCCGGTTGCGCATCCGGAACACCGAGGGCCGCTGGCTGTCCTGCCACGCCTCGAGCCTCAGCGGCGGCGACTCGGGTCCCGGCCCGGTCGCCCTGATCATCGAACCCGCCACACCCGCCGACCTGGCGGCGCTGATCGCCGAAGCACACGGCCTGAGCTCCCGGGAACTCCAGGTCACCCAGCTCATCGCGCGGGGCCTGACCACCGCCGAAATCGCCGGCACGCTCTTCCTCTCCCCGCATACGGTCCGCGACCACATCAAGGCGGTGTTCGCGAAGGTCGAGGTCTCCAGTCGTGGCGAACTGGTCGCCCGATTGTTCACCGAGCACTACTGGCCGGCCCTACCGGAGCCGGTACGCGTCTCCGATCCCGGCAGCCCACCCGCACATGCCAGAATCGCCCGTACCGGGGAGGGCACCGCGCACACTCCCGCCTGACCCCGGCGCGATATCCACGCAGGGTATACGGCACAGCGCGATCAGCCGAGCCCCAACCGCTGCGCGGCGACCTCCAGATCCTTGTCCCCGCGGCCCGACAGGCACAGCAGCACTACGGAATCGTGCGGTAGCTCGCCTCGCTCGGCCACATCCAGGAGGTAGCCCACCGCATGGGCGGATTCGAGGGCGGCGATGATCCCCTCACTGTGACTGAGTATCTGCAGTCCACGCAGGGCCAGCGCGTCGGTCGCGGCGGCGTACTGCACGCGGCCGGTCTCCTTCAGATAGCTGAGTTCGGGCCCGACTCCCGGATAGTCCAGGCCCGCGGCCACGCTGTGGGTGACCGCGATCTGCCCGTCGTCGTCCTGCAGCAGATAGCTGAAGCTACCGTCCATCTCCCCCGGCGACCCCGCGCTCAGCGACGCCGCGTGCGCCCCGGTGCCGATCCCGTGCCCCGCCGCTTCCACACCGACCAGTCGCACCTGCGGGTCGGCGGCAAACGGGTGGAACGTGCCGACGGCGTTACTTCCCCCGCCCACGCACGCGAGAACGTAATCGGGCAGCCGCCCCTCCGCGGCCAGGATCTGCGCCCGCGCCTCGACCCCGATGATGGTCTGGAAATCCCGCACGATCCGCGGATAGGGAGCGGGCCCGGCGGCCGTGCCGAAAAGATAATGGGTGCTGTCCACATGCGCGACCCAGTCGCGAACGGATTCGCTGATCGCCTCTTTGAGCCGCCGGCTCCCCGTTTCCGCCGCCCGCACATCGGCACCGAGCAGCCGCATCCGCACAACATTGTGCCGCTGCCGTTCCATATCGTCGGCGCCCATATAGATGGTGCACGCCATATCGAGCATCGCGCACACCGTCGCCACCGCGACCCCGTGCTGCCCCGCACCGGTTTCGGCGACGATGCGACGCTTACCCATCCGCTTGGCCAGCAGCCCCTGCCCGAGCGCATTGTTGATCTTGTGCGACCCGGTGTGCGCCGTATCCTCGCGCTTGAGATAAACCTTCACCCCCGGCACCCCGAGCCGCGCCGCGAACCGCGGCACCTGGTGCAGCAGGGTCGGCCGCCCGACCCGGGCACGCATCAGTTCGGCCAGCTCATCGACGAATCCGGCGTCGGCACGAGCCTGTTCGTAGGCGCTGCCCAGTTCGATCAACGCGGCCATGAGTCCCTCGGGAACATATCTACCGCCGAATCGTCCGAACCGTCCTCGTCCATCGGGCAGATCCTCATGGCGATACGAACTCTGATCCACGCCGTGACCGACGACCATCCAGCACCCGCACTCTCTCGTTCCCGTTACGAGAGAGATTCTCTGCCGCCGGCGCAAGCGCCGGGTCTCTTCCCGGCAACGGATTAGTTAACAGTACTGAAGCTATTGGCCGTGCCGATTCCCGTTGCCGGGAAGGGAAGCAGGAAATAATTCAGGGCCACAGCACGCGGAGCTGCCGCAGACGCTGCGTCGAGTTATTCGCGCTCGAGGGCGGCGGCGACCGCGGTGCCGATGCGGCACAGTGCCGCCAGATCGTGCGGCTCGAGCTGGTCGATCAGGTATTCGCGGACCGCGGCGACATGACCCGGAGCCGCCGCCACAACCGCTGTGTAACCGGCCTCGGTGAGCACTGCAACGGTGCGTCTGCCGGAGCCGGGAACGCGGGCTCGGGTGAGCAGTTCGCGCTTCTCCAGCCGCGCAGCCACATGCGACAACCGCGACAACGATGCCGCGGTCCGCGCGGCCAGGTCGCTCATCTGCAGCGTGCGAGCAGGCTGTTCGGACAGGACCGACAGCACCATGTACTCGAAGAAGGTCAGCTCGGCCTCGCGTTGCATCCTCGCGTCGAGGGCAGCCGGCAAGCTGATCATGAGCGCGGAGTTGGCCAGCCACGCCGCCCGCTCATCGTGGTTCAGCCATTGCGTTCCGGCATGCGGTTCAGTGGGTTCGCCTGCGCCGGAATCTTCTTCAGCCGCCGTTTCCGCGGTCGCCGGAGCGTTCCGCGGCCGCCGGCCCCGTTGCCCTTTCGTGCCAGCTGCCGTACTCGCCATGAGGCCACCCTAGCCGAACTTCTTGACAGGTCAAGTTCCAAGGTGTAGTTCTTGATGCATCAAGTTCTTCGCGCTGCCGGTTGATCACGTAACCGTCGGCGGCGCTGTGTGTCACCGGAGCCGTTACGCGTCTGTCGGCGGCGCCGAGACCGGTTTCGCATCGACATGCGGAACCTGCGAGCAGATCCAGGAAGGGACAACCCGATGCAGTTCACATCGCTGGGCGGGATGGAGGTCTCGCGCATCGGCCTCGGGACCATGGGAATGTCGGCGTTCTACACCGGCGCCGGCCGGAACGAGGCCGAGTCGATTCGTACCATTCAGCGCGCCGTGGATCTCGGTGTCACACATCTGGACACCGCCGAGGTCTACGGGCCCTACATCAACGAGGAATTGGTGGGTCGCGCCGTCAAGGGCCGCCGGGACAACGTCGTTCTCGCGACCAAGTTCGGCCTGATCTCGCACACCGGCCGTCCGGGCCCGGACAGCACTCCGGCAAGCATCCGCGCAGCTGTCGACGGGTCGCTGCGCAGGCTCGGAACCGACTACATCGACCTGTACTACCAGCACCGGGTCGACCCCGGCACTCCCATCGAGGAGACAGTGGGAGCGTTGAGCGAGTTGGTAGCCGCGGGCAAGGTGCGCCACATCGGGCTCTCCGAGGCCGCCGCGGCGACGATCCGCCGGGCCCATGCGGTTCATCCAGTGACAGCCGTCCAATCCGAGTACTCGCTGTGGACCCGGGACCCCGAGACCGAAGTGCTACCCACGTTGCGTGAGCTCGGGATCGGTTTGGTCCCCTACTCGCCCCTGGGGCACGGCTTCCTGACCGGTCGCATCCGCTCCCTCGATGGCCTCGACGTCGCCGACTGGCGTCGCACCAATCCCCGCTTCACCGGCGGAAACCTCACGCGCAACCTGCGTATCGCCGACGAGGTACGCGAAGTCGCCGACGATATCGATGCCACACCTGCGCAGGTCGCTCTGGCCTGGTTACTCGCACAGGGCGACGGCATCGCACCTATCCCGGGCACCAAGCGAGTCGACCGGCTCGAAGAAAACAGCGCCGCCGACGGTATCCGGCTCACTGCCGATCAGACCGCCCGGCTGAACAACCTGCCACCTGCGTCCGGTGACCGCCATGCGGAGCCCGACATGGCCGCCATCGACCGTTGAAAAACGTGCGGTGCGGGGTCGCCGCGCAGGATCTGCCGGTATAGCGCTCACGGCCCAGGTAGTCAGCAGCGCGCTGGCAGGTCGCCCCAGATTTTGTCTATGGATGAATGGAGCTCTACATCATGGCAAGCAATGTGATTCGTGTCGGCATCATCGGTGCGGACACGAAGGCGAGCTGGGCGGGGGCATCGCATATCCCCGCGCTGGCGGCCCAGCCGGCGTTCGAACTTGCGGCCGTGGCGACACGGCATGCGGAGAGCGCTCGCAGCGCTGCGGAGGCGTTCGGCGCCCGACGTTGGTACGCCGATCCGTTCGAGCTCATCGGCGATCCGTCGATCGACCTCGTCACCGTGGCGGTCAAGGTGCCGGCTCACCGCAAGCTCGTGCTGGCGGCGCTCACAGCGAACAAGGCCGTGTATTCGGAGTCGCCACTGGGCTCGACCGTCGCGCAGGCGGAAGAAATGGCCGAGGCGGCAGGCTCGCTGCACACCGCGATCGGCCTGCAGGGCCGACTCAACCCCTCGGTACGCCGCGCGGCGGAGATCATCGCTGAGGGCCGGCTCGGGCGGCTGCTCTCGGCGCGAGTCGCCGCGACGACCTTTGGCAACGGCCCGGAGTCGGTGAGCGCGTACGAGTACTTCGACAAGGCAGCGTCCGGCGCCGGCTTCCTCACCATTGCCGCGGGCCACGTCCTGGATGTGGTCGAGGCCGTTCTCGGCGACATCACCGAGATCGACGCCCGCACCGAACTCCTTTGGCCCCAGGTGAAGTTGGTCGACACCGGCGCGATATCTGTCCGCGAGGTCCCGGATCACCTCGACGCCATCGCCAAGACCTCCTCGGGGGCGCCGGTCGGGGTGCAGATCCTGGCGGGCGTGCCCGCCTCCGACGCCCACTTCAGTCTGGAAGTACGCGGATCGGAGGGCTGGCTGAAGCTGACGGGCGACCACCCCGCGGGCGTTCAGGTCGGCGACCTCACCCTCTCGTCGAGCGTCGACTTCACCACGCCCGACCGCCCGGTCGCCACCGGTGCGGGACCCACCGCCGCCAACATCTGGACGGGCGCTTCCATCAACGTCGGCGAGGTCTACGCCGGCCTGGCCCGCGACATCACAAACGGCACCCACCACACCCCGGGTTTCCAGCACGCCGCCCACAACAGCCGTCTCATCGCCCGAGTCGAACAAGCCGCCCGGACCGGCGTCCGGCACTGACGCCACCGCACCTCGCGGCACCGTGCATTACTGCCGTGACGGATACGGCGACCGATCCGCGGGCACGGGCGGCCGACATAGGTTCGGACCCGCTGAAGGGCAAAGTCATCCTCCTTCCCTGACTCGGCCGACCGGCCATTCGACCACGACAACAATCAATTGGAGAATCCGAAATGCCTGCAGTCCTCGTCCATGGTGTACCTGATACCCACCGGCTTTGGGACACCGTCCGTTCCTATCTTCAACGCGAAGATATTGTGACGATCGATCTCCCCGGGTTCGGCGTACCCCTACCAGCGGGATTCACGTCGACGAAAGAAGAGTATCTCGATTGGCTTATCAAGAAGATCGAAGAAATCGGCGAACCCGTCGACCTGGTCGGTCATGATTGGGGGTCTCTGCTGACGGGCCGTCTCGCGTCTATCCGACCAGATCTGGTGCGGACATGGACAGGCATCAGCGGGCCGATCGATCCGGAGTATCCGTGGCACTATCTTGCCAAGATCTGGCAAACGCCAGGCGAGGGCGAGCAATGGATGGCGGACCTCGACCTCGAGGCGTTCGCAGCAAGCCTCAACGAGGCGCAGATGCCGCGCGACGCGGCAAACGAATCGGTCCGGCATCTCGATGCCACTATGAGGGCAAGCATTCTCGCCCTTTACCGTTCGGCGATCGAGGTCGGGGCGGAGTGGAAGCCAGGTTTGAGCAACGTGACCGCGCCGGCGCTAGTGATCTGGGGCCTGGACGATCCGTTTCTTCCGCACCGCTTCGCCGACGAGCTCGGTAATGCCACACGCGCACGTGCCGTCTTCAAGCTGCGCAGCTCGCACTGGCCGATGATAGAGCGTCCGGCCGATGTCGCGCGCGAACTCGAGGCCCATTGGGCTCACGTGTAAAACCTGCGCTTGGGTCACTCGGGCTCAAACCCCGCGGCCGCTACGCGAACGGCAACAATTGCTCGCTCGCCATGGTGAGCCCGAGTGCCCACGCCTTTGTCCGGAAACGAATCATCGTGACGCAGCCCGGGGAGCATTGCCGGGGCTGCACAAGGCAGGAGCACCCTAGATGATGAATTCAGCAAATACCCGGATCGGCGTCGGCCTTATCGGGGCCAGTGCCGATCGGGGCTGGGGCGGAATTGCTCACGTCCCGGCGCTGCAGGCGCTCGACGCGTTCCAGATCCGCGCCGTCAGTACGACTCGTATGGAGAGCGCGAACGCGACCGCTCGTCGGCTGGGCGCCGATCTCGCCTTCGACACACATGAGGCTCTGGTCGTGCGACCGGAGGTCGACCTGGTGGTGGTTGCGGTCAAGGTGCCGGAGCACAAGCAGATTGTTTCCGACGCGCTGGCCGCGGGCAAGATGGTTTATTGCGAATGGCCGCTCGCACGAAACCTCTCGGAAGCCGAAGCGCTGGAGGGGTTTGCCCGCGAGCGGCGGCTGCGGACGGTTGCCGGGTTGCAGGGCGGCCTGCACCCGCCGATCCTCTTCCTTCGCGACCTCATCGCGCAAGGCGTGATCGGCAAGCCGCTCAGCACGAGCATCCGAGCGCATTTGGCCGACGACATGTGGGTCGGCCGATATGACCCGCCGGTCGAGTATATGGCTCACGCAAAGCATGGCGCCACGCTTCTGAGTATCATGCTCGGCCACGGGCTCGAACCGCTCGCTCGCGTGCTCGGCACGTTCGAGAGTCTGTCCGCCGTCGTGGCCAACCAGCGCGGTGACGGCGTCCGCCTCTCCGATGGCGCGTCGCTGCCGAGGGACGCGCCGGATGAGATCGTCGTCGCCGGCGTTCTCGAAGGCGCGATCGTCACCTCGCTGCACTACAGCGCCGGGCAGTCTGCCGGCTCGGCGATGGTATGGGAGATCCAGGGCACCGAGGGCAGTCTGCGTGTGGAGTCGGCGTCGGGCTACATCCATTTCACCGATTTCACCATCACGTTGCGCCGCGGCAGCGAGCCTGTCCAAGTGCTACAGGTCCCCCCCGCCTATGCGGCTCCCGACCTGCAACTCGACGCACCCGCAGCGGGGGTCGCCCGCCTCTACGCCCAGTTCGCCGCCGACCTCCGCGACGGAACCGCCAATGCGCCGGACTTCGCGGTCGCACTCGATCGCCACCGGGTGCTCGAAGCGATCAGACGGGCCGCTGAAACAGGTCATCGGCAGCATCTGTCCCGCCCCGACCGAATGAACTCCAATCTCTGAAACCCGGGAGAGGCACTGCCGCCGGACCCGAGGACCTTGTCCGCAACCACTTCGTACGGGTGGCTCGGCCTTGTACGCCCGTTACTGTGTCGCCCCATAGAACGATGAGACCAGGACGGTCTTGCCGCTGCCGCTCTCCCCGAAGACAGCGATCTGCTGGTCGGTCTTCCGGTTAAGCGGCCGCGCGTCGACACCGCCTCTGCTACTTACCCGCCGCCGAGGGCCTCGTCAACGGATTCGTTCGAGGGTTGCGACCGGCGCGAGACCGTCCGGGTTCGGAAAACACATCCGGCGGCTATCGGACTGTGACCGATATGGCGACCGATCCGAAAGTGCTGGTGGCCGAAGTAAATTCGGACACGTTAAAGGCCCCCTGCGGCCATGGGAACTCGATCTGGGAGTAGCTGTGATTCCTGTCCTCTGCCACCTCGGCGCCGGTGGCACTGCGCAAGAGGCCGACAACATATGACCACGTCCGCACTCGCCGCAGTCCTGGAAATCAAGGACGGGCCGTTCGAATTCCGCGATATCGAGATCGAAGACCCGCGCCCCGACGAGGTACTCGTCCGCATTGCCGCGGCCGGAATATGCGCAACCGATGCACACGTACGTGCGCAACGAATGGCGACTCCGTTACCGGTGGTGCTCGGGCACGAGGGCGCGGGAGTTGTCGAGCGGGTGGGGGCCGCCGTCACCACCGTCGAGCCCGGTGACCATGTCGTCCTCTCCTACCATTCGTGCGGCCACTGCAAGCCGTGCCTTTCCTCGCACGCGGCCTACTGTGACAGCGTCTGGGCGGCCAACTTCGCCGGTGCCCGGCTGGATGGCTCGAACGGCCTGCACGTCGCCCGCGGCCCTGAGCCCCACGGCCACTTCTTCGGCCAGTCCTCCTTCTCCTCGTACGCCCTGACCCACCAGCGGAATACGATCAAAGTCCCCCGTGACCTGCCGCTCGAGGTCATGGCTCCGCTGGGTTGCGGAGTGCAGACAGGCGCGGGAGCCGTACTCGAGGCTCTCGCTGTTCCAGTGGGGGCCTCCTTCGCCGTTTTCGGCGTGGGTGCCGTGGGCCTGGCAGCAGTCATGGCGGCGCATGTCGCGGGTGCGACCACCATCGTCGCCGTCGACGTCGACGCCGGCCGGTTGCAGCTCGCGCGCGAACTGGGGGCGACACACTGTGTCGACCCCGGCCGAGTCGAGGATCTGACCGGCGCGCTCCGCGCGATCGACGAACGCGGCCTGGAGTACATCCTCGACACCAGCGGCCGCAAGGAAAACCTCGACGCCGGAGTCGGCGCCTTGGCGCCCATGGGCCGTTTCGGCTTCGTGGCGTTCCACGAAGGCGCGGGCGCGGTGATCGACGCGGGCCGGCTCACGCTCGGCCAATCGTTGCAGGGCATCATCCAGGGCGACGCCGTCTCTCCGCTGCTGATCAACGAAATTGCCCAGCTCTATCGAGCCGGCCGGTTCCCGATCGACCGGCTGCTGTCCTGCTACGACTTCGCCGATATCAACACCGCGTTCGAGGACGCGGGCTCGGGTCGCGTCACCAAAGCGATCCTTCGCTTCGCGTCCGCGGGATAGTCGGCCGACCGCATACCCGCAGCGCTCCAATACTTCACGACCAGAGCAGACAATAGAAAGGCATCTCGTCGATGTGCCAGCACAGTCAGAAACCCATCAATGTCGACAACACCTCGGGCTTCTACGGGATAGACAATTATGGGTTCCCGCCAGTCGGGCCGGACGACCCGCCGGACCCCCAGGGGTACTATCCCCCCTATTTCGAGAGTGAGCACTTTCAAAAGTACGGCTACCACGTCGAGGAACTACGAGGCGGCTTCTACTGGGTCACCAGCGCCGGCTATGACGCCGGATTCGTAGTGACCGACGAGGGCGTGGTCGCGATCGACGCGCCGCCGACGCTGGGCGAGAACATGCTGGCGGCGATCGAAGACGCCACCGACAAACCCGTGACCCACGTGATCTACAGTCACTGGCACGCCGATCACATCGGAGCGGCCTCTGTTTTCGGCCCCGACGTCGAGATCGTCGCCCACCGCATCACCAAGGAACTTCTGGAACGCTTTCCCGACCCGAAGCGTCCGCTGCCGACCACAACATTCGACGACGAGCTCGTGCTCGTTGTCGGCGGGGTGAGCTTGCAGCTGTCGTATAAGGGTGAAAACCACTGCCCGGGAAACATCTTCATCTACGCGCCGCAGCAGAAGGTGCTCACCGCAGTGGATATCCTGAGTCCCGGCAGCGTCACATTCATGCATTGTGATGCCTCGCAAAACATTTCCGGGTGGTACGAGGCACACTCACAGATTCTCGAATACGACTTCGATTTCTTCATCGGCGGACACCATATGCACTACGGCACCTACGAACAGGTAAAACTGTGCGTGGAGTACTTCGCCGACGTACTCGCGGGGGCGACTGCCGCGGTCGAGCAGTTCAGTCGCTCGGACGCGCTGGCCGACATCGTGAGCAGCACAGGCTGGGACAGGATATTCGTCGGCACCGAGAACTGGATCAACTCGATGGCGAACTACACCACCCGGCACGTCCTCGAGAAGAAAACCAGCAATGGCCAACTCTGGTGGGAACGTCTGGCGGGTGCGACCACTCAGACCAAGTACCACGCATACACCGTGTTGGAGTCGATCCGACTGGAACGTCCTCGACCGGACTACCGGTTACGGGGCGAGAACCCCCCGGTCTTCTTGACCTGACGCCGCCCTGAACAGTTCAACCACTCGAGCGGTGCGACGGGGCCGTGTTCGCCCGTTGCACCGCTCAGTGTCGTCACGGGACCGTGTGGTGGCGGCGTCCCGTCGCCGCCGCCGGCGGCAGGCCTGCCGGCTTGCCGCCGCGTGCCCGCGCTCACCCCGACTCGCAGCCGACGTGGGCGCAGCTCAGCTCCGTCCGCGCAGTGATGCCCAGCTTGGCGAACACGTTGCCGAGATGGTGGCCCACCGTTCGGTGGCTGATCCGCAGCTGGGCGGCGATTTCGCGATTCGTCAGCTGTTCGGCAGCCAATCGGGCAACCCGCTGTTCCTGGGCGGTGAGTCGGTTCAACTCCCTGACGTCCAAGCTTCCCCGGCGTCCCGGAGGGCCGGTGAGATCGTGCTCGCGCTGGGCACGGCGGCGCAGCGGCTCGGCCCCGAGCCGATCGAACACCGCGGCGGCGCCGGCGAGCTGGATACGCGCGTCGGTCCGCCGCCGGTCGCGCCGCAACCACTCGCCATAGAACAGTTGCGCGCGAGCGTGCAGAAGCGGGTTCGACCGGGCATCCGGCACGTCCAGCGCGGCCCGGAAGGCACTCTCGACACGGGGACCTCCGAGGAGTGCTCGACCGACATGCGCGGCGGTCCGAGCCCATGGCGCTCCGGTGCGCCGCGCCCAGGCTTCGAGTGCCCGCACTCGTTCCTCCGCGACCTCGTGTCTTCCGACGTGCACTGCCGCCTCGGCGGTGTCGAGAGCGGACAGCAGCGCGTAGGTCGAGTGCGCCGCGTCATGCCCTGGCTCGGCCAGTCGGATCAGGATTTCCAACGAATCTTCGGGACGCTCGTGGAACAGCAACGCCATCCCGCGGTTCCAGTAGGCGGCCGCGCTCAACGCTCGAACACCCTGCGGGAGTGAAGTATCCAGCGTGCGGGCGGTGACCTCGGCGACCAGACGCTCGTCACCACGTGCGGCAGCGAGCCAACCCAGGCAGTTGCGACACTGGGAGGCGATGTGATCGGCGCCCATATCCTCCGCCAGCCGCAGCCCTTCCGTGGCCGAGGATTCTGCTTCTGCCCAGCGACCGGCGAAGCTGTCGAGCATCGCGGTCCGAGCCAGCGCGCCGGCGAGTCGGGCAGGCTCGGAAGTGCGCCGCAGATACGCGATTCGGCGGCGCAGGGCATCCCCCATCGGCTTGTCGATACCCCAGGCCAGCCCGAGCGGCGTCGGCGGAAGCAACCGCAACATCGTGGTCCGGGCCCGCGCGACCATATCCCCGGCATCGGGCAGAGCGGTCGATGCCGCGGCGGCCGGTACGTCAGCACTCCACCAGGTCAGCAGGGCGGGTAACGCAGCCCGATTCGCTGTGTCGAGCCCGACCGACAGCTCGGCCGCACGGGCCTGCAGATCGCTACGCCCGGCCGACCAACCGGCGTGCATGGCCATGGTGCCCAGTTCCAGTGCCGTGTCCGGATCCGCTACTCGGGCCATATCGGTGATCAGGTAGTGATGCGCCAGCTCGGGCATTCCTCGGGCGAGTTCGATGACACCTCGCAAGCCCCGGCTACGCCGGGCGATATGAGCACCGGGCGCCAGCCGTTGCGCGTCATCGAGCAGGCACTCAGCGATGGCCATCCGCCCGGAATCCCACGAAACCCGGGCCGCCGCAGCGAGCCGTTGGGACGCCTCGAGCGGTGCAGGCGAGAGTTCGGCGGCCCGGCGCAACGCCCGTTCCGCCGCGGTCGTGTCCCCGCGGAGCCGGGAGCGCTCCGCGGACCGTTCGAGCAACATCGCGACATCCTCGTCGCGGTCATGCGCCGCGGCGGCGAGGTGCCAGGCGCGATTCTCCGCGTCGTCCGGTAGTGCCGCGGCCAATATGCGGTGCGCCCGTCGCTGTGCCGCGGGACCACTACCCTCGTAGACGGCTGTGCCGACGATGGGATGCCGGAACCCGACTCGGTTGCCGGCGACGTGGAGCAGGCTCGCGTTGGTCGCCTCCTCCCAGGCGGCCTCGTCAGCCCCCGAAGCGCAACCGGCTCGCTGCACCGTGAGCCGGTCGCCGTGGTCCTCGGCCGCCGCGAGCACCGTCAGCAGCTGAGCCGCGGGGCTGAGAGCCTCGATCCCAGCACGGAAGGCCCGCTGCAGGCGGGGCCCGACGAGTCGCCGCCCGCAATCCTGCCGACACTCGGCGTTGTCGCGGACGCCCTCGAGCACGGCCAGCTCCTCCAACGCCAGAGGGTTGCCGCCGGCCTGCTCGACCATGTGCTGAACCGTCGGCCCGTCGGTGTAGGGCGCCACGGTCGCCAGAAGCTGCCGTGCGCTCTCGTCGGTGAGGCCCTCTACCCGCAGGTCGGGTATGCCCTCCCATGACCGGGTAGCCGGGTCACTGTGATCGGCGAGCACGACCACCACGGGATTTACCCAGACTCGTCGAGCAACGATTCCCAGGCACAGCGCGGTGGCCTGATCGAGCCACTGCGCGTCGTCCACGACGACGAGCACCGGCTGCTGTTCGGCAAGCCCGCCGAGTAATGAGAGCACGGCCGAGCCGACCAGCAGCCGGTTCACCGGCCCACTGCTCGATCCGAGCGCATCCCGCAACGACGCAGCTCGACCCGCCACCGACGACTCGACGCGATCGGTCACCGGCCGCAGCAGTCCGTGCAGCCCTGCGAAGTCCAGATCCGACTCGGGCCGGGTGGCCTGATAGCTCAGCCGGAGAAAATCCGCGGCCTGCTCGTGAACGTATCGAAGCAGGGCAGACTTTCCGATACCCGGCTCGCCCCACAGCGCGAGCGCGCCACCGGTCCCATCGCGAGCCCGCGAGAGAAGTTCGTCGAGAACCGCGACTTCGTCTCGCCGCCCGAACAATCGCGCCGGGCCTGCCGGTACGGGAAATTCGTCAATGCGCCCGCCAGGGGCATACCCCGTCACGCCGTGCGTTCGGACCGGACGAGCTCGCGGGCTCGCGGCGCGACCTCGTGGCCGAAGAGGTCCAGGTCGGCAGGGTCGTCCGAGGCCAGGATGAATCCGGAAACTCCGTACTGGAGAGCGAGGTCGGCGATCTGTTCAGCCCAGTCACCGGGAGTTCCTTCGAACATGCCGCCGCCGGCGCCACCGGTGAATCGGCCGCTGAGGTTGAGCGTACGGGTGACCGCGGTGGGCTTGCGTCCGGCGGCGGATGCGGCCTCGTCGATCTGCTCGTTCATCGATGCCAGTGAGGCGGGGCCGGCGGGCAGGTAGCCGAGCGAGGGCAGCCAGCCGTCGGCGATCCGGCCGGTCAGTCGCAGCATGCGCGGCTTGTAGGCCCCGATACGAATCGGTATCGGGTGGGCGGGTGCGGGTCCCCGCTTCGCGCCCGCCACGGCATAGAACTCTCCCTGGAGTTCGAGAGGGCCTGGCTCGTCGGTGGCCCACACTCCGCGGATCACCTCGACGGCTTCCTCCAACGCCCGTACGGCGTCCGCCGGCGCAAGCCGCCGGCCCCCCATCGCGATGATGCCGTCCCAGAACGCACCGGCACCGATACCCATCTCGACCCGTCCACCGGTGAGCCGGTCCAGGCTCGCGGCGGCGCGGGCCAGTACAGCCGGGGGGCGCAACGGCAGGCTCAGCACATTGCCGCTGATCCGGATCCGTTCGGTGCGTGCCGCGACGTACGACATCAAGGTCCAGGTGTCCTGGAACGCCGCCTGGTACGGGTGGTCCTGGAAGCTGACGAGGTCGAGCCCGGCCCGCTCGGACGTCATGGCCAGCTCGACCGGCTTCTGCGGCGGGCGGGCGGCGGGGGTGACGAAACTGCCGAACCACAGGGCGTGGCCGTAGTCGGTCATCGGTCTCTTCCTCCTGGGGTATTCGTCGCGGGAGTGAGGGCGAAGTTGTCGCCGAACACTCCCTCGGGGTCGTACACGGTCTTGAGCTCACGCAAGCGGGACAGAGTTCGTGGGGGCCATGCCTCGGCGAGACGTCCGGGCCGGAGGCTGGACTCGAAGCTGATGTAGAGGCCATCGAGGAAGGGGCGCAGGCGGTCCCACGCCTTGTCGACCACCTCGTCGATACCGCCCATCACCACGAGCGAGAAATTCGCGTCGCGGTGGGCGTAGGCGGTGGCATCCGTGGGAATGTCGGCGACGGCCCCGCCGACCGAGCGGAGCTGGAACCATCCGATCGCTCCGCTGCGGAGCACACTGGCTGCTGCCGCGGCGAACTGCGGGGTGATGTGCCGGAGCAGGCCGCTACGGGAGACCGGTTCACCGTGCGAAACAGGTGCGTCGTCGCTCGCGTTGTTCATCACGGCCGCATAGGACGAGATGACGACGTCCTGGGCATACAGTGGCGAGATCGCCGCCAGCGGCTCCAGCCGAGCGAGAACGGTCTCGCGATCCGCGGCGTCGACCATGGTGCGACTCAGCGCCAATACCGGTCGGCCGGCCCGCGGAGGGGGCACGATAACGAAGCTGGTGAGGTCCCGCGGTGAGTCTTCGACCACGCGACCCCACTCGACGAGATAGCGTTCGAGATCGCTCGCGTCCTGAGTGAGCTGGGCGAATGCGACCGCCCCGACTTCGTCGGCCTCGAACTCGAAGGCGGTGACGATCCCGAAGTTCGCGCCCGCGCCCCGAACAGCCCAGAACAAATCCGAATTCTCCGAATCGCCGGCCTTTACGGTCGAGCCGTCCGCGAGCACGATCTCCACGGCCCGCAGGCGGTCGATGGTCAGCCCGTGCCCACGCGCGAGGTACCCGATTCCCCCCGCCGTCGCGAGGCCCCCCACTCCGACCCCGCCGTAATCGCCCGAGCTCAACGCCCAGCCGTGCGGCTCCAGTGCGGCCGCCACCTCGGCCCAGCGCGCTCCCGGCCCGATGCGCACTCGCCGCGTCTTCTCGTCGAGCACCTCGATCGTGTTCATCAGCGATACATCGATGACGATCCCGCCGTCATTGGTGGAACGTCCGGAGATCCCGTGTCCGGCACTTCGGCGAGACAGGGGCACGCCGGGGTGCCGACGGGCGAACGCTACCGCCTGTGCCACCTGCTCGTTCGTCTCGGCACGCAAGATGATCCCGGGCGCGCCGCCCCGCAGGTATCCGGACCGCAGCCGAGCGTAGGCCAGGTCCCCGGGCTCGACGACCTCGGCCATTTCCGCTGGAACGCCGTCGTAGTCGATCCCGGGACGACGCCTGGCAAGCGCTGCGGATCGGCGGACCCGAGCGGTCGACCACTCACGCGGCAGCGCTGCCTCCGTGGCCGCCCGCAGGGCGGGAGCGACCTCGGTCGCGAACGTGATCGCGACGCCTCGATCGTCGGTGTCGAGCACAACGGTGCCCACTCCGTGGTCGACGACGAGTGGCAGCAGATCGGTCACCCAGTCGGCGGCAGTGCCGGTGAATATGCCTGTGCGGTCCCCGAAGTCACCTCGGATTGTGACCCTTCTGCGGATCTCGCGGGGATCGCGGCCGGCCTCCCGCGCCGACTCGTCGATCACCCGGTTGCCCGCTGCCAGAGCGGCGATATCCCACCCGCCCGTCGACCATTCGTCAGCCTGCTTTCCCACGAGCCGCAACACGTTTCGGTCCTGGCCGTCCACGACGATCGGCACGTCGTGCGCTGGTGCCGACTTCTGCGCCCCCGCGAGCCGGTAGAAGCGGCCGGCGAATCGGCCGAGGCCGCGGTCGAGGACATTCCACAGCTCGCGGACGACATGAATCGCCTCGCTGAGTGCCGCGCCGGTATCGTCGGCCGGCCATCGCGCCTCGCGCCCCGGGCTCATCGGCCCGGAGCCGGCCGATGCCGGACCCGCCGGGAGAGTCAGATCGACCCTGCCCTCGGTGAGGTGGTCCAGGCTTGCGACGGCCCGAGCGAGCATCGCCGGGTGACGGGTGGGCCTTGCTTCCACCGACAATCCGAGCGAGCTCGTGGTCGCTGCGATCCACGACGACACGGTCCACGGCTCGAGCTCGGAGCCCTCGGTGGTGTCGGCCGGAATGACGAGCAGATCCAACCCCTGCTGTTCGGCCATGCCCGCCCATTGAACCGGACGGCCGGGTTCGCAGCCGTCGTGTGTCGGCAGGCGCAGCCCGAACTTCAGCCGGTGTCCGTAGTTCACAGCGCGTCGCGACGGGGGTGTGCATCCATGACAGAAGGGTGCACACCAGCGGCCAGGGACAACAAGTGGGACGTGACCTAGTCACAAAAGATGACTCGCTCTAGTAGCCTGATCACATGGCCAGTATTCCGCCGTCCGGCGAATCCTCCACGCCACCCGTCCAGAACCGCCCGGACGTGTACGAGCGCATCGACGACGACGTGTGCCGCAGTTTCCAGCAGTCGGTCGAGCTCGTGGGCAAGAAGTGGACTGCCGCCGTGCTCTTGGCGGCGATGCGGGGGGCTCGCCGGTTCGTCGACTACCGCTCACGGATCACCGGAATCTCGAACCAGCTACTGTCCCAGCGCCTCCGCGAACTCGAGAGCCACCAACTGATCGAGCGAGTCGTGGTGCCGACGACACCGGTCCAGATCCTGTACCGGCCCACCGAAAAAGGCGCGGGACTGATGCGTGTTCTGCACCCCCTCGTCGAATGGAGCGCCACGAACGACGGATGAGGACATGGCGTCCCCGCTCGTGACCTCACCTGTCGTGGACCCGATGACCGAGATCACGCCGGGCGGACTTGAGCATGCCGCGACGTCAGAGTCTGTACTCGGGGGGTGAATACCCGTCGACCAGGAGGACTGTCGATGACGTCCGCGTCGAAGCTGATCGCCGTCGAGGAATTCTTCGGTCCACCGACCCGAAGCCGCGCCCGGCTGTCCCCGAACGGCAGGACCGTCGCCTACCTTGCCCCGTGGCGTGGTCGGCTCAACGTGTTCCTCCGCGATGTGGATTCGGACTGGGCCACCCCCGATGACGTACCCGGCGCCGATGTCCCGGGCGCCCTGCGCGTCACCTCCGACACGCGGCGCAACATCGACACCTCCTTCTGGACCGTTGATGGCCGTTACCTGCTGTTCCAGCAGGACACCGACGGCGACGAGAACTGGCACCTGCACCGCGTGGACCCGGACCGGCCCGACGAGCCCGCGGTCGACCTGACTCCCTTCGAGGGGGTGCGACTGCTCGGCGCGCAGCTTCCACCGGACCGGCCAGGGATTGCGTTCGTCCAGCTCAACAAGCGGCGCCCTGACCTTGCCGACCTGTTCGAGCTCGACCTGGCGACCGGCCGGCTGACCCCGATCGCGGAGAACTCCGGCGATGTTGTGCAGTGGCTGTACACACCGGGCCGTGTGCTGGCCTTCACGATGGAGGAAGGGGGTGACCATCTTCTGTCGGAATGGACGAACGGTGACCGCCGGCGCCCGATCGCCCGGTTCCCGGGCACCGACGTCCTGTTCGCGGTCTCCCCGGCGGCTCTCACCCCGGACGGGACCGGACTCTGGATCGGTTCGTCGCGCGGGTCGGACCGCACCCGCCTGGTCCGGCTGGACCTGGCGACCGGCGAGCAGACAGAGGTGGACAGCCACCCCGTATTCGACCTGGACACCCCACGCCCCGAGGCCGACCCACGCTTCCCGTCCTCACTGATCCTGCACCCCGGCACCGGGGAATTACTCGGGGCCCGCTACCTCGGTGCCCGCCAGGACGTCCACGCGCTCGACCCGCACTTCGCCGCGGTACTGCCCCGGCTGGCGGAGCTGTCCGACGGCGACCTGGCCCACGTGTCCTGCGATTCCACCGCACGGCGCTGGGTCGTCGACTTCACCCACGACCGCGACCCCGGAGTCACCTGGTTCTACGACCACGCCACCGGCCGGGCGCGCCGCCTGTTCCGGCCGTTCCCGCACCTGGACCCCGGCCGGCTGGCCCCGGTCACCCCGATCACCCTCACCACCCGCGACGGGCTGACTCTGCCCTGCCACCTCACCCTGCCTACCGGGATCGAACCCCGGAAGCTGCCCACCGTGCTGCTGGTACACGGCGGCCCCTGGTACCGCGACAGCTGGAGCTACGACCCCGAAGTGCAACTACTGGCCAACCGCGGCTACGCCGTGCTCCAGGTCGACGTCCGCGGCTCGACCGGCTACGGCAAGGCCCACACCCAGGCCGCGATCGGCCAGTTCGCCGGACGCATGCACGACGACCTCATCGACGCCCTCGACCAGGTGATCGGCCAGGGCTACACCGACCCGGACCGCGTCGCGATCTACGGCTGCTCCTACGGCGGCTACGCCGCACTCGTCGGAGCAGCCTTCACTCCCGAACGGTTCGCCGCAGCCATCAGCTACACCGGCATGTCCGACCTCGTCGACCTTGTCGAGTCGGTCGTCCCGTTCGCCCGGCGCTCGGTCGAGAACAGCTACCTGCGCTACATCGGCGACCCCGAAGACCCCCGCGACAGAGCGGATATGCTCGCCCGCTCACCCATCACCCGGGTCGATGACATCACCGCACCGGTGCTGCTCATCCACGGTGCCAACGACGTCCGCGTCCACCGGCGCCACTCCGACCGCATCGCCGACGCACTCCGCTCCCGCGGTGCCGAGGTCGAGTACCTGCTCAACGAGGCCGAGGGCCACTGGTTCACCAACCCGGACAGCAACATCGAGCTGTACAGCACGCTCGAACGTTTCCTGGCTCGACACCTGGGCGGACGTGCGTCGACGGCATCGTGACCCACCGCAGCCGGCCTCGGCCTGGCTGCCGCGTCGAATGCGAGGGCTACCTCATAATCCGCTCTCGGCGCTCCCGCACCCACACGAACGCGACCATACCGATGTTGACGGCGGCGAGAATCAGCAAGGACGCATCACCGGCGTCGGTGGAGCGATCGAGGGAGAAGGCCGCACCGTCCGCCATCAGCGTGTTGACGGTCGTCGTGATGACGTTGTTGGCGATATGAAACGCGACCGGCGCCTCGACACCGCCGCTGATGACCGCCATCAGCCCGGTGCAGATTCCGAGCAGGAGGTAGTAACCGAACAGCCATGGGTCGGCCGAGCCGTGGATCACGGCGAAGGTCAGGCCCGAGGCGACGATCCCGACAGCCAGGGCCGGGCGGACCGACCGGACCCAGGACGCGGCAGCGGGCAACACGGCGCTCCGGCACATCAGCTCTTCGCCGGCGGCCTGCAGCGGGGTGGTGAACAAAACGATCACCAGCATCGCGACCGTTGTGCCGCTCACGCCGAACGCCGTCCACCCCGGAGACTCGGGAGCGACCAGCGCCACAACTCCCAACCCGGCACCCACCAGCAACGCCGCGACAAGCAGGTACCGTACGAGGCGGCGCATGTCGAACGCCCGCGGCCAGCTGACCAGGGTGCGCCAAGGCACCGCGCTCATCCGTGCGAGCAGGAGAACCACCAGCACGCCTGTGGCGCCCACACTCAGATTGATGGCCAGGAACTTCAACGGCGTCATCGTGGCCGACATCGGCTCGTCGCTACCTTCGATGACGCCGACGACCTGGTAGGTCAGCACCTGCAGTACGACCAGTATCACCGGTACCGCGATCAGGAGCACGAGCGGCTTCCACCAGCTCATCCGCACATGCGCACCGAACGGCCGGGAGCTATCGGCCACCGATGAGGACGGCTCACGCCCCAGAACGTTCGACGGCACCGGGTTCACCGGCACCGAAGTTTCACGGGAATGGCGGGATCCTGGCGAACGCATCGAAGCGACCTCTTCCGGGCTCGAGTCCGTTGGAACGTCGCGAGTAAAAACCATGCCGCAGGGGCACAGTCAAGTACCCACGGGCGGCGTCGAGCTCGGGCTTCGACGATTCGGCAGAGTGGCGGATCCGGTGACCGATTCGCGGTCGAGGTATGACCACTATCCTTCGAATCGAGACCGGCGCCCGAACGCATCGGCCCGGCCGCTACAGACCCGCGCCCGGCTCGGCGACCTGCGACCCGGACGGCGTCCTCGCCGGCAGTTTCTCCGCCACCCCGTCCCACCACCCGGATGCGAGCACACGATGCCCGATTACGGACACGAGCCGATCTTCGGCTGCTTCGTCACCCCGGCCGCGCAGCCGCCGCAGCGCCCGGTCGAGCTCTCGGTCGTCGCGGAACAGGCCGGGCTCGACCTCGTGACCTACCAGGACCACCCGTACCAGTCCGCTTTCCAGGACACCTGGACGCTCATGTCCTTCGTCGCCGCACGCACCCAGCGAATCCGGATCTGCGCCAACGTGCTCAACCTGCCGTTGCGCCCGCCCTCGGTCCTCGCCCGCGCCGCCGCGAGCCTGGACCTGCTCAGCGACGGCCGCGTCGAGATGGGCCTAGGCGCCGGCGCGTTCTGGGACGCCATCGCCGCCATGGGCGGGCGCAGACTCGAACCGCGCCAGGCTCTCCAGGGCCTGGAGGAGGCCATCGCGATCATGCGCGGAATCTGGGCAGTCGACGAGCCCGGCGTGCTGCGTGTGGACGGCGGGTACCACCACGTCGACGGCGCGAAACGCGGGCCCGCTCCGGCCCACCCGATACCGATCCGAATCGGGGCGTACAAGCCCCGCATGCTGCGGTTGATCGGCCGCCTCGCCGACGGCTGGATTCCGGGGCTGCCGAACCTGCCGGACGGGCTCGCGTCACTGCCCGCGATGAACGAGCACATCGACGATGCCGCGACCACCGCGAATCGGGACCCGGCCGCGATCACCCGGTACCTCAATATCACCGGGCAATTCCGAACAACCGGCACGGGACTGTTCGACGGACCGCCGCAGCAGTGGGCCGAACAGGTGGCCGAGATCGCCCTCACTCACGGGACCTCCGGCTTCATCCTCGCCTCCGACGACCCGGGCGCCCTCGAACTCTTCGGCAGCGAGGTAGCCCCCCGTGCCCGCGAGATCATTGCCGGCGAGCGGAAGCGTTGACCTCAGTACCCCGGGAGACGGATCCCGCCCACCCGCAACAGACTCGCCCGACTTCTGGGCAGTGATCGGTACCCCCGCTCAGGAGGGGAATGAACGAGGAGACGGAAATGTCTATGTCCGACAGACGGCAATTTCGAGAGGAGCGGTTGTGACAGGTGTGGTACGGCTCTACCGGCACGGTGGCCCTGACCAGCTCGTGTACGAGACCGAAACGGTGCGCAGCCCCGGTGTGGGAGAGGTGCTCCTGCGTCAAGAGGCCATCGGTGTCAACTTCGTGGATACCTACTTCCGGAGCGGCGCTTTCCCGCTCCGCGCTCTGCCCGCCGTGCTCGGCGGCGAAGGCGCCGGTGTCGTCGAGGCGGTCGGTCCCGAGGTGTCACTGGTCGCCGCAGGCGACCGCGTCGGCTACTACTTTTCACCCGGTGCCTACGCAGCGAAGCGCCTGATCGCCGCGGCGGATCTGATCCCGCTTCCCCCGGATATCCCGGCGCGAGAAGCTGCAGCACTGCTCGCCAACGGGCTCACCGCATGGGGGCGGCTGCGCCGGGTGTACCGCGTCGAGCCCGGCAGCGTGGTCCTGGTCAGCGGGGCGACCGGCGGGGTCGGCTCGGTACTCGCGCCGTGGGCCGAACATCTCGGTGCGACGGTCGTCGCGCTCGTCTCATCGCCCCATCGTATTTCCGCCGCACGTGCGCTCGGCCTGCAGCACATCGTCGTTGCCGGTACCGGCGAGCTGAAGAAGACGATCGACGAGCTCGGCTCCGGTGTGGACGTGTTCTACGACACCGTCGGTCGCGCTACCTTCGCCGAGGCTGTGTCCGTTCTACGTCATGGTGCGACCCTCGATCTTCTCGGTTCGGCATCCGGGCCACCGGAGCTGGACACCGCGGACCTGAAGCGCAGGGGCATCACACCGAGGCAGTCACCGGCCGCACAGTACCTACCCGACCGCGCCACGGTGATCACCGCGGCCGGCGAGCTGTTCGCCGCCTGGCATGACGGGGTTTTCCGAAACCGCCCGATCCGGACCTACCCCCTGTCCGAGACAGCCTCGGCCCACCGGGACCTGGAAGCGCGCATCTCCGAAGCCGCAATCGTCCTGTTGCCGGAGCACAGCGGGTAGCGTCCGGCTTCCGGGCTTGAGTATGCCGCTGCGGCACAGTGTTCGATCAGTACGTAATCGTGTGCAGGAGCCGAGCGAACGGGAGACCGAGTATGACCGGACAACCGACCCACCAGCGGCCGGAGCTGATCGATATCGAAAGGTTCTTCGCCGACCCTCAGTTTGCGAACCCGTCGATCTCCCCGGACGGCACCCGGATCGCCTACCTCGCCCCGCACCGGGGCCGCCGCAACGTCTGGGTGCGCGGTGTGGACCAGACCCATGACGACGCCGTCCCGGTCACCCACGACACCCGCCGCGGGATCACCACCTACTACTGGACCGACGACCCCCGATGGCTGCTCTACCTCCAGGACACCGACGGCAACGAGGACTGGCACCTCTTCCGCGTCGACCTCGACGACCCCGCAGCACCCGCGGTCGACCTCACTCCGCTGGACCCGGGTTCGCGAGTGCTGGGCGCGGAACCGCTGCCGTCGGTGCCAGGCAGCGTGCTGGTCACGATGAACCGGCGCCCGCTGTTCTTCGACACGTTCCGGATCGACATCGTCACCGGCGAAACGACCCTGCACCTCGAACAGGACGATCCGACCGCTGCCGTCCTGCTCGACCGCCGCGGTAAACCGGTGTTCCGTACCGTGCTCGCCGCGGACGGCGCCGTCGAGATCTCCGCAATCGACCCCACCGGGGCGGCGCGGCCACTGCGCCGGCTCGGCGGCGCCGAACACCCGCTGGGTGTCTACCCCCAGCAGGTCACCGCCGACGGGAAAGGCTTGCTCGTCGGGTCCTTCCAGGACGGTGACAACCTGCGACTGGTGCGCATCGACCACGAGACCGGCGAGGAAACCGTCGTCGCCGCCGTCGACGGTCACGACCTGGATCTCGGCGGGATGATGCTGCCCGGCGTGCTCCCGCCTCCGGTCCACACTCATCGGCGCACCGGCGAAATATTCGCCGCCCGCTTCGTGGCCGACCGGCCCCATATCGAAGTCCTCGACCCCCGGTTCGCCGAAATCTACGCCCAGTTGCAGAAACTGTCCGAGGGCGTGCTCGCCACCCTGTCCTGTGACGACTCCGGGCAGCGCTGGATCGCCACCTTCGTCCACGACCGCGACCCCGGCGTCACCTGGTTCTACGACCACACCACCGGCGATGCCCGGTTGCTTTTCCGTTCCTACCCCGACCGCGACCCGAATACCCTGGCCCCCATGCAATCCGTCGGTTTCCCGGCCCGCGACGGGCTGCCCCTGCACGGCTACCTCACCCTGCCGGTCGGCGTCGAACCGCGGAACCTTCCCCTGGTGCTGGTGGTGCACGGCGGGCCCTGGTACCACGACTCCTGGGGGTACAGTCCCGGCGCGCAGTTCCTCGCCAACCGTGGCTACGCGGTACTGCAGGTGAACTTTCGCGGTTCGCTCGGCTACGGGAAACGGCACGTCACTGCCGCGATCGGCGAATTCGCCCAGGCCATGCACGACGACCTGATCGACGCCGTCGACTGGGCCGTGGACCGCGGTTACGCCGATCCCGACCGCATCGGCATCTACGGCGGCTCCTACGGGGGCTACGCGGCCCTCGTCGGTGTCACCTTCACGCCGGACCGCTTCGCCGCCGCCGTCGACTACGTCGGCATCTCCGACCTCGCCAACTTCCTGCGCACCCTGCCGCCGTTCGCCCGGGCCCTCAGCGTCAACAATTGGTACCGCTACGTCGGCGACCCGGATATCCCGGAGCAGGAAGCCGATATGCTCGCCCGGTCCCCGATCACCATGGTCGACAAGATCCGCACCCCGCTGCTCGTCGCCCAGGGCGCCAACGACGTCCGCGTTGTCCGCGCCGAATCCGACAACATCGTCGCCCGGTTGCGCGAGCGTGGCGTCCCGGTCGAGTACCTGGTCGCCGACGACGAGGGCCACGGCTTCGAGAACCCGGAGAACCGGATCATGCTGTACCGCGCGATCGAACAGCACTTCGCCCGCTACCTCGGCGGCCGCAGCGCCGACCGGACCGAACCGCCGAGCACGGACTGATCCGAATATCACGGCCGGTCGTCAGAAGTAGTGCCACAAGCTCAGCGTGTCGATCACGTCACGAGACGACGACTCGTTACCCGTAGTCCTCATCAACGCGCGACCCGACACTATGTCGGGCCGGGTCCCCGGGGCGGGTCCACGCCGCCGTGGCGCGTAGTCGCTACCGGTACCGCGTTGCCGGGATCCTGTGCGTTCACCACTCCCGGGTAGCGATCAGTTCCTCCGCATCCGCGTCCTGGAAACCATACGCGCGGGCCACGAACCAGAAGTCCTCGCCGATCTCCTCCCGGGCCACCGTCTCGATTCCGCTGCCCGCCGAATCGAACTCGGCCTCCAGCGCATTGAACTCCTCGGTGGCGGCCTGGGTAAGGACGTACAGCGCGGCCAGGTCGGCGGGCTGTTCGGCCTCGATACGCTCGCACAACCTCAGCAGAATTGTCCTACCCCGGTCCACCAGGTGGCTGGGATAGAAGTCGTCCTCGGACAAGGGGCGGAGAAAGCGGTGTGTGATCACCTGTTGATTGCTGATCGGCATGACGTCCTGCTCCCGGTCTTTCGCTATGGCAACCAGGATCGTTCCATGCATGCTCGCTGCAGCTGCGGCCGACACTGCTACCGACCCAGCTCCCCGAGAACCCTGACAACGATCTCTCGTGCCGCCCGGCCGTACACGGCCGCGCCGCGGAGAACTTCGAACATACGCATGTACATCAGGCATTCGGCCGGTTGGGTCACCTGGATACTCGCGGTCGGAGTCTCCAATGCCACCAGGTCGTCATCGAAAACCCAGAATCCCGCCGAGGCGACCGCCTCGCGTTCGATCATCAACGGGATGATGCCGAGCGAGATGTTCGGCAACGCCATCAGCTCGAGCAGCCGCCCCAGTTGACCCGACTGAACCTCGGCGTCACCGAACCAGGTCCGTAGCGCCTGCTCTTCGAGCACGATCACGAACCGTTTCCCGCCACGCTGAAGGATCCGCTGCCGCTCCATTCGGACTGCTGTGGCCTCGTCGATGTCGTTGGTCGTGCCGAGAAACTTGATCCAGAACGACAGCATGGCCGCGGAGTACTCGGCGGTCTGCAGTAAGCCGGGAATCACATTGTGCTCGTAGATCCGGAAGACCTTCGTCTGCTCGTATCGCTTCTGTGTGTGCGCGCCGAGGACTCGTTTCATACCGACCCGGCTCTCACGCCGGAACTCGATATAGGCGGCGTCCACAATGCGCAGGGTCGCGAGCAGGTCCGCTGTCTGGTCCTCCGCATTGCACACTCGGCACCACTCGCGGATGTCGTGGTCGCTCGGTTGCTGGACCCCGTTCTCTATTTTGGAAACCCGCGTGAAGTGCTGCCTCGTCGCCTCGGCGAGCTGCCGGCCGGTCAGCTCCGCGTCCTTTCGCAGGTCGCGGAGCCGACCGCCGAGCACGCGCCGCGCCTCCTGCGCGGAGCTAGAGGGGCTTGTACTCACTGTGCGGAATCGCCAATTGCCACACGTCGTCGAATGCCCTGCGGCACAGGTCGATGTCGCGGCGGTCCGTCGAGGTCACCTTGTCGACACCGAGCCCATTCCCGGCGTAGTGCAGAAACACAACCAACTCGTCGTCGAAAAGGTAGAAGTCGTTCCCCGGGATCGCCGTCGACGATACGAGGCGGCGCGGAACCCAGCGGATATCCTCTCCCGCCTCCACCATCGGGTGCGCAATGCTGTGCGACCACCGCTGATAGTCGCTCAACGGCTCGGACACGATCCGCGCGCGACGTACTATTCGCCCTGCCGCCACATGTTCGCGGACTACCGAACACCAACCCTGCAGCCACTCCAGGTCGTCGAGCTCGCCAGCCGCCCACTGCGCCATATGCGGCAGCTCGACCTCTGTGCCGTAAGCATCACGGGTCTCGAGGTGCACAGACGACGCACCGAAATCAGCCAGTAGCCGTTCGAATTCGTCATCGCTGATCGAGTTCACTATCTCCCTTCCATTCGAGCGCAGGATTCTTCGTCGGTACAGTCCGTGGCACCTGCGCCACTACCGTTTCGCGATCGGTCAGCTAGAACGCTGTAGTGCTCGAGGCCGAAGACCAAGGCCGCCGCTTCGACCTCGAGACATCTTCTACCGAGCGGGCCGCGGATAGCCGAATACGCTGAGGATGGTGCCGAAAACACCTAGAGACTCGGCCCAGCCGCTGGTCAGAGCTGCGGCGGCGGCCAGGCTCGTAGCCAAAAACAGCACTATCAACGGGTGTACCTCGATGGGTCCTGGTTCTTCCGGCTGAGGGCAACCCTGTACGCGTGAATCCAAAGCAGGCATGATGATCCTGTCCGTGAGATTGGAATTTACATGGACTTGCCGCCCCTGTCTGGTGCATCAGATGGGGGTGGCCCCATGGGGACGGCACCCGCCATTGGACCACGTTCCGACCAATCGGCCAACGGCCAAACTTTGGGCTCGATCCTTCGAAAAGGATTGGGAACATTGCAGTTTGAGGGGGCAATCCCCCCAGGGGGTGGGGGTTCGCCCCCCACCCCCTGGGGGGGAACGAGGAGGGTACGAGCCCTGAGTGGGGGGAGAGCCCCCGGGGGTGGGCGGGGGGCTCCACGGGAGGGGGCGCGAGCCCGGGGGCGCGGCAGAAGCCTCCCCGCAGGTGAGGCATGGGGGTGAGCTGAGGGGAGGGGGTCGGGGGTGGGGAGGGGACCCCCAACGGGGGACGGGGACCCACGGGGACGCCCCCCGGGGGCGAGGACTCTCGGGGGGCGGGATCCCCCGGGGGGTGGATGGAGAGGGGCTATCAGCATGAGTGGCAGTCGATTCCGGCGGAGGCACCGACCGGAGGCCATCGAAGTGAAGTGTGACGAAGGCCATATCCTCAGCTCCGTGGCTGCGGCCACTTGTCGTCTAATTCGAGCCGCTTCGACGTCCCGATTTGCTCGCAATGTCCGGCCACTCGGCCGCCTGGGTGACAGGGCTCAGCGCTGCGGCCAGAACAACGCCCAGAGCAGAACGCACAGCGGTAGGCCGATCGCAACCGCCAGACCGAGCGCGATCACCGCGCCGACCCGACCGGGAACCACCGGGCGAAGGACAACCGGGGCAGCACCGTTTCCACATCGGCCACGTCCATAACCCGGTTCAACTCCAGCGGGTCCAGGTGGTTCGGGGCGGGCAGTATCACCACATCGGCCCCAGCGTTCCGCGCCTGGACGGCTACCGGTAGCACTGAGCGTTCATCCGGCCAGACCACGCGGTAGCCGAGATGACGCGCGAACCTCGACACCTGCGCCTGGTCCCAATCGGGCGAGGTGCTCACCTCATAGTTGATCCACCCCAACGCGGTCGGCTCCACCCTGATCCCCTGTCTTCTCCCGGACTGGCTTGCACCCGCCGCCGGGGTTGCGACAGCCACCCGGCGGCGGGGCTGGAAGAAGCCTCACACCGAGTCGAGCGCGCGCTGTTCCCCAGTGGAACAATGCACTCAAAGCGTGGGAACTCGACCGGGAAAGCGCAGGTGCGCGGCATGATCGACGAACCGGATACCTTCATCGGGCAGCGGGTGCGCCAGATCCGTGCGCGGCGCGGTATCTCCCAGCAGGTTCTCGCGGATCGGGCGGGGCTGACCCGATCGGTAATCGCCAAGTACGAGACCGGGATACGGCCCGTCGACTCCCGCCGGACCTTGCTCGCGTTGGCCAGTGCGCTCGGCTGCACACTCGGTGACCTGACCGGCAGCGATGACCGGATCGACCCGTCTATGAGTGCGTTTCACCGAGCGGTGCCCGATATCGAGACCGCGCTGTGGACACAGGGGAATATCACCGACACCGCGCCGCCGCGCACCGTGGATGAACTGACGTCGGCCGTCGAGCATGCATCGCGGCTGCGGCATGCCGGGGATTACGCTGCACTCGGCCCGCTGCTGCCCGGTCTGCTCACGGATGCCTACCGTCTTGCCGATGACGGTAACGCTCAGGGGTGGGACCTGCTGGCGACCGCCGCTTACGGCGTGGCGTCGGCGCTGCGACAGCGTGGTCACGATGCGCTCGCCTGGACGGCTGTGCAGGAATCCGAGCGTGCGGCGGCGCGTGCCGATTCACTCGCTCCGATCGCTGCCGCCGGTTTTCTGAAGTCACAGATTCTCGCTGCCCGCCCCGGCGCGCTGGGGGCTGCGCTCAGCGTCGCTACCGATATCGCTGATCGGCTGACCCTCGACGCACGCACGCTCGGCGAGCTGGAAACCGTCGGGATGGTGCGCCAGCAAGTCGGTTTCGCCGAGACGCTGGCAGGCGGTGACCCACATCCGCATCTCGCCGAAGCCGCCGAATTGGCCGGGCGCCTCGCGCAGGCTCCCTCCGGCCGGAGCACAGCACGCAACCGGACATTCGGCCCGGCGAATGTCGCTCTGTGGCAGGTGAGTTCTGCTGTCGAACGGCGAGAACCGGTCGAAGCGCTGCGGATTGCACAGACGCTGAACCCGGACGACCTCCCGAGCGGAGTGCGGCACGCCCAGTACTTCGTCGAGGTCGGCCGGGCGCACGCGATGCGTCGGGATCACCGCGCGGCGCTGCATGCCCTGCTGCGAGGTGAGCATGCCGCGCCACAGCATGTGCGCGGGATGGCGCCGGTTCGCGAACTGGTGGGCTCGATGCTGCGGGAGACCCGCCGTGACCTCACCACCGGGGAACTCGGACGGCTGGCTCGGCGTGTCGGCGTGGTGTCGTAGCCCGACGCCGAGGCAGGGGCGGAACCTGTCGGCAGTTGTCGCGGGTCAGGACGTTGGTGACGCCGAAGCGGACCGGGCGGATCGATTCGTGGCGATGACGAGTGCGCTGACTGCGAGCGGGAGCACTGCCCACAATGCCGCGGTGATGTAGCCGTTTTGGGTGGGGAGCATGGCGCCGGTCGGTGTGGCGGCGGCGAGGAGGGCTACTGCGGAGAGGACGGCGAGGAGCGACTGGTTGGCGGCGGCGAATACGAGTGCGGCGGCGATAGCGATCACGACCGAGAGCGTGTACGTCCAGCGTTCGGTGATGCGCGCGATGAGGCGCGGCACCGCCTTTCCGGCAACGAAACCGAGTAGCGAGAACGGGATCAGTGCCGCACCTGCGGCGACGCCGGGGAGTGCGAACCCATAGGAGGCGCCCACGGGTGTTTGCACATAGCGGGTGGACACGCTGAACAGTAGGTACAACCCGGCCCCGGCCACGAGTACTGCCAGGTTCGCGCGCACGATGGGCCCCTTGACCGAGCAGACGCAGGTTCGCCAGGGGTGCCGTGGTGCGCAATTCGATGAACGCCCACAGGGCCAGGACCGCGACGGAACCGGCGAGGAGGCCACCGGCGAGCCACGCGGTCGCCCATATCGAGGGTTCCGCGATGA
The DNA here is from genome assembly GCF_044453135.1 of Nocardia sp. NPDC051750. Classification (NCBI taxonomy): domain Bacteria; kingdom Bacillati; phylum Actinomycetota; class Actinomycetes; order Mycobacteriales; family Nocardiaceae; genus Nocardia; species Nocardia sp. NPDC051750. Next base: position 474,015 of record NZ_JBITCK010000008.1, on the reverse strand, counting down.
CCAGGAGGAGCCCGCGGGTGCCGAAAGCGAGGAGCAGCGCTCCGGTGACGTCGATCCGCGGCAGCTCTCCTGGGGCCTCGGCAGGCAGTGTCCGCCAGGCGACGACCAGTGCGGCGGCGGACAGGAGGAATCCGAGTCCGTAGGCGGCGCGCAGGCCGGCGAGTTGATCGAGCAGGCTGATCACCGGGTAGCCGACCCCGATGCCTACCGTCGAGGTGACCGCCGAGTGTCCGCACCCCGGAACCGGCCCGCCCGAGTCGACCCCTATTGTAGGATTGTCGACAATTCAGCCCAGGGCATGACCGGGCGCCGAGAGGGAGGAGCCGTCGCCGTGCTCACCGAAGAGACACTCACCGACGCCGAACGCGCTGCCGTCGAGTCCGTACCCGACGGCCTCTTCATCGGGGGCCGGTGGCGCCCGACCTCCGCCGCCATGCCGGTGGTCGATCCGGCCTCCGGGCGACAGCTGCGCACGGTCGCCGACGCCACGCCCGAGGAGGGTATGGCCGCGCTCGATGCCGCCGCGGCAGCTCAGTCGGCGTGGGCACGGACCCCCGCTCGCGAGCGCAGCGATATCCTGATGCGCGCCCATCGCCTGATGCTCGACGAGGCCGATCGCCTTGCACTGATCGCCACCCTCGAAATGGGCAAACCCCTCGCGGAGGCCCGCGGCGAGGTCACCTATGCCGCCGAGTTCTTCCGCTGGTTCGCCGAGGAAGCCGTCCGGCTCGACGGTGGTTACATGCCCGCACCCGGCGGCGGCTCCCGGTTCCTGGTCACCAAACAGCCCGTGGGTCCGAGCTTGCTCATCACGCCCTGGAATTTCCCGATTGCCATGGGGGCCCGCAAAATCGGCCCGGCGCTCGCGGCCGGCTGCACCTGCGTCGTGAAGCCCGCCGAGCAGACACCGCTGTGCACGCTGGCGCTCGCCGAGATCCTGGACCGGGCCGGGGTGCCCTCGGGCGTGGTGAACGTCGTGACGACCGCGGATCCCGGAGGTCTGATGACCCCACTGATTCTCGATCCCCGCTCCCGGAAACTGTCCTTCACCGGATCGACGGCAGTCGGCAAAGTGCTGCTGGAACAGTGCGCGCGCACCGTGATGCGCACCTCCATGGAACTGGGTGGCAACGCCCCCTTCCTCGTTTTCGAGGATGCCGATCTGGACGCGGCCGTCGAGGGCGCGCTGGCCGCGAAAATGCGGAATATCGGGCAGGCGTGCACGGCGGCGAACCGGTTCTTCGTCCACCGTGACGTGGCCACCGATTTCGCCGAGCGGCTCACGGCTCGGATGGGCCAACTGCCGCTGGGGCCCGGGACCGAACCCGGAGTCGTCGTCGGTCCGCTGATCGATGCCGATGCCGTGGCGAAGGTGACCGAGCTGGTCGCCGACGCCCGCGCCCGCGGGGCCCGGGTCCTGCTGGGCGGCGAACCCGTCGACGGCCCCGGCAACTTCTATCCGGCAACCGTGCTCACCGACGTACCCGACGACGCACTGATCTGCCATACCGAAGTCTTCGGTCCGGTCGCCTGCCTGAGCACCTTCGATACCGAAGACGAGGCCGTCGATCGGGCCAACGACACCCCATACGGCCTGGTGAGCTACGTCTACACCGAGAACCTGCGGCGCGGGCTGCGGGTGAGTGAGACCCTCGACACCGGAATGGTCGGGTTGAACCAAGGTGTCGTATCCAACCCGGCGGCCCCGTTCGGCGGGGTGAAAGAATCGGGCCTCGGCCGTGAAGGCGGCCTGGTCGGTATCGACGAATTCCTCGAGATCAAATACATCGGAGTGGCCCTGTGAGTTCCTATCGGATCGCGACCATCCCCGGCGACGGCATCGGCGTCGACGTGACCGTGGAAGCGGTGAAGGTCCTCGACCGGGTGCTGCCCGGTATCGAGTGGACCGAATTCGACTGGTCCTGTGAGAACTATCTGCGGACCGGATCGATGATGCCCGCGGACGGGCCGGAGCGGCTCGCCGGTTTCGACGCGATCCTGCTGGGCGCCGTGGGGTTTCCCGGCGTAGCCGACCATATTTCGCTCTGGGGGCTGCTGATCCCGTTGCGGCGCGCCTTCGGGCAGTTCGTCAACCTCCGCCCGGTGCGGCTGCTGCCCGGCACCACCTCGGCCCTGCGTGACCGGAGCGCGGACGATCTCGACCTGCTCATCGTGCGGGAGAACTCGGAGGGCGAATACTCCGAGATCGGCGGCCGGCACAACCCGGGCCGTCCCGACGAGTTCGTTCTGCAGGAGTCGGTGTTCACCCGCGTCGGCTGCGAGCGGATCATCCGTTACGCCTTCGAACAGGCAAGCGAGCGCAAGCGCCGGTTGTGCTCGGCGACCAAGTCGAACGGGCTGATCCATTCCATGCCGTACTGGGACGAGATCTTCGACCGGATCGCCGCCGAATACCCGGCCGTCGAGACCCGGCAGATGCATGTGGACGCGCTCGCGGCCGAGATCGTGCTGCACCCCGACCGGCTGGACGTGATCGTCGGCTCGAACCTGTTCGGTGACATCCTCTCGGACCTGGCGGCTGCCGTCACGGGGGGACTCGGGCTGGCGCCCTCCGGCAATATCAACCCCGACCGCACCGTTCCCTCCATGTTCGAGGCGGTCCACGGGAGCGCCCCCGATATCGCCGGGCAGGGCATCGCGAACCCGGTCGCGCAGATCCTCGCGGGAGCCATGCTGCTCGACCACCTCGGCGAGCACGCCGCGGCCGCCGCAGTGGACCGCGCCGTCACCGACGTCCTCGGATCGGGCGGTCCCCGCACCCCCGATCTCGGTGGCACTGCCACCACCACCGAGGCCGGTAGCGCCATCGCCGACCGGGCCGCCGCCCTGCTCCCGGCAGGCTGACACGCGGCAAGGTGCAGTCCTGCCGCCGGTCGGCGGACCCGTCCGCGGTGTCCGCCGGCCGGGAAATCACCCGGGAAAGGTGATCCCACCACCCGATCGGCGGGCGCCACGGCACGACACTTTCCAACCCGAGTACACGGTGACATCCTGGGTACAGCCAGTGTGTGGACGGTCTGCGGGCCAGCCCGTTTCTCGCGCTCGATCCGGCCGTCCCGTGAGGTCGCCGGCACCGCGCCGCGGTGCCGGCCGGACACGCTCGGAAGGAGACGCCGCGAGCATGACCAGCGAAAAGCCCGAAATCCTGACCACGGACGCCGGTATCCCGGTCGAAAGCGACGAGCATTCCCTGACGGTGGGGCCCGACGGCCCGATCCTGCTGCAGGACCACTACCTCATCGAACAGATGGCGCAGTTCAACCGGGAACGTATCCCGGAGCGCCAGCCGCACGCCAAGGGCAGCGGCGCGTTCGGCCGTTTCGAGGTCACCGGCGATGTCAGCGCCTACACCAAGGCGGCGGTGTTCCAGCCCGGCACCAAGACGGAGATGGTCGCCCGGTTCTCGACCGTCGCCGGTGAACGGGGCAGCCCCGACACCTGGCGCGATCCGCGCGGTTTCGCCCTGAAGTTCTACACGTCCGAGGGCAACTACGACATGGTCGGCAACAACACGCCGGTCTTCTTCATGCGCGACCCGCTGAAGTTCCAGAACTTCATCCGCTCCCAGAAGCGGCGCGCCGACAGCAATCTGCGCGACCACGATATGCAGTGGGATTTCTGGACACTGTCGCCGGAGTCGGCCCACCAGGTCACCTGGTTGATGGGTGACCGCGGGATCCCGAAGACCTGGCGGCATATGAACGGCTACTCCAGCCACACCTATATGTGGGTGAACGCGGAGGGCCAGAAGTTCTGGGTCAAATACCATTTCAAGACCGATCAGGGCATCGAGTTCCTCACCCAGGAGGAGGCCGACCGAACCGCCGGTATCGACAGCGATTACCACATGCGCGATCTGTTCCAGGCGATCGACCGGGGCGAATACCCCAGCTGGACGCTGTACATGCAGATCATGCCGTTCCGCGACGCCGAGACCTACCGGTTCAATCCCTTCGACCTCACCAAGGTGTGGCCGCACAGCGACTACCCGCTGGTCGAGGTCGGGCGGATGACGCTGGACCGCAACCCGACCGATAACCACACCGAAATCGAACAGGCGGCATTCCAGCCCAACAACCTGGTGCCGGGTATCGGCCCGAGCCCCGACAAGATGCTGCTGGCCCGCATCTTCTCTTACGCCGACGCCCACCGGGCCCGGCTGGGCGCGAACTACCAGCAGATCCCGGTCAACTCCCCGCATGTGCCGGTCCGCAGCTACAGCAAGGACGGCGCGATGCGCATCCACCCGGTCGCGGACCCGGTGTACACCCCGAACTCCAAGGGCGGGGTCCGGCCGGATACCGACCGCTACGGCGAACCCGCCGGCTGGCACACCGACGGCGACATCGTCCGGGCCGCGTACACCCTGCACGCCGAGGACGACGACTGGGGCCAGGCGGGCACCATGGTCCGCACTGTCCTCGACGATGCGGCCCGGGAACGCCTGGTGAACAATATCGTCGGTCACCTGCTGGACGGTGTGACCGAACCAGTTCTCCAGCGCGCCTTCGAGTACTGGCGCAATGTCGACAAGGAACTGGGTGACCGGATCGAGAACGGAGTCCGCACTCAGTCCTGATCGCCGGCTCGTTCGTTGTGGCCGCGGGGAATTCCCCGCGGCCACAAGACTGTTCGCGGGATTCGGGCCGCAAGCAAACCGGCTGGCCTGCAAGGGATACGGAAGATCGGCACGGGTGTTCGGGCTGCTGAGTCTCCGGGCAGTGAGTATGATGCTCCGACGTGGAACCCGTTGTGTGCGAATGTCTCGGTGGGCGTAACCGGTCGAGATCGGCGATATTGCCGGACCGCCGGTGCGTCGACGCAAACGCCGGTCGCACGCCCGCAGTCTTCTCGGTTTCCATGGCATGACCGGCGGCAACGGTCCACGGGCGTTCAGGCATATGCCTCCCGACGCACTGTCGTCGCGAGTTCGTGTGGAGGCGTTCCACGCCCGGCGCCGGCGGAAGCTATAACGCTGCAGCGGGCCAGCGCAGCCCAACGCCCGAGACCCTGAGCATGTTCGTCGTGTTCCTGTTACGTACCTGGAGTCACCGCATTGACCACACATTTCGAGTCACCGCATCACCAACCCCGGTATACCGGGAGTCAGCCCGTACCCACCATCCACGACCCGGCCCGGGTCCCGCTGTACCGGGAGGATTTCGCCGCGGACCCGCACCGCACCTACACCACTATGCGCGCCCGGCACGGTTCCCTGGCGCAGGTGGAACTGTCGCCCGGGGTCCCCGCAACGCTGGTGATCGGCTACCGGACCGCGGTGCGGATCGGCAACGATCCCTCCCATTTCCCGGCCGACCCACGCACATGGGAGCAGAGCATCCCCGACGCGTGCCCGGTGAAATCGATGATGCAGTATCGCCCGAATGCCCTGCGTACGGCGGGAACCGAACATCTGCGCTACCGCGGAGCCACCGTGGACAGCATCAATGAGATAGACCTGTACAACCTGCACAGGGAAATCGAGGGGATCGCTGTCCCGGAAGTCAACCAGTTCTGTGAAATCGGACAGGCCGATCTGGTCAGCCAGTACGCCGTTCCGGTCACCTTCGCCTATCTCAACACCATGGTCGGTTGTTCGGCAGAGATCGGCAATCGGGTCCGCCAGGGTATGGCCATGATGTTCGAAGGCGATCCGACCGGCGAAGGCAATCAGATGTTCGTGAGCGCGCTGTCGGACCTGATTCTGCTCAAGCGGGAGCAACCGGGCAACGATGTGGCCACTCGCTTGCTGCAGCACGGGGCAGGATTGGGGCACGAGGAACTCGTGCACCAGCTGGTCCCCATCTACGGCGCGGGAATCGAGCCACTGGCGAACCTGATCGCCAACACCCTGTTGCTGATGCTCAGCGACGACCGATTCCAAGGGGATGCGGCGCTGACGACGATCGATGCGCTCAACGAGCTGCTCTTCAAGGATCCGCCGCTGGCGAACTTCCTCATCACCTATCCCCCGCAGCCCATCCTCGTCGAGGATGTCTGGTTGCCCGCTCATCAGCCGGTCGTCACCAGTATGGCGGCGTGCAACAACGACCCCGAAATCGCGGGCAACTTCACCGATAACCGCTCACATCTGGCCTGGGGAACCGGGCCACACGCCTGCCCTGCGCAGTCGGTCGCGTATTCGGTCGCGCAGAACGCTATCGACCAGCTCCTCGATATGCTGCCCGAAATCAGGCTCGCGTGCCCGGCCGAGAAGCTGGTGTGGCGACCGGGGCCCTTCCACCGCTCCCTGGCGAGTCTGCCGGTGGTCTTCGAACCGGCCCGCCCGTTTCCGCCCGTCCCACGGTGAACGGCTGATTCGCCGACGGCCCTGGGATGATGCGGTACCGCATCATCCCAGGGCCGTCGGCGAGGGCAAGAGGTTCTTCCCGGCGGTAAGCCCGAACCGGGCCTACCGCCGGACGGTCAGCGACGGCTCGGCTCGTTGCAGCGAGAGTCCCAAGCGCCGGGCAGATCATCAGACAGCACCGGTGCGTCGAGAATCTCGTCGTCGAAGCCGAACGCCTCCAGCAGTGCGGGCAGGTTACCCGCCAGGTCATCGATGGCCCGGCGGAGTTCCTGCTTGACCTTCTGGGCACCCGCGATATCGAGCAGGCCGTGGGTGAGGTACCACGCGGCATGCTGGTCGAGATAGTGCAGTGCGAAAACGTCCCGCACAGCGGCTATCTCGGGGAGATCGGCATGTTCGTCGAGCAACCGCAAAGCCGCTTGGGCGCAATGGGCCTCGGTGAGATCGAGTGCGTGCGGAATAACCGCCAACCGATCCGTGAGCCCCGGATTGTCCAGGTGCGGCTGCGCCTCGTGCGCGATCGTCAGGGTGCGAGCGCCGAACAAGCGTGCGCGGTCGCCGGCGTCGGCGGGATCGTGCAGAACCGGTTCGGCCGGCGGCGTGGCGAGCAGCTGTTTGGCCAGCGCACGCCCGGCAACGGAACCGAGGACGGCGCAGTCGCCCTCGCCGGTGATGGCGGCATGACAGACCCCGAGGTAGTTGGCGATCCGGTTGGCACTGAACATGCCCTGCGCACCCATCTTGATACGGCAGTGCGTCACCGTGTCCAAGGCGTGGAGCTGGATGAAGTACTTGGCCAGCATCGCCGTCACGACGGTGTCGCGATCTGTCAGATCGCTGCCCGCCAGCATGCTCTTGACCTGGTTGCCGTAGATGGTCCTGGCCACGGTTCCGGCCAGATCGGTGAGCAGGGTGTCGCGGACATGGGGGATATCGATCATGTGTGGATGATCGACAGCTGTCATCGGTACCACCCGCCTGGTGGCGTAGCTCAAGGCAATGTAGAGGGCTGCGCGTGCCGAGGCGTTCAGACAGGACGCGAGTGCCATCCTCCCGACGGTCAGCTGGCTGATCGCCGACGGGAACGACCGCCGGCGGCTGTCCTCGTCCCGCCAGGTCAGCACACCGTTGTTGTCGACAGTGGCCAGGTCGTTGCTCAGCCAGGCAGTGCGATCGACCCGGAGGTTGTCGAAGCTGATGATCGCGTTGTCCATGACGACCAGCGGCTGATGGTCGAGCTGGGTGATCGTCACGCCGGGAGCCGGATCGCCGTTGGCGTCGCGCAGTCGCGCGGCGAACAGGTGCACGCCCTGATCGACACCCGCCCCGTCGACGTATCGGGCAGCGACGATGCAGACGCGGGACACCGGAATACCCACCGACGGCATGAATTTCCGCGCCCGCGGATCCGGGGTGTTGATGACGAACCCGTCACCGTCCCAGGTCGCGGTGGTCTGCATGAACTGGATATTCGAGCCGCACCCGTACTCGGTCAGCAGGATGACACCGATACTGGAGGCGTTGTCCAGGTCGTGCAGATACGGCGCGGCGGTATCGGCGTCGGTCAGGGTGGCCAAGCTGCCCGAAACCAGGTTGTAGTGCCCAGAGATCAGCGGGACCAGGTCCGTCGCCAGCACCGCGGACCAGTCGAACACCGCGAACAGGGCGGGCAGATCGGTGGCGGTGGCGCTGGTATCGCCGAACTTTCCGACCAGATATTGCAGCTGCTCGTAGGCATTGGCCCGCCGCTCCTCCTGGTTCTGCTTCTCGGTGACGGCGAAGTCAGGATTACTCAGGATCTCTTGCAGCTGCTGATGAATCTCCGGGCTACCGTGCCGGATCAGCTCGGCGAGCGATGTGCGTTCCATTGTCCGTCCCTTTCGAAACACATTGAGAAACCGAAACGATCGCGGGGCGCTCACGTGGATACTCCGATACGTGACAGAACCGGACCGTCTTCCCCCGGTCGGTATTTCACCCCGCGCAACGCTGCGCCGTACTGGTCGGCGGACGGCCTGTCCGCGCAATCGACCGCACATCCGTGCGTAACCATAATCGCCTCCTACTCACTTCCGATCCCGTCGGTCGCTCGTCCACCGCTGGGCATGCTGGGTCATCGCTGCCGACTACCGGGCATCGGAACCGACCGGCACCACACGTTCATGGGGCACCAGCCGGGGACCGGGCAAGAGAGCCGGATGATCACCTGTCAAGAGCTCAATACACCACACACCTTCACGTGGGGTTTCGTTCCAGCACCTGGCCGATGGAGAGCGGTGGCCGCACCAGGGCGGCGTCTACCGGATCCGGCTCTCCGTCAAGTGCGCGGGAGATTGCCGCGGTCGCGCCGCAGCACGTCCCTGCCGATACCGCGACCACCTCGACCGACAACGGAACCATTGCCGTAAAGTTGCCCACGAACCGCCCGAACACGAAATGTATTGTGCCACAGCCGGTATTCCCGTTCATGCGGAAACGTCACATGAATTGGTCTAGGCCGATGACCTGGCATTCTCCGAAATATCGACTGACCAGGCCGGACCCGCGCCGATCGGACAGCGGAACTGGCTGCAGATTCGCCCGAACTATTTACCTACGAGACGGTCGGTACTTTTCGGGATTCCCGCGATCGAGGCCGTGCGGTGCGATTCAGAACGATCCGCACCGCCACGCTGCCTGCAGCGAGCAGGCCACCCGGTGGCGAATGAAACCGTACGGGACTTCCGGCCGACCGCAGTCCGGTGACCGGCCGCCGATAGAGTCACGGACATGAGCGTCTCAGGGAACCGTGCTGCCTGTGCCGACCGGATCGACGGGGCAACCCCGTCGTGACGGTGCTCGTCGCCCCGGACAGTTTCAAGGGCACCTACACCGCGCCGGAGGTTGCCGAGGCCATCGGGCAAGGGGTCGAGGAGGCCGGGTCCCGAGCGATCCGGCTGCCCGTCGCCGACGGCGGCGAGGGGACCCTGGACGTGCTCATGGCACCGCTCGGTCTGCATTCGGTGACCGTCACGGCGCGTAATCCCTGGGGCGCACCGTGTTCCGTGTCATTCGGGCTGTCGGACAACGGTACGGCGGTGGTCGAGATCGCCGCGGCCAGCGGGATCACCACACCGCACGAGGGTCCGCGGGACCCGGTTGCCGCCGATACCTACGGCACCGGCATGGTCATAGCCGCGGCGGTGCGGCACGGTGCTCGGAAAATCGTGGTCGCGGCCGGAGGGTCCGCCACCACGGACGGTGGCGCCGGTGCCATCGCCGCGATCGAAGACGGTGGTGGAACGGGTGGGGCGGCGATCACCGTGCTCACCGACGTCACTACGCGTTATATGGATGCTGCCCGGGTTTTCGGACCGCAGAAGGGTGCCGATCCAGCCACCGTGGAGCTGCTCACGCGGCGTCTCGCCGAGACCGCGCGCCGCCTGCCGCGAGACCCGTCCGGTATCGATGCCACCGGTGCCGCGGGCGGGTTCTCCGGTGGAATGTGGGCACAGTATGGCGCCGAATTGCGTTCGGGCGCAGAGTATGTGCTGGATGCCGCCGGATTCGGTGCAGCGGTCGCGCAGGCGGGGGCAGTCGTGGTCGGCGAGGGCCGGCTCGATGGGCAGACCAGAGCCGGCAAGATCATCTCGGCAATTCTCGCGCGGGCCGCCGGAACGCCGGTGTACGCGGTGGTGGGATCGGTCGGCGACGACCTCGGCGAGTACCGATCGCGATTCGCCGACGTGATCGTGGCGTCGGATGCCGCCGCGATGCGCGCGGCGGGCCGGCGTATCGGCACGGAGATATCGCACGGGCGCCGGTAACCAGGTGTCCCGCGACCGGCCCATCATTTCCGGGGCGCCGCCGGACGCGTCAAGGCGGCAGCTGCGCCCCGGCTCGCCTACCTGGGTGGAAACCGGCTCGGAATGCGAAGGTACTCGGCGACTCGCCGCGGCGGGTGAATGCCTCAGCTCGCCGGGTCGTGCTCCGGCGGGAAACCGCCGGTGGCGACCGGACCCCAGCGCTCGATCGTGATCCGGATCAGTGATTTGTCCTGCCGGGCCATTGCGGCCCGGTAGTCGTCCCAGTCCGGGTGTTCGCCGGCGATACCCCGGTAGTAGTCGACCAGGCCGTCGAGCGCTTCGGGCATATCGAGTACCTCGGCTCGCCCGTCGACCTGCACGTAGGCCTCGTTGAAGTCGTCGGAGAGCACACAGATCGAGGTCCGTGCGTCACGCCGGATATTGCGGGTCTTGGCGCGGCCGGGGTAGGTGGAGACGACGATGCGCCCCTGCGGATCGAGACCACAGGTCACCGGGGACATCTGCGGTGACCCGTCGGCTCGGGTCGTGACGAGGACACCGTGGTGGCGCGTCCGCAGGAAGTCCAGCAGGGCGGCACGGTCGACGCTGGTGGCACTGGCGATTCGTGGCATGGAACCCTTTCGGTCGCTGCGATAGCTGCTTCCGCAGCATAACCAGCACCCCGCGACACCCGTTCGCCCTCGGGCCGGGTGCCGGCCCGTACTTCCGCGAGCGGAGGCTGGCCCGGCTGCCGCAAGACCGCCCGGCACCGGGAAAGGCCGCCGTTCCGCGGACCGGTCCGGCCGCACGGTTTACCGATGGTTCGACCGGGTAGGGCGCCCCGTGACGGTATCGGACATCGTCGACAGGAGGCGTCACCCTTCGGGTGCGTCCACGACCGAACAGGAGGCCGCTATGAACATTCAGCAGGAAACCGGCCAGTTCACCGGAACCAAGGACAAGGACTACAACCTCATCTGGTTCACGGAGGCGTGCTTGAGCAATGCGCTGCGCATGGAGGTCTATAGCCGGGACGCCGAGCGCGCGGGTGATACCGAGATCGCCGAATTCTTCCAGCGCGCACAGCACGAGAGCCAGAAGGGTGCCGAGCAGGCCAAAGCCCTGCTCGCCCAACGGCTGAGCTGAATTCGTCCCGCTGCGGAGCGGGTATTCCACCGGTTCCCAGAGCGGTACAGCGGACCGGGTCATCGTTGTGGTGACCCAGATCGCGAGGTTGCGCCCCGGTCCCCGACGGAAATCCCACCTGCACCGGGCCCGGCCGGGCAACCGCCCCGCGGGCCGCACGGGCCCGGATTGTCGGAGCGCACAACACTGGGTCACGTCGCCGGGGCCACTCGCAGCATCGCCCGAAACAGCGAGAGGACGACCATGCGTGACATCGATCCGCGACCTCTCCCGGATCCGGAACCGCACCCGGGCCCCGCACCGGTGCCCGATCCCCCGCCGCTTCCACCGGACCCAGGGGAGCCACCACCTCCACCCCCACCGGACCCAGGACGGCCACTACCCGACCCCGCTCATCCGCCACCGCCGCCTCCCCCACCGGACCCGGGCCGGCCGCCACCCGAACCTGCCCCGGACCGGCCACCGATACCCGACCCCGGCCATCCGGTGCCTCCTCCTCCGAACCCGATCTGAGCCGCACCGGCGGATAGGTATCCGGTGGTTCAACCCCCGCCGAGCGGGTATCCGGGCCGAAATACCTGGTCCTGAGCTCGACAGGAAGGAAACGACCATGGTGGCCGGACACGAGCCGCAACGCAGTGACGAACCGTACGAGCACCGCTTCCCCGACAACACGCGGACAACCCGATCGCATGCCGGAGAATCGATCGAGGACGCCCGGAACTGGCCGGGCATCATCCTGACGGCGCTCGGCATCGTGCTGGTGGCGCTCACCCTCACCGCCGCCGGTTACGGCTTCGAAGGCTGGGCGATCGTGGCCGGTATCTGCGGTGGCGTCTGCCTGGTGGCCGGTGTGGGGCTCGTGGTCCTCGAGCACCGCCGGGTCAAAACCGGCGAAGGCGCATCCCTCCGCGAGCCGCGTGGGCACTGACGGACGCGGCCGGGCCGATCTCGATCATTCCCGGGCGCCTCTCGTCGAAGCCCTGCACGATTACCACCGGCTCAACCGCTACGGGTTCACTCCGCCCGGGCATCGTCAGGGGCGCGGTGTGGACGAACGCGTTCTGGCGGTGATCGGCCGGGACGCGTTCGCCGCGGATGTACTCGCCACCCCGGGCCTCGACGACCGCCTGTCGCGGGGTGGCTATCTGGCCCGGGCCGAGGAGCTCATGGCCGATGCCGTCGGCGCGGATCAGGCGTTCTTCTCCACCTGCGGGAGTTCCCTGTCGGTCAAGGCCGCGATGATGGCCGTGGCCGGCGGGAGCGGGAAGGGGCTGCTCGTCGCCCGCGACAGTCATAAATCGATCGTGGCGGGCTTGATCTTCTCCGGGGTGCTGCCGCGCTGGATCACACCGCGCTGGGATACCGAGCGCCATTTCTCCCATCCCCCGTCACCCGACCAGGTGCGGCAGGCGTGGGAGCAGCATCCCGACGCGGCCGGCGCGCTGATCGTGAGCCCGAGCCCGTACGGCACCTGCGCGGATATCGAAGGTATCGCGCGGGTGTGCCATGAGCGCGGGAAACCGCTCATCGTGGACGAGGCGTGGGGAGCACATCTGCCGTTCCATCCGGACCTGCCGACCTGGGCGATGGATGTCGGCGCGGATCTCTGTGTGGTGAGCGTGCACAAGATGGGCGCCGGTTTCGAGCAGGGGTCGGTGTTTCATCTGCAGGGCGATCTGGTGGACCCGGTGCGGCTGCGGCAGTGCGCGGACCTGCTGACGACCACCAGTCCGAGCGTGCCGATCTATGCCGCACTCGACGGCTGGCGCAGGCAGATGGTGCAGCGGGGGCGTGAATTGTTCGATTCCGCGTTGCGCACCGCCGGGCACATCCGGGCGGAGCTGGACCGGATTCCCGGGGTGCGGGTGATGGACGAGGAATTGCTGGGGGTGGAGGCCTCGCACGACCTCGACCGGCTCCAGGTGCTGATGGATATTTCCGCGACCGGCGTCACCGGGTACGACGCGGAGGCGTGGTTGCGCGAACATTGCCGCATCGACCTGGGCATGAGTGATCACCGCCGGATGCTGGCGACTCTCTCGCTCGCCGACAACGCCGAGACGGCCGATACCTTGATCGCGGCCGTGCGCGAGTGGCGGGCACAGGCACGCGCCACGTCGGCGCCGCGCGAGATCCGGTTGCCCGAGCCGGCCGAATTACAGCTGGATACGGCGATGCTGCCGCGCGATGCCTTCTTCGGGCCCACTGAAATGGTGCCGATCGGCGACGCCGCGGGCCGGATCGCCGCCGAACAGCTCACGCCGTATCCGCCCGGGATTCCGGTGGTGGTTCCCGGTGAACGGCTCGACCCGGGTGTGCTCGAGTATCTGCGCACCGGGCACGACCACGGGATGAATGTGCCCGACGCCTCGGATCCGCGCCTGCGTTCGGTGCGCGTCGTCGCGCCCTGACAGCGCGGCCGGACGCCCGCCGGCGCGGTCCTGATTCGACCGGCGGGCCCCGGGTACGCGCCCGGTATGGAACTACTCGTGATCATCGGGATCGCGATCCTGGTCGCCGCGGTCGTCGGATACCGGCGGTGGGCCGGTCAGCGCCCGAAAACGCCCGAAGTCCCGGGTAACGACGGCAAGTGAGCCGGTGCTCGGCCGCTCGCCGAGCCCGCTGCGCCGCTCACCGCGATACCCGAGGAAGACCGCATCCGCCCTGGTGCGGCGGTACACCGATGCCGAAGTGTTTCGATCCGGTCACGACGGGGCACTCTGTTCACCGGGGCCAGGCGCGGCGCGCTGTCGCCGGCACCCACCACCTGCTCTCGCCGGCGTCGCGCCGCGCCGGCACCCGGTCCGGACGCGGTGAGGCCGCGACAGCCCCGCGGTACCGGACAACTGGAGGTTCACCCTGGATACGCTGTGGACCTTCGTCGTCGAGCGGCGGCACCAGCTTGTCGTGGATTCGTATCTGCACGTCTCGGCCGTGGTGCAGTCCTTGCTCATCGCCACCGTGGTCGCGGTACTGATCGGTGTTCTCGTCTATCGCAGCCCGATCGGCTCCGCGGTCGCCACGGCCGCGGCCGGCACCATTCTCACTGTGCCGTCGTTCGCCCTGCTCGGCCTGCTCATCCCGATATTCGGACTGGGTGTGGTCCCGACGGTGACCGCCCTGGTGCTCTACGCGCTGCTGCCGATTCTGCGCAATACCCTGGTGGGCCTGTCCGCCGTGGACAGTGCGGTCGTCGATGCCGCGCGCGGGGTCGGGATGAACCGGCTGCGGGTGCTCACCGCGGTGGAACTACCGCTGGCCTGGCCGGCGATTCTCACCGGAATGCGGGTCAGCACCCAGCTGATCATGGGCATTCTCGCGCTCGCCGCCTACGCCAAGGGCCCCGGGCTGGGCAACCTGATCTTCTCCGGCCTGGCCCGGCTCGGTAGCCCGAACGCCGTCCCGCAGGCGCTCACCGGCACGGTGCTCATCGTCGTACTCGCTCTACTCCTCGACGGGTTTTTCCTGCTCGTCGGCCGTTTCACCATTCCGAGGGGGATCCGTGACTGATTCCGATACCGCCGGGAACTCGGCGGTCTCCGGTGTCGAGATCGTGCTCGACGCTGTCACCAAGCACTACCCGGGACAGCGGCAACCGGCCGTCGAATCGGTGTCGATGACCGTTCCGGCCGGTGAGATCGTGGTCCTGGTGGGGCCGTCGGGCTGCGGCAAAACCACCACCATGCGGATGATCAACCGCCTCATCGAACCCACCTCCGGCACCGTCACGATCGACGGACGCGATGCCGCGGCAATGGACCCGGACCGGCTACGCCGCGGGATCGGCTATTCGATCCAGCAGGCCGGATTGTTCCCGCATATGACGGTCGCGAAGAACATCGCCACCGTGCCCGGGCTCATCGGCTGGGACCGGAAACGGATCGCCGCCCGTACCGACGAGATGCTGGACCTCGTCGGCCTGGACCCCGGCACCTACCGCCACCGCTACCCGCGGCAACTGTCCGGCGGGCAGCAGCAGCGGATCGGGGTGGCGCGCGCCCTGGCCGCCGACCCGCCGGTGCTGCTGATGGACGAACCGTTCGGCGCCGTCGACCCCATCACCCGCGGCCTGCTGCAGGACGAATTGCTCCGCCTGCAGGCGGAACTGGGCAAGACCATCGTGTTCGTCACCCACGACTTCAACGAGGCGGTCAAGCTCGGCGACCGGATCGCGGTACTCGGCGACCGGTCGCGCATCCTGCAATACGACACGCCCGCCGCGATCCTGGCCGACCCGGCCGACGACACGGTGGCCGGGTTCGTCGGCGGCGACGCCTCCCTCAAACAGCTGACCCTGACCCGTATCCGGGATATCGAACTCGCCGACTGCCCCACCGTCACCGAGGACGATACGGTCGAGTCCGCCCGCGCGGCGGTCGCGGACCGGCCGTGGGCCCTGGTGCTCGACGCCCGCCGCCGGCCACTGCGCTGGATCTCCACCGGACAACTCGCGCACGCGGACTCGGTGCGGGCCACCGGGACCCCGCTGGGCGAAACCCTGTCCATGGCGTCGACGCTGCAGGACGGGCTGGAAGCGCTGCTGACCGACCACCACGCCACCGGAGTCGTCACCGGCGCCCGCGGCGAATACGCCGGGCTGATCACGATCGACACCCTGGTCGCACACCTGTCGGCACTACGCGCCGAGCACTCCGGTGACCCGGTCGCGACGGACGCGCCGGCATGACGGCCGCGACCACGCCGCCCGCGACCGAAACGGGCACACCGCAGGCTGTCCGGCGCGCCGACGGGCTGCGGCTGCTCGTACAGCCTGTCCTCGTGCTGCTGCTCACCGTCGGGGTCCTGATCTGGGCGTTGCGACGCGATCTCACCATGACCCAGCAGGCCAGCCTCACCGCGGGCAATATCGCCACCGTCACCTGGCAGCATGTACTCATCACCGCCGCGGTGGTGTTGATCGTCGTGGTGGTCGCGGTACCGCTGGGCACCCTGCTCACCCGGCCCGGGTACCGCAGGCTCGCGCCGTTTTTTGTCGGTATCGCGAATATCGGTGCCGCCGCGCCGGCCATCGGCCTGATCGTGCTGTTCTATCTCGTCACCCGGACCACAGGCTTCTGGATCGGTGTCGCGCCGATCGCGTTCTATTCGCTGCTGCCCGTGCTGCGCAACACCATTCTCGGTTACCAGCAGGTGGATCCGCTGCTCATCGATGCCGGCCGCGGGCAGGGGATGTCCGCGGCGACGGTGCTGCGCCGGATCGAATTCCCGCTGGCCGTGCCCTACATCCTGGCCGGGCTGCGCACCTCGCTGGTCCTGGCCGTGGGAACGGCCACCCTGTCGTTCCTGGTGAGTGCCGGCGGGCTCGGAATTCTCATCGACACCGGATACAAGTTGCGCGATAACGTCACCTTGGTCGTCGGCGCGGTGCTCGCGGTGGCGCTGGCGCTGCTGGTCGACTGGCTGGGCGCGGTCGCCGAACGCGTGCTCGGACCCAGGGGGCTGGTATGAGCGCGCCGCAGGGCACGAACCCGCTCCGCGCTCCGGGCCGCACGAGGGCGCACAGCGCACAGCGCCGGATGAGGGCGCTGCGCGCACGGGGCCGCACGCGTGTGCTCCGCCCACTGTCCGCACTGCTGATCGCCGGGATGCTCCTGCTGGCGGGTTGCGGTCTGCAGTCCGGTGGCGCGGTGCCGTTACGGGTGGGTGCGGGCAGTATCGGGCCGGTGCCCGAACTCCGGGACGTGCCGATCACGGTCGGGTCCAAGGATTTCAGCGAACAGCAGATCCTCGGCTACATCATCGAGTTCGCGATGGTCGCGGCCGGCGCCGAGGTACGAGATCTGACCAATATCCAGGGTTCGAACAGTTTGCGCGACTCCCAGCTCAGCGGCCAGATCGATATCGCCTACGACTACACCGGGACGGGCTGGGTCAACTACCTCGGCAACGAGAAGCCGATACCGGACGAACAGGGCCAGTTCGACGCGGTCCGCGACGCAGACCGCGCCGCCCATGGGATGGTGTGGGCGGCAATGGCCCCGATGAACAACACCTACGCGCTGGCCACCGCCCGGCGGACAGCCGAACGCACCGGTGTGTGGTCGCTATCGGACTACGCCGAACTCATCGCCACCGATCCCGCCGCGGCGACCTGCGTCGGCACCGAATTCAATGTGCGTCAAGACGGATATCCGGGAATGGCGCGTGCCTACGGTATCGACGAGAGCCGGGTGACCAAGCGCATCGTCCAGGATGCCGTGGTCTTCCAGGCGACCGCCGACGCCCAGCAGTGCACGTTCGGTTCGGTGGCGGCCACCGACGGCCGGATCCCCGGGCTCGACCTGGTGCTGCTGGAAGACGATCGCGCGTTCTTCCCGAAGTATAATGCTGCGCTGGTGATGCGTGCCGAGTTCGCCGACGCGCACCCGGAGGTGACCGCCGTCATGACGCCGATCTCCCGGTTGCTCACCAACGAGACGATCACCGAACTGAACCGGCAGGTCGATGTCGACGGGCGTGAACCCGCGGAAGTCGCGCGTGATTGGATGGTTGCGCAAGGGTTCGTCACCGAGGGCTGACCTCCTCCCGGCCCCCGAGGATCGGGATTCCCACCCCTTGCAGACCGGGTTTCCTGTTCCACCGCAGACCGTCGAGGGGGACATTCCGGCGTTGTCCCGGTGCACGGCTGAACGAGGAGGCGGTGGAAAGTGGTTGTCCCGGATGGCCCGAAGATACCGTCTCCCGCACCGGCCAGGTCGGTGCTGTTCGGGCTGCCGCCCGCGGGCCGCCGTTTTCCCGGCGCCGCCCGCGCCGCGGTGGCGTTCGGGGCGCCCGCGCTGCTCGCGGTGGCTCTTGGGCATGAGCAGCAGGGCTTGATGGCGGCCACCGGCGCGCTGGCTGTGATCTTCGGCGAAGGTCAGGTGTACCGGCGCCGCTGGCGGGTGATCGGCGTGGCGGCGCTGGGGCTTGCCATCACGGCGTTCGCCGGTGGTCTCACCGGTGAGCTGATCCAGTCGCGGCTCGCCGCCGGCGGGTCGCACTGGTGGCAGTTGCTGCTGGTCGTGCTGATGTCGGCGGTCGCGGTGGCAGGTACGTTCGTCAACTCGGCACTGCGCCTGGGCCCGCCGGGCGGGTTCTTCTTCGTCCTGGCCGCCGGCGTCGGATCGCTGATCACCGGTCACGGGGTTCCGCCGGATCAGGTGGGCCTGTGGACGGCCCTCGGTGGGATCAGCGCGCTGATCGTCGGTATGTCGGCGGCGCTCACCCGCGCCCGCCCGCCCGAGCAGCGGGCGGTGGCCGCCGCGGTCGCCGCGGTCCGCGATTTCGCCGCCCTCGACCCCGGCGCGGGCGATCGCACCGACGCCCGCTACGCCACGGCGATGAAGGTGCAGACGGCGTGGGCGCTCCTCGACGATGCCCGGCGGACCGGGTCCGGGTCGGACGATCTGGTGGACGCCCTCACCCGCGCCCAGCGGTCCTTCGCCGAGGCACTGCGCGGGATCGGGGACGACGAGTCGGACCTGCTGTTCGACACCGGCCGCCCCGCCCCGACCCCGCGCCCGTCGCTGCGGTACCGGATGCTGCGCTCCCTGTCGCCGGACAGCCATGCCGCGGTGTCGGCGAACCGGATCGGTATCGCCGCGCTGCTGGCCGGCGGCCTGACCGTCGCACTGGACCTGGGACGCCCCGACTGGGCTGTCCTCACCGTCACGGTCCTGCTGCACCAGGGCCCCGACCGCGTGCGCGGCACCTATCGGGGTGTGCACCGGATCGGCGGTACCGCGCTGGGACTGGTGCTGTTCACGGGTCTCTACGCCCTCGAAC
The DNA here is from genome assembly GCF_044453135.1 of Nocardia sp. NPDC051750. NCBI lineage: Bacteria > Bacillati > Actinomycetota > Actinomycetes > Mycobacteriales > Nocardiaceae > Nocardia > Nocardia sp. NPDC051750. Next base: position 454,965 of record NZ_JBITCK010000008.1, on the reverse strand, counting down.
CGCGGGCCTGGGCCCTGATCCTGACCCTGATGGCCTTGCAGTTCGCGATCGAAACGTTCGTCGCCCGCAATTACGGGCTGGCGGTCGTCTTCATCACTCCGCTGGCGCTGCTGATGGGTGGTGGCGGACAGTACGGCAATGTCCTGCCTGTTGTCCGGGACCGGCTGACCGAGAGCGTGATCGGCGTCGTGATCGGCCTGGCGGCCCTGTGGTCGGTGGATCGCCGCGCACACCGGCGGGTGCTGCTGCGCAACGACCAGCGGGTACTCGAAGTACTCGATCGCATGCTGCCACTGATGACCGGCCCTCCGGACACGCGCCCGGCACTTTCCGGCCCGCGACGGGAGCTGGAATTCGAACTCATGGGTTCGACCCTCGGCGCCATCGACGCCGCGCACAACGAACCCGAGTGGACGCAGGCGCACTGGACCCGGCATCAACGCATCCGCCGGCTCGGGCACGGCGTCCTCGCCACCGACTCGTCCCCGGCCGCCCCACCGATCGATCCCGGCAAGCTGGACCGATGGTCGCGCAGTCTCGCGGAACTCGCGTGACCCGGCGGCACCCGGCCGGACATTCCGGCGTTCGCCGCGATCAAGGAACGATCGGCTCCCGCAGAAGTGCGTCGAGGTCGTCACGATCGCCGGCGACGGCGAGTTCCGCCTCGTCCACGGTCATCCGGCCCCACAGCAGCAGCGCCAGCCCCTCCGCCGAACCCGAGACACGCAATGCCACGCCATCGATGTCCCGGCCGTCCCCGCCGAGCACCCAGCCGGGAGTGCTCTCGACATCCGTGGCCACCAGCGCGAGCGGGAGTCGCAGCGGTGCCATACGCCCGGTACCCACCTGGCGCGGGTAGAAGACCGTCACCACTTCGTCCACCGTGTCGGCCCATATCTCGGGCACCGCCCGCATCAGACCGAATGCGGGTTTACCCGCGATCGCCGCGCGTAGATCGTGTCCGTGGACGAGTGTTTCGTGGACCTGCCGGCGATGCCAGAACGAGACCGGCCCCGCACCCATCGGTTCCGGGTGCGCCAGAATCCGCGCGGTGGCCGCGGGGTCCAATTCGGCAAGCGTTTCGCGTAATTCGGTCGCACAGGTGGCGTAGTGGTCGGCCAGGTCGAACGGGCCGTCGCCGAGCCGCGTCGCCTTCTCCGCGCGCGCGTTGGCGGCGGCCCAGTGGTGGGTGAATGCGAGATGCTCCACGAGTTCGCGGACCGTCCAGTCGCCGCACCCCGGGATCGTGGCCGCCGGATCCGCGTCGGCGATGGAGGCCAGGAATTCGCCCTGGTACTCGGCGAGCAGAAGCGGAAAGTCCAGGCCGGTGTGCGCGCTCATGACGCAAAACTACCGTCGATCGGCACCGTCGGCACCCCGGATCGCCGCGAGGTGGCATACCTCTCCCGGGTTTCCGGATCCGCCCGCCGGCTCGGGACATCGCTACCGCGGTGACCCATACCTACCTCGCCGGCACGGTCGGATAGCCTGCATACATGCTCGCCGACAGTCCACCGCAGCGGCCCTTCAGCAGTATCCGCTGGACCGCGGCGCAGCGCCGGACGATGGCGGCCGCGCTGGACCTGATCGGCGTGCACGGAGTGAGCGGAACGTCGCTGCAGATGATCGCGGATGCGGTGGGTGTCACCAAGGCCGCGGTGTACTACCAGTTCAAGACCAAGGAAGAGATCGTCGTCGCGGTCACCGCCAGCGAGCTGGCCATCCTCGAGGATGCACTGATCGCTGCCGAAGCCGAACCGGATCTGGCCCGCGCCCGCAGGGTGCTGCTCGACCGGGTCATCGATCTCGCCGTAACGCGCCGGCGCTGGGTGAGCACATTGACCAACGATCCGGTGATCGTCCGGATCCTCGGCGAGCACGAACCGTTCCGGCAGTTCATCAGCCGCCTGTACACGGTGCTCCTCCACGAGGAGCACGGCGACGATACGCTCGCCCGGGTCTCCGCGGCCGTGCTGTCGGCGGCAATCGCCGGTGCGGTGATCAACCCGCTGGTCACCGATATCGACGATGACACCCTGCGCACCACCCTGATCCACCTGACCCAGCGGATGCTGGATCTGCCGGACTGAGCAACGCACCCGCGCTACCAGAGATAGATACCCAGCACCGCACCCCACAGCACGACTAGCCAGGCGTCGGTGGCGATCCGCAGCCGGCGCGGCGCGGTGCGCACTTCCATGAAGTAGCCGACGATCAGCCGCCCTTTGACTACGCCGAGCAGAACGACCAGCACTGTGATCGGGGTGCTCGGCGATACCGGCGTTTCGCCGTGTCCCGGCGCCAGCGCCCAGGACAGCAGGGTGATCACGGACAGCAGGAGCCATACCGTGGTGGTCGCCTGCGCGGAAACGGTTCGGAGCACCGATGTCACCTCATCACGTACAGGAGGCCGAAGATGACGATCCAGAGCAGATCGACCATATGCCAGTAGACGGCCCCGGATTCGGCGACCGCGATGCGCCGCCGGTGCGGATCGCGCAGTTCCCGGACCACGATGCCCAAGATGAGCAACCCCAGGGCGACATGGAACAGATGCACGCCGGTCAGCATGTAGTAGAAGGTGAAGAACTCGCCGGCGGCCAGCGTGTAGCCGCCGGCGACCTCGGCCGACCACTCGTAAATCTTGATTCCGATGAACAGCGCCCCCAGCCCGGCCCCGGCGTAGATCAGACGCAGTGCTCGTTCGGTCGAACCGGCTCGCGACGTCTGAACGCTCCGCGCGACGCACCAGGAACTGGTGAGCAGGACAAGGGTGTTCACCGTGCCGAGGTCGATGTTCAGATGCTGTTGCGCGGCCAGGAATTCCTGCGGTGCCATCGCACGATGCACCATGAAGATCACGAAATACGCGCCGAAGATCAGCAGATCGCCGAGCACCATCACCCACATATGACCATCGCCGGGCAGCGGGAGACGCTCGGTGACCGCCGGACGGGACTCGCGCGTTTCTTCGGATGCGGCGCTGAGGGACCGGTCGGTGTCGGTCATCACGAACCCCTCTCGTCGGGACGGTATCTCGGCGCCCGGGGTCACGGCAGCGGCGGTTCGCCGGCCGGCTGCAACTGCCCGGCTCTGCGCAGGAAGGTGATCACACACATCAGCCAGAATCCGAACACCACGGTGCCCATCCAGAAAGAAATCGACCCGTTCCAGGCGAAGGGACCCGCCATGGAGAGAAACACAGGTGTGGCGAGTATTTCCGTGACGATCTGCCAGATCGTCACGTAGCCGAGCCATTTCGGGAAGATTTCGTTGCGGTCGTAGAAGATCGCGATCGCGAACCCGAAATATGCTGTTACGAAACAGCCGAGCGACCCCACATACGAGAGCAGACCCAGATCGTAGAGGAGTGCGAGAATCTCGGGATCGCGGTCGTCCCGGTAGACGGCAACCAGGAAGCAGAAGGCTACGAGCAGGCAGCCGGGCAACGCTCCGACGGCCATACCGGCCATATAGATGTAGGCGCCCACCGAACCCGCCGACATCCGTTTCATGTGATAAACGACGATGCCGTTCGATATTCCCGCACCGCCGACAATCAACAGCAGTATCGCGAAACCGATCTGGATGGTCACGGTGTGGGCGTCGAAGAAATTCCCGATCTGCGCCGGACCGGTATCGGGCCGGGGCGGGGGCATCACCCGGGCGAGCAGAACGAAGATCAGCCCGAAAGCGGTGTAGAAGGCCGGGACGATCGCGAAGCAGACCCAGACATCCCTTTTCCCAGCCGGTTTCGCGCCTTTCGCTCGCGGTTCCCGGTCGACCGCTCTGTCGAATACGGGCTGCGGAACTCTCATCGCGACCCACCCGCCTCCGCGGCCTGTCGGCGCAGCACGGTACGCAGCACGAAGAACAACACCACGATGAACGCCGCGAAAGCACCGTTACGCAGCCAGAACGAGATGGCGCCGTCCCAAGCCAGCGGACCGCTGGTCACCACCGCTGCGGCGGTGGCCGGCGCCATCGCGATCGCCGTGCCGACAGCGTAATGGGCTACCCAGCGCGGGAATACCGGGCGCGGCCCGTCATCGAAATAGATCGCCACGGCCAGCAGCAGGTTCTGTGCCACCAGGATGCCCACCGGGGCGATGAAAACGATCCAGGCCATATCGTTGAGCAGCAGAATCAATTCGGGATCACGGTCGGGCCGGAAGGCCGCGACAAGATAGAAGATATCCGCCAGCGCGAATATGGTCGCGCCGCTCACCGTGGCGGTCAGGTAGCAGTAGGCGAACACATGACTCTGGGTGGCCATCCGTTTCAACTGTGCGACGATCACCATGAAGAACGGAATCAGCATGATTCCACAGAGATTGAAGGTGATCATGCTGAATCTGATCAGCGCCTGATTGTCGGCGTAGAACGCGGCGACTTGTTCCGCCGGCATGTGCGGGGATATCGGTGGGAAGAAACCCGGAAACGCCAGGAATGCGATCAGCAGGATCACCCCGGCCACCGGCCCGGTCCAGATACCGATCCGCTGGATCTCCAGATCTGCGGCGGAGCTGGTTTCTTCCGCTTCGGCCGGAATCTGCATCGCACCTCGATTCGCTGCGGATCGGCGCCGGGCGCGGTCCCGCATCCGTCGTATCGGGACGACCCGTCGATCTAGCCGATCGGCTAGGTCGACTGTAAACGGATGGCCCTGAATTGTCGATACCCGCTCACCGACTCCTCCTGCGGCACAGACGGCTACCACACAGCACACCGTTTGTACGCGAGTTTCCCGCATATCATTTTTTCTAGCCGATCGGCTAGCACGGCGTAACCGGATCCGTTAGCCTCGCTCCAACGCCGCTGAGCAGAAGCTGATTACTCAGCGGGGGGCGGAGGTTTCGTGAGCATCGAACCAATCCTCGACACAGACAAGACCGCGGCAACCGACCAGATTGCGGCCTGGTTCCGCGGTTACTTTCGACGCCATCCGATTGCGGCCCTGGAAACCCTCGGCCGCCAGGTACTCATGGGCCGCCGGGCTCTGCGCTACCTGATCACCGACCTGGCCACCGGCCGCTTCCCGGTGGGCGAATTCGTGCACCAGGCCGCCTTCATGGTCCGGACTTCCTGGTTGCCGACCGTCGCTGTCGCACTTCCGATCAGCGCGACCCTGTCGATCCAATTCGGTTTGCTGGCCGGGCAGGTCGGGGCGACTTCGCTGGCCGGCGCCGCGAGCGGCCTGGCGGTGATCCGGCAATCGGCCCCCATGGTCACCGCGATCCTGCTCGCCGCGGCGGTGGGCTCCGCGATCTGCTCGGACCTCGGCGCCCGGACCATCCGCGACGAAATCGACGCCATGGAGGTCATGGGCGTCTCGGCGCTGCGCCGCCTGGTGGTGCCCCGGCTCGCCGCCGGCATCGTTGTCGCCACCGCCTTGACCGGATTGAGCTGTTTCATCGGATTTCTGGCCGGCTACCTGTTCAACGTCTATGTGCAGGGCGGGACTCCGGGCAGTTTCATGGCGACCTTCTCCTCCTTCGCCACGGCGAGCGACCTCTATCTGGCCATGGTCAAGGCGGTCGTCTTCGGGGTGATCGTGACGGTGATCGCCTGCGAGAAGGGGCTGAGCAGTAAGGGCGGGCCGGGTGGCGTGGCCGACGCTGTGAACGCCACGGTGGTCGCCTCCATCATCTTCCTGATGGTCGTGAACGTCGGATTCACCGAGATGTACACGATCCTGTTCCCCAGGACGACGCTCTGATGGCCGCGACCTATCAGTTCCCGGGGACCGCGCTGCCGATCGCGGTCGTCCGGGCATGCGGTCGCACGTTCATCAAGCTCGGCCATATGATCACGTTCTTCGTGCGGGCGGTCGTCTCGATACCGGTGGCGCTGCGCCACTACAACCGCGAATCGATGCGCATTCTGTCGGATGTGACCTGGGGAAACGGATCACTGGTCGTGGGCGGCGGCACCGCGGGCGTGATCATAGTGCTGGGGGCCGCCGCGGGCGCGATCGTCGGTATCGAGGGCTACAGCGCGTTGAAACTGCTCGGGATGGAACCCGCCACGGGTATGGTCGCCGCGACTGCCGCCACTCGCGAACTGGCGCCGATCATGGCCTCCATCGCCTTCGCCGCGCAGGCGGGCTGCCGGTTCACCGCCCAACTCGGCGCGATGCGCATCGCCGAAGAGATCGACGCCCTGCACGCCGTAGCGATCAGGCCGATCCCCTACCTGGTCTCCACCAGGTTGCTCGCGTCGATGATCGCGGTGGTGCCGCTGTATCTCGCCGCGCTGGCCGCCGACTATCTGGCGGTGGAATTCTTCGTCTGGGTCGCCGGTGGCGAATCGTTCGGCACCTACGAGCACTATTTCAACCTCGTGCTCGGCGGCACCGATGTGCTGTACTCGATGCTCAAGGCACTGATCTTCGTGGTCATCACCACCACTGTGCAGTGCTACTACGGCTACTACGCCGCCGGCGGGCCGCAGGGCGTGGGAGTTGCCGCCGGGCGGGCCATGCGGGCCAGTATCACGGTGATGATCTCGGTGAATCTGTTGCTGACCCTGACGCTGTGGGGTTTCGACACCGGTTCGCGGATCAGCGGGTAGGGGGTAACTGTGCCGAGTCCTTTCGAAGCAGACGACCGGAACCTTCCGGACTGGAAGCTGGTGCTGCGCGGGATCGGGTTCGCGCTGGTCGCCACCGTATTGATCACCGCCGGGATCGCCCGCTCACAGGGAGCTTTCGAGTCCACCGTGCCGGTCACCGCGCTGATGACCGATATCGGGGACGGGCTGCCGGTCAAGTCGGATGTCAAATACCGTGGTGTCCTGGTCGGCATCGTCACCGGTATCGAGCCCGGCGCCGCGGGCGGGCCGAATCGCGTCGGGATCGAGCTGTGGCCGGAGCAGGCGCGCGGAATACCCGCCACGGTCACGGCCCGCGTCGTCCCCAGCAACGTCTTCGCCGTGCCCTCCATCCAGTTGGTGGACAACGGGCCCGCCCCCACGCTGCGCGCCGATGCCGAGATACCGCAGGACCACAGCCTGGCCACCGTCCAGTTGCAGACCTCGCTGACCGCGCTGAGCCGGATCGCGGCGGCCGCGGGCCGCTCCCCTACCGATCCCACGGTCGGGATCCTGGCCACTGTGCAGGCCGCGACCAGCGGTCGCGGCGCGGAGATGGTGCAAGCCGGCGCGCAGCTGGAACGAATTGCCCAGGCGCTCAACGAGTTCGCTGCACCAAATGGCGCGCCTTCGACCATCGATGTGCTCGCGCGTGCCCTGGCCGGTTTGCAGTCGTCGGCGCCGGATCTGCTGGCGGCGGTGAATCATACGGCCGGGCCGATGCGCACCGTCGCCCAGCAGCAGGACCGCATCACCGCCCTGCTGTCCGGCGGGCTGGTCACGTCGACAAGTGTCGGTACCGCCCTCGCGAACCACACCGGCACCCTCACCGATATCACCGGCAAGATGGCACCCGTTCTGGATGTACTGGCCCGCGGGAGTCAGAACTTCGTGCAGATGACCACCTCGCAGGCGCGTCTCTCGCGCAAGTTCGGGACCGAGATCTGGAAACCCGAAACCCAGAGCGCCGCCGCCGCGGTCATCGTCGAACTCACGCCGCACAAGCAGTACACCCGCGCCGACTGTCCCCGCTACGGCAATCTTGCCGGACCCAGTTGCGCAACCGGCCCGGCCGGATCCGCGCCGGTGATTCCCGGCGGGTTCGTGCCCGCCAGTGCGGACTCCGGCGCGACCGGCGGTCCCGGCGAGCGCGACCGAGTGGCCGCGGTACTGGGCAGCGAAGCCGACGAACTGTCGACCCTACTGCTCGGGCCACTGGTACGCGGCAACGATGTCACTGTCACACCGGCCGCAACGGAGGGGCCGCGATGAGCTACCGCCGACCCCTCATCGGACTGTCGATCTTCCTGGTCATCGCCATGACCCTGACCTGGATGGTGTATCTCACCCTACAGCGCGGCGTCGCCGGGGAGACCCATTCGTATGCGGCGGTGTTCACCGATGCCTCGGGGCTGCGCGCCGGCGACGATGTGCGGATGGCGGGGGTGCAGGTGGGGCGCGTCGACTCGATCGCCGTCGACGGTACCCATGCCCGGGTCACCTTCGAGGTCACCCGGGATCAGACGCTCTACGGCAACACTCTCGCCACGGTGACCTACCAGAACCTGATCGGCCAGCGGTACCTCGGGCTGGCACCCGACGATTTCGGCAGTCCCGAACCGCTCGAGCCCGGGTCGGTGATCCCGGTCGAACACACCGAACCGTCCTTCGATATCTCCGGTCTGCTCAACGGTTTCCAGCCGCTGTTCAGCATGCTCGAACCGCACGATATCGACAAGATCACCGCCGCGCTGATCAGGGCGCTACAGGGTGAGGACGGGGCGCTGCTGGCACTGATCACCGAAACCAGCGCGCTCGTGAAATCGTTCGCGGGCCCGGATCAGGTGCTCGGCGCGATCATCGACAACCTCGGCCGGGTACTCACCGATCTGGCGCGGCACAGCGGCGAATTGCAGACCACGATCACCCAGACCCGCAAGATCTTCGACAGCCTGCACGCCCGGCGCGACACTCTTCTCGCGCAGACCACCGATATCGCCGTCGTCCTGGACCGGGCGGCGCAAGCCGTCGGGGGCGCGGCCCCGGCACTGAGCCAGTTCGTCGCCCGCGAACCGGGTTTCGCGCGGCATTTCCTCGAGAACAAACCGAAGTTCGCCTATCTGGGGGCGAACCTGCCGCTGATGCTCAAGGCGCTGGCACGGATCGTCGACAAGGGCGCCTATATCAATGCCTACGTCTGCGATATCGGCTTCAGCATGGTGCCCGGTTTCGACCCGCTCATAGCCCAGGTACTCGCGCTCGCGTCGCCCAGTGGGCGCGTCGAACATTCGGCGATCTGCAGGTGAGGACAAGTGACATCGATACTGCGCACGGTCGGCGGATACACCGCGACACTTCGGAATCGGCTACCGGCACCGCGGCGGCACACTGCCGCGGCCGGCCGCTCGGCCGGTCCGCTACGTCTCGGGATCGTTTCGGTCGCCCTGGTGGCGGCGGTTCTGGGGGCGACCGTATTCGTCAACTCGCTGCAGCTGGGAAAGACCACCTATCGCGCGCATTTCCAGCAGGCCGCGGGGATATCCGCCGGTGATTCGGTGACCTATGCCGGGGTACCGGTCGGCACGGTCACCGGTACCCGGCTCGACGGCGACCGAGTATCGGTGACGATGAAGATCGACCGAACTGTGCAGCTCGGCGCGGACACCCGGGCAGCGATCAAGCTCACCACCCTGCTGGGCTCGCGGTATGTCGAATTGCGTTCCGCCGGAACCGGTGTCCTGCCCGACCGCCTGATCCCACTCGACCGGACCAGTGTTCCCTACGCTCTGGAAACCGCCCTGCAGGACGCGACCACCACGTTCGGCGGGGTCGACGCCGACCGGATCGCGGCGTCGATGACCACACTCGCGCAGCAGTTGCGGGGACTGCCCCCGCTGGTCCCGCAGGCACTACGGAACATCGAGACCGTGGCCGGCGTCATCGCTCAGCGCCGCGACCAGATCGGTGCGCTGCTCCAGAGCACCGAGCAGGTCACCACCGTATTGCGCGACCAGCAGGCCGATCTCGGGGCATTGATCGGCCAAGGCCGCACCGTTCTCCAGGAGATCACCGCCCGGCAGGCGGCGCTGCGCCGGCTCCTGGAAGCGACCACGACACTGGTGCGGGAATTGGAGCCGATCGTCGTCGATGACCGCGGCAAGATCCAGGCACTGCTCGACGATCTGCGGGCGATGACCGCCATGATCGCGGATAACGACGCCCTGCTACGCAATATATTGCAGGTCCTGCCGGTCCCCTGGCGGCTGTGGGCCAATGCCACCGGCACCGGGGTGGAACTGTCGGCGAACGCCCCCGACGGCGCGTTCATCGACGCCTTCATGTGTGCCCTCAGCGGGCGCGCTGTCCAAATGGGTAAGGCACCGTACTACGAGGATTGCCGATGAACCGATTTACCCGCCGGATCGTGCTCGCTCTCATCGTGCTGGGGGTGGGCTTCAGTGGTTGTTCGAACGCGCCCGGCCTCCGTGACGCCGACACCATCATCACCGCCCGCTTCGCCAACGCCAACGGCCTCTACACCGGTAACGCGGTATCGGTGCTGGGTATGCGGGTCGGTGAGATCACCCGGATCCGGCCGGGAGGTACCAGTGTGGATATCGAGTTGCGGGTCGACGGATCGGTCCGGCTTCCCGCCGATGTGCTGGCGGTGGCGGTATCGGATTCGGTGCTCACCGACCGCCGGATAGAACTGAGCCCCGTGTACCGGGGCGGCGCCGAACTGCCCCGGGAGGCGGTGCTGGGTTCCGACCGCACCAGGACCCCTGTCGAATTCGACAGCCTGCTCACCATGGTGCAGCAGCTCGCGAACTCACTCGGCGGCGACGGTGCGGGAAACGGGCCGGTCGGTGATCTGCTCGACCTCGGCACCGGGGTCACCGCCGGCCACGGCGAGCAGATGCGCACCGCGCTGGGCGAACTGTCCCGGGCACTGCAACTCGGGAGCGACCGGGGCGCCGCGACACGCGAGGCGATCACCGCGGTGGTCACCAACCTCGACGCGCTGGCCGCGGTCGCCGCCCGGAACGATACGACGCTGCGCGAATTCGGCGCCGGGGTACACCAGCTCAGCGACTTCCTGGCCGCGCAGGGCCTCGGGTCCGGGGATACCGGTGCCCGGCTGAACCGGATCGTCACCACGGTCACCGAACTGCTGCAGCAGAACCAGGGCAACCTCGGCACCCTCGCGGGCAATACGAATACGATCTTCGGTGCCCTGGCGGACTATCAGGCGAATATCGGCGAATTTCTCGATGTCTTTCCGCTGGTCGTCGACAACGCCTACAACGCTATCGACCAGAACGCCGGCGCCCTGCGCGTGACATTCGATCTGAACCGGTTCCTGCTCGACGGGCAGATGGTGAAGGAAGTGTGCAATCTGCTGCACCTCACCGAACTCGGCTGCGACACCGGAACCATGCGCGATATGGGACCGGATTTCGGTCTCACCGCGATTTTGCAGGCATTGGCGGAGGGACAGCCACGATGACCTCGAGTCGATTCACCGGATTCCTCGCGGCGGCCGCGGTCGCGGCGTGCACGGCCGCCGCCACCGGCTGCTCGGCGAGCCTCGACGAATTGCCGTTGCCCGCGCCCGGTGTTCCCGGCAACTCCTGGTCACTCACCGCGACCTTCGCCAACGCGCTCAATCTGCCGACCAAAGCGAAGGTGCGATTCAACGGCGCCGATATCGGTCTGGTCGAGTCCATGGTGGCACGTGACTACACCGCGGTGGTCACCATGCGGATCCGTCCGGAGGTGGAACTACCGGCCGGAACAACCGCCGAACTGCGCTCGGCCACCCCCATGGGCGATGTCTACGTCGCGCTCGCCGCGCCGCCGGAGTCGCCCCCGGAGGCCGGGCTGCTCCGCGACGGTGCCACCATCCCGCTCGCCTCCACCTCCGCGGCCGCGACGATCGAAGAGGTCCTCAGCCGATCATCGCTACTGGTGAACGGCGGCGCGGTCAAGAACCTCACCGAAATCGCCCAGGCCCTCGGGGAACATCTCGACGGCCGGGGCGACCGGGTCGCCGCGGTGCTCGATCAGACGCGGCAATTACTGGAAACGCTCACCTCACGCTCCGATCAGATCGACGCGATTCTCGCGAGCGCCGCGGGACTGAGTACGACCCTGGGCTCCCAGCACACCGCCCTGGGCGACGCCATCGCCGCGGCGCAACCGGCCACGCAGGTTCTCGGCGCCGAAACCGATGCGCTCATCGACCTCGTCGACCGGGTGCACGCCATCACCCGGCAACTCGCCCGCTTCCCCTCGATCCAGGGCACCAACCAGGGCAGTATGGTCGCCGATATCAACGCGCTGGCCGCGGGTCTCAATGCCGCGGCGCTCAATCCGGAAGCGGATCTGGGCACGCTCAACGACATCTTGTCCATTGTTCTCAAGGTGACCAACGGGTCGTCGGCGCATGCCGATATCGACGTCGCGCAACTCGCCCTGGGCGCGGTGCCCGACCCCAATTTCCCGGGTGATCCGGGCGCGCGGCTGCCGGACAGCACCGACTGGACGGCCTTCGTCGGGTCACTGCAGTACATGCTGCAACGGCTCGGCGGGCGACTGAACGGTCCCCCGCGATGAGTCCCCGCGGCGCCCTCGTGGAACGGCCCGCGCGGATCGTCGTCGGCACGGTCGGCCGGGTCCGGCGTTACCGCGCCACGACATCTCTGCTGGGCTTACTGCTCGTCCTGCTGACCGGTAGCGGATATCTGCTGTTCGGTGCACTCGATATCAATCCGTTCGCCGCGAATTACCAGCTCCGGGTGGAACTGCGCGAATCCGGTGGGCTGCTCCCCGGCCAGGACGTCACGCTGCGCGGGGTGCCGATCGGCGAGGTCGCCTCGGTCGAGGTGGCCGGTGGCAAGGTGGTGGCGGTCGCGTCCATCGACGAACGGATCAGGATCCCGCATACCGGGCGGGTACGCACGGCCGCCCTGTCGGCCGCCGGCGAGCAGTATCTGGATTTCCTGCCGGAAACCGACGGCGGGCCCTTCCTCGCGCCGGGAGCGGTGGTGACCCAGGACCGGACGTCGAGCCCGGTTCCGCTGTCCACCATGCTGGAAGGTCTCTCCGGCATCCTTGCGCAGGTCGATCCCGCCCAACTCCGGGCGATCTCCGACGAACTGGGTGTCGGCGAGGCGGGACCCGGCAAACTGGCCGCCATCATCGACGGTGGTTTCTTCCTGATCGCCACCCTGGACGGGGTCCTGCCGGAGACCGTGAGCCTGCTGCGCAACAGCCGGACCGTACTCACCACTGTCGCCGATTCCGCGCCCGGACTCCGCGACACCGCCGCCGGCCTGGCCACCACCATGGGCGGGATCGCCGCCATGACGGGCGGATTCGAACACTTCGTCGACCGCACACCCGAAACCCTCGCGGCGATCGATACTCTCATGGCCCAGAACGCCCCGACGATGGTGCAGTTGCTCGGCGACCTCACCACCGTCGCGCAGATGGCGAACCCGCGAGTACCGGCGTTCGAGGAATTCTTCTTCCCGGGACAGCGGGCCGGCTCCGCGCTCGACGCCATGACCACCGCCTTCCACGACGGAAAGATATGGGCGCTGGCCAGTATCTACCCGCGCTATCAATGCGATTACAACGTCCCGCGCGCACCCGGACCGGTCCCCGATTATCCGGAGCCGTACCTGTATGCCGACTGCACCGACCCGGACCCCGCGCTGCTACCCCGCGGCGCGCGCAACGCTCCGCGCCCACCGGGGGTGAGCCCGCTGCCGGTGGTACCACCGGGCGCGGACCCGCTGGCCACCGCGGACCCGACCCCGACCGGGCCGCTCACCATCCCGACCCCCTATGGCGGGCCGTATACGCCGACTTATGTGCCGCCCAACTGAGGAGCCGTCAGTGACATCACCGGATGACCCCACCACGGATGCGGAACCCGACACTCCCACAACGGTTTCCACTGCCGAAAGGGAGAAGGATACGGGCCCGCCCACCACCGAATCGACCGGCGCCGGGCGGCCGGTGCGCATACTCGTCGCGGTCATGGCGCTGCTACTGATCGGCACCACCGGCCTGGCCGGCGTCCTCGGCTGGCAATGGAAGGACCGCCGCGATACCGACCGCGCGGCCACCGCCGCCCTCGCCGCCGCCCAGCAGTACGCGGTCGCGCTGACCAGTATCGACACGATCCAGATGGACGCAGACTTCGCGGCCATCGCCGACGGTGCCACCGGCGAGTTCAAAAATATGTACACCCGGTCCGCCGAACACCTCAAACCCCTTCTGGCACAAGCGCAATCGGTGAGCAAGGGACGGGTCGTCGCTGCGAGTATCCAGTCGGCGTCGCGAGACCGGGTCGTGGTCATGTTGTTCGTCGACGCCGAAATCACCAATACCACCACGCCGGAGCCCCGGCTCGACCGCAACCGCATCATCATGACCATGGACCGGGTCGGCGACCGCTGGCTGGCGGGCGAAGTCGAACTCGTCTGACCGGATTCAGCCGATCGGCAGCCGGGAGTCCAGCAGGAACGGCAGCAGGAAATCGCGCAGCATGGCCCGTTCCTCGGCCTCGTCGACGGGCGGCAGGGTCAGCAAGGACACGATGACCCGCACCGCCCACCGGCCCAGCCGCTGCGCTGCGTCGGGCGGTAGCTCGGGCCGGAACCGGGTGACGAATGCGGTGACGAGGGCGTCGATCACGGTCGACGAATCCGACAGCCGCGCCACGATTCCCGCGTTCGCCGGTTCGAACCAGACGGCCAGATGCGGTGTCTTACGGGTCTCGGCCAGGGTGGCGGCGATCCCGTCCAGCAGCCGTTCCGCCCGATCCGGCCCGTCCAGCCGCTGCTCCCGCCAGACCCGTTCGATCAACTGGGTCGCCTCCCGACCGGCAAACGCCACATACAACGACTGCCGGCTGTCGAAGTACCGGTAGAGCGTCGCCCGCGAACAGCCTGCGGCCTCGGCGATCTCGGCCATCCCGACGGAACCCGCGCCTTTGTCGATGACCAGCGCCCGCACGGCGTCCAGAATGCGCTCCGCGGCCAATTCGGTCCGCCCGGCGGCCAGCCAGTCACCACTCACGACAGCACCCGCGCTCCCGGGCCTGACTCGCTCATGCTCTGCCTATCGGGCATGAGCGAGGGCCCTGCGTGGTGACGCTGCGCTGCCGCCTCCGGGCCTGACTCGCTCATGCCGCGCACCGGAACGGCACGCTGGTGGGCCGCCGGACATAGGGGCCGGGAGCGTAGGTGACGGCGTCGATATCGACTCGGTAGTCCGGGAAGCGGTCAAGCAGTTCCTCCAACGCCACCCGCGCCTGCATCCGGGCGGCGGCCGCGCCGAGACAGTGGTGGGGGCCGTGACCGAAGGTCATGATGCGCTGCGGGTTGCGGTCGATGTTCAGTTCCGCCGCGTCGGCGCCGAAGGCCTGTTCGTCGCGATTCGCCGAGCCATACACCAAGAGCACTTTACGGCCTGCCGGAATCGTCCCGCCGGTCAACTCCACGTCCCGTGTGGTGGTGCGGGCGAGTCCCTGGACCGGTGAGGTGAGCCGGGCGAGTTCCTCGATCGCGACCCGGATTCGTTCGGGGTCGGCGGCGAGCGCGGCCCGCTGGTCGGGGTTCTGCTGGAGCAATTGCACGGCACCGCCCAGCAGCCCGGTGGTGGTGTCGTTACCCCCGGCCACCATGGTCCAGGTGTAGGCCAGGATCTGCACCAGCCCGTCCACATCGGAGTCGTCGGCCGCCATTCCGGCTTGCACCAGCAGCGACACCGTATCGTCGCCGGGGTCGGTGCGCCGCCGCTTGATCAGTTCGGCGAAATACCCCAGCATCTGCATCGATGCCACCTGCGCGTCCTCCGTGCGCTGTGTACTGGCCGCGACCACGGCATCGGTCCATCCGTCGAACAGCGGCCGGTCCTCCTCCGGTACACCCAGGTAATAGGCCACCACCATCGTCGGCAGGGGTTTGAACAGGTCGGTCACGATATCGCCGCCGCCCTGCTCCGCCAGCCGGTCCAGCCGTTCCCGCACGAACCGGCGGACCACCGGTTCCACCTCCTCCACCTGGCGCGGTGTGAACCCGCGCGCGACGAGCTTGCGGAAGTCGGTGTGCTGCGGCGGATCCTGCATCACCATCGGCGGATTGGCGGTGAGCCCGATCTGCTCGAGCTCACCGTACTCCACGGTCAGGCCCTGGCCGGAGGAGAAGATTCCGACGTCCCGGGCGGCCGCGTACACGTGTTCGTGCCGGGTGAGGACCCAGAAATCGTTCTCCGGATGCGCGGCCGGCACGACCCGGTGCACCGGGTCGTGCTCCCGCAGCCCGGCGTACATCGCCCACGGCGACCGCCACGTCTCCCCCGAGCACAGCTCGAAGCGCGCCTCACCCTGATACGTCTGACCCGTCATGTCGTAACGGTAAGACAGAATCAATCTTTTGTCTAAGAAATGAGCGGATTTCTTGGACAGCACCCGTCGAGCCATTGACCCGGCGCCTCGTAGGCTCGCCAACCATGAGCGTTGTCCGGTCCATCCTGCTGTTCGCCCTCGCCGCCGTTGCCGAGATCGGCGGCGCCTGGCTGGTGTGGCAGGGCATCCGCGAACACCGCGGCTGGATCTGGGTAGGCGCCGGTGTCGTAGCGCTCGGGCTCTACGGCTTCGTCGCCACCCTCCAACCCGACGCGAACTTCGGCCGCATCCTTGCGGCCTACGGCGGCGTCTTCGTCGCCGGATCGCTCCTCTGGGGCATGGTGCTGGACGGCTACCGCCCCGACCGCTGGGATATCGCGGGCGCGCTGCTCTGCCTGACCGGCGTCGCGCTCATCATGTACGCGCCCCGCAATCTCCCGGCCTGAGCAGCTCCGCTCACTGCCATCCGGGGGGCCGCCGATGCACGGCTGATCGATCCTGAGATCCGCTGCGGCCCTCGGAATTTGGACACGCTCGATCAGCTGATCCTGTCGAGGACTCCCCGGAGGATACCGGCGAAGGCCTCCGGCTCGCCCGGGTAGCCGGACTCGGGACCGGTGAATCCGCCGTGATGGCTGGGGAACAGAACCGGCTGCAGACCGAGTCGGCCGGCGATCGCCGTCGAGGTTCGGGCGGTGACCGTACCCGTCGACTCCTCGCCGTAGCCGATGACGATCCGGGTCGGTGCCGCGGCGAGAGCGGCGATGTCGGCGCGGTAGCCGACGACCGGCCACGAACGCTCCGACAGCAGCGGGTCGTCGCGAGCACCGTCGTCCTCGGCCGGTAGCCCGAATGCCGCGGGGTCCGCGGCGGGCGCGGCGAAATAGTCGTCGGTGAATTCGCCCTGCCAGGATGTCATCGCGATGAAGGCCGCCATTCCCGCACCGAAGCCTTTTGCCGCATAGGCCTCGCGATACCCGGCCGCCGCACGTTCGGCCGCCGCAGCATCGGGGAGCACGGCGAGCAGCGGTGGTTCGTGCGCCACCACTGTGGTCACCTCATCGGGGTGGGCGGTTACGAGCGCGAGCGCGACGATGGCCCCGCCGCTGCTGGCGAAGATCTCGACCGGGCCGGAGTCGAGGGCCTCGATGACGGCGTGCACGTCGCCGGCGTGGACGGCGGGGACATTGTCGACCCGGCCGTCGGTGCGGACGCTGCGGCCGAGTCCGCGCGGGTCGTAGGTGACGACCGTGCGATCGGGAAAATACGAGGCGAGCGCGCCGAAACCGCCGGCATCCATCGGAAGACCGATCATGAGCAGCGGCGGCCGCCCATCGGCGGTCGGAAGGGGTCCGAGGACGTCATAGGTGAGCGTTGCTCCGGGAATTTCGAGCTCGTGTGTCGTCATGCCGATACCGACGTGCCCGGAGACGCGAACTCATCGGCACATGCCCATCCGCTCGCACCGAACACACCGTCGAACCCTGAACCACCTCGACTCCGCCGGTCACCACTTCCGGCTACCGCTCGCGCCAGCGGCCCGGCGGTCGGTCAGTATTCGAGCTCGGTCCAGGGAATCCGGATGGGGAACGGATGGTCGATCTGTATGCCGTTCTCGTCGGCGGGTGTCCACTCGTCGACCAAGAGGTAATTGGTCGGATGCAGCGGATGGACATCGTCGGGCAGGGACGCGTATCCGGTCTGCAGGGCGTAGGCGCGGACCGCGGATATCGCACTGCGCGCGGACGCCAGGGTGACCTCCCAGTACCAGGGGATACCGGCGGCCGCATAGCGGCCCTTCTTCGCCTCCATATCCGACTGCTTGTTCGACGGTGACAGTACTTCGCCGACCAGCAGCGTATCGGCGGCCCGGACATCTCCGAACGGCGAGTCGAGACAGCGGTACACCAGAAAATCCGGTGTCAGGAAATCGGACTTCCCGCTGTTACCGAGGAAAACATTGGTCTCGAGGTTCACGGTCCAGCAGGTCTCGGGGTCTTCCGACATGCTCTTACGCGCGCAGCGTTCGAATGTGTTCGTCATGCGGCGGGTGAACGTCTGATGCTCACCCGGACCACGACGTAGCCACACCACGCGACCGTCCCAGAGCTCGATCTGTTCCGCGATCTCCTCGGGTAGCCGCTCCAGTTCCTCCCAGGTCATGTACTCGGGAAGGTCGGGGCGGTCGCTCTCCGGCAGGGACATATCGTCATGATAAGTGAACGCCCGGTGCCTGGCCGACGGGTCATTCCGGGCCACCATGCCATCGATTCCCTCCCCGCCCGGCGCAGAACCAGGCCTCTCCACTCACCCGGTGGCGGGCCTCGCGCCTGCGGCGGTGACGGGGCATAGTTGCAATCGGAGCGAACATAACCATGGACATTCCGGAGCCGGCGACCATAGCTTTGACGGGCCGCAGCGGTGCACGGGCCGCGGCAGGCCGGAATGCGTGTGCCCGAAGCTGTTTCGCTGCGCCGTCCGGTGCGATCGGCTGTAACCTCGACCCCTATAGGAGTACTCCGCGATGACCGAATCCACGCCGCCGGCCGATCCCAGCGCCGGCTGGAGTTTCGAAACCAAGCAGATCCACGTCGGACAGGTTCCGGACGACACGACCAATGCCCGGGCGCTGCCGATCTACCAGACGACCTCCTACACCTTCCGCGATACCGCGCACGCGGCGGCGCTGTTCGGGCTGGCCGAGCCCGGCAATATCTACACGCGGATCATGAACCCCACCCAGGACGCGGTGGAGCAGCGCGTGGCGGCGCTGGAAGGCGGCGTCGCGGCGCTGCTGCTGTCCTCCGGCCAGGCCGCCGAAACACTGGCCATCCTGAACCTCGCCGGCGCCGGTGATCACATCGTCTCCAGCCCGCGCCTCTACGGCGGCACCTACAACCTCTTCCACTACACCCTGCCGAAGCTGGGCATCGAGGTGTCCTTCGTCGACGATCCGGACGACCTGGACCAGTGGCGGGCCGCGATCCGCCCGAACACGAAGGCCTTCTACGGGGAGACGGTGTCCAACCCGCAGAACCATATCTTCGATATCCGCGGTATCGCCGATGTCGCGCACCATGCCGGGCTCCCGCTCATCGTCGACAACACCGTCGCGACTCCCTACTTGATTCAGCCCATCGCGCACGGCGCCGATATCGTCGTGCACTCGGCGACGAAGTACCTGGGCGGGCACGGTGCCGCCATCGCGGGCGTGATCGTCGACGGCGGCACCTTCGACTGGACGGTCCGGGCGGGTGACGCACCCCGGTTCCCCGGATTCACCGAACCGGACCCGAGCTACCACGGTGCCGTATTCGCCGATCTCGGTGCGCCCGCCTTCGCGCTCAAGGCACGGGTGCAGTTGCTCCGCGACCTCGGCGCCGCGGTCGCCCCGTTCAACGCTTTCCTGATCAGCCAGGGTCTGGAGACGCTGAGCCTGCGGGTGGAACGGCATGTGCAGAATGCCCAGGCGGTCGCAGAATTCCTCACCGAACGGCCGGAAGTCACCTCGGTGTCCTATGCGGGTCTGCCCTCCTCCCCCTGGTACGAACGCGGTAAGGAACTCGCGCCGAAGGGCACCGGCGCGGTGGTGGCGTTCGAACTCGCCGGCGGGGTGGATGCGGGCAAGAAGTTCGTCGACGCGCTGACGCTGCACAGTCACGTCGCCAATATCGGCGATGTGCGTTCGCTGGTCATCCACCCCGCGTCGACCACCCATTCCCAGTTGACACCCGAGGAGCAGCTGAGCTCTGGGGTCACGCCGGGGTTGGTGCGACTCGCGGTCGGTATCGAGGGGATCGACGATATCCTCGCCGACCTGCGCGTGGGTTTCGCGGCCGCGGCCTCCTAGGCTCCGCCCTCGAACAGCCGTTCTGCGAAAGCCGGGCCCGCTTCCCAGCGGGCCCGGCTTCGTACTGTCGCGCGCCCGGCCGGCCCGGTCGGCGACCGCCGCGACGAATGGATCGAACTCGGATATACGCGCCCGCCGACTCGCCCGTGGCCGTAGGCCGTCCCGCGCCGAAGACCGGACACGAAGTTTGCTTGCCGGACGGTTCTACTGGCGTGGGCGGACGATGAGCGCCGCGCGCCGGTACCAGAAACTGGCGGTATTTCCTTCGTTGCCCGTGTATCCCTCGATTTCCGACGCGAACGGCTCCAGCGTCGAATTCGATTCGCCCGAACACAACTCCTCGTCCCGAATCTCCCGCACCTCGGGCTCACCGGCTGCCCCCGACCGGTCGATCAGCCAGGTCAACCTGATATTCGACCACCGCAGGTCGCCGAGATCCTTCGACCCCGGTGCCAAGTGAAGACTGGAGCGTATGGGAATGCTCGCGGGGTCGACGGGCGCGGGCTCCACCATATCCCCGTCGTCGTCGAACTCGACCTCCGAGCTTTCGACGCATTTCCACCCGTCCTCGACGCGTTCCCAGCGCTCGCGGTAGATCATCATCCACGAGGTGTAGTCCTCGTCGTAGGACTCCATGGCCTCCGCGAGGGCCAGCACTGTGTCGTATCCCGCGCTGTCGGCCGCCGCGAGCATCATCGCGGCGCGGGCAGCATCGCCGCCCTTGAGCTGATCCCACCCGAACCCCTGCTGGGAATACTGATGATCCAGCAGGTAGACCAGCTGACGCGGCAGACGTGTCACCGGCTCGCGGTCGGTTGACCTCGTCGGCATTTCCACCGGTGTGGTGAAATGCGCGCGGAACTGCTCGGCCAGGAGCGCGACCGACGGATGCGTGGCGAACGCGGCGGCATCCGGTCCGGTACGGCCCCGCGCCACCAGGTTGTAGGTCAGCGTGATCCGGAAACCGTCGGTGACCGGCAGCACCTCGTGCTCGCAGTCACCGTAGAACGCGACGAAGGACAGTTCCGCCGGCGAACCCTGGTCGGTGATCTTCGTCCCCTGCTGCTCGATCACCAGCTCCCCGCCGGTGAACACCGAGGGCAGAGTCACCACCAGCGTGCCGATCATCCCCTCGGCCTTCTCCGAATCCTGGTGGCGCCGAAAGAATTGTCCCGGCTCGTACACCAGCATCGAATGCGGCTCCGCCGACAGTTCGCAGTCCGGCGCCAGACCCAGCTCGGCCCGCAGTAGGTCCACTACGGGCAGCAGCGTCTCGTGCCACCGCTGCTCGTCGATCGTCACCAGGTTCCGCGGAACCTCCCAGGTGTCACGCACATTCGCGTCCAGCAGGGTCTGGTCGCGCCGACCGTACCGCGCCGGCCGGGCGACCTCGCACAGTTGCCGCGCCCGATCCGGCGTCACCGGAAACCCGATCGGCCCCACCCCCTCGACTTCGATCGCCAGGTTCTCCGCCGAACCCGTACGGCGCGCGGCAAAGGAACCGGCCGGCGGCACCGCACCCATGAGCTCGCCGACAACCCGTAAAGTCTTCTCCGTCATGCACTTCTCCCGTATTCGACAACGTGCACGCGCATCCTGTCAGGACCCACCGACGATCCGGCCCGGGAACCCACTCACGGGCCCGACGCACACCTCGGCGCCGCACACCGGCCGACCGCGCAGGCTGTGCGAACACGGGCCGGGGCAACCCCACCCGTACGACTCGCTGCTGTGGCCGGCGGGCCGATCGCGGCGGCGCCGCTCACGAGGTCCGGCGGCTGCGTCCCCGATCACCTACCGGCGACGTTCTCAGATCGGGACGCAGGGCGTGCCCGACGAGTACACGTGCAACACGCAGCGGACGGACAGGATGATGGCGTCGGCCAACTCGGCCGGGGTGTAAGCGAACGGGTGCATGAACAGTCCTCCGTTGTGCGGGGCCGGTGGTTCCGGCCGGGCGGCCATTCTTTGCGTGATGCGTTCCCGTCAAGCCTGCGCTCTCCTCACTGTTCGCGCGCCGATTCGCCGGATACGACTCCACATCGACTTCGGGTGCCCCGGTCCGGTTCGTCATGGGTGTCCTGCGGCCGACGTCCGCACGGTGGGGCACCCGGCAGCGGTGGCACTGCAGTGACCGTTGTTCCCGGACCCGGCGGATCGCCGGAGGCAGAGTCGCGGGGGCGGTTGTTCCGGGCAGCGGAGGCAGGCCCGGGCGCATGGAAGGCGTCAGGGCGGGGACGTGGGGCGTAAAGGACTCGTCAACGTGCGGGGCGCCGGGGTGCGCGGCTCGTAGTTTCGATCCGGTCGGGCAGCCGCAACCGGTCGGTTGTGTCGTGCTGCCCCCCGGATTTCGGAAACGGAGGCGAGAGTGTCGATCCTGGCCTATCTCCTGGTCACGGTCGCGGTGTTCGGTCTGCTCGGGTTCGTGCAGCGGATGGTGGAGCGCTTGTGAACGTCGTGAATGCCGTGGGCCTGGCCCTGGCTGTCCTGGTCACCGGTCTGCTGGTGGCCGCCCTGCTGTTTCCCGAGAGGTTCTGAGTGAGTACCACCGTTGCGGGTGTGCTGTTCCTCGGCACGCTGGTGGCCGCGCTCGCCGTGGTCCATGTGCCGCTGGGGGACTACATGTACCGCGTCTATACCCGCACGACCCATTCCCGCCTCGAACGCCGTATCTACCGCCTGATCGGCGCCGATCCCGGCAGTGAGCAGACGTGGGGCGGCTACGCGCGCAGCGCGCTCGCCTTCTCGGCGGTGAGCGTGGCGTTCCTGTTCGTGCTGCTGGTCGTGCAGGACAAGCTGCCGCTGTTCCCGGACGATACGGCCACACCGATGTCCGCCGCGCTGGCCTGGAATACCGCGGCCAGTTTCGTCACGAACACCAACTGGCAGAACTACTCGGGCGAATCCACCCTCGGCCCGCTGGCCCAGGCCGCGGGTCTGACGGTGCAGAACTTCGTCTCGGCCGCGGTCGGGATGGCGGTCGCCATGGCCGTGGTCCGCGGATTGGCGCGGGCACGGACAGGCACGCTCGGGAACTTCTGGGTCGATCTGGTGCGCGGTACGCTGCGCATCCTGCTCCCCCTCGCCTTCGTGGCGGCCGTCGTGCTGATCGGCGGCGGAGTGATCCAGAACCTCCACCTCAACGATCAGGTGGCGACCACTCTCGGGGGCACCCAGCAGACCCTGCCCGGTGGCCTGATCGCGAGTCAGGAGGCCATCAAGGAGCTCGGGACCAACGGCGGCGGGCCGTTCAATGCGAACTCCGCGCACCCGTTCGAGAACCCCACCGCGTGGACCAACTGGCTGGAGATCTTCCTGCTGATGGTGATCGCGTTCTCACTGCCGCGCACCTTCGGCCGGATGGTGGACAGCCGCAAGCAGGGGTATGCCATCGCCGCGGTGATGACCGTGCTGGCCCTGGCCAGTGTCACGTTGGTCAGCGTTTTCCAGCTCCAGCACCACGGCACCGTGCCGGCCGCGGTCGGGGCGTCGATGGAAGGCGTGGAGCAGCGCTTCGGCGTGGCGAATTCGGCGGTATTCGGCGCCGCCACGACCCTCACCTCCACCGGTGCCGTGGATTCGATGCACGATTCCTACACCAGCCTCGGCGGCATGATGCTGCTGTTCAATATGCAGCTCGGCGAGGTGGCGCCCGGCGGCGTGGGATCCGGGCTGTACGGGATGCTCGTCCTGGCGCTGATCACGGTGTTCGTCGCCGGACTGATGGTCGGGCGCACCCCGGAATACCTCGGGAAGAAGATCACTCCCCGCGAGATCAAACTGGCCGCCGCGTATTTCCTGGTGACCCCGGTGATCGTGCTGACCGGCACCGCGCTCGCCATGGCGATGCCGGGACAGCGGGCCTCGATCCAGGATTCCGGGCCGCACGGCCTGTCCGAGGTGCTGTACGCGTTCACCTCGGCCGGGAACAATAACGGTTCCGCGTTCGCCGGGCTGTCCGGCAACACCGAATGGTTCAACACCGCGCTCGGCCTGGCCATGCTCTTCGGCCGGTTCCTGCCGATGATCCTGGTGCTGGCCCTGGCCGGTTCGCTGGCGCGGCAGGGCACCACGCCCGCCTCGGTGGGGACGCTGCCCACCCACCGGCCGCAGTTCGTCGGCCTGGTCGTCGGTGTCACCGTGATCCTGGTCGCTCTCACCTTCCTGCCCGCGCTCGCGCTCGGGCCGCTCGCCGAGGGAATCCACTGATATGTCCGCTCCCACCATCGAACCGACCGCCGTACCGGCGGTCTCGCAGCCGGAGAAGAGCCGGGTCCGCGGCGGCCTGCTCGACCCGCAGATGCTGCTGACCTCACTACCGCAGGCCGCGCGCAAACTCGATCCGCGCACCCTGTGGCGCAATCCGGTGATGTTCATCGTCGAGATCGGCGCCGTCTGGGCGACCGTGCTCGCGATCGCCGACCCCGGTTTCTTCGCCTGGGCGATCGTCGCGTGGCTCTGGCTGACCGTGGTGTTCGCCAACCTCGCCGAAGCCGTCGCCGAGGGGCGCGGCAAGGCGCAGGCCGATACCCTGCGCAAGGCCAAAGCCGATACCGTCGCCCGGCGGCTGGTCGACTGGGTGCCGGGTGCGAACCCGGTCGAAGAGCCGGTCCCGGCGCCGGAATTGCGCCGGGGCGACCATGTCGTCGTGGAAGCCGGCCAGGTCGTCCCCGGTGACGGTGATGTGGTCGAAGGTATCGCCTCGGTGGACGAATCGGCCATCACCGGCGAATCCGCCCCGGTGATCCGGGAATCCGGCGGTGACCGCTCGGCGGTGACCGGCGGGACCACGGTGCTGTCGGACCGGATCGTCGTGCGGATCACCCAGGAACCGGGCCAGAGCTTCATCGACAAGATGATCGCGCTGGTCGAGGGTGCCTCGCGGCAGAAGACGCCGAACGAGATCGCGCTGAACATCCTGCTGGCCGCCCTGACTTTGATCTTCCTGGTCGCGGTCGTCACCCTGCAGCCGATGGCGATCTTCGCCAAGGCGAACAATCCCGGGGTGCCGGACAGTCTCGCACTCGGCACCTACGGTGTCACCGGGATCGTGCTGGTGTCGCTGCTGGTGTGCCTGATCCCGACGACGATCGGGGCGCTGCTGTCGGCCATCGGTATCGCGGGTATGGACCGGCTGGTGCAGCGCAATGTGCTGGCCATGTCCGGCCGGGCCGTGGAGGCCGCGGGCGATGTGAACACGCTGCTGCTGGACAAGACCGGCACGATCACCCTCGGTAACCGGCAGGCCACGGCGTTCCTGCCGCTGACCGGGGTCGGCGAACAAGAGCTGACGGACGCCGCGCAGCTGTCCAGTCTCGCCGACGAGACCCCGGAGGGCCGGTCCATCGTGGTCTACGCGAAGGACACCTACGGGCTGCGCGAACGCACCCCGGGGGAACTCGCCCACGCCGAATGGGTGCCGTTCAGCGCCACCACCCGGATGTCGGGGGTGGACGTGGACGGACACCGGTTGCGCAAGGGGGCGGCCGGGTCGGTCGCGGAATGGGTCCGCGCCCAAGGCGGCACCGTGCCCACCGAGCTGGGAACCGTGGTCGACGAGATCTCCTCGGCGGGCGGCACCCCGCTCGCGGTCGGTGAGATCCGCGACGGGAACGCCCGGGTACTCGGCGTGATTCGCCTCGAGGACGTGGTGAAGCAGGGCATGCGGGAGCGTTTCGCCGAAATGCGGCGGATGGGTATCCGGACCGTCATGATCACCGGCGACAATCCACGCACCGCCAAGGCGATCGCCGACGAAGCCGGAGTGGACGATTTCCTCGCCGAGGCCACGCCCGAGGACAAACTGGCCCTGATCCGGCGGGAACAGGAAGGCGGCCGGCTGGTCGCGATGACCGGTGACGGCACCAACGACGCGCCCGCGCTCGCGCAGGCGGACGTCGGGGTCGCGATGAACACCGGCACCTCGGCCGCCAAAGAGGCCGGGAACATGGTCGACCTCGACTCCGATCCCACCAAACTGATCGAAATCGTCGAGATCGGCAAACAGCTGCTCATCACCCGCGGGGCGCTGACCACGTTCTCGATCGCCAACGATATCGCCAAGTACTTCGCGATCATTCCGGCGCTGTTCGTCGGGTTGTTCCCGGGGCTGGATCTGCTGAATGTCATGCGGCTGGCCAGTCCGCAGTCGGCGATCCTGTCGGCGGTGATCTTCAACGCGCTGGTCATCGTCGCGCTGATCCCGCTGGCGCTGCGCGGGGTGCGGTACACGCCCGGTAGCGCGTCGAAACTGCTCAGCCGGAACCTGTCGATCTACGGGCTGGGCGGGATCGTCGCGCCGTTCCTCGGGATCAAACTCATCGACCTCATCGTCCAATACCTGCCCGGGATGTCCTGATATGCCTGTTTCCGATCTCATCCGCCAGCATCTCGCCGGACTGCGGGCGCTCCTGGTACTGACTGTGATCACCGGTCTGGCCTACCCCGCCCTCGTCTGGGTAGCGGGTCAACTGCCCGGTCTGCACGACAAATCGCACGGTTCGATCGTCGAGGCCGACGGCCGGGTCGTGGGCAGCTCGCTGCTCGGTCAATCGTTCACCGACGCGAACGGCGACCCGATCACCTGGTATTTCCAGAGCCGGCCCTCGGCGGCCGGGGACGGCTACGACGGCCTCGCCTCGGGCGGTAGCAATCTCGGTCCGGAGAATATCGTCGACACTCCGGCCGACCCGGCCCTGCTGTCGACGGGTTCGGACGCGGAATCGGCCGGATTCGAGCCGAGCCTGCTCACCCAGGTCTGCACCCGCAGCCGGGAAATCGGCCTGCGGGAAGGCGTGGACGGCAGCCGGCCGTTCTGCACGCCGAGCGGAGTGGGGGCGGTGCTCTCGGTTCTCGGCCCGCAGACCGCGGACGGCGTGGTGACGCCGGCGCGCGTGGTCAGCGTCAACGAACCGTGCCCGGCCGATCCCGCGGAAACCCCGGCGCCGGTGTTCCTGGCCGAATACCAGGGTATCCGGGTCGAATGCGCACGGTACGGCGAGGACTATGCGGCCGGGCGGATCGTGCTGATCGCCGGGAACGCCCCCGCCGAACCGGCGGTCCCCGCGGACGCGGTGACCAGCGGCGGTAGTGGTCTGGACCCGCACATCTCCCCGGCCTACGCGGAGATCCAGGTGGACCGGGTGGCCGCGGCACGCGGTATCGACCCGGCCGCGGTGCGGGCCGTGGTCGCGGCGCACAGCACCGGCCGCGAACTCGGCTTCGCCGGGGAACCGCGGGTCCATGTGCTCGAGCTCAACCTCGATCTGGACCGCCGCTACCCGGTGTCCGGTACCGCGAGCGGCGACTGAGCCGTGCACGGTGACATGATTCCGAAGTGACCACGACACCCGACCGCACCCCGGGTGAGCTGCGCATCTATCTCGGCGCGGCCCCCGGGGTCGGTAAAACGTTCGCGATGTTGGGCGAGGCACATCGCCGATTGGCCCGCGGCCAGGATGTGGTGGCCGCCGTGGTCGAAACGCACGGCCGCGCGCAGACCGCGGATCTGCTGGAAGGTATCGAGCAGCTGCCCCGGATCGCGATCCCCTATCGCGGCACGGTGCAGTACGAACTGGATGTGGACGCGGTGCTCGCCCGCCGGCCCGACCTGGTGCTCGTGGACGAACTGGCCCATACCAACACCCCCGGCAGCCGTAACCGCAAGCGCTACCAGGACGTACAGGAACTCCTCGCGGCCGGGATCGATGTGGTGTCCACGGTGAACATCCAGCACCTCGAGGGCCTCAACGATGTGGTCGAGCAGATCACGGGTGTGACGCAGCGGGAGACCGTGCCCGACGCGGTGGTGCGGGCCGCCGACCAGGTCGAACTGGTCGATATCACGCCGGAGGCGCTACAGCGGCGGATCACGCTCGGCAATGTGTACGCGCCGGAGAAGGCCGATGCTGCGCTGTCGCATTATTTCCGGCGCGGCAACCTCACCGCATTACGCGAACTCGCGTTGCTCTGGCTGGCCGACCAGGTGGATGCCGCGCTCGCGAAATATCGCGCCGACCATCGGATCACCGCCACGTGGGAGGCCCGCGAGCGCGTCGTCGTCGCGGTCACCGGCGGCCGGGAATCGGAAACCCTGGTCCGCCGCGCCGGGCGGATCGCGGCCAAATCCAGTGCCGAACTGCTCGTCGTGCACGTGATCCGCGGGGACGGACTGAGCGGGGTCGCCGCCCCGCAAATGGCGGCAGTCCGCGAACTGGCGGCCCACCTGGGTGCCGAACTGCATACGGTGGTCGGCGACGATGTACCCACCGCCCTGCTGGATTTCGCGCGGACGGTCAACGCCACCCAGCTGGTGCTGGGTACCTCCCGGCGCTCCCGCTGGGCGCGGGTACTCGACGAGGGCATCGGCGCCGAAGTGGTCCAGCAGTCCGGCAAGATCGATGTCCACATGGTGACCCACGAGGCAGCGGGACGACGACGGCGACGGCAGAAGCCGCGGCCCAGGGTGCGCCGCACACAGGCCTGGGTGGCCGCGTTCGTGGTGCCCTCGGCGATCTCGGCGCTGCTGGCGGTCTGGCTGGACCGCTACCTCGATCTGGTGAGCGAGAGCGCACTGTACTTCGTCGCGGTGCTGGCGGTCGCGTTGTTCGGCGGTGTGCTGCCGGCGATCGCCGCTGCGCTGCTGGCCGGGCTGCTGCTCAATGTCCTGTTCACCGACCCCCGCTACAGCGTCACCATCCAGGAGCCGAACAGCTTCCTGCCCGCGGTGCTGCTGCTGGTCGTGGCGGTCGCGGTGGCGATCCTCGTCGATACCGCCGCCCGCCGTGCCGAACAGGCCGGGCAGGCCTCCCGGGAGGCCGAACTGCTGACCCTGTTCGCGGGTTCGGTGCTGCGCGGCGCCGATCCGACCGCCCTGCTGGACCGGTTGTGCCAGACCTACGGCCAGCGCGCGGCGAGCCTGCGGCACCGCACCCGCGGTGCGCTCGCCGCGGTCGGCACGGATCCACCCGAACGCGCCGACGCGGCCGATACCGCCGTCGAGGTCGGGGACGACTATTGGCTGCTGCTGTCCGGCCCGACCCTGCGGGCCCGGGACCGGCGGGTACTGGAGGCCGTGGCCGGCCAGGCCGTCGGTCTGGTGCAGCGCCGCGAACTCACCGAAGAGGCGAACCAGGCGGCGGCCCTCGCGGAGGCCGACCGGTTGCGCCGGGATCTGCTCTCGGCGGTGAGCCACGATCTGCGCACCCCGCTGGCGGCGGTCAAGGCGGCGGTGTCGAGCCTGCGCTCCGACGATGTGGAGTTCTCTGCGGAGGACCGCGCCGAACTGCTCGCCACCGTGGAGGAGTCGGCCGATCAGCTCACAGCGCTGGTCGGCAATCTGCTCGATTCCTCCCGGCTCGCGGCGGGTGTGGTGCGGCCGCGGCTGCGGCCGGTATACCTGGACGAGGTGGTGCACCGGTCACTGGTCAGCGTGGGCGTGAGTCCGCGTGGTGCGCGCCGCGGCGCGCTCGACCGCGTGCGAGTCCTGGTCGGGGCGACCGCGGTGCAGGCCGATCCCGATCTGCTGGAGCGGATTCTGGCCAACCTCGTCGACAATGCGTTGCGCTACGGCGCGGAATCGGAGGTCACAATAGATGCCGCGGCGGTGGACGGCCGGGTACTCGTGCGGGTCGTGGATCACGGGCCGGGGCTGCCCGGCACCGATTCCGAACGCGTTTTCGACCCGTTTCAGCAGCTCGGCGACCGCGACAACACCAGCGGTCTCGGCCTGGGACTGTCGGTGGTACGCGGATTCGCCGATGCCCTGGGCGGTTCCGTGAGCGCCGCACCCACCCCCGGTGGCGGGCTCACCGTCACCGTCGATCTCCCGGTCGCGGCCGACCGGGACGACGCGCTGCCCACGGAGGTATCCGGATGAAAACCGCACCGCAGCCGGAGCACGGGCCACAGCGGCAGCCCACGGTACTGGTCGTCGACGACGAACCGCAGATCCTGCGGGCACTGCGGATCAACCTCTCGGTGCGCGGTTACGAGGTGGTGACCGCGGCGACGGGTGCGGGCGCCCTGCGCGCGGCGACCGAGCGCAAACCCGATGTCGTGGTTCTCGACCTCGGGCTCCCCGATATCGACGGCATCGAGGTGCTCGCCGGCCTACGCGGCTGGACGAAAGTGCCGATCATCGTGCTCTCGGCCCGCACCGATTCGGCGGACAAGGTGGACGCGCTCGACGCCGGCGCCGACGACTATGTGACCAAACCCTTCGGGATGGACGAGTTCCTGGCCCGGCTGCGCGCCGCGCTGCGGCGGGCAGCGGACTCGGCCGATATCGACGAACCGGTGGTCGTCACCGATTCGTTCACCGTCGACCTGGCGGCGAAGAAAGTCCTCAAGGCCGGGGCCGAGGTACACCTGACCCCGACCGAATGGGGCGTGCTCGAGATGCTGGTGCGCAATCGTGGCAAGCTCGTGGGCCGGCGGGAGCTGTTGCGCGAAGTGTGGGGTCCGGCCTATCAGGCCGAAACCCACTACCTGCGCGTCTACCTCGCCCAACTGCGCCGCAAACTGGAGGACGACCCGTCCCACCCCCGGCATCTGGTGACCGAGCCGGGGATGGGCCACCGCTTCAAGGAATAGTGGTCAGGGCGTGACGATCGGGAAGCGGGGATCGGGTGTGTCGAGCAGACCGATGAAGGTCTGCAGCAGGCTTTCATCACCCTTCATGGTGACCCCGTCGAAACCGCCCCCGCTCACGGCTTTCAGCAACTGTGCCTTGGTCAGCGTCAGGGTGAGATCCGCGGGGCCGGGGGCCGGTGTCTCCGGTGTGGGCGTGCGGTGGGTGAGAGCGCCGTGGGACAGGGTCAGGCGGTGTACCCGGTTCTCGTCGGACAGCTCCCAATCCATGGTGAAATCGGCCGCCGCGGCGCGCAGGCCGTCGATCCGGACCGCGAGGGAGTCGACGATCATGTCGAGCGACAGTGCGTTCAGCATCTCCGGACCGGCCGTACTCGTCGCCGTCGGGCTCGGACCCGTGCGCAGTTCTTGCGCGCCGACCAGGTAGAAGTTGCGCCAGGTGCCGTTCTCGGCGCCGTGGCCGAGCCGTTCGTAGACCTGCGCCAGCTCCTGTTTGGCACCGTCGTGTCCCGGTTCGGCGAAAACGGCGTGCTGCAACAGCGTGGCGGCGAAGCGGAGATCCCCGTCGGTGGCGTACCGGTGGCCGGTGGCGACGATCGCGTCTATACCGCCGTAGTCGGCGACGTACCGACGCGCCTGCTCGACCGGCGGGTGTTCCCACAGGTGCGCGGGATTCCCGTCGAACCAGCCCATATACCGCTGATAGATCGCCTTCACGTTGTGACTCGTGGAGCCGTAGTAGCCGCGATTCGCCCACATTGCGTCGAGCGCGGGCGGGAACTCGAACTGCTCGGCGATCTCCGGGCCGGTGAAACCCTGGTTCGTCAGGCGCAGCGTCTGGTCGTGCATATAGGCGTACATATCCCGTTGGCCGGCGATGAAGGCCGTCCAGTTCTCCCGGCCCCACGTAGGCCAATGATGCGACGCGAACGCGATATCGGCCTTGTCTCCGAAGCGGGCGATGGCCTCGTCCAGGTACTTGGCCCACACTCGGGAATCACGGACGACGGCACCACGCAGCGTGAGCACATTGTGCATATTGTGTGTCGCGTTCTCCGCCATGCAGAGTGCGCGGCGGTCGGGAAACAGGAAGTTCATCTCGGCCGGCGCCTCGGTACCAGGGGTGAGCTGAAAAACGATGCGGACGCCGTCGATCTCCTCTTCCTGCCCGGTCCGGGTGATATCGACCGTCGGCGGGATGAGGGTGACGGTCCCGAGGGACGTGGTCATTCCGAGCCCGGCACCGATCTGCCCCTCGGGCGACTTGTCCAGTACCGCGCCGTACATGAAGACCGCGCGCCGGTTCATCGCATTCCCGGCGTAGACGTTCTCGCTGACGGCGTGTTCGAGGAATCCCTCGGGAGCCAGGATCGGTATAGGTGGATGTCCCTCGGGAACCACGCCCCGGGCCCCGCCGAAATGATCCACGTGCGAATGGGTGTAGATCATCCCGGTGACCGGACGGTCGCCGCGCTGCGCGCGATACAGCGCCAGTCCCGCCGCCGCGGTCTCCGCCGAGATCAGCGGGTCGATCACGATGACGCCCTCGCGGCCTTCGACGAACGTCATATTCGACAGATCCAGGTTTCGCACCTGGTATATCCCCTCGGTGACCTCGAACAGCCCCTGCTTGTTGCAGAGCTGCGCCTGCCGCCACAGGCTGGCGTTCGCGGTGGGCGGGCAGTCGCCGTCCAGGAACCCGTAGGCGCCGGCGTCCCAGACCACACGTCCGTCTGCGGCTGTCACCACCGGCGGGTCGAGTTCGGCGACGAAGCCCCGTACCGCGTTCCCGAAATCGGCGGTGTCGTCGAAGTCCAGTTGCATGGTCATCGTTACCTCACTCTGCGGTATCGCGGCTCATGTTCGGTTCCGGCGCGGAGGTTCGAGCACCCGCCGCCGCTCGCTCGATCCAAGGTCTTGTGGGCCTGGATCGGACCGGTCACACCGGCGGTGCCCCCGACGCTAATCAGGGCCGGGCTGGACGGGTATCACCTGCGGGGGGTGAATTCACCCGGCTGCCGGGTCCCGGGACTGCCCGGCGGGCAGCACACAACTCATCCGCCGCGGGTGATGTCCGGTAGCAGGCGCGGTAGCACACTCGTCGGTATACCGTCAGCCCACCGTTCGGAGGACCGGATGACCACCCAGGACGCACCGAAGCGGTCACTGCTGTCGCGCATATCGTTGAATCAGTGGCTGGCCGCAATCCTGATCGTGCTGGCGGTGGTGTTCATCGCCCAGAACCGGGACCGGGTGGATATCAATTTCCTGCTCGTCACGGTCACTGCGCCGATGTGGCTGGTCCTGCTGATCCTGTTCCTGGTGGGAGCGCTCGCGGGTGTGCTGATCAGGCGCCGGGCACGCCGGTGAAATCAGACGGCCCGTCGCCCCTGCGGCGAAGCCGACGGGCGGACACCGCGCCGGATCCCGCGAGCTGATCCGTCCCGCCCCGGGCGGCGAGACCCTGCGAAATCAGTGTCCCGGATACGTAGTACCCGCCGGGCGCGGTGGTTCGGCGGTCGCGGCGGCGACGCTGGCATAGACCGCAATACGGTGGGTTCCGGTTTGCGCGGCCGTTAACTCGTCGCCGAACTGCCCGATCGATCGGGCGATACGGAAGTCGATACCGCGATGAGCGAGGCTGTCTCTGAGATCGACCAGCATCGCCGCCGCGGTCACATCGATCGCGGGGGACGTTTCGGCGTCGAGCACCACCAATCGCGTGTTCTCCGTACACAGCTGCTCGATCCGGCCCCGCACATGGTCTGCGTTGACGAAGTACAGCCCCGACTCCACCCGCACCACGAGCTGGTCCGGGCGCTGTGCGAGGCCGGGGTGGCGCTGGACATCCAGCCACAGGCCGTCGCGGGGGCCGAGCACCGCGATATGGGGCTGGGAGCCGCGGTAGACCAGCAGCACGACGGAGACACCGACGCCGATCAGCAGACCCGGAAGCGTATCGAACAGCAGCACACCCAGCATGGCGGCGATCGCCGCGACGAAATCGGCACGCGCGGCGCGACCGTAGATAGTGCCCAGCCACTGCGACCACACCCGGTAGAGCCGGCGCAGCGCCGCGATATCCACCAGTTCGATCACCGCCGCGATCACCACCGCCGCCAGCGTGGCCTCGGGCAGCTGTTCGAACAGGCCGGTGAGCAGCAGCAGGGTCAGCACGGTCAGCACCGCCACCATCAGTCCGCTGACCTGAGTTTTCGCGCCGGCCGAACCGTTCACCGCGGTTTTGGACAGACTGCCGTTGACCACCATCCCGGAGACGAAACCCGCCCCCAGGTTGGCCGCGCCGAGTCCGAACAGTTCCTTGTTGGGGTCGATTTCGTAGCCGGCCTTCGCCGCGTAGGTTTTGGCCGCGCCCAGCCCCTCCGCGAACCCGATCAGCAGTACCCCGACCGCGGGGCCGAGCAGATCGAGATAGCCGCCCCAGCCCACGCCCTCGGGCAGACCGGGCACGGGCAGCCCGGAGTCGATCGGCCCGACTATCGCCACCCCCTTGTCGTCCAGATCGAACAGCGCCACGGCCAGGATCCCGGCCAGCACGGCGAGCAGCGCACCCGGAATCAGCGGCAGCCACTTCTTCACGGCGAGCACCAGCAGCAGACCGAGCCCGCCGATCAGCAGGGTGCGCCACTGCGTGTCCCCCAGACCGGTCAGCACACCCCATAACTGCTCGAAGAAATCACCCTCGTGTTTCTCGATCCCGAGCAGTTTCGGCACCTGGCCGATAATGATCACCAGCGCCAATCCGACGATGAACCCCTTCAGCACGGGCTCGGAGATGAACGAGGCGATGAACCCGAGCCGCAGCAGTCCGGCCAGCAGGCCCACCACACCCGTCGCGATGGCGAGCGCGGTGGTGAGCGCGAGATAGCGGCCGCCGTCGGCGCCGGCCAGCGGTGTGATCAGCGCGGCCGACAAGGCGGCGGTCGCCGACATCGGACCCACCACGAGGTGCCGGGAGCTACCGGCCAGCGCGTACAGGACCAGCGACGGGACGGCGGCATACAACCCGACCACCGGCGGCACACCCGCGATCGTCGCGTAGGCCAGCGCCTCCGGGACCAGTACCGCCCACACGGTCAGGCCCGCGATGAGATCCGGCCGCAGCCAGGCACGCCGGTAACCGTGCAGGGGCGGGAACAACTGGGCAGCGAACGCCCGCGCCGGGCTCTCGTGTCCGGTTCCGGAAGGCCGGGTGGGCTCGTCGCTCACAACTCACCGTGCCTTTCGTCGACGAGGAGGACCACGGCGCGCCGGCGTACGGCCCGGAGTCCGTACCGGC
The DNA here is from genome assembly GCF_044453135.1 of Nocardia sp. NPDC051750. Taxonomy (NCBI): domain Bacteria; kingdom Bacillati; phylum Actinomycetota; class Actinomycetes; order Mycobacteriales; family Nocardiaceae; genus Nocardia; species Nocardia sp. NPDC051750. The sequence continues at coordinate 420,213 of NZ_JBITCK010000008.1, read as the reverse complement.
GCAGCGTCAGGTCCGCGGGTGCCACGTGGCGATGGCCCAGATCGCCACGACGCTGAGCGCGATGATCAACGTCGACCACCACGGGTAGTACGGCAACCAGAGGAAGTTCGCCACGATGGCCAGCGCCGCGAAAACGATCGCCAGCGCCCGGCCCCAGGCCGAACCCGTCATCAGGCCCAGTCCGGCGAGCACCAGCGCTGCTCCGAGCCCGATATGGATCCAGCCCCAGGTGGTGACATCCAATTCGTAGACATAGGAGCCGCCGAGGACGAACAGATCGTCCCGGGCTACCGCGGCGATCCCTTCGAGCAGCGATAACGCGCCGACGGTCAACATCAGGACCGAGGTGGCGATCGCGGCCCCCGCGGCAAATCCGTGTTCCAGCGGGGCCTCCACGGTGGCTTCCGTGGCGTAGTGCGGTGCGGTGGTCAATTCCACTCCTTCCGGGTGCACTCCTGCCGCGCGCGGTGATACGACGACTGTCGCTGGTGCCGGGGCCGTCCCGCCTCACCCCACCTGGGTGAACCCGCGCCCGCTCACCCGGGCGGGTCCGGGGATTCGGCGGGAGCACGACGGCCACGATCGGGAGCCCGTTCGCCGATGAGAACGTCCATCCACCGGGTCGACGGGTCGATATCGAGCAGCAGCGCCTTCGCCAGCAGCGTCAGCGGTATGGCCAGTAGGGCGCCGAGCGCGCCGAGGACCCAGGACCAGAACACCAGCGACAGGAATGTGATGGTGACGCTGAGCCCGACCGCGTCGCCCACGTATTTGGGCTGGATCACCGACTGCACCACGACGTTGAACACGCAGTAGACCACGATCACCCAGATCATCTTCGGCACGCCACTGTCCAGCAGCGCCAGCAGCGCGGGCGGCACCAGCCCGATGACGAAACCGATATTCGGGATGTAGTTGGTGATGAAGGACAGCAGCGCCCACAACAGCGGAAAGGGCACCGCCAGTATCCACAGCGCCACGCCGTCGAGGACGGCCACGATGAGACCGAACACCGTCGAGACGATCAGGTACTTGCGGGTCCCGGCGGTGAACGAGCCCAGCGCCTCCGCGATATCGGGCCGCATCGTCCGCAACACGCCGATCCGGCGCCCGATGGTCATCCCGTCGAACACCATGAACAGCAGCAGCGTAACCACGAAGAGCAAGTTGGAGAAGGCGCCGGCCAGACCGCGCAGCAGATCCTCGAGCAGTTCGACCAGCTTGCCGAAATCGAAACCGCTCAGCGCGTGGTCGATCCGTTCCTGATCGATACCGAATCGCGCCAAGAGGTTCTGGACCTGATCGAGCAGGTCGCCGAACTGGTCGGAGTAGTCCGGGAGCGAGGTCGCCAGCTGGGCCGCCGACACCGCCATCGCCGCGACCAATCCGAGCAGGATCAGATAGACCGTCACCAGCGCCGCGAGCATCCCCAGCCAGGCGGGGCGGCCGCGGCGCTGCATCCACTGTTGGATCGGCTGCACCGCGATCGCGAGCATCAACGCCAGGAACACCGGGCCCAGCACACCGGCGAAAGCCTTCGCCCCGGTGATGGCCACCACCGTGGCCGCCGCGATGAGCAGGACGATCAAACCGCGTGGGATCGCCCATTGCCCGGGCCCACCGCCCCGCGCCGCGGAGTCCGGCGTTTCCGGGGGCGGCGCGGTCACGACATGGCCTTGGCCTTGAGCCGCTCGAACTCCCCTTCGGTGATCGTCCCGTCGGCGAGCAGCCGTTTGGCCTCGGCGATCTGCGCCGCCGGGTTGGTTCCCGCCGTTCGCTGGATGTATTCCTTCTCCGCCGCCTGCACCTGCTGGGCCTCGGTCATCGATCGCTGCGTCATTCCCTTACCCCGGACGATCAGGTAGACCAGCGAGGCCAGCAGTGGCAACACGATCAGCAGCACCACCCACACCGCCTTGAGCCATCCCGACGTCTCCCGGTCCCGGAAGAGGTCGCCGATGATGTAGAAGAGCAGCAGCAGGTACGCGATGAACGCGAAGCTCACGACAATCAGCCAGAGCGCTTCCCAGAACGACACGGTCCACCTCGCTTACGTCGGAAACAGCGGTCCCCGCAGCGGGGATCGGATCCACGCTAGGGCGGGCAGCAGGGCGGGCGACTCACCCGATACGGATGAATATTCCCGGATACGCCCTGGTAACAGGTTGGTTCACCTGCGGCTGAGGGGGCCTTTTACTCGGGTAGGCTGCGGCCCAGTGCGTGCTAGTGCTGTTTCGGAAATCTTCTTCGGGAGGCACCGTGACCACTTCGCCAACACTGGATCCGACGGGCCGCCCGATATCGCGAGCTCGGCCACAGTCACATATCCCGGTGTTCCCGTTCGACCCGGTCTCCCGGCCGCGGTTGCACACCGGGCTGGACGCTGTGGTCGATCGCCGCAACGGCGGTGTCCTGCTGATCTGCGGGCAGGTCGGGGTCGGCAAAACCGTCTCCGTAGCGGATTGGGCGGCAACATATCTGCCGCGCACGCATCCGGATACCCGGATCGCCTGGCTCACCGTCCGGGACCAGACCGTGCTGTGGCCGGAATTGCGGTCCCGGCTGCGCGTGCACGCCGCCGGGTCCGGTCAGCCGGCGGCGGGTGTGGGCGAGGCGGACGCGATCGTCACGGCGCTGGCCGCGGCCGCCGAACCGACCGTGCTGGTGATCGACGACGCCCACCTCATCACCGACCCGCTCGCTCTCGCCGGGCTCGAATATTTCCTGCAGCACGCACCGCCGAACGTGACGACCGTGCTGTGCGCACGCTTCGACCCCCCGATCCGCTGGCATCTGCTCCAGCTGCACTCCCGGCTGACCCGCTGGGGTGCCCACGATCTCGCCCTGTCCCCCGACGAGGCGACCCGGCTCTGCGCGGGGCACGAATGCGCACTCGACGAACAGGGTCTGCGCACGTTGATGTCGCTCACCGAGGGGTGGGCGGCGCTGGTCCGGATCGCGGCGATCTACCTGACCGCGAGCCCGAGCGAGAACACCGACGCGCTCACCGCGCTGGCCCGGCCACCGCATGCGTTCGCCGACCTGCTGGTGGGTGAGCTCATCGATACCCTCTCGCCGGCGTTGCGGCAGTTCCTCACCTGCACCAGCGTCCCGGAGGAATTCACCGAACAACTCGCCGACGATCTGGTCGGTGGCGGGGCGGCACATCTGCTCTACGAACTGGACCGGATCAATTTCCCGATGACGTCGCTGTCCCGGAGTGGCAAGGTCTGGTACTCCTACCATCCGATGCTGCGGGCGTACTTCCTGGCGGAGGCGAACCGGCTGGGCCCGGACCTGTGTGCCGATCTGCGGCTGCGGGCGGCCCGGCAGCTCACCGCCGCGGGTGAACTGCAGGCGGCGCTGGCCCATCTGCTCGCGGTGCCCGACCATCGGCCGCTGTCCGCGTTCCTGTCCGAGCACGCGCTGGCACTGGTTTTCGCCGATCACGGCGAGAGCCTGTTCGATTCGCTCGCCGCGGCGGCCCCCGATGTGCTGACCGATCCGTTCCTGCGGCTGCTGCAGGCCACCGACGCGTTGCTACACGGCGGGAGCGGTACGGCGCAGGCCTACCGCGACAGCGCCCGGATACTCGCCGACGACGATCCGCATTCACTCGCGGGCCCGTACCGGCTGGAAGCCCTGACCACCGCTGTCGACGCCGAACTGGCGGTCGCCACCGGCGCCGAGTCCGAGCCGATCGCGTTCCCGGACCGGATGCCGCCCGCCGACCGCCCCGATCTGGACGGCTACCTCGCGGTCACCACCGGAACGGCCCTGGCGCTGCGGGGTGAACTGGCTCGCGGCGAGGAGCGGTTGCGGATCGCGCTGAGCCGCACCAGGTCCCGCTGCCATCCCCGGCTGCGGTTGATCGCGGTGACCAGGCTCGCCGTCACCGCCGGGCTCGCCGGGTCGATCACGACGATGCGCCAGCGCGCCGAACGCGCCTGCGCCATCGCCCGCGACCACGAACTGCTGGACCTACCGGAAACCGTGCACGCCACCGCGCTCGAGGCCTACGGCGCCTACCTGCAGGGCTCGGAGCCGCTGCCCGACCAGATCCGGATCCTGTGCGCCGAGCACATCCGCCGCGACGGCACACCGGGCCCGGTGGCCGGCTGGCTACCCCATGTGGTGGGCAGTCTGCTCGACTGCCAATGCGCCGAGAACCCGGGCGCCGCCACCGACCGGCTGCGCCGCAGTATCGGCCGGCTCCTGGACGCCGACCCCGCGCCCGTGCTCGGCGGCAGCCTGCTCAGCGCCGCGGTCTGGGCGCTGCTGGGCGCCAACGAGACCACCGCCGCCCGCCAGCTCGTCGAACGGGCCCGCACCGTCCTCGGCGTCACCCCCGACACGGTGCTGTCCACCGCCGCGCTCACCGCCGGCACCGGTAATCACCACGCGGTCGTCAGCCAGGTGGAGCCGGTGCTGACCGCGACCTCCGGCGCGCATCCGGTCGCCCGCCTCACCGGCTGGTTGCTCTTCGCCCGCGCCCACCACCAGCTCGGCAACGATTCCAAGACCCGGGAAGCCGTGGACAACGGACTGCGGATCGGCGCCACCCATCGGGTCACCCGCCCGTTCCTCGATGTCCCCGGCACCATCGACCTGCTCGACTACTACGCGGGTTGCTTCGGGCACAGCAGCGCGTTCGCCGACGCGGTCCGGGCGGGTCACCGCTCCCGGCGGCGGGTCCAGCACCCGCCGCTCACGGCCACCGAGCTACGCATCCTGCAGCAGCTGCCCTCGGGCCGGACCACCCAGCACATCGCCGACGATCTCAGTGTCTCCATCAACACCGTGAAAACCCATCTGCGTGGGATCTACGCCAAACTCGGGACCCGCTCGCGGATGGAAACCCTGCAGGAAGCGCGGCGCAGCGGTCTGCTCTGACCCCGGCGGCTCACCCGGCGCCGGAACGCTTTCACCCGGTGCGGACGATGTCCGGCGGCACCACCGCGGGACACACTTCTTTCCGACGCGGCGACGCCTGCCGTCGCGACCGGTCCGGACGAGGCAGGAGACGGCGATGCGATACCAGTTCACCATCGACGGCGAACTCTCCGAACGCGCGCTCGCCGCATTTCCCGAACTCAGCGGCGATCACGCGCAAGGTACGACGGTCCTGTCGGGGCCGGTCACCGACCCCACGGGTATCCGCGGCATCCTGGCCCGGATCGACAACCTGGGTCTCACGGTGATCGAAATGCGCCGGCTACCCGACTGAGCGCAGACCGCACGCATCGCGACGGACTCGCGCCGGGTGCTCCCGGCGGTCGGCCGCACCGTCCCTGGTGCGGTGAGTCCGTATCGCTGGACGAACCTCGTGCCGGTTGTAGTAGCTCTGCAGGTTGCTGTGGGCTCAGTGCAGCGATTGTGCTCCGATGACGGATAGCACCTGCAACTTCTCGTAACTCTCGCTGCCCGGGACAGCCGTGTAGACGAGCAGCATATGGGCCCGGCCCGGGTCGATGAGCCGCTGGCAGTTCAGTTCCAGCGCACCGACTTCGGGGTGGATGTAGTGCTTGACATCGTGCGGAAGGATTCCGATCTCGTGCTCGTCCCAGACGCGACGGAACTCCTCGCTGCGGTCCGAGAGCAGATCCGCCAGGTAGGCAGCTCGGGAGCCTGGACCGCGGAGGGTAACGAGCTCGCGCAGTCCCGAGGCATACCTCCGGCTCAGGAACGCGTGTTCTTCCGGGGCATAGAAATCCCGGACGGCCGGGTCGGTGAACCACCGGTATCCGACGCTGCGGGCGGGCCCGGTGTACTGGGTCGTATCGCCGGTGAGCTCGATCCCCATCGGGGTCTGCCGCAGGGTCTCGCCGAGTTCTGTGACGATCTCCGCGGGAGTGTCCGCCAGGCGATCGAGGATGCGCAGCAGACCGGGGCTGATGTGCTCGCCGGCCGTTCCCCTGGCCGGTGGGTTGTGCCCGGCGAGACGGAACAGATGGTCGCGTTCGTCGATCGACAGGTGCAACCCCCGCGCGATCGAGGCGAGCATCTGCTGCGAGGGCTGTGGCCCGCGCTCCCGCTCCAGCCGGGAGTAGTAGTCGGCCGACATAGTGCACAGCGACGCGACCTCCTCGCGCCGTAGCCCGCTGGTCCTGCGCCGCGGCCCGCGCAGCAGGCCGACGTCCTCCGGTTGCAGTGCCGCACGCCGATTACGGAGGAACTCCGCCAACCCGGTGCGGTCGATCACCATGGTGCCCCTTCCGGAAATACTGCCCTCCTTTCTACCGGCTGCGGGCGGTGGTAACCACGGACAGCTGATCCCCCCATCCGAAGCGCAGCGGTGACCTGGCGAGCCTGTGATCGGGAAGTCCTGGATGCGCGCGGAAGGTCCGCTGAGGATCAATGCCATAGCGGTCGCGACGACGAACGCACAAAGGCAATCAGGAGCAGAGCAATGCCGAGCACCCAGATCGACATCACCATCCCCAGCCTGTCCGGAAAGCGCGCCGTCGTTACCGGCGCGAGCGACGGCATGGGCCTGGGGATAGCCACCCGACTGGCCGCCGCTGGAGCGGAAGTCATTATGCCCGTACGTAACCCGCGCAAGGGCGAGGCGGCGATCACCGAGATCTACCGGGTCGTCCCCGGCGCGAACGCGTCGTTGCGCAGCCTCGACCTGTCTTCGCTGGAGTCGGTCGCGGCCCTCGGTGCCACGCTCCGAGCGGAGGATCACCCGATTCACCTCCTGATCAACAACGCCGGCGTGATGCAACCGCCGAGCCGCCAGACCACAACCGACGGGTTCGAGATGCAGTTCGGCACCAACCACCTGGGCCACTTCGCGCTGGTCGCCCAGCTGCTGCCACTACTGCGCGCCGGGCGGGCCCGGGTGACCTCGCAGATCAGTATCGCGGCCCGGCGGGGCGCTATCCACTGGGACGACTTGAACTGGGAGCACAGCTATCACGGGATGCGCGCGTACAGCCAGTCCAAGATCGCGTTCGGACTGTTCGGCCTGGAGCTGGAGCGGCGCAGTAGGGCCCACGGCTGGGGCATCACCAGCAACCTCGCCCATCCCGGGGTGGCCCCGACCAGCCTGCTGGCCGCCCGGCCCGAGCTCGGCCGCGGCCGGGCCGTGCCCCAATACCGGCTGATCCAAGCGCTTTCCGCCCGCGGAATCCTGGCGGGCACCCGCGAGACCGCCGCCCTGCCCGCACTCATGGCGGCGACCGACCCCGGTGCCGAACCCCACGCCCTCTACGGCCCCAGCGGGCTGGGCAACCTCGGCGGTCCGCCGGCCGAGCATCGGCTCTACCCGCCGTTGCGCAGCCCGGAAGAGGCCGAACGCGTCTGGCGGGTCTCCGAGGAACTCACGAAAACCTCCTTCCCGGCCGCCTGACCTCCCACACCCAGAACCGCGAACGACCGGAGCAGTCCTATGAGTTCTCTGACCCGCCCCGCCGCCGAGCGACGAAGCCCCTGGTGGGTGGTCGCCGGGGCCGGTACGGCCAATGCCGTGGGCCCCCAGATGTACCTGGCCACCATCGGCCTGTTCGTGCTACCGATCGCCGAGGAGACCGGATTCAGCCGCACGACCGTCACCAGCTCCTTCTCGGTCGCCGCGGTCGGCATGGTGATCGGCCTGATCATTGTCGCGCAGCTGGTCGACCGATACGCCGCGCGCTACATCCTCGTGCCGGGGTTCGTGCTGTTCGCGGCCTCGATGGCCGCGATCGCCCTGGTACCGCCGGTCGAAGCCATCTATTTCATCCCGTGCTTCTTCGTCGGGTTCTTCGGGGCCGGAACGGCGGTCCCCGCCACCAGGGCGGTAGTGAGCTGGTTCGACAACAACCGCGCCCTCGCCGTCGGCATCGTGACGGGCATCATCGGCCTGGGCGCCGCCCTGGCACCCCTGCTGGCGGGTGCGCTCATCGACAGCATCGGATGGCGGCTGACCTACGGCGTCATGGGATTGATCGCCGCCCTGGTGTCGGTCACGATGGTCACCTTGTTCGTCCGGGCCCGGGCGGAACAACACGTGCGCGGACGACTCGTCCGGAAAACCCACGTCGGAGACCGGGACGTCAGCCTCGAACTGCCGGGCCTGACGGTCCGTGCGGCGCTGGTCACCCGGCAGTTCTGGGGCATCGCACTGGGACTGGGGCTGGTGGGGGTCGTCGTTTACGGCCTCCAGGTGCACCTCGTCCCGATGATGACCGACCGCGGGCTCAGCAACGACCAGGCGGGCTCGCTGCTGGTCGTCTTCGGCCTGGCATCGCTGGTCGGCCGGGTTGCCGGCGGCTTCCTCATCGACCGCGTCCACGCCTCCATCATCGGTACGATCGCAATCCTCGCCCCCATCGTCGGCATGAACTTCCTGCAGCCGCCCTTCTCCACCGCCGCCGTCGCGGTCGCCTTCATCGGCATCGCCTTCGGTATCGAGGGCGACCTGCTCGCTCTGCTCATCACCCGCTACCTCGGCACCCGCAACTTCGGCCGGATCCTCGGACCGGTCCAGGCTGTGTTCCTCCTCGGCAGCGCCCTCGGGCCGTTGCTCCTCGGGCTGGGTTACGACGAACTGGGCTCCTACGACCCGGTCATCCCCGTATTGATGGGCGTCCTCGTCGTCGGCGCGCTCCTCATCGCGACACTCGGCCGTTACATCTACCCCGCCGTCAGCGGTTTCGACCAGCTCGCCGCGCGCGACGAACTCGCCGCCGCCGAGGTCCTGAGCGATATCGCCAAGGGCGGCACCACTCATACCCCTTCCGACAGGCCACTCGTCCAGGTCCGCGGCTGATCGATTCGGCCTGGTGGTCCGCCGCCGGGCCCTCGGCTTGTCCGGTACCGCAGTCCCGTTGCGGCTGCCCGGAACAGGCGGTGTGGGAACACCCCACCCCGGCAACAAGCACCAATCATCGAGGAGACATCGTGATCGAACAGCTCGAGTGGCCGACCGGACGCGCGGGGCGGTCGACCGTCCTGGCTCAGTTCGGCGCGGCCCGAGCCGACTTGATGCAGTGGGCCTTGACCACCGGCGACGTGCTCGCCGACGCCGTCGTCACCGAAATGCACGAGATCGGGATGAAAGAAGCCAGAGTCTTGCTCAGCAAGGGAATCCGCGAGGGCCTGGCCGCACTCGCCGACCCACCACCCGCTCTTGCGGCATTGCTGCGGCAGACCGAGACCAGACCCCGCTATGCCGACGACCATCTGCTCGACCGCGCCTCCATGCCGTTCTACACCGCACCGGGCCCGGTCCATCTCATCGCGCTCAGTGCGGGCGCGCTCGTCCGGGTCTATGAGTCACCGTCGATCTCCGAGGTGCTGACCACAACAGGCCGGCTGGTAGACGGTGCGGAGCGACGACTCCAGGAGACCGGCGCCTGGCACGCCCAGGCGATGATCCCGGGAAGCCTGCGCGCCGGGCAGCCGGGCTACGTCGCGACCCTGGAGGTCCGGATGCTGCACGCGCAGATGCGAAAACTCGCCCTGGACCGCGGCTACGACACCTCGGTGCACGGCTATCCGATCAATCAAGTCGACCTGGGGCGCACGTGGATCGACTTCACCCTGACCGGCCGCACAGCCGAGGATCGGCTCGGATTCGGGTTGACCACCCGAGAGACGGCGGACCTCTACCGCTACTGGTGGTACATCGCCCATCTCCTGGGAATCGATGCACGCCTGGTCGAGGGCATCACCAGCAATGTGGCGGCACAGCGCATCGATGACCTCTTCCAGACCGTGACCGGACCGGTCACCGAGGACTCCGCCGCGCTTGCCGACGCGACGCTCGCCGCGGTTACCTCGAGGCTGTATGAGGTGCTGAACGTTCCACGAGCACTTGCGCGGCCGGCGCTGAATGCGATCACGCGCCGGATCCACGGCGACAGCATGTGCCGGGACCTGAAGGTCCCGGCAGCTCGGGCCGCCGACGCCTGGCTGGGCCCGGTGTTGTCCGGGCTCGCCGCGGCACGTGAGCGCCGTCGCCGCGATCCGCGACGGTGGCAAGCCGCGATCGACAAGAACCTGACGGCCGCCCGGACGCTACTGGCCGCGAACGAGTAGGACGGGGCCCTGTCGGGCCGGCTAGTACGCGTGCGCCCGATCGGCCCAGCGGGGGTCGAGCCGGCCGGTCGAAGCACGCGGGAACGAGATGCGCTCGGGATCGCCGTCGGCGGTATAGCGGCGGGCCGGATCGGCCGCCAGCACGTCGAGCCAGTAGGCCGAATCGAACGGCACCACGCCCAGCCCGGACCGGATCCTGGGGATCGCCACCGGATCCACCGCACCGAACGGCGACAGTGCCGGGTTCGCACCGACCAGCATCGCGGCATCGAAACGGTAGGTGGTCCCGCCCCACGTTCCGGCGAGCGCGAGACCGGGATCGGCCGGGGAGCTGCCCAGCGGTAGTGCCATCGTGCGGACCTGCGCACCCGGCACGGCGGCGGTGACGGCCTGGACGTTCTGTGCCAGTTCCTGTTGTACGCCGGTGGCATCCAGCCCGGCGAGATCCGGGTGGGTCGCGGTGTGGGCGCCGATCTCGTAACCGTGCTCGGCCAGCCACGGCAGCGCGCGGGGATCGGCTTCGAAGGGTTCGTTGTTGACGTAGAAGGTCGCGCGGGCCGGGAAGTCCGGGTGGTCGGCGGCGAAACGCTCCAGGACCCCGGCCGCGCAGTCGGCGGCCGGTTCGCCCGCCGCGGTGAACCGCAACTGGCTGCCGGTGGAATCGTCGAAAGTGAGCACCACCGGATGGGTTCCGGCCGGAATATCGATATCCCCGGAAATGTACTGGGCGGCAGTGATCGGGCGGTAGCCCTCGCGGTACAGCCGGTCCAGTTCCGCGCGGAACTCCGCGGGGCTCTGGTCGTATTCACCGGCGGGCGCGGCGGTCACCTGGTGGTACATGAGAATCGGGACCTCGCCGAGTTCGTCGGCACCGATCGCCGCCGGATCCGGCGGCGCCGGAGTCGCCGGTGGTGGCACGGAATTACTCGGCGGTGTCCCGGCCGAGGCGGGCTCGCCCGCCGCTCCGCAGGCGGTGGCCACCGCGCATACCAGCGCCGCCGCGACCACCCGAACACGAGTCCCCGGGTACCGCACCATCGCCCGGATATTACGTGCCGGCAACGATTTACGGTTCATCTCCGCGAAATAGAACCCCGTCTCGGCGGACTCGCCATAGTGGGGCGGGAAGCTGTTCGTGGAAGTTGGTGTGTTGTGCTCGTGCGGTTCCGGGCAGCCGATCGAAAACGGTTGGCTAGCCTTGCTTTCGGTGTCATCGTGGTCGTCCTGCTGGTCTTCGCCGGGCTGGGCGCCGGCAGATCACCGGCGCCCGATCTTCCGCTGACCGGGTTACCGCCGGGCCCCGTCGGGGCGGCGGCGTTGCGCGATCTGACCTTGCGTGTGGATGCCACCGGCCACGACCCGCACGCGGTACAGCTCACCGTGGACGGTTCGCCCGTCTCGGGACAGGTCGACGGCAACACCGTCCTCTACCGGCCGCAGGGCCTGGCCGACGGGGAACACACCGTCACCGCCGAGATCCCGCCCGGCGGGGTGACGGGCTGGCTGCGCGACGGCCCCGGCGCCACGGCGACGTTCACCGTGGACACCGCCGCGCCGGAGCTGGAGGTGACGCGGCCGGAAACCGTCGCGTCCTATCGCGACCCGGTGACCGTGCGCGGCCGGGCCCCGGACGCGGCCCGGGTCTCCATCGGCGGGCATTCGGTGACACCCGGCCCCGACGGCAGTTTCGTGAGCGAACTGCCGCACAGTCCCAGCGGGTCGGAGGTGATCGCGGTCGACGCGGCGGGCAACGCGACCACCCACGCCCTCACCACCGGGATCGACCTGCCCCGGATGCGTGCCGTGCACGTCACCGCGCACGCCTGGTCGTACGGCCCGATGCGCGACGCCGTCCTGGACCTGGCGCGGCAGGGCCGGATCGACACCGTGCAACTCGATATCAAGGACGAGGACGGGGTCGTCGGTTACGCCTCGAAGGTGCCGCTGGCCCGGGCTTCCGGTGCCGCCACCCCGATCTACGAGGCGCGGGCGGCGCTACGGCAACTCCACGATATGGGCGTGCAGGTGGTCGGTCGGATCGTGGCCTTCCGCGATCCCGCCCTCGCCGAATGGGCCTGGCACCACGGCCGCCCGGACTGGGTGGTGCAGAATCCGGCCCGGCAACCGTACTCGAGCCACTACGGCGCGATCGCATTCACCAACTTCGCCCATCCCGAGGTGCGCGGTTACAACATCGCGCTCGCGGTGGAAGCCGCCGAACTGGGCTTCGACGGGATCATGTACGACTATGTCCGCCGACCCGACGGCAGCCTGTCGAGTATGCGTTTCCCCGGCTTGAAGGGTCCCGCCACCGAGGCGGTTGCCGGGTTCCTGGCGCAGAGCCGCGATCCGGTGCACGCGGCCGGCGCCCATCAGAGCGCCGCCGTCTATGGTATTTCCGCGACCCGGCCCGATCAGATCGCGCAGGATATCCGTCTCATCGCCCCGCAGGTGGATTTCGTCGCGCCGATGATCTACCCCTCGCACTGGGGTCCGGGAGAATACGGTGTCGCGAATCCGAACGGGCAGCCGTTCGATATCGTCGCTGCCTCCCTGCGCGATTTCCAGACCGTGACCAAAGGCACGGGCGCGAAGGTGATCCCCTGGCTGCAGGATTTCAGCTTGGGTGTGAACTACGGGGATGCCCAGGTCAGAGCCCAGATCGACGCGACCTACAAGTCCGGGATCGACAGTTTCTTCCTGTGGAGTCCCAGCGTGGAATACCACGGCGGCGCGCTCGATCCGAAGTGAACACGTAACGCCGTATGCCCCGGCCGCGACGTCTCCGGTGACGTAACGGCCCGTCGGGGGGCCTGTCCGTCCATTTATCAGAAGTGGAATGGAGCACGGGACATGGCTTTCCGGAGTAGCTGGATCCTGCGATCTCGCGGATGGTTCGCGCAGCATCGCATCGCCTCGGCGATCGCCGCACCGGCGGCACTGGGAGTGGTGGCCGCGGTGGCCGCCTCCTATTCGATGACCGCGTCGGCGCCGGAGGTGGACACGCAGCTGAAGGCATCGGTCACCGAATGCCACGATATGGTCACCATCTCGGTGGCCGGTCGCGGTGACACGCCGGCCGCGGGCACGACGAAACTGCTGGTCGACGCCCACGGCAACCCGCTGCCGGCGGCGCTGTCCGGCGATCACAGCAGCGAATGGGTCGACCCGGTGGTCAACGCCCCCGCCGACGATGTCGACCCGGGCTCGTACGCGGCGGTCTATATCGCCTACCCGGCGGATATGGCCACCTACGAGGACGCCGTCACCACCGGTGTCGCCAACACCCAGCAGGTGATGACCGAGATCTCGCAGGCCTGCCCGGACACCCGGTTCGCCATCGTCGGATACAGCGAGGGCGCCGATGTCGTCCGCCGGGTCGCCATGGAGATCGGGCACCAGGAACAGCAGGACGGCGGTTACGCGATCGTCGACCCGGCCAAGGTCACCGGTGTGGTCATCCTGGCCGACTCGGGGCGTTCGGCCGGCGACGGACCGTTCCCCGGCGCGCAGAACCCGAACGGCAACCCGGACGGTTTCGACCAGCTCTACCAGAACGGCGGCACACCGGTGCCGGGCCAGGGTGCACTGCCGGACACCGCCGGCGACTTCGGGGCATTGAACGGCAAGATCGCCTCCTTCTGCTCCGACGGCGACCTCACCTGCGCGGCCCCGGAGAACATCGCGCTGCTGCAACTGGTGGTCAATGTCTCGCGGCAACTGAACGTCGACGCGCTCGAACGCGACGGCCTCACCCCGGCCACCGGGCAGGATGTCGCGGTCGCCCTCAGCCGGGTCGCGCTGCTCGCCCTCGCCGATATCCAGTCCCAGCCGAACTGGATGGCCAGCGACGAAACCTTCCTCGAAGTTCTGCTGCGGGTCTCGGAGCCGGGCTACGAACCCGGTGCCACTCCCCCCGCGTCGGACGACCCCGCGGATTCCATCTCGACCGACGAGATGTCCCCGCTGGCCTACCTCCCGCAGAAGGTCCTCAACGAGATCATCGGCCTGATCGTCACCAACCAGAACACCATCCCGGTGATCCTGTCCGACCCCTACAACCTCACCCTCGGCCCCAACGCCACCGGTCACCATTTCGACTACTGGCGCAACGCCGACGCGGCGAACGGCCGGCCGCTGACCTCCGCCGAATACGCCGCGGCCTGGCTCACCCACCTCGCCAAGCAGGCGCAGGCGGGGGAACCGGTCAACACGAAATCCACCCCGACACCCGAGGATCTGGACGACGCCTACCGGGCAGCGGCCGCCACCTCCACCGAACAGGTGCCCCCGCCGACCGGAACCACCACGGCGGCACCGACGTCCACCGGCACCGGCCCGACCACTACCACTTCGGAACGGGCTACCACTACGGCACCGACCACGGAACAACCGACGGTGCCGCCCTCGTCGACCACGGAACCCCCGGTCTCGGCCACTGCCCCCGCGGACACCGCGGCACCCGAGGTCACCGCCCCACCGACCTCCACCGCACCCACAACGACCGTGCCGCGGACCACCGAATCCACCACGACAGAATCACCCGTCCCGTCGGCGGGCGAGTCGGTGGCGCAAACGACGCGCTGACACCCGGACGCGATACTCACCAGCCCACATAAGAGGCCGGGACCGATCCACGGTCCCGGCCTCTTGTCCCTGTCCGGGGCCGACCCGGCGGCCGATCGGGCCCGGACTTTGCCGGTAGGCGGCCGGGTAGTCGAATCCGGCCCGGCACGCGACAGCTATCGGTTACGGCCCGGGTGAACCGGCCCCAGACCTGAGTGCGGTTACGTTCGCCCGCGCGCCGGTCCCGACACACGACGCTGCGCTCTCTGTGCAGTACTCGGTTCACGATCGGCGAGGATGCCTGTATGACCATCACCGCACATGATCTGGCCCATCTTCGCCGCTGCGTGGAGCTGGCTCGCGAGGCACTCGCCGCCGGTGACGAACCGTTCGGCTCGATGCTCGTCGCCGCCGACGGCACCGTGCTCTTCGAGGACCGCAACCGCGTCAAGGACGGAGACGCAACCCAGCACCCGGAATTCGCGATCTCCCGCTGGGCCGCCGGCCACCTGTCCCCGGAAGAACGCGCCGCCGCCACCGTCTACACCTCGGGTGAACACTGCCCGATGTGCGCCGCGAGCCACGGCTGGGTCGGGCTGGGCCGCATCGTCTACGCCACCTCGACCCACCAACTCTCGACCTGGCTGCGGGAATGGGGCGTCCCCGCGGCCCCGGTCGCCGCCCTGCCCATCGGCGATATCATCCCGGGCGCACTCACCGAAGGCCCGGTCGACGACCTGGCCGCCGAGGTCCAGACCCTCTACCGCACCTGCTTCGCCCAGCGTCCCTCGACCTCGCCCTGACCGCCTACTGCGCCGACCTACCACGTGCTCGCTTAATCAACTGTCCTGATCTCAGCGGAAAACGACGCGACACCCTCGCGGGCAGTCTCGTAGGTTTCGTGCATGCCTGAGTTGCCTTTTCCCGATCCTGAGCTCACCGACGGAGTCGTGACCCTGCGTGCCTGGCGACCGAGCGACCACGCACAGAGGTTCGCCGGCTTCTCCGACCCCCTGTGCCAGCGGTTCTCCTGGGGGTCGAGCGAGCCTTTCACCGAACAGCACCAGCTGAGCTGGGCAGGAGAAGAGGAAGAAGCAGCTCGCAAGCGCGGCGAGGCGATCGGGTTGGCGATCGTCGACACCAGCGACCGCGGCCGGGTGTGGGGCGGGGCATCCATCTACGACTTCACGGTCGCCGAAGGGCGAGCCCGGGTCGGGTACTGGCTCGCCGGGCACGCGCGCGGCCGTGGCAATGCCACGCGAACGGTGGGTCTGTTGGTCCGCTGGGCTTTCACCGAACTCGCCGTCGCACGACTGGAGCTGACCTGCGGCCCGGACAACCGGGCCTCCCAACGGGTCGCTGAGCGAAGTGGTTTCACGCGCGAAGGGCTCTTGAGAGCCCATCTTCCGTTCAAGGGAGGCCGCCGTGATTCAGTGCTCTTCAGTCTCTTACCCACTGACCCAGCGAGTCGGTGAAATGGCCTCAGAGCCTGTGTACGAATCGATCATTTCGGTCGCAAGCACCCGGCTGCCGGCATTGCCCTCTACCACGGAATGCGCAGCCTGATCCCCCTTGAGCGCTCCAAAGCAACTCACCTGAACCGAAAACAGTACGTTCGTCGGCGCTACCCTGACAGACACCGGCCGGGGCAACTTTCACTTGCCCGGTTTCAGTTGTCCGGCGCACCGGTAAAGGATCTGGAAGCCCTGGCACAGATGGACATCTACGCGGACGAAACGGCTGTCGAAGTACCGAAGTCGGAGAGGAGTTTCTACGGCAATGCTGCTGTTGCAGGGTGAGGCGTTCGAGGAGTTGTTCCGAGAGGCCGAGCGCGAAGCGTTCCACCTCGAAGTCCAGGACACCTACGAGACTCCGGAGGAGTCGGCGCCGTTCCGGCGGTTCCTCTCCGGAGATCCGGACGATTACGAATGGTTCCAGCCCTGGTTGTCGCACGTCCGGGAGACCACGTCCCGGGGTGTCGCGGTCAACCGTGCCCGGGTGGTTTCGGTACCGCACACCGATTACACCCGGTTCGCCATGGATGTTGCCCGGTTCAACACCGAAGCGGGGGAGGATGTTCGATACCTCTCCCGGCACCTCATCGACCCGGCCGCGCTGACAGCGGATGACTGGTGGATATTCGATGATGAAACCGTGGCATTCACTGTGTTCGAACCGTCGGGCCGCTGGGCCGGCGGAGCGGTAACAACCGATCCCGTGATCGTTGACCACGTGCGGCGGGTCAAAGAGCGAGTGTGGTCCGTCGCTGTCCCGTTGCCTGAATACTCGAATCGGTGACCGGTCCGATTCGAGAGGCGAAAGAAGCTCTCGGGGGCAGGCTCCGAGAGCTTCGTCTCGGCTCAGGCTTGTCCGGTACAGAGCTTGCCCGCTCGGCGGGCTGGCATCAAACCAGAGTGCCGAAGATCGAGTACGGCAAGACCAAGCCCTCCGAAGCGGACATCCGGGTCTGGTGTTCACTCACCGGAGCAGACGACCAGCTGCCGGACCTGATTGCCACACTCCGCAATATCGACGCCGCATACCTCGAATGGCGACGGCTACTGGCCGCAGGCACCAAGCGGCGACAACAGATCTCGGTGAAGCTGGAAGCCGAGACCGGGTTCATGCGCTGGTACGAACCGTTCTTGATACCCGGGTTGTTGCAGACAGCGGAGTACGCCGAGGAGATACTGCGCAATGTCATCGAGTTCTATCAAATAGCGGATGATCTGGACGAAGGCGTATCCAAACGGATGGAACGTCAGCAGATCCTCTACCGCCGAGACCACCGGTTTCACTTCGTCATAGCCGAACAAGCACTACAGACCACAGTCGGAGACGACGACATCATGATCGGACAGCTGGACCGCCTACTCGCTGTAGCGAGCATGCCACGGGTCACCTTCGGCATCGTGCCGGCCGCTACCCGCTACCGCGTACCGATCTCGAACTTCATCATGTTCGACGACCGCCGGGTCATGGTCGAGAACACCACAGCGGAACTCACCATCACCCAGCCGAGAGAGATCGCCTTGTATGCACGAGCATTCGACACTTTGGCCCGCCAGGCGGTGACCGGGGATGATGCCAGGGGACTGATCCGGGCAGCCCAAGAACACCGCAGGCGTACAATCGAAGGCCAAACCTGACGGTCGCCGCAGTGCCGACGTCGGCTCGCGCCGGCGCCGCCGAACGAGCCGCGATCGTGGAAACCGTGCTCGAGCAGCAGCGAGTTCTCCCCGCGCTGATGGAATAGCGGGCGGAGGCGTCGAGCGAGGCGTGCCCGGGCAGGGCCTGGACCTGGGCGACATCGGCACCGCCCTGGCACAGCCGGGTGGCGTAGGTGTGGCGCAGGGCGTGCGGGCCCAGGCCGGCCTTCTCGCCGACCGCAGGACTACCTGGGTATTCCGGAGATGGTCAAAAGGTGCTGATCGCCGCCGGAGTCGCCTGAACCAGAACATGGTTGGTCCGCGCCTCAAGAATCCAGGGTGTGGTGGCGAGTACTGGGTATGACACTGTTGCGGTTCTCCGAGATGTGGTGTGCCATGGCCGGTCTCCCGGTACTATGGGCCGCAGTTGCGCCGTTGGCTATGGCAGTCCTCTACCTGCTGTTCGGGTTTTTGCGCGAATGCCAACGACACTTCAGCACCCGGATGATCGTGCGCGAATCACCCGCCGGCACCGTGGTCCGGAGCACCATCCGTCGTGGCAGATCGGAAACCGTGTTCGTCGTCGAGGTCGGGCATGAGCAGGCTCGACCTTCAGATGTCACCTCCTTGACACCGGTGCCGGAGAACTCAGCACAATGACCGGTCAACCATCCTCCGGCGAAGAGGAATTCGACGAGCTGTTCCGTCGGCATGCGCCCGCGGTCTTCCGGTTCGCGCTCAAGTCTTTCCACGGTGACCGCCATCAAGCCGACGAGGTCGTCCAGCAGGTGTTCCTGGCGGTATGGCGGCAGTTCGACCGAGACTTCGCCGGACGCTCCGCTGACCGGGCTGTCCGGCTGATCATGAGAATTGCGCACCACCGCGTGATCGATGTCTGGCGTCGACAACACACCGGCATGGGGCTGGGTACTTTCCTCGATGACTCGTTCCAATTGGACGAGAGGGCGGCGACGTATGAGCCGGGTCCGGCCGAGCAGGTCCTCAGTGCCGATGCGCTGAAGCGTTTCTGGTATGCGCTGTCGCTGGCATTGACCGCGACCGAATATCAGGTGGCTGTAATGGCGTGGGAGATAGGGTTGCGCAACGCAGACATTGCCGGAATCCTCGGCTGCATGGTGGGGACGGTGTTCTCGCACAAGAGCCGGGCACGCAAGAAGATTCAGCAGGTAGTCGACGATGAAGATCTCCGCATGTACTTCTCGCCCCGGATGTTGCCCCCCGTCGACTGTTCCAGGGCAGGGCGCACCGGACGCGGGCAGTGAAGAGGGGATGACAGCATGAGCACAGAAGAAAATCCCGGAATCCGAGCTGTCACTGCCGGCCGCGCGTTCCAGGAGCTGGACCGCTACCTCGCCGAGACCGACGACGACTACCACTACGACGTCGAGATCGGCCTGGCACAGCTCAAGCGTTCGCCGGATTTCGCCGTGCAGCCGAGCCGAGCCACACACATCGACGCCAGCATTATGGTGACCGACTGGCTGATCACCAGTGATGTCACTCCCGAACATGCGTACCGAGACAACGAATCCGACGCCATGGGGTGGCGGCTGAGCTGGATGCCCGATCGGCCACTGACTCGCGAGCAGGCACTGGCCGGGATGATGCTGGATGTGCTGGTCAGCGACCCGGAATTCATGCGCACCAAGAGCGCGGAGGCGCAGGCTCACGCCGACATCCTGGGCATTCGCTTCGAGCAGGCGGTGATTTTGCTGGCGCAGCGGATTGAGGAGAGACTGCGCATCGGCATCGGCGAGGCTGATCGGACCGTTCACACGGGCGGGGGTACCGAGCATGCTCCGGCGGTTTCGCCTGAGTCCGCGACCGGGTCCGGGAGCGTTGCCGGATAGCCTGGCGCCACCTGTGCGGGGTGCGCGCCTCGCAGAGGTGTGCAGGCCGTGAAGCTTGGCCTCAAAGTCGTCGAGCAGGTCGTCGATCCGAGTGTCCTCGGCTATCACGTCTTCGGCGTCAGCTCCGGCAGGTACTTGTGCAGCGTGGTCCGCGAAACACCGAGCAGTCGCGCGATCGAGGACACCGACTCGTCGGGCCGGGTGAGCAGGGCACGGGCCTGGCGGACCTGTTCTTCGCTCATGGCCGGTGGCCGGCCGAGGCGTTGCCCGCGGGCCCGGGCCGCCGCGAGGCCTTCGTGGGTGCCGTCGACTATCAGCTCGCGGATGAACTCGGCCAGGGCGGCGAAGACATGGAACACGAGTCGCCCGCCGGGGGTGGTGGTGTCGAGTGCTTCGTGCAGCGACCGGAACCCGATGCCCCGGCGGCGTAGGTCGGCCACGATCGAGATCAGGTCCTGCAGGGAGCGGCCGAGCCGGTCCAGTGAGGCGACCACGAGGGTGTCGCCGGCGCGCATGTAGCCCAGGCACTTCGCGAGTTCTTCGCGCGCGGGCTCGCCGGACTGTTCCTCGCTCATGGACGGCGGCCGGCCGAGACGCTGACAGCGCCTCCCGGCTGCCGGGCCCGCGTGGGTGCCGCCGACGATGAGCTCGCGGACGAATTCGATGATCCGACGGTGCGTTCGATCTATCGGCGGGTTCCTGTCGAAATTTAGGGCCTGAAAGTAACAATAACGTGGTGGAAGCGATACGGAGCCAAAGGGTTCCGTATCCAACCTCGAGGAGACTGCGTGAAATCGACCGTCAAGTACCTGCTCACCGGTGCGGCTGCGGCCGCGGCGCTCACCTTCGCCGGCGCGCCACAGGCGATGGCCTATCCGGTCGGTCCGTGGGGAGTGGAAGGTCCCTGCAAGGGGCTGGAGCCGGGCCAGTGCCCCTACAGCCACTCCGACGACGGACTCACCTGGTCCTACCGGGGGCATTCCTCGCACTACGACAAGATGGGCAATTACGTCTGCAACACCAACCCGTGGGAAGTCGTGCCCAGCGCATACTGCAACGCGGTGATGACCCTGGTGCGTTCGCTGCCCCCGATGCCCATCGGTGGCCTGCTCGGCGGCCAGAGCTGACCCACCACAGCCGGTACCGGCCGCGACGGTGAACCGCACTGTCACGCGAGGCCGGTCGCCGGACGCCCCACAGCGGGCAGCTCCACCCGGCTGATGATTCGTTTCAGCCGGGTGATCTCCTCACGTAGTGCCTTCTCGCCTGCCGCGGTCAGATGGACCCAGGTACGGCCGCGTTTGCCTTCGTAGCCTTTCTCGATCTCCACCAGCCCCGCCTCCTCCAGCACGGTCAGGTGCCGAGACAGGTTGCCCGTGGTCAGATCCAGTGTGGTGCGCAGGAAACCGAATTCCACACGCCGGGCCTCGTGGGCGATGGTGAGGATGCCCAGCCGGACACGCTGGTGTACGACATCGTCGAGGCCGCTGGTCGGGTGGGTCATAACCGAGTCCGTTCGGCGAGGGCGAAGCAGGCGCCGCCCAGGAGCAGTACCCCTGCCGCGGTGATGAGGCCGGGCAGGAACCCCCACATCGGGCCGAAACCCGCCGCGGCGTTCACACCTAGACCGCGCGTGCCGATCCCACAGGCCAGAAGAGCGATCACCGTGTAGCCGACGGCGAACACCAGCAACGCCGCGTTGCGTTCCAGACGAGCCAGTACGAACAAGGTCAGCCCGATCGACAACAACGGCACCATCCCGACGGCCACCGGTCCGGCCGGCCACCGGCCTGCGAGGTCGAGTTCATGGGCCCAAGCGGCGGTGATACCGCACACCAGTCCGGCACCGATCCCGGAACCCACATACGGCAGGATCCGGGCCCCGACCCCGCGACTGCGGGCGCGATGCAGATAGACCGCGGCGATCGCGGTGTAGGCCAGGACGAAGGCGAGGATCCAGTAGATCCCGGCGGGCCGCCCGTCGACCTGAACGCAAGCGCCCTGGTGGATGATCTGCACCCCGCCACGAGCGCCCAGGACCGGATCACAGGCCACGACATGGCGGCCCAGGCGATAGAAGGGCACCGCGGCCAGCACCACCATCCCGAGCAGTGCCAGCGGGAACCAGGTCTTGCGCTGCGCGAATCGAACCCGGCGGGTGAGGTCGCGGGTGGTCGAGAGCGCCTGCCGGGCCGCTGCCATCGGGGCACCCGATTGATCTGTCATGCAATTAGGTTTGCATCACAAACCCTTTTTTGGCAATGCCCTGGCGCCCTTCGACTTCCGGTGACCGATGCGGGAAACCACCCGGTCGACGCCGCAGGCCTCCACCCGGATCTCGGGGTCGGTACAGGTGATTGCCCCGATGTGCGCGCGCCGGTGCCAGTTCTATGTTCTCGTGTGTGACCGCTATTTCCCTGTTGCGCCGGGTCGGCGCGCTCGTGATCGCCCTGGTGTTGGCCGGTGTACCCGCCGCCGCGTCCGCGGAGCCGGTTCGTTTCGGCCTGCCCGCACCGACCGGCTCGCATCCGGTCGGTAGCGCCGATCTGCACCTGATCGACCCGAGCCGCAACGATCCGTGGGTACCCGATCGTGTGCGGGAGTTGATGATCACCGTGCGCTATCCGGCGCGACCGAACACCGAGCCGAAAGCCCCGTACATGGCGCCCGGGGTCGCCGCGGCCGTAGCCGCCGGCGATGCCGGCAAACTCGGCGTAGAGCCGAACCTGCTCGACTACCGCTTCCCCACCCACTCCGGCCTGGACGCACCCGTGGCCGACGGCCGCTGGCCGGTCCTGCTCTACTCGCCAGGGGCGACCCTGTCGCGCTCCCACGGCACCACACAAATGGAACAACTGGCCAGCGACGGCTATATCGTCGTGGCGATCGACCACACCCACGAAGCCGAAGCCGTCGAATTCCCCGGCGGCCGCGTCGCGCGCAAAGCCCTGCCGGCACCGACCATCGACGTCTCCAAACGCCTGATCACCACCCGTATCGCGGACACCCGGTTCGTTCTGGACCAGCTGGAACTGCTGGCGGACGGTGCACACCGCGACGCCGACGGACGGGCCCTACCGGCCGGGCTGAACACTGCGTTCGATCTCTCCAAGATCGGCATGTTCGGTCATTCCGGTGGCGGATTCACCACCGCCGAGACCATGCTCGTCGACCAGCGCATCAGCGCGGGCGCCGATCTCGACGGCAGTATGGCCTACTCCCAATCCGCCCGCGACTTCGGCCGAGCCGCCGACGAAGGCCTGGACCGGCCGTTCCTGCTGATGAGCGCCGGCGACCACAGTCTCGACACCGACGCATCCTGGCAACAATTCCTCGGCCACCACCGCGGCCCGCTCTGCCGAGTCCACCTGCCCGACGGCGAACACTTCAGCTACACCGACTACCAAATCCTGCTCCCCCAGCTGGGCGGCGCCGCAACAGCGTTCGTCGGCGCCATCGATCCCACCCACAGCCTCACCGTTCAGCACCACACACTCAGCACCTTCTTCGGCACCCACCTACCCCACACCCGCGACGAGAACCGAACAACAGCACCCGGCTGCCCATGAACCCGCAGCCGGGCCGCATCACCTCGTCTAGGCAAGCCGCTGATAAGTCCTGAACCGGAGCCAGGTCCACACCGGCCGACCGGCGCGACCGGGGTCTGTCAGTGATCTTGTGGGCGGGGCGGTGATCGGAGAGGCTGAGGCGGCTTGTCTCAGCGGAAGGGATCATCGTGTCGGAGAAGTCGGTGCCGGCGGCCGAGGAGCCGTTGGCGACGGACGGTCTGGATGTCCGGATCGCCCAGGAATTGGTGGATAGGGCCCGGAAGGACGGTGTCTCGCTGGCTGGCCCGGGTGGTTTGCTATCGCAGATCACGAAAACCGTTCTGGAGGCGGCGCTGAACGCTGAAATGGACGAACATCTGGGATATTCCAAGGGTGACCCGGCTGTGAGCGGAGACAGGAACCATCGCAACGGCCGGTCGCAGAAAACGGTGCATACCGATGTCGGTTCGGTGCGTATCGAGGTACCGCGAGATCGGAAATCAGAATTCGAACCGGTGATGGTTCCGAAGCATTCCCGGCGTGTGGAAGGTTTCGACGAGTCGATCATCTCGCTGTATGCGAAGGGGTTGACGACCGGAGAGATCCAGAAGCATCTATCGGAAATCTACGATATGGAAGTTTCACGTGAGTTGATTTCGAAGATAACCGACAGGGTTGTCGACGAGATGAATGAATGGCAGTCACGACCGCTGGAACGTGTGTATCCGGTGGTGCTGATCGATGCGATTTTCGTGAAGATCCGGGACGGCAGGGTTGTGAATCGTCCGGTCTACGTCGCGGTGGGTGTCACCCTGGCCGGTGAGCGTGACGTGCTGGGTCTGTGGGTCGGCACCGGCGGTGAAGGGGCGAAACACTGGGCTGGTGTGCTCGGCGAGTTGCGTAATCGCGGTGTCGCGGATGTGAGATGATCGTCTGCTGCGATGGTTTGAAAGGGCTTCCGGAGGCGATCAATGACACGTGGCCTCTGGCCGATGTCCAGCAATGCGTGGTCCACCTCGTACGCGCGAGCTTGAAATACACTTCTCGCAAGTACTGGAGTCGGATCACTACCGAACTCCGGGCCATCTACACCGCACCCACTGTGGAAGCTGCCGAATCATTGTTCGACGAGTTCGCCGCGGAATGGGAACCGAAATATCCGGCGATGATCGCAGTCTGGCGCAACAGCTGGGAGCAATTCACGCCGTTTCTGAAGTTCCCGGCTCCCATCCGGAAACTCGTCTACACCACGAATGCGGTCGAAAGCCTGAACGTCAGGTTCCGGCAAGCCACCCGCCGGCGTGGCCATTTCCCTAATGAGCAAGCCGCACTGAAGGTGCTCTATCTCGTCGTACGGAATCCGTTGAAGAACCGGCCGAACATCACTGGAAAGGTCAGCGGATGGAAGGATATACTCAACACGCTCGCCCTGTTCTACGGTGAGCGGATAACCGAAGGCTAGCAGGACTTTTCACCGTTCCGCCCACAAAAATTCTGACACTCTCCAGGCTGGAAGTGCCGCAAGACGAGCACACCGCCCCGGCGGCGCCGGCCTGGTCGGTCTCTGGTCACTAGGCCTGCCAGCCACATATCCGCCAGCGCGCCAAATTGTTTCGCGCCTTTGTCGCCGCTATGCTGCCGACAGCACGACCAGGAACGATCGGTCACACTCCCGACGCGGCCGCAGATAAGACGTGATCGATATCGACGTCGGAGGCATCGGCGACGGTCTGGTCGTCATAGGGTGAAAACCACGTGCCGGCCGTGGGCCGGCACTCCTCGTCGACCGTCACCCCGGTTCCGTCGCGCTGCAGCACGGTCTCCCGGGCGGTGCATCCATCGGAGACGGTGCTCCAGTGCGGGAAAGCGTCCCGCGAGTAGCCGGCGGCGGACCCTTCCTCGGCAACCGTGAGACCTTCCAGCATGGTGCGGGCCTCAGCGGCGGAAGGGATTCCCGGCGGCTCGGCGTGGCCTGCTGTCGGCTGGATCAGCACGGTGACAGCGGCGGCGCACACCACAGCCCGAGTTACGGCCGGTATCCCTCGCATGATGTCTCCAAGGATCGCTCGAGCACGGCGGTTCGGCTGCGAGCCACCGTAGCCACCGGCAGCAACATCGAGGTGGACCTTCGGTGACCATGCGTGGCTTTGATCACGAATTCTGACACCGCTTGGTCGCGAATCTCGACAGCGGATTGTTCGTGACTGGTCGCGAATCTCGACACCACCGCCCCCGCCGGATTGGTTTCGGTGCGGCGGTGCCCCAACCGACGTCCCGCAGCCGCGGTTGACAGCAGTGACCGTCACAGATCATCGTGCCGCTCATGGAACCTCGACGACGGAATTGAAACGCGTTCTCGCTGCACTGATGAGGAGTCCGCGTTCCCCGTGTGGTCGATAGGCGGCATGAGAGTGCGTACCGCCATAGGCTCGGCGGCGGCATTCGATTGCGCTCGGTGTCCGGTCGGGTGGCTTCACCTGAGCATTCGGAAGTCAGTCGGGGTGATCGGCTTTAGCGCGTAGGTAGCGTTGTTCGACCGTGTTGCTGGTGAGGTCGGCTGCTCGGCGGAAGAGCCGGGTCGCGGTGGCGCGGTCGCCGGTTTGCTGGAGAAGATGAGCGCGAACAGCGTGTTCACGCTGCCGGGTGAGCGGATTGCGATCCAGGTGGTGGCGTCGGTTGAGGTCGTCGAGTAGCGCTAGTGCGCGCGTGGGGCCGTAGGCGCGGGCGACGGCCACGACCCGCGCGAGTTGAACGGGCGGGGTCGGGGTGAGTCGTTCGAGCCACAGGTAGAGCAGCGCGATCTGGGGCCAATCGGTTTCGCCCGGCTCGCGCGCGGCGTGCAGCGCGGCGATGGCGGCCTGGATTTGGTAGGGGCCCGCCGGGCCGTGGTTCCAGACACTGTCGATCAGGGCGGTGCCCTCCTCGATCAGGCTGTGGTTCCAGCGGGCGGGATCCTGCTCGTCGAGGGGCACCAGTTCTCCGGCATGCGTGCGGGCCGCGCGGCGGGATTCGGTGAGCATCATCAGCGCGAGCAAGCCGATCACCTCGGCGTCGCCGGGGACGGTGTCGTGCAGCATCCTGGTCAGCCGGACGGCTTCGGCGGTGAGGTCTACCCGGACCAGTTCGCCGCCGGTGGTGGCGGTGTAGCCCTCGTTGAAGATGAGATAGAGAGCACGCAGGACCGCGGCCAGGCGCTGGTCACGGTCGGCGTCGGTCGGTGGGGTGAAGCGCGCTCCGGCTTTGGCGAGTTGTTGTTTGGCGCGGCTGATCCGAGTGCCCATGGTGGCTTCGGACGTGCCGTAGGCGTGCGCGATCTCGGCTGTGGTGAGTCCACCGACCGCACGTAACGTCAATGCCACCTGTGCGGTGTGGCCCAGTGCGGGGTGACAACACAGCAGCAGCAGGGTCAAGCTGTCGTCGATATCGGAGTGGTGCGCGGTTCGCAGCGGCTCGGCCCTTGCCGCCGCGTCGATTTCGCGGCGGCGGCGCGCCTGATCGGCGCGCAGCATATCAATCATCCGCCGGTAGGCGATTCGGATGAGGCGGCTGCGCGGGTTGTCCGGAATACCGTCCACCGGCCACGACCGGGCCGCGCTCAGCAATGCTTCCTGTGCCGCGTCCTCGGCGATGTCGAAGTGCCCGAATCGGCGCACCAGAGCCCCGAGGACCTGTGGCGCTTCGGCGCGCAGCAGGTTCTCGATCGCGGGGGTCACGCGGTGAAGTCCGCACCCATGATCGGGCGGATCTCGATCGGTTCGCCGAGCGCTTCGACGATTCGTGCGGTGATCTCGACCGCGCGTTCGTGGCCCGCGACATCGATGACGGCGAAGCTGGCCAGGACCTCCTTCAGTTCGGCGAAGGGGCCGTCGGTGGCGATCACACCGTCGGCGGTTTTGCGCAGGGTGGTGCTCACCGCCGGATGGCCCAAGCCCTCGGTGCTGACCAATTCGCCGGAGGCGATCAGTTCTTGCTCGAGTTGTTGATAGGTGGCGAAAGCTGCCAGGGCTTCCGCCGAGGGGCTGTCGGCGCTGTCGGCGTCCCAGTCGGTCGCGGGGGTGTAACCGAGCAGTAGATACTTCATGGTCCGGCCTCTCGGTGGGTGGTTGTTGCGACGGTATCGCGGGGCCGATCGGTCAGGCGACGCGACGCTGGAAGATCGCCAGCGCGGTGGTCCATGTGAATGCGACCAGCCCGTTGACCGCGATTTGGATGCTCATGTGCTCGGGCGATATCGGCACCAGCAGCACGAGCCCGGCCACCGCGCTCGCCACCGCGGGCCACACCGCCCGGCGACGAGCGCACCGCACGCTGAGCACGAGAGCTGAGATTGCCAGCGCTGTGAAAGCTACTGCGGCAGAAGCCGAATGGGCGATGCTGTGCCAGGACATCTGCGCTACCGGCTCATCCGGAGTTCCGGCCGGGAATCCCTTTTCCGGGTCCATGGTGAAGACGCCGGCTGCGATCATCCCCACCCCGAACACCCCCACCAGAACCGGCAATGCCCGGCGACCGGTTCCCGCCGCCAAGGTGCGGCCGAGGCCCACCGCCAGCGCCAACGCACCCGCACCAGCGGTCAGGAAGGTCGCGATCTGGATCCACGCAAGGTCTCCGGTGGCGAGTTGGCTGATTGGATGCCGGGTGATGTCGAAGCCGTCGCGGGTGAGCATCTGAATGATCGCCGAAGCGAAGAACAGCGGTCCGGCGGCAGCACCGGCGAGCAGTAGACGGTCGGACAACCGCCCCGGAGCGTGGCGGATAAGGGAAGCGCCAGCAGTGAGAGTCATCGTTACTTCTTTCCTTGATCGGGGTCTTCGCTGCTACCTCGGAGCCGGCCGCGGCATCTCGACACCATCCGAGAGTGATTCAGATCACGCCGACCCGGTGTCGAGAACCACTCGGCGGCTCCGAGGTAGGGCGAATGAACACCCCTACCGAGGAGAACGAGATGACCGAGACCCAGCCCACTCCCGAACTACGGGCCTTGGACCGCTTGATCGGCACCTGGCGAGTCACCGGTGGCGCCCAGGGAACCGTCCGATACGAGTGGATGGCGGGCAGGTTCTTTCTGCTCCAGCACATCGATCTGGCCCAGGACGGCCAACCTGTCACCGGCATGGAAGTCATCGGCAATTTGCGCCCGTTCGGTGAACCGACCGGGCCAGATGTGGTCTCGCGCTACTACGACTCCGTCGGACGCAGCTTCGACTACGTCTACGACCTGACCGGGGACACCCTCACCATCTGGGCCGGCGCCAAAAACAGTCCCGCCTATTACCGCGGCACCTTCGATTCAACGGGGGTCACCGTCACCGGCGAATGGGTATATCCCGGTGGCGGCGGATACTCCTCCACGATGACCCGAGTCTGATCCCGCGTCTCCGAGCCGGGTCAGAGGAGGCCGCACCACACGCAAATCGGCAGAAGAGTGCGTTCGGCGGGCCGGCATCGCCTCTCTGATCTGGAACATGTTCACTCGCCGGATCGTGGCAGGCGGTCATCCGACGCCTCGCTGCAGGCCCGTCCCATGAAAGGTGGCGAACAACAAGACATCAGGCGCCGCAGTTCGCAGCGGTCGTCCAGCTGGAGGTGCTGTCGAGATTCGCGCACATCAAATCCAGCGATGTTGGGATTCGCGACCAAGGTGGTGCCGAGGTTCGCGACCGGAACCACATGCGGTCACAACATCCCAGGCCGACGGCAGCAGAGATTCCCGGACAGCCCTACCGCCAAGCGAACTAGACGGATCCGCAGGAGGCCGGAGTGTTCAGGAACCAGTGGCGATCTCAAAGAGTCAGTGCATCGCCGCTGTTCAGGTGTTCAGCGTAAACCTCGGCGGGGCTGCGGTATCCGTGGATCCTGCGGGGCCGGTGATTGAGTTCGCGGGCGATGGCGTCGAGGTCGGCCTGATCGAATCGACGCAGGTCGGCGCTCTTGGGTAGATATTGGCGCAGCAGCCTGTTGGTGTTTTCGTTGGTGCCGCGTTGCCATGGGCTGCGGGGTTTGCAGAGGTAGATCGGTGTCTGCGTTGCCGCGGTGATGGCTTGGTGGCCGGCGATCTCGCGGCCCCGATCCCAAGTCAGCGTCCGGCGCATCGGCGCAGGCAATCCGAGCAGGAATCGTGTCAGGTGCGGTGTCACCTGCTCGGCTTTGATCCCGTCGGGCAATGCAACCAGGGCCGTGAACCGGCTGGTCCGCTCCACCAGCGTGGCGATCGCCGACGGCCGCGAGCCCATCACCAGATCACCCTCCGTAAGACTGTGGGTGGCCCAGGAGGGTCGGGTGTGGCTGAGGTCGCCTTGCGCTGTGGTCGCTTATTGGGAATGTCCGCCCGGCTCTCCGGGGCGCCCTGGCTGCTGATTGAGATCTGCGCTCGGTCGCTGGTTTACGGATGTGTCGGCGGGGTGTTCCACGGGGGCCGCTGACAAGGCATCGTCAAGTGGACGGAGACGGGCGTGGCCGAGGTTCATAGCCGAAACCGCACGTTTACGACGCGATTCGACTGTCATCGACCACGAGACGGATCTGGTCCGCAATTTGACCGTACTGACCGGGCACCGCGCCGACCTCATCGCCGATCGGGTGCGGATGATCAATCGGCTGCGGGACCTGATGACCAGCGTGTTCCCCAGCTTGGAACGCGAGTTCGACTACTCGGCCTGCAAGGGTGCGTTGGTGCTGCTGACCGGGTATGCCAGCCCCGATCGGATCCGCCGTGCTGGACAGAGTCGGCTGGCAGGCTGGCTGCGGGCCCGCAAGGTGCGCGACTCCGCCGGAGTGGCGGCCCGCGCCGTCGACGCGGCCAAAGCGCAAGCGATTGCGCTTCCCGGCCAGGACATCACGGTAGGCATCATCACCGAGCTGGCCACCAGCATCCTTGCCCTCGACAAGCGATTGAAGAGCCTCGATGCCCGGATCGAGGAGCTGTTCGGGCAGCACCCACAGGCCGCGGTCATCACGTCCATGCCCGGCTTCGGATCGTTTCTGGGAGCCTGTCTGCTGGCCAGCGCCGGGGATCTGCGAGCCTTCCCCAGTGCCGGTCACCTGGCTGCAGCCGCCGGGAGAACCGAACCTGGACCACAGCACCACCGGCGGTCACTCAAGCAGCTTGACAACATCATTGAGATTCCCAATGGCCGGCGATCTGCCGGGATTCGACCTCGACCGGGCGCTCACTGATCGGCACGCGTTCCCGGACCACGCCTCGCCCGTCAGGTCTGCGGGCCCGTTTCGGGCTTCGCATCGGGCGTCCGGTGCGCAACCGCTGCGTCAAGGTGCGATCGATCGCCTTGCGTCGCGGGTCGAACAGCGCCAGATAGATCGCTTCGTGCGAGACCCGCATCGCCGGGTCGTCGGGGAAATGCCGCCGCAGCCACCCGGCGATCTGCTCGGGCGACCACAAGGATTTGAGCTTGTCCTCCACCATCGCCCGCAAGGGTGGGCAGGCGGCGAGTTTGGCTGGTTTCGGTCGCCGCGCTCGCTGATAGGCCAGCTGGTCAGCGGCCGCGGCCCGGTAAACGCTCCGGCCACCGTTGCGGGCGATCTCGCGTGAGATCGTCGACGGTGACCGCCCCAGCGACACCGCGATCACTCGCGCGGAGCAGCCCATGGCCGGCCCCCGCGAGATCTCCTCACGCTCGGTGAGTGTCAAATGCCGACTCTGCCGAGCTCGAGGTGGCCTTCGGACTCCTCCGGTCTGCGCCAGGAACCGGCGCACATGCTGCATCGGCATCCCGAGCGACCGCGACATCGAACTGAGCGACTCACCTACCCGCCACCGTCTCCACAACTCGTCCTGACCAGCAGGTGACAACCCGTAATCCCGCACCGAACCCTCCACACCGACATAATCACCCACGCGGCGATGCACTGACCGATTGAGCCCAAGATCAACTAATGGACAAGCGGTCAATTGGCCGGACTCTTGATGCCGTTTGACCTGATATCTCGACAAGCGGCCATATATGCAAGCTTTAACGTATCAATTTCGGAGGGTTTTCGGGATTGACTCACACAGTTACCAAGCTTTAACTTGGTAACTGTGCCTATTGAAGACGAATGCGGTGTGGATGATCTCCTGTTGGCCGAATCGGTGCGCTGGGCGGTGTCACGGCTGTCGTCGCGGTTGCGGGCCGAACAGCCCGGTGGTGAGAGGCCGCTGACGCGGATGGGGGCGTCGGTTCTGGCGAACCTCGCACACAGTGGTCCTTTGACGGCCTCGAAGCTCGCCGCGATCGAGGGGCTGCAGGCACAGTCGCTGACCCGGGTGCTCAACGAACTCGAGGAACTCGGGCGGATCCGCCGTTCACGCAGCGCGGTCGATGCCCGGCAACAGGACATCACCATCACCGACGCCGGGCAGGACGCGCTGCGCGAGCATGTACGTGACGGAAACGTGTGGCTGGCGGCCGCACTGCGTTCTTCGCTCACCGACGCCGAACGTGCCGTGCTCGAGATCGCCGCGGGTCTGTTGCGTACGGTCGCCGAATCCACCGCCACCGGCGATACGCCGACGATCTCGCGCGGCGAGGGTGCGGCACCGGCGCTGTGACCAGCGAGCGCACTGACAACTACGGGCCGGCGGCAGTCCCCGGAAGGGTGGTGCGGCACGGTCGGCTCCTGATGGTGCTGGCCGGACTCAGCGGTGCGGCCCCACTTGCCACTGATATGTACGTGCCGGCGCTGCCAGAGTTGGCCCGCTCCCTCGGGAGCGATACCGCCGGCGCGCAACTGTCGTTGACCGGCTTCCTCGCCGGGATCATCGTCGGCCAGTTGATCCTCGGACCGTTCAGTGACACCTCAGGGCGGCGACCGGTGTTGTTGTCGGGGGCGATCGGATTCGCTGGGCTGTCGGTGGTGTGCGCGCTGGCCCCGACCGCCGCGATCCTGGATATCGCTCGTTTCGGGCAGGGCGTGGCCGGAGCTGCCGGGATCGTGGTGGCGCGCGCAGTGGTCACCGATATCTTCGACGATCACGAGATCGCGGGCGTGTATTCGCGGTTGGGCGCGATCACCGCCGCCGCCCCGGTGCTGGCGCCAATGGCGGGGGGCGCGTTACTACTGGTACTGCCCTGGCGTGGAGTGTTTCTCGTCCTCGCCGGTCTCGGCGTGCTATTGGCCTGGGGAGTGTGGCGGTGGATCCCGGAATCACTGCCACCGCACGCTCGGCGTCCGGCGGGTCTGGTGGCCGGGTTGCGGTCGATCGGCAGAGTGGCAGCCCGAGGCGCTGTTCTGGCTCCGGTGCTGGCGTTGTCTTTCGGCGGCGCCGCAGTATTCGCCTATATTGCCAGCACCACCTTCGTGTTCCAGAACGTCTACGGCCTCACGGCAGCCCAGGCGAGCCTGGTATACGGCGTGAACGCGGTCGGGAACATGATGGGCAGCCTCGCCTACGGACGTCTGGCGCGGCACCGGCCGCCGGAAGTGCTGCTGTGCACCAGTGCTGCGGTCGCGTTGACCGGACCTGTGCTGCTGATGGCAGTAGCGTTCACCGTCGGCGCTTCGGTGATCGTGACCTGGTTGTGTCTGCTGGTGTCGCTGACCGCATTCGGTGTTTTCTTCCCCGCCGTGGTCACCATCGCCCAGGCACGCGGACGCGACGCCCCCGGGGCGACATCCGCACTACTCGGAGGCGGGCAGTTTCTGCTCGGCGCCGCGGCCTCGCCGGTCGTCGGCCTATTCGGCGATACCGGCCCCGCCCCGACAGCAGCGGTGATGGCCGGCGCCCTCGGCTCGGCGCTGCTCGCGGCTGTGGCCACCGCACGCCTGCGGCCACAGCCATGACCGGACCACACCCGACACCGAATACCGAGCGTCCATAAAGGGGCTATTTCCGAGCGACTGCGCAGCGTGAACCATCGATGAACTGCGATATTGACGGCGCCATTGTCCAAGAATGCATCAATTTTTGAACAGCTCATACGCGAGGCGGGGCACCGGCGCAACATCAGTGCCCGGATCAGAGGTCCTGCGCCCGCCGTGAGGTGCCGGCGCCATAGCATGTCGCCGAAGGCGATTTCGATGAGCGGAGGAACTGGATCGTGTCCTGGCGAGACAGCGCATCAGAGATGGTGCAAGCGGACCTGGACGACTTACTCGATGCGGCGATCAGCTTGGCGGAGAAGAAGTTGTCTGAGCGTGGGGAGTTCTTTCCATTTGGTATGGCGGTCGGTACCGGTGGTGGAATGCGGATGGTCGAGGCGGGGGTCGGGACTGCGCAGCAGGGCAGGGAGATGAACCTGCGGGCACTGCGCGGGATGCGCGGCGAGATCCGCGCGGCTGCCCTGGTGGTGGATGTACTGCTGCCGGAGACCGGTTCGAGCGGTATCGAGGTGCACCTGGAACATGTGGACGGGCCCGCGATCGGCGTGCTGGAGCCGTACACGCTGGACGGAGCCCAGGTGGCGGCCGCGCCGTTGGAAGGATTCACCGCGCAGCGCACCGTGTGGTGACCACACAGATGGGGGTCAGCCTTGGTCGTAGCGGACGATTCGTTCTGCGGTGCGGCGCCACCATTTGTTCTTCGAGCTCAGGAATGGTTCGACCTGCTTGCTGACGCCTTGTGCTCGCAGGCGGGCCAGCGCTTCCAGTGCATGCCCCCGAACGATTTCCTCGTCGAGCTGGGCGACCGCGATCGCTGCCGCGTCGGGGTGCTGGCTTTTCCCGAGCCAGTTGACGACCAGCTGCCGTTCCATGCCGAAGGAGCGGTCTGCGGCGATGGCCGCGAGCTGGTCGAAGTACTGGATACCGGCCGGAATATCGTAGATCGCGTTGCCGGCGGCCCAGCGGGTGTAGGGGTTGATTTCTTTGTTCGGGTCGAACTGGGAGATCAGAGCCGGCACCGCCTTCGTGGATTTCCGGGCCGCCGCCTTGCTGCCCCCGAGGGCGTTCGACAAGGTCGAACGCGCGAGGCCGCGGCCCTCTGTTTCTGGTCCTGGCCATCGTGTCTCGAGTTCGATCAGCCATTCGGCGAGGACGTCGATGACGGCGATCGAGTCCGGGCCGCGTTCGAAGATTTCGGGGATGGTCGACCCGTATCCACCGGCCTGCCGGTAGTCGGCGAGCAGGCGTGTCGCGGAGGCGTCGTCGGTGGGGGTCAACTCTGGAAATCCATTCTCACGTGTTTGATGTCGCCCTTGTCGACCAGGGCCTGGAGTTCAGGGGTCAGGGTAGTGGCGTTGTCGGTGATGAGCACGAACTCGTAGCCTTTGGCCTGGCAATAAGCCAGGTCGTCTCGGATCTGGCCGGTGAGTGCCTGCCGCTCCACGTTCTTGACTTCGGTCAGCCGCTTATTGGCCGCGTCGAGGTCGTCCGGGATACGTCTGGACGCACCTGTGGAGGAGGGGATCGACGTCTTCGGCTTGGTGGGATCGATGCCGGCGCGTGCTTCGGCTTTGGCGCCTTCCAGCTTGTTGCGGCGTGCCTGGTCGGCGCGGGTTCGTGGGGGCGGGTTTTTGAGCTGCTTGTCGAGCACCGGCTGGAATTTGCTGGTCATGACCGTGGTCACCGTGTTCGACACCGCGGTGAAGGTCATCACCGATATCTGCCGGGCGTCGGCCAGGCCCTTGAGCATGTCCTGGATCTTGCGGCGGCTGTGCTCGATCTCGATCTCCGCGGCTTCCAGGATCGCGCGCTGGATCGGCCTGCCGACCGTCGCCGCGTTGACGGTGTTGATCGCCTGCGCCACCGTCTGCAGCTGCAGCTCCCATTCCGCGCCCTCCTGGGCGGCTTTCAGGACATCAGCGTATCCGCCGGTGGCGCCGGCCTGCTGGCGCATCGCATCACCCAGGATCTCGACCCCGTCGAGTATCGCGTTGTGGGTGTCCTGGATATCGGGCAGTTCCGGGGTCGAAGACCCGCTGAGATTGCTCATCTTGGCGCGCAGCTCGGTGTCCTGGGTGGTGTAGATACCTGCGGCGGTCTGCCAGCTGGTCGCCGCCTTGTGCATCAGCTCGGGATTGCCGTTGATCCACTTCGTGTCCCCCATCACCACAGCCCACCCGGCCGGCTCCTTACGCGTGCCCTCGGCCGGATTCTTCAACGGCCTCGCGGTGAACGTGACAGCACCCGGATCCTGAGGCGGCAGCGCACCTGCGCTGTTGTAGGCCTCCGCGTCCTCGGACTGGTCGTGATTCACCCCGGTCTGACGAACCAGCCCAGCCATCTTCGCCAGCACATCGTTGGCCTTACCCGCGGTGACCACCGCCTCGATACCCGACACGAAATACCCCCGTCCCCAGAGCTTCCCGTCTTCATCTTTGCCGCTCATCTTCACCGCACCGCGCAGTTCCTGGTCCATCACGCGCAGCGCCGACGAGGTGGCGCGGCTGGCTCGGCTGTATTGCCCGGACAGGTCGTAGAACAGTTCCGGATCGACGTCCAGCTGTGTCACCGATGCTTCAGCTCCGCCACATCGCGACGTTCGCCTCGATCGCGGCGGTGTAGTTCGAATGCGCCGCCTC
Organism: Nocardia sp. NPDC051750; assembly: GCF_044453135.1. Classification (NCBI taxonomy): domain Bacteria; kingdom Bacillati; phylum Actinomycetota; class Actinomycetes; order Mycobacteriales; family Nocardiaceae; genus Nocardia; species Nocardia sp. NPDC051750. Next base: position 384,595 of record NZ_JBITCK010000008.1, on the reverse strand, counting down.
CGCCGCGAGCCGCATATCCTCCACCCCGTCACGGATGTCGCCGGCTGCGGCCATCAACCGGCGGTGTGCATCGGCCTGGGCGATTGCCGCGTCGCCCTCCCAGCCGTGCTGCAGCGTGCTGATCGCGGTGTCGAATGCTTTGATCTGGTCTGCGAAGAACGCCTCGAAATTCTTCATCCGCGCGATCACCGAGTCCAGCAGATCGAGGTCTACGCTATGAGACATCGGGCAAATACAACGACGAAGCAACGGACTCGATCGCGGTAGCGTTGGCGCCCTCCTGGCCGAGGTATGCCTCGGAATTGTCGTCGAGCGCGACCGTCGTGTCCCGCATCGCGTCGAGAAGCTCCGACAAACCCTGACGCACTTCGCCGAACCCCGAGGCGAACCGGCTTCCCTGCACGCCTTTCCACGAGTTGATCAAGCTGGTGACGTCGGCATCCAACGAACCGAATCCACCCGCCAACCCATCCAGCAACGTACGGATCGCCCCGGCAGCCGCTGCAAGCTCTTCAGGAGTTGCTTGAATCGATGCCCCGTCCGGCATATCCCACCTCACCCAGCACCGACCCGCCCTACCGAAACGGCTGCCGCAGAGCCTATTCGCAGACATCTGCCACGGTCAACACCACGACGAACGGCCCACGCCCAGCCGACACCCCCGCTACGTATCGCTGAGGGAACGTCGTATCAGCACCGCGACCCCGTCGCGCGCCCGCATCCTCCGCCACTTGGAGTCTCGGTAGTAACCACCGAAAATTGGGTGGATATGAATACAGTCCCCTGGTCAGAAGGCTGCGGTTCATCACTGAGACGGACCCGAATAACAGCCCGATATCCGGGGTAGTGCATCTGCCGACCTGCGGCTACAGCGCTCCAGCCGTGCGCGAAGCGGCCCCGTTATCTGGGCCAAACCCCATATCCGTTGGTTTTTCGGCGGTTACTACCGGGACCCCGAGCGGTGCCGGCGTTCGACGACCATGACCATTTCCCGGCCGAGGTAGTCGAGATAGTCGGCGATCTCCTGCAGGCGGATACCCGAAGGTGTTGTTACACCGAGTATTTCGGCTCCGCGGCGAGCGACCCGGACCCGTTCTTCGGCGGCGCGGGCGAGTTGCAGGGTGGTGCGGTACCAGGTGTCGCCGTCGATGTAGTAGCGGTCGCGGCGCGAATCGCGTTCCCGGCGGAGGAGGTCGCGTTTCTCCAGGGCGCCGACCGCGGTGGAGATGGAGGCGGGGCTCACGCCGAGCCGGTGCACCAGTTCGGCGGCGGTGAGACTGCCGGAGTCGGTGAGGTGCAGGCAGGTCATCACCCGTGCCTGCATGCGGGGCATACCGTCGTAGACGAACAACTCGGTGAACTGTGTCGCGAAATCGCGTAGCGCTTCGTTGTCTTCGGCGGGTCCCGCTGCGGGGGTTTGTTGCGCAGGTGGCCCTCCGCTGCGCCGGGCCCGGACCGCGGTGGCCCGGTGCGCCCGGTCGGCGCGATAACGACCGGGGCCGCCGTTGCGGGTCACCTCGCGACTGATGGTCGAGGACGGGCGGTCGAGCCGGCGTGCGATATCGGCGTATCCCAGGCCATCGGCCAATCCGGTCTCGATACATTCCCGCTCGTGCAAGGTGAGCCTGCCTCCTGGCATCGGCGCTGTTCTCCTTCGATCCGCGGCTGGGTCCAGTATGCGTTCAGCGACAGCTCATTGCACTTCGGGCGCGAACCGTTGCGTTCGGCGGCAAGCTCATTTCATCGCCGAAATACCGTTTACCAGTGTCAATGCAGTATTTCTGCGCTGAATCTATTGAGCGATTCCTGAATGCAACCTAGCGTTCAGTCCATGCTGAAACCGGCGTCAGAAGGAATCCGATGACCGAGCCGCTGACCACCCCACTCTCGTTGCCCATCACCCGGCCCCCGGGCGGCTGCCCCTTCGATCTCCCCGCCGAACTGGCGGAGTTGCGCGCGCAGAACCCGCTCGTCCCCGTGGTGTTCCCGGACGGCCACCGCGGCGGGCTGGCGACCGGGCATGCCGTTGTGCGCGCGGTTCTCGCCGACCCGCGTTTCAGCGTGCGACCCGAGCTCATGCATTCCGCGCTGGCCGATCTCGGCCCACTTCCCCCGGGCCGCCCGGCAACTTCCTCAATCTCGACGCACCCGAGCACACCCGGTACCGAAAAGTGCTGGCGGGCAAGTTCACCGTTCGCCGGATGCGGCGGCTCAGCGAGCGGGTTGCCCAGATCAGCACCGAATACCTGGACGCCATGGAACGCACCGGCGGTCCGGTGGATCTGATGACATCGTTCGCCTATCCGGTTCCGGCGTTGATGATCTGCGAACTGCTCGGTGTGCCCGAGGCCGATCGGGATCGATTCCGGCAGCTGATCGCGGACCTGGTCGCCACCTTCAACGACCCGGACGTTCCCCTCGAACAGGGCTTGGCCGCCGTCGAGGAGACACAGGAATACATGCGGGATCTCGTCGCCGCCAAACGAACCGAACCGACCGACGATCTGCTGAGCGATCTGACCGGCACCGAGCTGTCGGGGAGCGAGCTCACCGGTGTGGCTGTCCTGCTGTTGATCGGCGGATTCGAGACCACCGCGAACATGCTGGGCCTCGGCACTTTCGCGCTGCTCAGTCATCCGGAACAGCTGGCCGCGCTGCGCGCCGAGCCCGCTCTCGCCGATCGGGCAGTCGAAGAGCTGATGCGCTACCTCAGCGTGGTCCACACCTTCACCCGCTCCGCTCTGGAGGACGTCGAGCTGGCCGGGCAGGTGATCCGAGCCGGCGAGACGGTGGCACTTTCCGTGCACGCCGCCAATCGTGATCCCGCCCGATTCGACGATCCGGACACACTCGACCTACGGCGTAATGCCGCGGGACATCTGGGTTTCGGGCACGGTATCCATCAGTGCCTCGGCCAGCAGCTGGCCCGGGTCGAGATGCGCACCGCGCTGCCCGCGCTGGTGTCCAGGTTCCCCGGTCTGCGCCTCGCCGTTCCGGCAGACGCCATCGTGATGCGCCCGGACCGGTTGGGGGTCCATGGCGTGCAGCGGCTTCCGGTCACCTGGTAGAAGGTTCGCGACGTCCGGCCGAGTAGCCGATACCCCGGGCGCCCGGCCGAGTCTTCATCGGGCAGCGGGCCCCTCGACGGTCAGCCTGTCGGCCGCCCAGCGGGCCCACTCGGCCTCCATCCGGTAGTGGCGCAAGCCGTGTTCCAGTGCGATGCGACCGAATTCGTTCTCGCCGCTGTCCCATGGAATCCGTTCCAGGAGGGTGGTCAGGTGCGCGAGCTCCGCTTCGGCCTTGCGCCGGATATCGGTGAAGAAAGCGATCGCGTCCGGTCTATCCACTTCGGACAGTAGGAAAACTCGGAGCAGGCGCGCGCTGCGAGCCGGAGCGGTATCGGGGGTTGCCAGCCACTCACGCAGGGCACGGCGGCCGGTATCGGTGATCGCATACGTTTTGCGGCGGCGAGGCCCCTCGGCGGCGATCTCGATCAACCCCTCGCGCTCGAGCCGGCCGAGTTCACCGTACAGCTGGCTCTGGGTGGCCGGCCACACGTTGGCCATCGAGATCTCGAAGCGCTTGAGAAGGTCGTAACCGCTGCCGGGCTCTTGCGAGAGGAGACCTAGCGCAGCGAATCGGAGACTCATACACCAAAGATATACCACTATTGACATGTCACTACTGACATGACAAATTGGTAGGTCAAGGTCGACGTACTCCTCAGAGGTGCCCATGTCCGTTGTTTTCGCCGTCTGCCCGTGGATCGTGTACGCGATCGTCTCGTCGTTCACGTCGGTCGCGGTGGCAACGCTGGTCAGCGGGGTGGCAGGACTGATCCTCATCTGGCTGAGGGTGGTTCGCGGAGATCGCCTGGCCGAGACAACCATCGACAGCGCGGCCGCGGCTTTCTTCCTCGCCGCAGCGTTGTGCGCCGCGACCACCGGCTCCGATCTGGTCGGCCGGTTCCTCGGTGCCGGTTCCGAGCTGTGGCTCGCGCTGGTGGTCGCCGCCGGGCTGGCGATCGGCCGCCCGTTCACCGAACCGATTGCACGACGCCAAGCCCCGCCGGAGTTCAGCGGCACGGCCGCCTTCCGCGCATTCACTATCGTGATCACCCGTGCCTGGCTGGTGAGTTTCCTCGCAGCGGGCCTGCTCATCCTGGTGTCGATCGCCGCCCTGGGCCCCGACGGGCGGTTCGCCACCTACGTCCTCATTCCCCTCTCGATCCTGGTTCCCGTGCGCTACACGGCACACCTCGTCCGAAAGGTACGACCCGATGCAACTGCCGCATGACACCGAATCTCCGATGGCCCATCTGGAAGACAACTTCGCCCCGGTCGACCGTGAAGTCACGGTGGGCGCACTCCGGGTGACCGGCCGGATCCCTGCCGAACTCAACGGCCGGTATCTACGCAACGGCCCCAACCCGCGAGAGGGTTCGCCGCATTGGTTTCTCGGCGAGGGCATGCTGCACGGGGTGCGGCTGCGGGACGGCAAGGCCGAGTGGTATCGCAACCGCTGGGTACGCACCGCGAAATTCGACGGTGACCCCACTCCCCTCTACAACCCGGACAACGGCGCCCGAAACCTGCACGTGGCCAGCGCAAATACACATATCATCGGCCATGCTGGCCATATGCTGGCGCTCGTCGAATCGTCGCTGCCCTGGGAAGTGGACCACGAACTCGACACCCTGGGAGTCTACGATTTCGGCGGCGCGCTGACCGATTCGATGACCGCGCACCCCAAGACCTGCCCCCGCACCGGCGAACTCCACTTCTTCGGCTACGGCAGCCTCACCGCCCCGCACGTGCGCTACCACCGCGCCGACGCCACCGGCACCCTCGTCGTGGACCAGCCGATCGAAGTCCCCGGCCTGACCATGATGCACGATTTCGCGATCACCGAACGGTACGTCCTGTTCCTGGACCTGCCGGTCGTGTTCAGTCTCGAGCTGGCACAGCAGGGCACCATGCCGTATCGCTGGGATCCCGGCTACGGGGCACGGATCGGTGTCCTGCGCCGCGACGACCCGGCCGCCGCGGTCCGCTGGTTCGATATCACCCCGTGCTACATCTTCCACGTCGCGAACGCCTTCGATACCGGCGGTGTGATCACGCTGCACGCGGTGCGCTACGAGTCGATGTGGGTCGGTTCCAGTTCGGCGTTCGACGATCACGGCACACTGCACGAGTGGACGATCGACCTCACCCGTGACACGGTCACCGAACGCGCGCTGGACGACCGCAGTATCGAGTTCCCCCGTATCGACGACACCTCGACCGGCCTGCCGCACTCCACCGTGTACGCGGTCGGCACCCATCACCTCACCGGATACGACGTGAACTCGGCGCGGCAACGGACACACGAGTTCGGTGCGGACGAGCCCGGCGAGGCCGTGTTCGTGCCCTCGGCCACCGGTGCTGGATATCTGCTGCTGTTCGTGTTCCGCGCGGAAACCGCCACGAGTGATCTCGTCATTCTCGATGCCGGTGATCTGAAAGCTCCCCCGCTCGCGGAGATCCATCTCGGGGTCCGTATCCCTGCCGGATTCCACGGCAACTGGTTCCCTGACGCTTCCGCCGAGAGCTGACGGCCCCTGAAGGCGGCAGCGTGGTCTCGGCCGGGCCGCCGCCGATCACCGCACCGCGGGCACCGTCGATTCGCACAGCCACGGCACGGCTCGATTACCGCAGCATCCGAGTCCGGGCGGGTCCGCGCAACCAGGCGATATGACGGTCGGAGATCTCGGCGGTCCCGAGTAGATCGAACCCGGTGTCGCCGGCGAGTGCGTCGGCGTGGTCGATGCCGGCCTCTGCCCAGGGGAACCAATCACCTGCGTGGGACCGGGTCTCCAATCGGATCTCCTTCACTGTTATTCCAGTTCCGGGAGAAGCGAATTCGACGATGGCAACCCCGCCGGGCCGGAGCAGCCGCGCCACGCGCCGCAGCATCCGGCGGGGGTCGCCGCCGATGCCGATATTGCCATCGGCGAGCAGTGCGTAGTGCCAGCGGCCGTCGGCCGGTAGCGGACCGAATACGTCACGGGGAACGGCAGGCGCACCACGGTGGCGGGTGACCGCAATGGCGGTCGGGGAAATATCGACGCCCAGTGCCATCACACCGCGCCGGCAGAGGGTGGCGACCAGCCGGCCCGGGCCGCAGCCCAGATCGACTGTGGGACCGTCGCAGCAGCTGACCAGGGCCGAATCCACCCGCTTGTCGGCAGCGGTCAGGCGGGCGCCGCCGAGCCAGCGGCGGGTCGGCAAGCGGGTGCGGTCGCCGTCGGCGGTGCGTATCCAGCAGTCCCCCCCGGTGAGTGCCGGGTCGAAGCGGCCGATCACCGCGCCACTCGCTGGTCGCCGAAGGCGCGGACCTCGGTGGCGAAACGGCCGGTGCACTCTGTGGCGACGTGCAGTGCGTCGGCGTAATGGTCGACGTCGGTGAGGGCCGGGAGGAAGCCGACCCGGAATCCGCTGTCCTGTAACGCGCTTCGCGTGTTTTCGCCGGTTCGGTCGGTGGACATCGGGACCTCGGCCAGCAGCCGGGCGGCACGCGGGTCGGTGAGCCCCAGCGCCCACCAGCCGCCGTCGGTGGCCGGACCGAGTAGCGCCCCGGCACCGTCGGCCAGGGTCCGGGCGGCGTCGGTCAACAGCCGGGAACTCACTTGCGGGGTGTCCATACCGATCTGCAGGACCGGCAGGCCGGCGCGCGCGGCGTCGGCGTGCGCGTTCGCCAGACGCACCCCGAATTCGCTGCCACGCTGCGGCACGACCTCGAAATCGGCCAGCATGTCACCGATTTCACCGCCGCATTCGGCCCCGGCGAGATCACCGGTGAACGCGACGACCCGGGATACCACCGGACAGTCGCGCACCGCGTCGAGTGTGTCCAGGAGCGCCGCGGCCGCCAACCTCGCCGCCTGCGCCGGGGTCAACGGTGGACTCAGCCTGGTCTTGGCGAATCCGGCGACCGGCGCTTTCGCTACGACCAGGATTGTGACTGGTATCGGTGCACAACGTATTTCGCTCAGCACACCGGCCCCGGCACCATATCTGCGCACAGCGGCTTCGTTGCCGGATGCAGCTCGATTATCGGCGGTCACCGCAACACCGCCAGAAAATCACGGGTCGCGCGCAGAGATCCGCGGGCCGAGCCGGAAACTTTCGACACACCTGCGGTACGCGGCCGGTAGGTGATATCGATTTCGCGGACCACCCAGTCCGCCGCGGCGGCGCGCACCAGCAGCTCGAGCGGGTAGCCGAAGCGGTCGTGCAGGCGTCCGAGCGACTCCAGTCGCGCCCGCTCGGCGACCCGCATCGCACCGATATCGTGCACGGGCAGTCCGTAGCGGTGGCGGAGCCGGTGAGCGACGACCCGATTCCCGAGCCGCGTGTGCCAGGGCGAGGACGCCTTGGTGACCGGCCGGCGCCGGCCCACCGCGAGATCGGCTCCCGCACGGACGGCCGCCACCAGCCCGGGCAGCTCACCCGGGTCCATCGACCCGTCGCCGTCGAGCACCGCGACCAGTTCGGTCTCGGCCGCCGCGATACCGGCTTGGACGGCGGCACCGTACCCGGGCCGGGTTTCACTGACCACCCGCGCACCGTGTTCGGTCGCGACCGCCGCAGTGGTATCCGTCGACCCGTTGTCGACCACGATCGACCGGTAGCCGGCGGGGACCGCCGCCAGGACTCCCGGCAATGCTTCGGCTTCGTTGCGGCACGGGATCACGACGGTGACGCCCAGCGGTGCGCAGTGGTCGGTTGCCATGGTTGCCACGCTAGGCCCAAATCGGCCCGAAACCTGTGACAAAACGATGACGTCGTGTCGGAGCACCTGGTCGATGCACTGTTCCCGGCGGCGACCGGGCCTAGGGTGGCCGGTGTGCCGGATCTGATCGAAACCACCCGGACCCGTGACGGGGTGCGCGGGGAATTCCTCGGCGCGGGAGCCGCCGCACTGCTGGTGCTGGCCGCCTTCGCCGTGCCGCAAATGGCGAGCGAATCCTGGCGGGAGAGTCTCTTCGCCGGGGCGGCGCCGCTCTTCGCCTGGTGGTCGCCGCATATCGGCTGGGGCACGGTACCCGCCGTCGTGCTGGCGGCGGCTGTCGTGACCCAGGGACCCGCCCTCGCGCAGCGCCTCTCCTGGCGCCCGCTGCTCGGCGCCGGATATCTGACCGCGCTGGGCTGGGCGCTCGCTCTCGCCCTGGTGGACGGCTGGGAACGCGGTGTCACCGCACGGCTCGCGGACGGGCACGAATATCTCACCGAAGTCCCCGGGGTCACCGATATCCCGCTGATGCTGGACACCTTCGCCGATCGGATCCTGGACGGGCAGCCCGATTCCTGGACCACTCACGTGTCCGGTCATCCACCGGGGGCGCTGCTGTTCTTCGTCCTCCTGGACCGCCTGGGGTTGGGCGGCCCGACCTGGGCGGGCGTCGTCTGCGTGCTCATCGGCTGCAGCGCACCGATCGCGGTGGCGGTGGCGTTACGCGCGCTGGGCAGCGAAGATCGTGCCCGCGCCGCGCTGCCGTTCCTGGTCCTCGCCCCGGCGGCGATCTGGATCGCGGTATCCGCCGACGCGATGTTCGCCGGTGTCACCGCGTGGGCGGTCGCGTCGCTGGCTGTCGCCGCGAGTACTGGAACGCGATACACCGCGACCCGCCGAGAGACGGATGTAACGCTATCGGCGCGACCCGGCACAGATCCTGGTGCGCCCGGGGTACGCGGCGGCACGACGGCGAGCGCGTCGGAACCCGGCGTGGACGAGCACGAGGAAGCGGACGTGACCACAGCGGTATCCAGGCCGGCCGGGCGCCGGGAGGCGGTGGCGACCGCGACCGCCGCTCCCGGACGATGGGCAGGTGCGCCCGCGGCAGGCGCCTCCGGAATCCTGTTCGGATTCGGGATCTATCTCAACTACGGCCTGGTGCTCATGGGATTCATGGCGGTCGCGGTGCTCGTGGCCGCCCGCACGGTGCGCCCCCTGCTACCCGCTGTTCTGGGTGCACTGATCGTGGTGGCAGCGTTCACCGCCGCGGGATTCTGGTGGTTCGACGGCTATCACCTGGTGGTCGAACGCTATTACCAGGGCATCGCCACCGATCGGCCCTACGGGTACTGGTGGTGGGGCAATCTCGCGGCGACCGTCTGCGCGGTGGGCCTCGCGACGGCGGCCGCGCTGTCCCGCGCGCTCGCGCCCGCCCGGCTCCGCGTGTTCGAACCGGGATCCTTGCTGGTCGCCGCGGGCCTGTGCGCTATCGTCGCCGCCGATATCAGTGGGCTCAGCAAGGCGGAGACCGAACGGATCTGGTTGCCGTTCGACCTGTGGTTGCTCGCAGCGACGGCCTACCTCCCGCAGGTCCGGGCCCGCCCCTGGCTGGCGGTGCAGGCCGCGGCTGCGCTGGTACTGGTCCATCTGCTCATGACGAATTGGTGAGGTCGACCGATGTGCATACTCGTGGCCGACGACGACCCGGTGGTCCGGGAAGTGGTGCGCCGGTATCTGGAACGCGACGGCCGCACGGTCGTGGAAACCGGTGACGGCCGCGCCGCCCGCGCCGCGTTGGCGGGGATCGGCGCCCCGGACGAGGTGGAGCTAGCCGTACTGGATGTGATGATGCCGGAGCCCAACGGGATCGAACTGTGCCGTGCGGTGCGCTCCGGCCGGCGTCCGGATACGCCGATAATCCTGCTCACCGCGCTCGGCGACGAGGACGACCGGGTACTCGGCCTGGAGGCCGGCGCCGACGACTACATCACCAAACCGTTCAGCCCGCGGGAACTCGCCCTGCGCGTCGCCTCGGTCCTGCGCCGCAGCGCCCGGCCCGAACCGGCCCCGCACCAGCGGATACTGCGGGACGGTCCGATCACCGTGAACCCGTCCGCCCAGCTCGTGTTCATCGACGATGCCGCGGTCACCCTCACCCCGCGCGAATTCGACCTGCTGGTGTTCCTGCTGCGCAATCCGGGGCAGGTCTACAGCCGGGAGAGTCTGCTGGAACGGGTGTGGGGATGGGACTTCGGGGATCTGTCGACGGTCACTGTGCACATCAAGCGGTTACGCGCCAAACTCGGTGCCCGGCACCGGATCGATACTGTCTGGGGTCGCGGCTACGCCTGGGGCCGCACGGATATCGCCGGAGAGGCGTCGGATGCCTGAGAACCTGCTCGAGATCGTCGGCTTCACCCTGGTGTGTTCGCTGCCGGTGGTCATCGCCGGCGCGCTCGCCCTGCGCGCGCTGCGCGACCGTTCGCTCACCGCGAGTATGGCGGTGCTCGTACTCATTCCCACCCTGGCGACCTTGGCCGGAATCACCGGCGTGAGCGGTCTGATGTTCACCGCCGAATTCCGGCGGACCTCCCTCGTCCTGCTCCTGGTCGCCGCCGTCACCGTTCCCGCGGCGATCCTCCTGGGCCGGGATCAGGCCCGTAAAACGGTGTGGGAGAAAGAGATACGCGAGCAGGAGCGTGCCGCGGAACAATCGCGCCGGGAGCTGGTGGCCTGGGTCAGTCACGATCTGCGGACCCCGCTGGCCGGGATCCGCGCCATGACCGAAGCCCTCATCGACGGCGTGGTCGCCGACCCCTCCGATATCGCCCGATACGCCGGGCAGATCGAACGGGAAACCCGGCGGCTGTCCCGGATGGTCGACGACCTGTTCGAGATGTCGAAGATCTCCGCGGGCGCCCTGCACCTCGACCTCGAACCACTGGACCTGCGCGAACTCATCGACGAGATCTACGCCGCACACCGCGCCACCGCCGACCGCGCCGGGATCGGGTTCACCGCCGAGCAACCGCCGGCACCGCTGCCCGTCGAAGCCGACGACCACGCCCTCGGGCGGGTTCTGGCCAATCTGGTGTCCAATGCCATCGCGCACACCCCACCCGGCGGCAAAGTCGTGATCACCGCCGGCCGCGACAACGGCGACATCTGGACCCGGGTGGACGACTCGGGGCCGGGGATCGCCGAGACCGACCTGCCACGGATTTTCGAGGTCGCCTACCGGGGTACGGCGGCTCGGTCGCCGGTGGCGGACAACGGTGTTCCGATGGGCAGCGGGATGGGGCTGGCCATCGCGGCGGGCCTGGTCCAAGCGCATCGCGGGGCGATCACCGCGGCCAACCAGGAGATCGGCTGCCGCTTCGAGATCCGGCTACCGGCGGACGCCGGGTAGCGAGGCGCCCCGGCTCAGCGCCACGAGCTAGACCGAGAGCACTTCCTACCGACGATTCGCGTCAGCCGATCGGCACCCCGAGGGCGGCGGCGGGGCGGAGCGGAGCCGTCGCGAACTCGGCCAGACCCGTGTCGGGGGCGACCTGTGCGGTGAACCCGAGCACCTGCCGGGCCCTGGCGGGGTCGGCGACGATATGCCGGACATCACCGGGCCGCGTCGCGCCGGTGACCACGGGTTCGGGCCCGCCGTGTGCGGCGGCGAGCGTCCGGGCAACCTGCCCGATGCTGATCGGACGGCCCGAGCAGATGTTCAACGGTTCGAACCCGGGCAGCCCGGCTTCGATCGCGGCCACGTTGGCCGCGGCGATATCGGCGACGTGCACGAAATCCCGGGTCTGACCGCCGTCCTCGAAAACCTGCGGCGCCCGGCCGGCGGCCAGCGCGGAACGGAAAATTGCGGCGACCCCCGAATATGGCGTGTCCCTGGGCATTCCGGGTCCGTATACATTGTGGTATCGCAGCGCGGTGACCGATGATCCGGTCGCGGCAGCCCAAGCGGTCGCATAGTGCTCCTGCGCGACCTTGCTCGCCGCGTACAGGCTGCGTGGCCGCAGTGGGGTGTCCTCGGGTACCGCCGCCCACTCCAGGTCCGCCCCGCCGGAGCGGTGCTCGAATCGACCGGTCGCGAGATCCTCGCTACGGCGCGCACCAACCTCGACGAGCCCCTCCGGCCCCCGATACAGCCCCTCGCCGTACACCACCATCGACGACGCCAGCACCAGCCGGCCGCAGCCCGCCCGGTCCATCGCCGCGAGCAGCACCGCGGTTCCGTAGTCGTTGTGCCCGGCGTAGGCGGGCGCGTCCTGCGCGTCGACGCCGGCGCCCACCACGGCCGCTTGATGACAGACGACCTCGGCCCCGCGCAGCACCCGATCCAGTTCGACGGCCTCGCGGATATCGACCCGCGCCACTCCCTCGGGCGGCCGGGCGTCCGGACCGTGCGCGGCGGGCAGCATGAGGTCGACGGCCACCACGTCGTGGCCCGCCCGTCGCAGCGCGGCATGGATATGGGACCCGATGAACCCGGCCGCGCCGGTCAGCAGTACTCGCACGCCCTCGATCCTGCCCTCTCCCCCGCCCGTATCGGGACAGCCGCGGCGCCGATGTCACGAATTCGTCATACCCGGCCATCGGGACGATCGGTGACTGTCCGGCGCGAAGGCCCGTCGTCGGCCGCAGAATCGGCCCCCGGGGAACGCGCAGCCGGTCTGCCCGGTCAGTGCATTGTTCCGGCAATCACGCCGGCGATATCGACCGCTTTCGGGCGGGACCACTCCCGGATTTGACCTCAACTAAAATTCAGGTTTCAGACTGGTGGGACAACAGCGAACCGAGGAGGTACACCGTGCTGGCGGTGCAGGTCAAAGAATTCGGCGGACCCGAGGTCCTCGAGCTACAGCAGGTTCCGGCGCCGGAACCCGAGCCCGGTCAGGTCCTGGTGCGTGTCGCCGCGGCCGATGTGATGTTCCTCGATACCCGTTTGCGGTCGGGCTGGGGCACCGATTTCTTCCCGGTCCAGCCGCCGTACATACCGGGCGGCGCGATCGGCGGCACAGTCGATGCGGTCGGACCCGGTGTAGATCCGGCCTGGATCGGCCGGCAGGTCGCAGCCCGGACCGCTGCCAGCGGAATCGGCGGCGTGCCCACCGGCGGCTATGCCGAACACGCGGTCGCGGAGGCCGATCTGCTCACCGCGGTTCCGGATGCGGTGAGCGTCGACCAGGCGACCGCACTGGTCCACGACGGCCACACCGCACTCGCCGTCTTCGACCGCGCCGCCGTGCGCCCCGGCGACTCGGTGCTGATCACCGCCGCGGCGGGCGGGCTGGGCATCCTGCTCATCCAGCTGGCCCGGCAGGCCGGTGCACAGGTGATCGCGGCAGCCCGGGGCCGAGCGAAACTGGCACTCACCGAACGCCTGGGCGCGCATATCGCGATCGACTACTCGGAGCCGGGCTGGACCGAACGCGTCCTGGCCGCGACGGACGGCCGGACACCCCGCGTGGTGCTCGACGGTGCGGGCGGACAACTCGGTGACGCCGCGCTCACGATCACCGCGGACGACGGGCGCTTCATCGGCTACGGGGCGGCCGCGGGCGAATTCGCCGGAACGGCCTCGGCGGACGCCCGGCAGCGCGGCATCGACGTGGTGGGTCTGCACGACCTGAACACCGGTGACGACCTCCGCGCCGAGTACGCCGCCCGCATCCTCGACGCGGTCGCGACCGGCGCCGTCGAGGTGGTGATCGGCCAGACCTACCCGCTGGCGGAGGCCGCCCGGGCGCACGCGGCCATGGAAGCGCGCACCGCCCTCGGCCGCACCCTGCTGCACATCGGCTGACCGGCTATCGGGTAGACGCTCACGCCGAGGTCGTGTCGACGGCCTCGGCGTAACGGCCGCGTAGCGCTGTGATGTCGTCCTGATCGGGCAGTTCGATCGGCCGGCCGGCCAGCGAATCCACCAGTTCGTCGAGGCAGACGTGGTACCCGGTGGCAGTGCCCGGCAGCCCGTGCGGACCGGGCGTACCGAACCAGACCGTACAGATCAGCCGGGTCCCGGACTCCTGCGCGAGCAGCTCGAACCGCAGATGTTCGTCGTCCCAGAGGTATTCGAAGACATGCGGCGGTTCCCAGGTGAGGATCCGGCCGGACAGCACCGGCTCGTCGAGGTCGATGTCCAGCTCGGCCAGTTCGGCCGAGGCCTGTTCGACCGCCTCGGGCCAGAACCGGAACTGGATCTCGGCCCCGGCCCGGCGCTCGCCGAGAATATCGGCCGGGAACCAGTGCCGGAGATGATCGGATTCGGTGATCGCCCGCCACACTGTGTCCGGCGGATGCGCCAGGATGCGTTCGTACCGCGTGCCCACGCGGTCGCCGTCGCGCAGCACCTCGCCGAGACGCCGGGTCACTCGGGTCATGTGTGCATCACTCCTCTAATTCGGGTTTCATGCGGTCAGCGGAGGCCGTAGCGAAGGCGGAGGTATCGCATCAGCGGAGGCCGTAGCGAAGGCGGAGGTATCGCATCAGCGGAGGCCGTAGCGAAGGCGGAGGTATCGCATCATGGCAACTTCTCGGGTTCACCGGGCAGGGTGTCGAGATAACTTTCCAGCTGATCGAGCCGATCGGCCCAGATCTCACGGAAAGGGGCCAGCCACGCATCGATCTCCCGCAGCCGCCCGGGGTCGAGCGCATAGTGCCGGCGCGGGCCGTCCACCCGGACCTGCACCAGTGCTGCGGCGTCCAGCATTTTCAGATGCTTGGACACATTGGGTTGCGCGGTGCCCAGCGCACCCACCAGATCACCGACGGTGCGCTCACCGTCGCGCAGGAGGTCGAGGATCCGCCGCCGCGTGGGGTCGGCGAGTACCTCGAATACATCACGTGCCACAACCTCCACCATTCCTCGAGAGGAATATTCCTGTCAAGGAATGACTATCCGCACCCACGACAGGAAGGCATCCACCTCGCCGGCGGGCAGGTCGAGGGCCAGCTCACGGGGACGCTCGAAACTCGCCAGCGCGCTTTCAACCACGGGACGGAATCTCTTCTCGCCGAGGGCAATCGAACGTCCCGCGGCCCGCTTGGAAACCCAGCGACCGGTCCGGCAGTAGTACACCGACCGGCAGCCGTTCAGCACCCTGTTGTCCGCAAGGTGCCCCGTACCCGACGTATGCTCGCGCACCGACGCAGAGACTGCCGCCAGCAGGTCTGCGTGCGCGGGCGCACCCAGCACCTCCCGTATCGGGCGACCGGCCAGTGTCCACCCGCTCTGGTGTCCGATCGCACGATCGATCACATACCAGAACGCCGGCGCGCTGTCGGATTCGATATCGGCGACCGCGGACAACAAGGGGCCGGTGTTCAGATTCAGCAGATAACCCGCACCCGGTGCGCCCGCGGCGGCGAAGTCGGCGTCGTACACGACCAGTTCCAGCCCGGCCGCGGGACAGTGGAACCCGGGATGTACCAGCGCATCCACCAGGTCGCGCAGCAGCCGCGCGGGAACCGCCGGATCGACCACGACCGTGATATCGATATCGCTGCGCCCGTGCCGATAATCACCCAGCGCAAGCGATCCCACAGCACCGATGCTCACCAGCCGGTCCCGGCAGACGGCCTGCACGCGCCGCACCAACTCGGACAGATAGCCGTCCACCTCGGTGGGCAGACGCACCGGTTCGGAATCCATCACCGCCCACCAGTAGCACACCCGCGTCCATCGAACCGCTACCAGGGAACCCGATCACTTCACTGACCGATCCGAGCGCTCCAGCCTTGGGGCTCGTCAACGCGACCACCCTCGGCCTGGACAGAGGTGGCGCTGGTCGCCGGGCCAGTAGGGGGCGGAGCCGGGCGGGCAATGTTGCGCCGAGACGGCGAGAGCAGTAGCCGGCCGCCGGTTTTTCAGCGGAAGTCCGCAACGAATCCGGTTGACGTCGTCGCTGTAATGGAGAGGTGACCGAGCTGATCGATGCAGTATGGGAGCGGGACACGGCGGCCGTCGAGGCACTGCTGGAGGCCGGCGCGCCGCCCGACGAAACGAATGAGCGCGGGTCCACGCCGCTCTATCAGGCCGCGGTGAACGGATCCACAGAACTGGTTCGTCTATTGCTGAGGCACGGAGCCGACCCGAACCGGCCCAGCGACCCGATCGAAGAGGGGCTGCCCCTGTGCGCGGCCGCCTGCTGGAACCATGCGGGCGTCGTTTCCGCGCTGCTGGCCGGTGGTGCCGATCCCGATCTGCCCGAACCACCGCATCCGGAACAGCGAGGTCCAGGAACATCGCCACTGCTGTGGGCGGCGGGCAACGGGCACCTCGAAACGGTGGACCTCTTGCTCGCCGCCGGTGCCGACCCGAACATCCCGGGCACACCACTGACCCGCGCGGCCCGCCGCGGCTGCTACGGAATTGTGCGGTCGCTACTGGCCCACGGCGCGGAGCCGGACCATGCCGACGACGAGGGACGTACCGCCGCCGCGATCGCCGCCGGCCTCGCGAGTGCCGACCTTGTCGCCGTCCTCGCGGGACAGCCGGGGTGGGGCGAGCACGATTACACGGTCCATCGCGGGCCGGCCGGGGACGGAACCGAACGGATCACACTGCGCTATACGGACGGCGACGGCGGCGGCGGGGAAACATCGATCCAGAACGGGCACCGCGCGATTTCCGCGCTGTTCGAGAGCCTCAGCGGCTCCGGCCCGAACCGGCCCTGAGACGATGCCGTCCTCCCCGACCGGCACGGTCCGGCAGTCCGGACCACCCCGGCCGGGGAGGACGGCCGACTCCGGATTCCGTTGTCTCGACAGGGAATCCGGAGTCCTCAGCGGATCGGGTCTCGAGTGTCGGCGCATGGGCCACAACCTCTTTCTCTCGGTTCGATCAGTTCAGCGGACGATCAGGTGCGGACCCGGCCGAGGAACCCGGTCAGGTTCTGCCGGATCTGGCGGATCCGGTCCTCGGGGTCGAAATCGTCGCGATAGGCGCGGCCGAGAGCCGGTGTCTTCTTGCCCCGGGCGTACAGGGAACAGCACAGGTCGTCGCACATGTAGGTGCCCGTGGTGTTGCCGCGCCGGCCGGCTTCACCGGCTTTGCGGGCGGTCATCAGCACGACACCACCGTTGCTGTGGGTGGTCGAGCAGAGCGTGCACATCTGGGATCGGCGCGGCCCGCCGGTCTCGTAGCGCAGCGCGATACCGGCGAGCCCGTCCTCCTCGGGTACCACCAGGTACGCGCGGCCGGGTAGCCCCGGATCGGTCCAGCCCAGAAAGTCCAGATCGTCCCAGGGACGGGTTTCCAGGTCGGCCGGCACCGTGAGGCGTTTGGCGTCTCCTTTCGAGCAGTTGACGAACGACGCTCTGATTTCGCGTTCGGTTACGGGTTCCATCGAGTCTCGAAACTCCTTCTCGTGATCGGAATGGGCAAACCGCGACACCCTATCGAGCGCGCCGGGGCCCCGGCAACGTCATTTCCGCACGTGAACAGGTAGGCGGGGACCCTCGGCGGAGGGGCCGGGTCCCCGGATCAGCGCCGATAGCAGCTCCACCGCTACGCACCCGGCCCTCGACCACTTGGCCGAAAGTCTCGATACGGACCCTTGCGCCATGCCTACAGTGATAGGGACCACATGGACAGGAGTAGCTATGGGTGCGGCAGGCCGGGTATCGGTGCTCGTGATCGGCGCCGGGTTCGGCGGAATCGGAGTGGCGATCGAACTGCGACGCCACGGGTTCGACGATATCTCCATCCTGGAGAAAGCCCAGGATCTCGGCGGCGTCTGGCGGGAGAACACCTACCCCGGGGCGGCCTGCGATGTTCCCTCACCGCTGTACTCCTACTCGTTCGAGCCGAAGCCCGACTGGCCGCAGCGCTACTCCGGGCAGGCCGCCATCCACGAGTACCTGCGCGGGGTCGCCCGCCGGCACGAGCTGCTCGACCGCATCGAGTTCGGCATCGAGGTCACCGAGGCCGCGTTCGACGAGAAAACCGGCCGCTGGACGGTGCTCACCGCCGATGGCGGAACCCGCACCGCCGACGTGTTGATCTCCGCGGTCGGGCAACTCTCCCGCCCGCAACTACCCGACATTCCCGGCGTGGACAGTTTCGCCGGGCAGGCGTTCCATTCCGCGCTGTGGGATCACAGTGTCGATCTCGCCGGGAAACGCGTCGCGTGTATCGGGACCGGCGCCAGCGCCATACAGTACGTGCCGCAGATCCAGCCGGCGGTCGAACACCTCACCCTGTTCCAGCGCACCGCGGCCTGGGTACTGCCGAAATTCGATACCGACTATTCGCCGCTCCAGCACACACTGTTCGCGCGGATTCCCGGGATGCTGCAGGTGGAGCGCCTCGGCTGGTGGCTCACAGCCGAGATCTCCTCGCTGGGTCTGGTGGAACTGCCGATCATCGGCCGGCTCGTGGCGCGGCTGGCGGAACGGAACCTGCGCAAGAACGTCGACGATCCGGAACTGCGCGCCGCCTTGACCCCCGACTATCCGATCGCCTGCAAACGCACGCTGTTCTCCAGCGACTACTATCCGGCGCTCACCCAGCCCAATGTGGACGTGACCACCGCCGCCATCACCGAGATCACCCCGCAGGGTGTGCGCACCGATGACGGCACGGTCCACGAAGCCGATGTGATCATCTACGGCACCGGTTTCAAGGGCACCGAATTCCTGTGGCCGATGCGGATCAGCGGGCGCGGCGGGCGGGAACTCGGTGCGGCATGGTCCGACGGGGCGCACGCCTACTACGGGATGACGGTGCCCGATTTCCCGAACTTCTTCATGGTCTACGGTCCCAATACGAATCTCGGGGTCGGGTCGATTATCTACATGATCGAATCCCAGTCCCGCTACATCCGCCAGGCGGTGCAGTTGCTGGCGGGTAAACCGGGCCATGTCCTCGAGGTCCGTGCCGCGACCGAACGCGCTTACAACGACGCCCTGCAACAGCGCCTGGAACGCACGCCGTGGAACTTCTGCTCCAGCTGGTATCGGAATGCGGCGGGCAAGATCACCAACAACTGGCCGGGCACGGTCACCCGCTACCGGCGCCGGGTCCGCACGCTCGACCCGCAGGACTACACCCTGACGCCCGCCGCATAGCCCGCGGCACGCCGCCGGGCAGTCGCTGCGGGAGCCGCGCACATGCACCGTGAGGTGCGACCATCGGGTGTTCGAAGCGTGGCGGGGCACCCGGTCGATATCGCCGATCGCGGCAGTCCCGGCCGCCCCCGGCCGCCAGAGTGTCACGCGATGCTTTTCACATGTGTGCCTCGCCTCTGGGCACCGCCGCGCCCAGCTGCCAATCTGGGCTCAGGGTCACAGAGAGGTGCCGGCGGTGGGCAAGCGGAACGAATGGGCGGCAGGGGTATTCGAGTCGACAGCGCGGGCGGCGGGGTTCGATCTCGACGAATCGCAGCTGGTCGCCGCCGCGAGGCTCACCCGCCTCGGCACCGAATTATCCGGGCGCCGGCCGCTGTTCGGTGCGCCGGCCCGCGGCGTGTACGTCTGGGGACCGGTGGGTCGCGGTAAGAGCTGGCTCGTCGACACCTTCTACGACGCCGTACCGGTACCGCACAAACGCCGCGTGCACTTCCACGAATTCTTCCGCGAATTCCACTCCCGCTATGCCGCCCACCGGGGCGAACACCGGGCCGGCGATCGTGCGGTGCGCGAACTTCTGGATTCGGCCCGGCTGGTCTGCTTCGACGAATTCCATGTGCACGACCCCGGCGATGCCACCATTATCGCCAGAGTCCTGAATGCACTGTTCGCCCAACGGATCACGCTTGTCGCCACATCGAACTATCCGCCGTCCGGTCTCTTGCCGAACCCGCTTTTTCATCACTTGATCGAACCGGTGGCCGCCGCGCTGGAGAAGTCTCTGGATATCGTCGAAGTGGCAGGTCCCCACGACTACCGGCGCCGGGGACCGGCACCCGCGTCCGGATTCGGCCGCGGCCGCTTTCTGTGGCCGGGAGACGCCGCCCAACTGGCGCAGGCGGGCCTCCGTCACCCCGGGCCGTCCGAACGCCGGCTCGTCACGTTCGGTAGCCGCACCGTCACCGCACTGGCCGCGCGGGACGAGGCGATCTGGTTCGACTTCACCGATCTGTGCGACCGCCCGTATTCCACCATCGACTACCTGCACCTGGCCGACCGGTACCGCCGCTGGACACTCTCCGGACTACCGGTGCTGTCGACCACGAACCGCGACGCCGTCCAGCGCTTCGCCAACCTGATCGACGTCCTGTGCGACCGGCAGATCCCGCTGAACCTCATCGCCCGCGCACCGCTGAGCACCTGTCTGTCCGGCGATCATCTGCCGCCCGATATCCACCGCACCGCCAGCCGCCTGGCACTACTGCCGGGCGCCACGGAGTCCGTCGCGGCAGCCGATCAGTAGTCGGGGAACAGCCACAGATCCTGTGCCGTCACGGCGCGCAGATACTCGGCCAGCGATCGAACCCGGGTGAGGGCGTGCCCGTCATCGCTGTCGTCCCCGAACAGCGGCACCGCCGCCTCCCCCGATTCGGCCCGGGTGAACCATTCGTCCAGGCGCTCGAGCAGACTGCGCACGTCCTCCGGGTCGAACAGCTCGTAGAAACTCAGCCCGAACTCGTCGGACACCCACTTCTCGTACACCTGACCGCGGAACCCGGTCGGGTCACCGTCGGAGGGCCAGAAGAGACCACCCTGCGAGAAATCGCGCGGCAGATCCTCGAACGGGTCGAGATCGTCCGGGTGCACCCAGCCGAACTCCCCGCGTTCCTCCGGCGGCATCGCCTGGAGCTGCTCGAAGGCCGCAATATCGGTCACCCGGCTCTGGTTCGGCCGGACCGCATACACGTCGAGTCCCATGCGCACGAGCCTATGCGGTTCCGCGCCCGGGCGCAGGCCCTGGTTTACTCGGACCACCGCGGGGGGTAACCGGCGCGCGAACCCCTTGGAGAGGAAAGTCTCTTGCGAATACTCCTGCGTCCGTTGTTCCTCGGCGCTTTCGCCGCATCCGCCCTGCTCCCGGTCGCGGCGACCGCGAACGCCCAGACGGCCGCCGATTTCCAGGACACCCGGGTGGAGGTGGCTCCCGGATGCGCCGGCACCGTCCGCACCGGCGTGGCCGTCACTCCCCTGCCGTCCAATGTCAGCGGGGTCGGGGTGGCGGTGCTGTTCCGCGCCGACCGCCAGGACCCGGCGTGCGCGGTGACGGCGACGGTGTCCTGGCGCAATCTCGATACCGGCGCCACCGGTTCCGAAGACGTGACGGTCTCGTCGGTCCCCGTGTCGATCGGCCCCTTCCCCACCGACAACGGTTTCAGCCGTGCGCTGGCCGACACCGGCCCGGGGCGGGTGATCGTCACCATCAGCACGAATCCGGGCGAAATCAGCGTCACGGTCTGACAGCGGTGAGCCGGGGCCGGGTGCGTGCACCCGGCCCCGCCGTTCATCGAAACGTGGCCCTGGCGGTGACAGGTAACCCCCCGCCTGCTACCCGCGCATGGACCGGTGCCGGGTTTCCTACGCCCGCCGGACCGTCAGGAGCGCCGACCGCCCCGTGGCACGTCCCGGAACGGCACATTGTGGTCGGAGCGCGCTTCCCGGGGCATCCCGAGCACCCGTTCACTGATCACATTGCGCGCCATTTCGGTGGTGCCGCCACCGATACAACTCACCTGCCGCATCAGGAACACATCGCCGATATCGCCGTACTCCTCGTCCCACACCGCATCCCCCGCGACCTCGAATTCGATGGTCCCCCGGCGTGCTTCGGCGATACCCCGGAACAGGCGCCCGATAGCGGCCGACTGATCGGGGATCCGGCCGGTCGCCATCCCCGTGCCGAGCCGCCGCTGCAGTGCGGTGCCGACGACATCGAGCATCCGGTCCTCACCGATGAGGTCACGCACACCCGGTTCGTCGACGGTGCCGGCCCGGCAGGCGATCTCCACCGGCGACCGGTCGGAGAGGGCCGGTTTCGCGGGCACCGTGACATACGGAGACGCCGACAGCAGCCGTTCGTGCGACATCCAGCCCGTTCCGACCGTCCAGCCGCCGTCCACCGCACCGACCCGGTCGGAATCCGGCACCCGCACATCGGTGAGGAACTCCTGGCAGAATTCCCGGGCACCGTTGAGCATCTCGATCTGATGCACCTCGATCCCCGGCTGGTGGATGGGCAGGATGAACACCGTGAGCCCGCGGTGTTTCGGCACATCCCAGTTGGTACGGGCCAGGCACAGCGCCCAATCGGAGTACCAGGCGCCGGTGGTCCAGATCTTGGCGCCGTTGAGCACCCAGTCGTCACCGTCGCGGACCGCCGTGGTCACCGCTCCCGCCACATCGGAGCCGCCGCTGGGTTCGGAGAGGAACTGCATCCAGATCTCCTCACCGCGCAGCATTGCCGGAATATGACGTCGCTTCTGCTCCTCGGTCCCGAAATCGAGGAGCACTGCCGCGCACGGCGACAGGGTGGGCACCTGGCACCGGGACGGATACTCGAACCCGGCCATCTCGTCGGTGAACGCCCGCTGATGCGCGGCGGTGAGCCCGCGGCCACCGTATTCGACCGGGATGGCGATACCGGCGAACCCGGCGTCGTAGAGCTTGCGCTGCAGTCGCCGGTCGTTGTCGACGGCCGCCAGCTCCTCCTCGCGCGCGACCTTGCGCAGCCCGGCCACAGCCTCCGGCCGGTACGGCCCCAGATTGGCCCGGATCCAGGCCCGCGCCCGCAACCGGAAACTCTCGACATCCTCGAGCTCTGCACTCGGCCCGTCGCCCAGGATCGCCGGCCCGCCGCGCTCCACGGCCGCTTCCTGGCCGGGACCAGCGGGCGTGAGCGCGAGCCCTCCGCGCTCACCCTCCACCACAGTTTCTCCGCGATCGCCCTGCGCTGCGCCTTCCGATACGCTCGCCCCTTCCTGTTCGATCAGCCGATCGGCAAGGCGCCGGCGGCGCTGGGCCGGTGTGCCGTACAGCGTGCGGTTGACAGTGGCACGGCGCAGGAACAGGTGCAGGTCGTGCTCGAATGTCAGCCCGATTCCGCCGTGCAGCTGCACGCAATCCTGCAACAGCTCCGGCCCGTGGTGGCCGATGAACGCCTGTGCGACATCCACCAGCTCACCCGAATCCGCCCGGCGTTCGTCGACCGCCTCGGCGGCGCTGTCGGCGATCGCATGCGCCGCCTCGAGCCACGACTTCAGATCGGCCGTCCGGTGTTTGAGCGCCTGATACGACGCCAGCGGTCGCCCGAACGAATACCGGTCCGCCATCCAGTCCAGCACCATGTCGAATCCGGTCTGCATCGCGCCCACGGTTTCGGCACACTGCACGGCCACCGCGATCTCCACCTGCCGTGCGACCTGCGGCCCCGCCGCCCCGAGCTCACCCACCAACGCGCTGCGCGGAACCCGGACATTGTCGAAGGCGACCGCGGAGAACCGGCGCGTGAGGTCGGGCGAACCCAGCGGTGTGACGGTGATTCCCGTGCTCTCCACCGGAACCAGAACCTGCGTAATCGCACCCGCACACAACCCCGTGACCAGCAGATATTGCGCCGCCGCGGCAGACTCCACCGGCTGTTTGCGGCCGTTGAGCACCAGCTCGTCGCCCTCCGCACGGATGTCCAGCCCGACCCCGTGCCGCGGTGCGGGCTCGGCATGGCACCACGTCGCCAGGGTTTCCCCCGCCAGCAGGTCGCCGAGGACCTCCGCATGCGACCCGCTATCCGCCAACGCGGCGGCCACGATATTCGCCGGCACCAGCGGCCCGGGCGCCGCATGCCGCCCGAATTCGTAAGCGATCAGCGTCAGATCCCCCACCGGCCGCCCGCTGATCGATCCGCCCCCGGCTTCTTCCCCCACCAGCAGGGAGGACCAGCCGAGCTCGGCCCCACCACGCCAGTAGTCGGCCGCGAACCCGTGCTCGTGGTGGCGTAGCTCGCGAACCCTGTCCCGCGGGGCACGGGCGGTCAGGAACTTCGCCGTGGTGGAGCGGAAGAACTCCTGGTCATCGGTGATATCGAACAGCATGCGGTCGGCTCGCTTCTCTGTGGGTCCTCAGGAAGCCGGATCACTCAGCGTCGCACCACCGGTAACGGTACTTCCCTAATCGAAAATATCACTCTCTCGTTAGGCGAACTACGGTTCCATCCGAGTATCCGGCGGTCGTCGACCGCGCCGGTCACGCTCGTGATGAAGCTCGAGGCAGTCCCCGATCGGCGATTGCCCATTTCAACGCTGCGGAATACGGGGCCGGTCGAGAAGATGCCTCGGCGCAGATTCGTCGGGTGCTTCTGTCGTGATCGGGCTGCCTATGAGCCTCCGGCCGGATCGGGTTATCGCGCCGAATCCGCCGCGGGGCGCGCTACGCGAGAGCATGTCCCAGCAGATCACCTGTCTCGCGGATCTCTGCGCTGGTGACCAGCGACACCGTTCGCGCACCGGAAGAGCGCTCGACAACCTCGATAGTCGAGCTCGAACAAATCGGATTGCTGCAGGTCAGATGACGGTTCCGCCGGTGAGGATTCCGACCAGCCCGATCGCGATGAACACCACGACGTACAACGGCCCTCGAATCGGGTCGCCGGCAGCCGCACCCTCTTGAAGCCAATACAAGATATCGATCGATCCCATGGTCACTCCCGAACCACACCGACAGGCATCACTGGCCTGGTGGCAGGTCTTGCCTGCCGCGTCCGATGATACCGGGCGCGTCCCAATTATGCGCTGAGCCGCGGTAATTCAGTGTTCGGAGCGGTAGTCGCATTCGCGCCTATGGTCGGTATCGCAAGCGAATCCGACTACGTCCCCGAACTCGACCTCCTCGTTGTGCAGCTGTTCATGTCCTGCTCGCTCGCCATCGGTCCCGCAGCGGTCGCTGTGCTGGCCGCCCTGCCCGCAACCGGGCGCTGGATCGCCGCGCGCCCATAGTGATTCGGGAGCGCGCTAGGTCGATGGAGCGGCAGGTGGAGGTGACCGGAGCCGATCCCGGACCCGCGGTCCCGACCGCGGAGATCACCGTCCTCCCTGCCGCGCTCGTTCCTCAGCCGGAGACAGGGGATCCCTGGCAGGTCGTATCGCGTTCGGGCATCGTGCCGTCGACCAGATAACCGGTGACGATGTCCTGCGCACAGGGGTTGGTGCCGAGGACGTACACCCCGTGCCCACTTCCGTCGACGGTCACCAGCCGGGACCGCTCGCCGAACTTCTCGTCGAGCAACTCGCCGCCGCGCAGCGGTGTGACCGGGTCACGCTGGTTCTGCACGATCAGGACATCGGCCGGGCCGTCGTCGCCGATCTGCACCGGCGGTTCGGACGGCCCGAGCTGCCAGTAGGCGCAGGGCGTGATGTTGGCGGGGGCCGCGCCGTAGAGCGGGTACTTCTCCCGGTCCTCGGCGACCGCGCGCCGGTAGGTCCCGATGTCCTCGGGCCATTCGACATCGTTGCAGGTCACCGCGAGGAAAACCGACCAAGCGTTGTCATTCGGCGAAGGCACCCCCGTACCCGGCGGCCGGCCGCCCGCGGGTCCCGGACTCCCGGATTCGAGCAGTGACCGCCAGCTTTCCGCCGCCGGCTCGTACAACGACTCGCGATAGAGCGTAAAGAAGGTGCCGAATCGGAAGAGGCCGCCGTCCATCCCGTCCACCGGGGTCTTGTCGAGCCGCTCGGCGAGGGTGAAGTACGTCCGGCGCACCTCGTCCGGTGTGCGGCCCAGGCCGTAGGTGTCGTGGCGGGCGGCGGCCCATTTCGCGAAATCGGGGAACGTCTCCTCCATACCCCGGCCGTATCTGCGCATTCCGTCGTGGTCGAGGAACGTGTCGCCGATATTGCTGTCGAGCACGATCCGGTCGGCGCGCTCGGGGAACATCGAGGCGTACGCGGCGCCCAGGGCGGTGCCGTAGGAGTATCCGAGGAAGCTCGCCTTCTCCTCGCCGAGCGCGGCCCGGATGCGGTCCAGGTCGCGGGCCATGTTCGCTGTCGACAGTTGCCGCAGCCGGCCCCCGTGGTCGTTCGCGGCGCACTGCTCGGCGACTCCCTGGGCGATCGTCGCCTGCCGGGTGACCGCGGCGTCGTCGACGGCGTAGGGCGGAATATTGCCGAAGTACGCCTGATCATCGGTGAAACCGCAGCTCACCGGCGCCGAGTGCCCGACACCGCGAGTGTCCATCCCGATCAGGTCGTAGCTGTCAAGAACGTCGGCGGGCAGTCCCTGGGTGGCCAGGAGCTTGGGCTGGTCCAGCCCGGCTCCGCCCGGACCACCTGGGTTCAGCAACAGCACACCGCGCCGCCTGTCCGGGTTCTTGCTCGCCAGCCGGGAGATCATGATCTCGATCCGGGTGCCCTCGGGGTCGCCGTAGTTCAGCGGCACCGGTACGGTGGCGCACTGCAACTGGGCTGGTCCGGCCGCGGGATCTTCGACCCCCTCCGGGCACGCGCCCCACTGCACCGGTGCCGCGGGGCGGTCGCCCGGTTCCGCGGCCACGGTGGGCGCCCCGATCAGCGCTCCGGTGAGGCCGAGCACGACCATCAGGCTCAGACCTCGGCTCCATTGTCTATCCATCCGCTCCTACTCCCGACGAGATTCGTGCCGGCCACGGACAGGGCTGCGCTCACCATCGCGACCGCATCGCCTGCTCGGTCCGTGCCCGGTTGCTGGGTACGGAATCGAGTCTGTCCATCGGGCGCTGCCGGCACATCGCCCCGGCGGCTCGAATCGTGTTCGACGAAAGTCGAGGCAATGATCCGACCCGGGTCGAGGACACTTCAGCCCCTGGGCTGCTGCGCCGGACGGACGGTCTCGCAATAATGACCAGGGTGAACACCGATGTCGCCGCCCGCCTCGGGGGCTGGCAGCAGGCCTGGCGGCTGGCCGCCGCCGCGGCGCTGGGCATACCTTTCTGGTTCTCCATCGCCGTCGTGCTGCCGCCCGGATGCGTCGCCGATACGTGTTCCTGGTTCGTCACCGGTGATCCGCTGATCGCTGTCGGCTGCCTGGCGGCATTGCTATGGCGACGGCGGTTCCCGTTCACCGTCGCCCTGACGATCGCCGTCGTCTCGGCCGCGTCGGCGCTCGCCACCGGCGCCGCGCTGCTCGCGCTGTGCTCGCTGGCCACACGTCGCCGTCCGGTCGAGATCGGGATTGTCGTGCTGGCCTATGTGACCGCGGCGCAGTTCGCCGCCGAGCTCTACCCGATCCGGACGCTGCCCGCCCCGATCTGGCTACAAGTCGCACTCCCCGCTCTCAGCGCGGGCATCGCGGTGGCCACCGGCGTGGCCATCGACGCACGACGCGCCGAGGTACGGTCGCTGCGGGACCGGGCCGATAGCGCGGAACGCGAACAGGCTGCCCGCGCGGCGCAGGCACAGGCCATGGAACGTAACCGGATCGCCCGCGAAATGCACGACGTCCTCGCGCACCGGATCTCGCTGGTGGCCATGCAAGCCGGTGTCCTGGACCACCGCGGTGACCTTGCCGCCGAGGAGAACCGCACACTGATCCGCGGTATCGCCGACGGCTCCCGCCAGGCGCTCGAAGAACTCCGCGACGTCCTCGGCGTGCTCCGCGCCGACCCCGACCGTCCGGAACCACCACAGCCCACCCTGGACCGAATCCCGGAATTGGTGGCCGACGCCCGTTCCTCGGGGCTGGACGTCACACTCACCACGACAGTGACCGGCACTCCGCCCGAGACCGTCGGGCGAACCGGTTATCGCGTGGTCCAGGAAGGACTGACCAACGCCGCGAAACACGCCCCGGCCGCGGACGTCCACATCAGCGTCGCGGGGAAACCCGGCGACGGACTGCATATCAGCATCCGGAACTCGCCTGCCGCCGCGGCAACCACCCGACCCCCGGCCTCGGGCTTCGGCTTACTCGGTCTCGCCGAACGAATTACCCTCGCGGGCGGAAGCCTCGACCACCATCCGACACCCGACCACGGATATGTCCTCGCCGCGCAACTACCCTGGCCGCGGCACGACCACGGAAAGAGTGCATGAGTGGACACCGAACGGAAACCGGTGCGCGTCGTCATCGTCGACGACGACCAGCTGGTGCGGATGGCGCTACGTCTCGTCATCGACGGCGAACCGGACCTGACGGTTGTCGCGGAAGCGGCCGACGGGGACACCGCGATCAGGGTGGTGGGTGAACAGCGGCCCGACGTCGTGCTGATGGATGTGCGGATGCCCGGTCGTGACGGCCTCGCCACGACCCGCGAACTCCTCACCGCAACGGACCCGCCGGCGGTGCTCATGCTGACCACCTTCGACTCGGACGAGCTCGTACTCGGCGCCCTGCGCGCCGGGGCACTCGGATTCGTTCTCAAGGACACACCGCCGGCGCGAATCGCCGACGCGGTGCGAACCGTAGCCTCCGGCAACCCCGTGCTGTCCCCCGCGGCGACCGCCCGGGTGATCGTCGCGGCCACCGGTCCGGGGTCCGCCCAAGCCCGCAGCGCATCCCGCGACGCCGCGCGGAAACGACTCGCCACCCTGACCGAGCGAGAACTCGACACCGCGCGAGCCATCGCCGACGGACTGGGCAACCCGGATATCGCCGCGCGGCTGCACGTCACCGTCGCGACCGTCAAGGCACACACCGGCAACCTGTTCACCAAACTGGCGGTCGAGAACCGCGTACAGATCGCACTCCTGGTCCGCGACGCCGAACAATGACCGGAGGACCGGCCGCCCGGCGAGCCTTCTTTTATTGCCGCCCACCATTCTTCGGCGTGTCGTCGACACCGTCGTCGGAGAATTCCGACGGGGAAGCCGACACCAGCTCCACCTAAGGTAGCTGCTTGTGAACTCCGTGATGGCCGCCGAATTGCTGCTGTTCCACAGCGGCACCCATCCCGATATCGACGATCCCCGTTGGGAGCAGGGATTTCTCGGCATGCTCCGCCCCTACAAGGGGCTGCGGGAGGAAAACTTCCATTCCGTCATGTCCTGCCTCCGCGTTCTCGCGCCGACTCTGCAGCACGACAGCCTGGATCGCAGCGCGGTGAGTTCGTTGTGGGGGATCTGTCATCTCGGCCGCACATGGGGCGTGTGTCCCGACGGCATGTTACGCAGGAACGACCTCATCTCGGCAGCGGATGTCCAGCGACTGGAGAACTGGATCGATTGCATCTCCTATGCCGTCTTGTGCCTGTTCGAGGGAGCTACAGAGGAGGCATTTGCGGAATACGACATGCACTGGACCGAGCATTGACGTCACGCTTCGCAGTCGTCGCCCGGATTTCGAGCTGAGGACCGGTATCCGGTTCCCGGCGATGTCGCCGCAATGCTCGGTATGGGCGAGGGCCGGGAGCGGGTTCGGTAGCGTTCGGCCTGACCTGCCCCGACGCCCTTCTTGGACAATGGCACAGATACGCCACGGGCGGGTGCGGGAACATCTTCTGCCGCAATCGTTCTCGAAGCCGGAACCGAAGTGCGGATAGGGTGGCGGCATCACCAGCGAAGGGAGGGGTTGGATAGATGCTCGTCATCGCCGACAGACTCAGATCGAGTGCGGAGAAACGGGTGGTCGCCTGGCTGCGGAAATGGCAGGACGATTACCGGGTTCCCGGGGTGGCGATCGCGAACTGTTTCGTGGGCGGACAGGAAGTCGATCTGGTGATCATCACGCCGCACACCACCGTCGTGTGCGAGGTGAAAGGGGTGAACCCCGAGGTCACCGGCGGTGTCCTGCAGTGCACCACCAACAGCCGGTGGAAGGTGCCGGGGTACGACGGGGACCCGATGAGCGTGCGGCAGAGCGATACCACCCCCTACGACCAAGTCCGCGAGGCGGTGTTCAAGCTGAAATCGGTGGCCGCCCAGGTGGGTGGGCCCACCTTCGTCAGTGGTCTGGTGGTCGTCATCCCGCCGCGTGAAACACTGATGCGGCTGGACAAGAAATCGGCGCCGCAAGGCTGCGATGTGCTGATGTGCAACACCCAGAATCCGCTGCGGGCCTGGTTCCACCGCGCCCATCACCGCGCCGCCGTCGTCTGGACCGCGGAGCAGGCGTACGCCGTGGTCGAAGCTCTCGAGCACGGTGGCAGCACCACCGTCGCCGAGTTGGCCGAGGCAGGGTTCCCCCTCGAATCACCCACGCGGCCCACCACATCACCTCGAAATCCCGCGCCCGTGAAGGCCGCGGCACTGGTTGCCGCGTCTCCGCGTCCGATGCCGCCGAAGACCGGGTCCGCTGCTCCGTCCCGCGCTCCCGTCCCCTCTCCCGCAGGCCGCACCGGGCACCCAGCGCCGGACACCGCCCGGTCCACGCCGCTTCCGCCCATCCCGAACGGGGTTCCGGACGCTACCGAACCCGCGCCGTCACCAGACATCCGGAACCGGGCGCAGACCGACACCGATCCGGCCCACGTCGACGACCGAGGTCCGGGCCCCACCGATCCCTCCCCGCCGCATCCGGCCGAACCCACACCGCTGCCGAGCTTCGAACCGGCAGGTCCGGACACCGCGATCCCCGACGATCGGCGCCGCGTCCGCAACAAGACCGCGGCGGCCCTGGCGGCTGTCGCCGTCCTGGCCGCCGGAATATGGTTCCTGGCCCAGGCCGGCAGCGGCGGGACCGTCCCCCATGACACCACCGGTCGGCAACAGAACACCTCGGCGACCGAACAAGCCACTGTGCAGGCTCCTCCCCCGCCCCAGGTAGCCGAGACGACACCGCCTCCGCCCCCGCACCCGACTCCCACCGCATGCTTTCCGTTCCAGCCGGATTGCTGACGGAATCGCGGCAATTGCGCAAACAGCCACCGGTGTCGTTCTGCCTGCGGCCGGCCGGTCGCCGACGCCCTCCGGACCGACCCGACGCGCTGCCCTATGTGCTCTGCTGCCGTCGCACGATCTCGGTGATCCAGATCGGCGCGAAGGGCGAGGTGCAGTTCGGGGGTGTCGGGTAGTCCTTCAGCACCTCCAGTCGTTCACCGATATCGAGGGCGCGGGCGCGGTGCTCGGCGTGTTCGATCCCGATCTGGGCCAGGCAGTGGTTCATCGCCCATTGCAGGCGGTCCGGGGCGTTTTTCAGCTGTGCCTCGATGATGTCGAGTAGTCCCGGGAGATCGAGACCCTCGGGTTTCTCGGCCACGCGTCCCGTGGTCAGTGCCCAGCCCGCGCTCGCCACCACCGGGTCCGGATCGGCGAACCAGGCGACCCGCAGCTCCTCGGCGTGGGGGTTTTTCTTGACCACATAGTTGACCAGCCAGTCGTGCACCTTGGGTGTGCGCGCCTGCCGCAGCATGATGTCCAGTTCGTCCCGGTCGAAGGTCTTCGGGCGGCAGATCAGCAGCGCCAGCAGTCGCGCCGCGGTGTCCTCGGTCGCCCAGAGTTCGCGGGCGAGGTCCTGCTGGGTTTTCAGCCGTTTGGCCACCGCCCGCAGCTTGGTGAGGTTCACAGCGTGATCGTCGCCGTGTTTCTCGTTCACCGCGCGGATCTTCGGATCCTCGAGCGCGGCCAGCTCCGCCATCACCTCGGCCACCGTCGCCGGGTCCTTCGTGGTCTGGGCCACCTCGCCTCCTCTCCCTCGGCTGTGGGTCTCAGCCTACGACGTCCACGCTGCTCCAGCTCTGGTCATGGACACAGGCCGTTGCTGGGCCGCCGGGTGGTACCGCCGGTCCCACGAGCCGCCGGGCCTCCCGCGCAGACCGGCCGAACGGCACGGTGAAAACCATGACAACGACAACGAATTCGACCGTTCTGATCACCGGGGGCAACAGGGGCCTCGGCTACGAAACCGCCCGCCGGCTGGCGCATCTGGGATGGACGGTATGGCTGGGCGCCCGCGACCCGCGGCTCGGCGCGGACGCCGTGGCGAAGATCCGGGCCGAACACCCGGATGCGGATGTGCGGGCGGTACCGCTGGATGTGACCTCGGACGAATCGGTCCGGGCCGCCCACGCGACCCTCGCCGGCTCCGGCACCGGGCTCGACGTGCTGGTGAACAACGCCGGCATCGGAACCTCGCCGAAGCCGCCCGCGGAAACCCTGCCCACGGATTTCCTACCGGTGTTCGGGGTGAACCTGCTCGGGCCGGTGCGAGTCACCCACGCCTTCCTGCCGCTGCTGCGGAAGTCGGCGGCGCCGCGGCTGGTGATGGTGTCCAGCGGGCTGGGGTCGTTCGCGATCACCGCCGAGCCGGGCCTGGTCGAGGCGACCATGATCGACCTGGTGTATCCGTCGTCGAAGGCGGCGCTGAACATGGTCACCACGATGTACGCGAAGTCGCTGCCGGATGTCCGGGTCACCGCGGTGGACCCGGGGTACACCGCGACCGGCCTGAACGGATTCTCCGGCCCGCAGACCGTCACCGAGGGCAGCGACGCCATCGTCGAAGCGTGCACCGCCGCGGACTTGTCCGCCGGATTCATCTCCCGCCACGGCCCGATGCCCTGGTGAACGCCGTGGCGCGGGCGACCCGGCGCCACATTCACCCCGCACGGCACGAGAGCGGACAGGTCACCCGGCCGGCCGGGGCGGTGACGACCGTCGCGGCCGCACCGCCCGAGGGCGATAAGCACGCGACTCGGTCGTCCCGGTACCGGGCGGCGAGCCGGCCCGCTATGCCCCTCGACCACCGGAGAACACCCGTGGCGAGGAGCGGCCGGATCGACCTTCCTCGCCGCGGGCGTAGCTCCGCTGCTGCCGGACGGTCAGAGGTTCTTGGTGCGCACCGTCCAGGTGGGTTTCGTGCACAGCCCGCAGTCCGCGCCGGTGAATTGCGCTTTCGCCTCGGCATTGCCGTGGAGGGTGTAGTCGAACCAGTCGGTGACCATCGCGTAGCCGGCGATCAGCATGGGACCGCTGGTGTCGCCGGCGTCCAGCCCGTAGGTGAGGCCGCTGTGCCCGGCGGTTTCCTGGGCGACGAGGGCCGCCGGGATATCCAGCAGATCGAAGTTGTCGATACTGTTCTGCTTCGCCTGATCTTTGTCACCACCGTTGAACAGCAGCGTCGGCGCTGTGATCTTGTTCAATTCGGTGCGCTCGTACCCGAACCTCTTGCGCGGGAAGAAACCGGTGTTCAAACCCGCCACCGACTTGACCCGCGGGTCCGCCGCGGCCAGCAGCGCCTCGACACCGCCGCACGACGTGCCCATCACCCCGATCTTGCCGGTATCGGCCTTTCCGCCGAGTTGGGCGCCACCGGTGTCCGGGTCGGTGGCCCAGTCGATCGCGTCGGTCAGCCGGTCCGGGCGGGCGAGGGTGTCGTCGGGTAGCTGCTCGATCGGGTGCTCGCCGGGTGCCCCGTTCGCGATCACGATGTAGCCCTGGGCCGCGATCCCGGTCAGGAAGCTCGTGGCCGAGATATTGCTGGTGCGGCATCCGCCGTTGGCCCAGGCCAGGACCGGGACGCTGCCGGCGGGGAAGGCGTCCAGGTCCGCGGGGCGGAAGACGGTGTGCCCGTCCAGGCCCTCGGTGGCCTCGCGGACGGTCGGGTGGTAGTCGTCGCGGGCATCGACGGTGACGGCCGGTTCCGGCGCGGAGGCACTCTGGTCGGTGCCGCAGGCGGCCACGAGACCGCCGGCGAGGGCGACGCACAGCAGTGCGGCGTTTCGGGAGAATTTCATGGAGGAACTCCTGGCGATGGTGAGCGATCAGGACTGCACGACGGGCAGCTGGACCAGCGACGGTTGCGCCGGATCGGAGACGACCTCGATGGTCGACCCGTGGGCGTCGGGCAGCGGGATACTTTCCCGGTGGTCGTAACCGGTCACCGTGATCTGCATCCGGTGGCCCTCGCGGAACACATAGGACAGGGGCAGAATGTCGAACCGCATGCGCACGGCCTCGCCGGGCGTCAGCGGTTGCGCGTCCTCCCGGAACGAGCGGTGGTAGGGAACGCCGGCCGGAAGGGTGTACGGCGCTTCACTTTCCGCACGCAGTGAGGCGGTGAGGCGCCCTTCGGTGACCACCGATACTGTGCCGTCCGGTGCCACGTCTTCGACATAGGCGAAGATATGGGCGTCGGGCCGGTCGACCCGGACGGTCAGATCGGCGAGCGGCGTACCGGTCACCTCGGTATCGCGGGTGAGGGGTTCGCTCGTGTACGCCGCGCCCTCACCGGCCGTATGACACGGTTGGACGGTCGACCCTGAGCCCGCCTCCGGACATTCGATCGACGTGTTCACGGTGAACTTCCGGCTGCCCGGGGCGGCCGAGCCGAGTACCCCGTCGCCGCCGAGCGCGAAATCGGTCGGACCCGAATCGGTGGGCGGCCACGCCTGTGCTTCACGCCAATCGATGGCGCCGGTGGGGTTGTCGATATCGGAGACGGTGGCGTAGCGGATCGGTGGCGCCGCGTCGAGCCCGGTGTCGATCCCCTTCAGATGCTCGTCGAAGAAACGGTGCGCCTCCTGCACGAGCGGGAGGCCCGGGTTCTCGCAGTGCAGCCACGGCCCGATCAGCAATTTCGAACCGGAGGTGTTGAGCGCGGTGACGATTCCCTGGTCCCGGAACTCGTCGCGCCACCCGCCCACGATGTAGAGCGGCACCTCGGATTCGCGGATCTGGTCCGCATAGGTACTCAGGCTGCCTTCGGC
Source organism: Nocardia sp. NPDC051750 (assembly GCF_044453135.1). Lineage (NCBI taxonomy): Bacteria > Bacillati > Actinomycetota > Actinomycetes > Mycobacteriales > Nocardiaceae > Nocardia > Nocardia sp. NPDC051750. The sequence goes on along the minus strand of NZ_JBITCK010000008.1, from coordinate 350,298 downwards.
CCAGAAACGGGAGCCGACCAGCGGCGAGTAGTCGTCCCGGTACGGCATCCCGGCCCACATCTTCGCCAGCGGCGTGGACTGCTGGTGCTCCTCGGCGGCTTGGCGTAGCAGCACCTTGTCCTCGTCGCCGGCGACGGGGGCGACCTTCATGTCATCGGCCACTGTGCGCGTGGGCCCGTAACCCCACTGTGCCGCGATCCCGCCGCGGCGCATGGCGTCGAATTTGTTCCAGGAGAAGCACCCGGCGAAAGCCGCCTTCAGATGCGGGGGTCGCATCGAGACGGCGTGCATGGCCGCGTCCCCGGTGTTCGAACAGCCGTACACGCCGACCTGCCCGTTCGACCACGGCTGGGTGGCGAGCCATTCGGTGACATCGTAGGCGTCCTGTGCCTCGACCCGGTCGTGGTAACCACGCCGAACCCCGAACGATTGACCGTTACCGCGCCGCGCCACCTGCGCGATCACATAACCGTGCTCGGTCATGGCGGTCAGGTTCGAATACCCCGCCTCCCGAGGCCCCACACCGTCTTTGTCGCTCGGATAGATATCCAGCTTGTGATGCCAGATCACCGGGAACCTGCCGTCCACCGCCCGCCCGTCGACGGCGGGACGGTGCAGGAGTACCGCCAACCGGGTGCCGTCCGTCATCGGCAGGTAGAAGGTTTCGGTGGTCGCCTCGGTGTACTGCGTGCCGGGCGCGTAATCGGCGAAACCCGCTTGTACGGAATCGGTGTCGGCTGTTCGAGTGACCGCTGCGAACAACGCGCCTGCGACGACCACGAGGCCGACGAGACCCGCGACCAGCCAGCGAGCTCTGGACATAGGTATCTCCTTGAAATTGTCACGGCGAGAAAATCTCGCCTGCACGCCGCCGCGGCTAACGCAGCAGCGGTGTGTGTTCGGGCGCCGGATCCGGTTTCCGGTCACCGCCGCGTGCGAGCAGCGCACCGCACACCAGACAGGCCGCGGTGCCGACGAGTAGCGCCACCCGGGCCGAGGAACTGTCGATGATCGAACCGGCGATCACGGCGCCCACCGGGGCGACACCGACACTGCTCATGGTGAGCAGTCCGGCGGACCGCCCGAGCAGACCGGGCGGGCTCAGCATCTGCACCGTGCTGTTGAGCGAGCTCTGGAAAGCACCCAGGCCCAGCCCGATGAGCGGTGAGATGAGCAGGAATACGAGCGGGTTCGGCGAGAATGCCGCCGAGCCCAGAGCGAGGCCGAGGGTCGCCGTGGCCAATGCCACGACCCGGGTGCCCCGGTGCGCGATCGCGGACACGATGAGCCCGCCGATCACCGCGCCCACAGCGTTCAGCGCATGGGTGGCGCCCAGCTGCGCCGGATCACCGTCGAGCGTGATCGTCACCATGGCGGTGACCACGACCATGAAGTTCATGGCGAGAACCGTGACGGCGATATTGGTGCCGAACAGCCGCCGCAACGTCGGGTCGCCGAGCAGGGCACGCACCGCACCCTTGTCGGATTCAGTTGTCCGAACCCGCTTTTCCGCGAAGCTCTTCGGATTCATCAGGCACAGGGCGAGCAGCACACTCGAGTAGGTGATCGCGTTGACGGTGAAGCAGGTCGCCGCGCCCGCTGCCGCGTAGGTGAGGCCCGCCAGCCCAGGGCCCAGCGACCGGGCCGCGGACATGGCGACGGTGTTCAGCGATACCGCCGCACCCAGCTCGCGGGGACCGACGAGTTCGTACAGGAACGCCTGTCCCGCGGTACGATCGAACGCCTGCACTACTCCGCTCAGCGCGATGATGCCCAGCAGCGTGACGAGTTGGTCGTGCCCCGATGCGGCGGCGACGGCCAGCGCCCCGGCACACAGCATCATCAGTGGTGCCGTGACGAACAGGATGCTGCGCGGGCGGAACCGGTCGGCCACCGCACCCGCCGGCGCGGAGAGCAGCAGCATCGGGGTGAACTGGCAGACCGCGACCATCGACAACGCCAGTGCGCTCTCGGTGGTCTCGACGATCCACAGGCTCAACGCCAGATTCTGGAACCAGACCCCGGTGTTGGAGAAGATCTGCCCGGAAAAGTACAGCAGGAAGTTCCGCCGGCGCAGCGGCGGCGGTAGCAGCGGTGACATGGCAGGTCAGCCGATAACTCGTCGCTCCAGGAAATCGCCGATGGCGGTTTCCAGCGCCGCCGCGGCGCCACCACGGGAATCGGCATTGTTGGCGTTGATCTCGAGGACCGGGATACCGGCGTGTTCCAGCGCCTCGGTCGTGAACGCCGACCCCGGGACATCGTCGGCCACCAGGTGGACGACCGCGTCGACACCGTGGGTTGTCGCTTCTTTGACGTACCACTGCGCCGACATCGGCGGAGTGTAGAGCTGATCGGTGAATCCGGTGAAGCGGGCAGCGAGGGCACGCATCGGGTCGTCACCGTAGCGGGCGTAGCCGTCGGCGGCGATCGCCAGGTACATCGACCAGACGAACACCGCGCCGTATTTCTCCTGGAACCGCTGGTACAGGTTGAGATCGAACCAAAGCCCGCGTCCGATCCACATGAGCCGCAGCCGCTCTCCGGGGCATACCGCGCGACCGTCGGCCACCGCTTCTTCCACCTCGTGGTACAGCGCCCGGGCCGCGTCCCGGCCCCACTCGCTGCCGCGATGCCACTGCGGGATCATTACCGCGGGAATGCTGTCGTTGATGGAAACGGGTGCGGGCCGGGTGGCGGCGATCAGGTCCCGGGTCCTCCTGTTCCATTCGGCCTGCTCGTTGACCAGCGCCATCACCTCGGCGAGCCGGTCGATATCGAACGTGCGCCCGGTGCGCTCGGTGAGGAAATCGACGAGCTGCCAGTTCTCACCGGTCATCAGATCGAGCCGGTCCGGCGCGTAGGCCTGTTCCCAGTCGTGCGGGACGATCTCCCACCAGTTGTCCGGTGCCGTGGTGGCCGAGGACCGTTCGAACGGGAAGAATTCGGTCTCCGGATGCTCGGCCCACAGGTCGAAGATCTTGCGGGTGGCGTCACCGCTGCATTCGGCGATCACGAAATCGGGCCGGGGCAGCCCACCCCACGGCGCCCGCTCGGCCGGCAGGTCCATGGATCCGAGGCCGATGGCGTCGTACTGCAGGGAGTCGTCCGGATATCCTTGCGCGGCAATACTGTTCAGCGCTTCCGGGCCCATCCGCTTGGCCGACACGACCGACGCCCACCACTGGTTCACCACATACGGGATTCCCATGGCCCGCAGGATTTCCTGCGGTGCGTCGGCATTCACCAGCGCCAGCGGCGCCCCGGCGGCGACCTCGTCGCGCATCCGGGCGAACCACTGCTTCTGATACGCGGTCGCCGCCGTCGCCGCGGCGAGCCGGGTGGACGGGCCGGCGGGGGCGGTGTGGGATGCCTTCATCGTGCCGTAGCCTCGCAATCTTCCCGGGTGAGCAGAGCGACGGCGGTGCCGAGTTCGTCCGCCGACCAGGTGTGGGCGGTAACGGGTAGGGTCACGACCCGCACGTCCGATCCCAGTTCCCGGATCAGTCCCGGCCGATCCCAGTCCGGAGCCGGATCGTTGTGGCGGCTGACCGAGAGCACCACGTGGGCACCGCAGCGGCGGGCGCATGCCGCGCTGAAGTGAGCACGCTCGGACAGACCGGAAGTCTGGGCCATCGGACCGAGTCGCAGCCGCTGCTCGGCGATAGCTGTATACGCGGCGGGTAGGCCGGTTGCTTCGGTGGGTGCGCCCCAGAGATCGGCCACCGGATCACCCCAGTTGTGGTCCTCACCGACCAGCAGGAATCCGGCGGATTCGAGCCTGTCGTAGACCGAAACCTGGTCGACGGTACTGCCGGTGAGGAAGACGTGGGGCCTTCCGTCGACCGGAGTCGAGGTCAGGGCATCGTGGGCGATATCCCTGTCTCGGCCTGATGGTTGCTGTATCGATTCGAGCACCGCACCGATCAAGGTGAGGGAGTCGGCAGGCGCCTCGGTCTGCGCGAGGGCGTACAGGCGCAGCGCGGTCGCACCGGGTACGGCGCCCGCGGCCCGGTGGGCGCGGAGGTCACGCAGTGCCCGGGCCAGCTGCCCTCGCGTTTTCCGGGCCGCATAGAGAGTGTCCGCGGTGAGAGCGGTTCCGGTCCAGCCGGCCACCACCTCGGCCAGCGTCGCGATCTGGCGGGCGTTGTAGTCGCGCGTCGATTCCCGCGGCAGGTGCAGCAGGTCGACCAGATGCACCTCCGGGACCGTGCGCCCCTGCCGCGCCAGCATCCGCAGCACGTAGAACAGGCGCAGGGATGCCTGACAATCACGGGATACGACCAGTCCGCACAGGAAACCGAATTCACCGCTGAGGATACGATCGAGAATCGAGTGAAAGACGGAATCCACTGCGGCACCGAGTAATTCGACCGCTTCCGCCCCGATCTCCCGATCCGCGGCGGACAGCCGGAACGCGCGCCCGCCGCACGCCTCGATGATCTCGAGGGGAACATCTCCGCCGACCACGCCGATCACCGGGCGAGACGAGGCCGTGGATTCCGGGGCGGATCTCCCGGCGATCCGGTGACCCGCGGCGGCCCGGACCACGCTGGAATCGTGGATTTCCCGGACCCGGTCCGCGGCCGCGCTCACAGCACCTTACTTTCGGCCAGGGCGGCGATCCGCGCGGCGTCGTAGCCGAGGAGCTCGCCGAGGACGTCCGCGTTGTGTTCGCCGAGCGCGGGGGCGGGGCGGTCCAGGCTGGTGTCACTGCCGGACATCGTGATCGGCAGACCGCTGCCGAACAGTTCGACGACCTCCCCGTAACTAGGGTGGCTGAGCGGTACGACTTCCCCGCGCTTCTGCACGATCGGATCGCGCACCGCGTCCCGCGGCGACCGGACCTCCGCGCACGGCGCGCCGTTGCTCTCGAGTTCCGCGATCACCTCGGCCACCGGCTTGTCCGCCGACCACTTCGCGATCATCGCGTGCAGTTCGTCGGCGTTGTGCACCCGGCCGTCCCGTTTCGCGAACCGCGGGTCGGTGATCAGGTCGGGGCGGCCGATCGCGGTGAGCACCCCGTGCGCGAACGCGTCGGTGGGCCCGCAGATCGCGAAGTGTCCGTCCGCGGCCGGGAAGGTCCCGAACGGGGCGAGCCGTGGCACCATATCGCCGGTGCGGGTGGGCAATCCGATCATTTCGAAGGCGTCGAAAGGTTCGGCGGCGACGAGAGAGGTCAGCGCACCGAGCATGGAGACATCGACGTGCTGGCCGCGACCGGTCTGCTCGGCCTGGATGATCGCGGACAGTGTGCCGATCACCGCGAACAGGGGGGCGAGCAGATCACCGATCGGGAGGCCGAACCGGATGGGCGCATCGCCGGGGCTGCCCGCGGTCATCATGACCCCACTGAGGGCCTGGATGATGGTGTCCATCGCCTTACCGGTGCCGGGGCCGCCCTGGCTGCCGAACCCGCTGATCGAGGTGTAGACGATTTTCGGGTTCACCGCGGCAACAGCGGCGTGATCGATCCCGAGCCGCGTGGTGACCCCGGCGCTGTAGTTCTCGACCACGATATCCGCGTGCGCGACCAGGTCGAAGAACACCTCCCGGCCGGCCGGATTCTTGAGGTCGAGGGTGATCGACTCCTTGTTCCGGCCCCGCGAGAGCATCGATACCGACATGTCCTCGTCGGCGGTCCGGCGTACCGACAGCCCGTCGCGGGTGACATACGGGGAGTTGTTGCGGGAGGCGTCACCGCCCCGTTCCGGATTCTCGATCTTGATCACCCGCGCGCCGAGCCCCGCGAGCAGCAGGGTCGCGTACGGGCCGGCCAGTGCCGTGGTCAGATCCAGAACGATCTTGCCTTCCAGCGGACGCCGGTCCATCAGATTATCCTTTGCGCTACGTCGGGCTCGGCCACCGTGACGAGGTCCTCGTCGCGATAGAACTCGGTATCGAAACCGGCTGCCCGGGTGATCTTTTCGATGTATTCCGCGACCTCCCCGCCGCGCGGGTCGTCCGGGGCCAGCGGAACCGGGCGGGCGTCGTCGTCGATCCAGCACGGCACGAACCCGGCCCGGACGATTCCTTCCGGGCCGAAGGTGCACGACGCGATCGCGGTATTGCGGCTCTCGGGATGAAACGGATACGACGGCATATCCGGATCCGGGACGAATCCGAACATCTGCTGGCGCCGCGCGGCCCAGGCCCGGCGTTCCGCGGAATCCCCGCCGACCGGGGTCAGAGCGTGCGTCACGGTGACGAAGTTGCCGAGACCGTGGAATATCGGCTTCCCCCGATACATTTCGATCCCGCGCATGATGTGCGCGTGATGCCCGATCACCAGATCGGCGCCCGCGTCGACCGCCGCCCGGGCGAGTGGGGATTCGTAATCGGCGAGGACCGCGGGGGTGTGCCCGATACCCTTGTGCAGCGCGACCACCACGACATCCACCTGGTCACGCAGCGCCCGGATATCGGACTTCATCTGGGCGAGGCTGTCCGGAGCGACGAACGTGTAGACGGTGGGCGGCCCACCGGGGGTGGCCGATTCGAGTTCGTAGTGGGTGAGCACCTTGACGTACGCCGCACCGGCCTTCTGCGAGGCCGCCCACGAATCGCGGGGGCCGACGCAGTTGAAGCTGAGTACCCCGACCCGCAGTCCCCCCGCCTCGTGCACGGCGGGTTCGCGCGCGGCGGCGAGGTTCGCTCCCCCGCCCGCGGTCTTCAGCCCGGCGCCCCGCGAATACCGGATCGTATCCAGCACACCGTCGGTGCCCACATCGTAGAGATGGTTACCGGCCAGGGTGACGATATCGAAACCGGCGTCGGCGACGGCATCGAGCGCTTTCGGATCGGCCGGCGGCGCCGGAACATCGGTGCTCGCCTGGACCGTGCTCGTGGAATGCGGGACCTCGATATGACCGATGGCGATATCGGCGGACCGCAACAACTCCGCACTCGGCACGAAATACGATGCGGGATCGGGTTCGTCGAGGACAAGATCCCCAACAGCGAGAATTGTGCACCTACCAGTCACATAGCCTCCTTCGAACTAGGTACATGCGGTCGGCGGAGGCCGCAGCGGAGGCGGAGGTATCGCATCACATATCCTCCTTCGAACTAGGTACATGCGGTCGGCGGAGGCCGCAGCGGAGGCGGAGGTATCGCATCACACGACCTCCTCGACGAGTTCCCGGCCGCCCTTGCGGGATTCGTTGAACCTGCTGAGGAACCGCTGCAACCGCTCGGTCTGGGGGCGTTCGAAGAATTCCTCGGTCGTGTTCTGTTCGACGACTTTCCCGTCGACCATGAACACACAGCGATCGGCGACCTGGCGGGCGAATTCCATTTCGTGGGTCACCACGACCATCGTCAGGCCCGAGCGGGCGAGATCCTTGATCACGGTGAGCACCTCCTCGACCAGTTCGGGGTCCAGGGCGCTGGTCGGTTCGTCGAACAGCAGTACCCGGGGCCGGGTGGCCACCGACCGCGCGATGGCGACCCGCTGCTGCTGACCACCGGACAGCTGCCGCGGATAGGCATTCGCCTTATCCGGCAGACCGACTTTGTCCAGCAGCGTTTCGGCCCGCTCCCGCGCGGCGTCCTTCGACATCCCGTGCACCGCCACCGCGGCCTCGGTGATATTGCGCAGGACCGTCCAGTGCGGGAACAGGTTGAACTGCTGGAAAACCATGCCCATCCGGCGCCGCTGCTTGGCGATATCGTCCTCGGACAGCGGCCGCAGGGCGCCGTGTTTGTGCGCGAACCCCAGCAGTTCACCGTCGAGGTAGATCGCGCCACCGTCGATCTTCTCCAGCTGGTCGATACAGCGCACCAGCGTGGACTTACCCGATCCGGACGGGCCGAGCACAACGACCACCTCACCCTCGGCGACGGTGAGATCCACACCGTCGAGCGCCGGCCGGCCGTGATACACCTTGCGCAGATTCGACACCCGCACCACCGGCACAGTCGCCTGATCACTCATCGCGTCTCCTTCGAATCCGATACCTGCGGTCGGCGGAAGTTGCGCATCACAGCGACTTCTTTCCCCGGGCCAACGCGCTACGCCAGCTGCTCTTGCTTCCCTCGTCGCGGCGCTCCCCGCGGCCGTAGCGGCGTTCGAGCCGGCGCTGGAAAAACGTCAGCAGTGTGACCACGGCCAGGTACCAGAGGCAGGCCACGATCAGCAGCGGCACGACCTGATATGTGCGGTTGTAGATCAGCTGCACGGAGAACAGCAGGTCGGTCATGGCGATCACCGAGACCAGCGAGGTGCCCTTGAGCAGCGAGATGAACTGGTTGCCGGTGGGCGGCACGATCACCCGCATGGCCTGCGGCAGGATGATCCGCGAGAAGGTCCGCCAGCGGCTGAAACCCATCGCCATCGCGGCATCCCGCTGCCCGGCGTCCACCGCCCCGATACCGGAGCGGATGATCTCCGACATGTACGCGGCCTCGTGCAGGCTCAGCCCGATCAGCGCGGCGGTGAGCGGGCTGATCAGCTCGGTCGACGACCAGGACGCGAAGGTCGGGCCGAAGGGAATCCCGATCGAGAGCTGCGGCAGCAGATACGCCAGGTTGAACCAGAAGATCAGCTGAACCAGGGGTGGAATACCGCGGAAGATACCGACATACCCCTGGCACACCAGCCGGACCGGCCAGAAATCGCTGTTCTGGCCGGCGGCGAGCGCCACACCGAGCAGCGAGCCCACGACCATGCCGACCACGGTGATGAACACCGACATGGCCAGGCCCTTCAGGACCGTCGGGTAGAAGAGGTAGCCCCAGACGATATCCCAGCCGAACCGCTCGTTGGTGACGATGAAATTGACGAGTTGCGCGGCCAGGACCAGCAGGATCACCGAGATGATCCACCGCAGCGGGCGTAATCGGGGCCGGGCGGCGGAGACATCGTCGGCGGTGGGGGACGCTGTCACCGCGGGCCGCTCGGTCAGAGATGCGGTCATCGCGTTTCCTTGTTCGTCGGACATGGGACGGCTCGCGGGTCGCGGCTCATGCCGTCGCGGTGGGGTTCAGCACGGGCTCGGGAATCGCGATATCCGCGAGATTCCATTTCTCGACCAGCTCGTCGTATTGCCCGCCGGAGAACAGCAGTTTGAAGGCTTCGTAGAAAACCGGACCCAGGTTGTTGGTCTTGGGCGAGAGCAGCACCAGCTGATCCGCGCGGGCGCCCTGCTCCTCGGTCTGTGCGACGGCGCGCCAGGTGTTGGGCTGGGCGGCGGCGGTATCGATCGCACCGCTCTGGGTGAGCGCCGCGGAATCGGCGCGACCCGATTGAACGGCCAGGAGGGTGGCGTTGGTATCGGCCAGGCCGACGAATTCGACCCGCGGTTTACCTTTGCTCGCGCACCAATCGGAGAGCTTGGCCGCTTGTTCCTCGGTGATCGACCCGATCACGCCCGCGGTGCGGGTCCCGCACAGTTCGTCGGTGCTCTGCGCGGCGATACCACCGGAGATCGGCAGCAGATAGGACGTGCGGCTGGTCAGCCACTGCACCCCGTCGAATTCGGCGAGCCGTTGCGGGGTGGCCTTGACGGGTCCGTTGAAGGCGTCGTACCGACCGGACAGCATGCCGGACAGCATCGCCGGGAGTCCGCTGGACACCTCCATCCGGATCGGCACACCCAGCACCCCGGACAGAGCCTGTTGGATATCGGGGTCCATTCCGGTGACCGTCTTCCCGTCGGCGCCGACGGTGCGGTACGGCGGATGCGAATCGCCGACGAAGACGATCTCGCCCTTGTCCTTGATCGCCTGCGGTAGCTGGTCGTACAGCACGCCCGCGTTCTCGCCCGGTCCGGACAGTTGTTCGGATTGCGCGGTCTTCTCGTCGATCGACGTACAGCCGGCGAGTGCCAGAACAGATAACGCGACGGCGGCAGTAAACGCCTTGGCACGAGTGAAGCTCATCGAATCCCTCACGTGATGGGCCGAATGGAAGTGCACGATTCGGGCCGGGAACGAGAGTCGCCGAGCATCCGATGTGACCTGGCCAACATTAGCTCAATTTTATTCTACCGTCAACAAAATGACGAATATCAACGCCGCGGTAGGGATTCCGGCGACCGGAGGTCCAGCCGCTGTGCGGCCTCGGCCCGGGCCACCGCATCCAGCCGGTCGTGCAGATCGTGGAACAGCCGCTGCGCCGGCGCCGCGGGCCAGGGCGCGGGCAGATGCTCGAGCGGCAGCCGGGGATCCTGCCGGATCACCTCGAGCCACTCCGTCACCAGCAGGAGCTGCGCACCCAGCGCGCTGTCCGATCGCACCCGCCCGGGGTCACTCCACCGCTCGATGAAATCGCTGTACAGGGCCGAAATCCCGTCGACATCCCAGGCGTCGCGCAACATCCCCGGAATATCGGTCTCGGCGTCGGCCCGGCTGCGGAAAACACGCACCCGCTCGGCGCCCTCGACACCCTCGAGGATCTCGCGAACGTCCGTGGTGGACGGCGCGACCCACAAACCACCCTGCAGCGATCCGAAACCCGCCCATTGCAGCCGCGCGCGCAGATCATGCCGCTGACGCTGCCAGGATTCCGGAAACGTGAAGGTCAGCATGGTCCACGAGCCGTCCCAGTTCGCCTCCACCGCACCGGTGCGCCAGATCCTGATATGGCCGTCGCGCAGGATCTCGGTGAGCCGGGGGGTCAGTTCGACGTAAGCGTTGCGGCCGGCCCGATGGCGGGCGAGCAAACCACGTTTGGCCATGCGATTCAGGGTCGAGCGGGTGGCATGCTCACCGATACCGATCGCGGCGAGCACATCGATCAGGCTGGTCGTGCTCACCACCATGTCGCGATCGAGGACATAGCGGCCCAGCACCGTGAGCAGAACGCTCTGCGGTTTCACCGACGACGCGAAGTCGTTAGTCACAATTTCTGCATGCGTCACGAATATGACCATATACACGCGGAGGGGGTCGACGGAAGCACAACGCCCCATCGCGGGGAATCGACCACTCCGGCGGCCCGGCGTCGAACCGGACTCTAACCCCCCGACACCAGAACCCGCAGCGCCTCTCGCATATCGTCCAGCACCTGCTCGGGCAACTCGGCGAAGCAGTTACGGTGAGCCTCCGCAACGAGACCGCGCGCCTCGTCGAGCAACCGATTCCCGGCCTCGGTCGTGACGATCAGTTTGTTGCGCCGATCCGCGCGGTCGGCGATCCGCTCGACCAGTCCCCGCCCTTCGAGATCGTCGACCAGCGCGACGATCTGGCTGGGGTCGAGACCCATCGTGAGAGCCACTGCCCGCTGATTCACCCCGGCCGGGTTCTCACCGGCGAGTACAAGCACCGAGTAGGGCCGCACCTTCAATCCGAGCGGAACCAGCGCCTTGTTCACCGAACCCGCCACCAGACCTCCCGCCCGGGACAGTAGAAATCCGAGGTCGTCCATCAGCCGGACCCCTGGGGAGTGAGTCATAGCGCCTCCTTGGCAGCAGTTACCCGCGGTCGGCGGAGTCCGCAGCGAACGCGGCGGGATCGCATCACAGCGCGGTTAGGCTAGCAGAAATCAATAATTGACTTTTTCAACTATAGATGTTTCCTTGTTATCGGCACCACAATCCGAAGGAGCACGCAGTGGATCTCAGCAACAAGGTCGCCGTCATCACCGGGAGCGGGCAGGGCCTCGGCCTGGCCTACGCCACAGACCTCGCGCGGCACGGCGCAGCCGTCGTCGTCAACGACGTCAATGCGGAAGCCGCCGACAAAGCCGTTGCCGAGATCCAGCAAGCCGGCGGTCGCGCGGTCGCCGTCGTCGCACCGGTCGGCCCCACCGAGACCGCCCAGCAGCTGGTCGCCACCGCCGTCGAGGAGTTCGGCCGGCTCGACATCATGGTCACCAACGCCGGCATCCTGCGCGACACCGTGCTCTGGAAAATGAGCGACCAAGCCTTCGACGAGGTCGTGAATGTGCACCTACGCGGCACCTTCACCTGCGCCCGCGAGGCCGTGCTGCGATTCCGGGAACAGGGCGAGGGCGGCCGCCTCATCTGCATCGGCTCCCCCGCCGGCCAGCGCGGAAACTTCGGGCAGACCAACTACTCCGGCGCCAAAGCCGGCATCGTCGGCATGGTCCGCACCTGGGCGATGGAACTGCAGCGCGCGGGTATCACCGCCAACGCGGTCTGCCCGGTCGCGGTCACCGCGATGACCGAGACGATCCCGCTGTTCAAGCCCTATATCGAAGAGATGGAGCGGACCGGTACCCTGCCGCCGCTCATCCGCCGCGATATCGGGATGGGTACCACCGGTGACGCCGCCGGAATCGTCACCTTCCTGGCGAGCGAGGAAGCCGCCGAGATCACCGGCCAAGCCTTCGCTATCGGCGGCGACCGAGTCGCCCTGTGGACCCACCCGGCGCTCGAGGCGATCACCTATCACGACGAAGGCTGGGCCGCCGAGGATCTGGCCGCCGCCTGGCCCGCCCTGTCCGAGCACCGCGAATCGGTCGGCGAGGAATTCCCCGCCGAACTGACCGCCGGAAAGTGATCCCGCGATGACCACACGCTACGAATACGGCATCGACTTCGACAAGATCGCTGCCCTCGATATCCACACCCACGTCGAGATCGACGGCTGCGGGCACCGCTCCCTCGACGACGACCTGATGGCGGCCTCGGAGAAATACTTCAAATCCGGCGAGGAACGCACCCCCACCATCGACTCGATAGCCGACCATTACCGCGAACGGAATATGGCCGCGGTGGTGTTCACGGTGGACGCGAATTCGGGCAGCGGGCACGCCCCGAACTCCGTCGAGGAGATCGCCGAAAAAGCCGCCGCGCACAACGACGTACTCATCCCGTTCGGCTCCGTCGACCCCTGGCAGGGGAAGGCGGCGGTGCGCCGGATCCACCGGCTCGTCGACGAGTACGGGGTACGCGGCTTCAAATTCCATCCGAGCATGCAGGCGTTCGAGCCGAACGACCCGGCCTTCTACCCGCTCTACGAGGCGCTGACCGAGGCCGGTGTGCCCGCGATCTTCCACACCGGGCAGACCGGGATCGGCGCGGGATTGCCCGGCGGGCACGGCATCAAACTCCGCTACTCCGATCCGATGCTGCTCGACGACGTCGCCGCGGACTTCCCCGACCTGACGCTGATCCTGGCGCATCCCGCGGTGCCGTGGGTGGATGCGCAGATCGCGATCGCCACCCACAAGGCCAACGTCTATATCGACCTGTCCGGTTGGTCACCGAAATACTTTCCGCCGCAACTGGTCCGGGCCGCGAACTCGATGCTGCGTTCGAAGGTCCTGTTCGGCTCCGATTTCCCGGTGATCCAGGTCGACCGCTGGATGAAGGATTTCGCGAATCTCGAGATCAAGCCCGAGGTCGAACCCCTCATCTTCAAAGACAACGCACTACGCGCCCTCGGCATCACCCGCTGATCGCCCCGAACCCGATGGAGAACACCATGACCACCACCCATGTGGCCACCCTGGCCGACCTCACCGCCCTCGAAGGTCAGTCGCTCGGCACCAGTTCCTGGATCGAGATCCCGCAGGAGCGGATCGGCACCTTCGCCGACGCCACCGACGACCACCAGTGGATCCATATCGACCCCGAGCGCGCGAAGGCCGAGAGCCCGTTCGGCGGACCGATCGCGCACGGGTATCTGACCCTCTCCCTGATCATTCCGATGTGGGACGAGGTCTTGACGGTCGACAGTGTGACCATGGCGGTCAACTACGGCCTCAACAAGGTGCGTTTCACCAACCCTGTTCCCGCCGGCGGCCGGGTGCGGTTGAACGCCACGCTGAAGAAGGCCGAGGAACTCCCGAAGGGCGGTGTCCAGGTGACCGTCGACGCCCAGATCGAGCTCGACGGCGCCGAACGCCCGGCTGTGGTCGCCGAGGCCGTCTACCGCTTCTTCGAGTAGACCGGAAGGAGAAGGAGTCCCATGCGCAACCAAGGCACCGGTTCCTGGCCTGTGCGCCGTGCCCGCCTGTCCCCGGAAAAAACCGCGATCACCTTCGACGGGATATCGACGAGCTACCGTGACCTCGACGACCGGGTCACTCGGCTGGCACACGGCTTGCGTTCTTTGGGCATTCGCCGCGGCGATCGGGTCGCGCTGCTCAGCGCGAATCATCCGGCCTATCTCGAAGCGCTGTTCGCCTGCGGACTGCTCGGCGCCACCTTCGTCCCGCTCAATGCCCGGCTGACCGCCGGCGAGGTGGAGTACGTCCTCCAGGACTGCGGCGCCGGCGTGCTGATCCATTCCGCGGACCTCACCGATATCGCGGCGCCCGCCGCGAAGGCGGCGAATGTGGCCCACCGTATCCAGTTGGGCGGCACCGGCCCGGCGACCCCGGGCTACGAAGATCTGATCGCGCACTCCACCGGCGACCGGATCGACGAAGCGGTCGGCCACGACGACCCGTGTTTCATCATGTACACCTCCGGGACCACGGGCAGGCCCAAAGGCGTGGTGCTCACCCACGGCAATATCGTCTTCGCGGTCCTGAACGCCGTGATCGATCTCGACCTGCGCAGCGACGAGATCGCCCTCGTCTACGCCCCGCTGTTCCATACCGCGGCACTCGATATGGTGGCGCTGCCGACCCTGCTCGCGGGCGGACAGGTGATCATCGAACCGGGTTTCGATACCGAGCGGGTCCTCGGCACGATGGAACGGGAGCGGGTGACCTACGCGTTCGCGGTGCCGACAATGCTCGACCAGATGAGCGCGCACGCACGGTGGTCACGGACCGATCTGTCGGCACTGCGCCGGATCCTGGTCGGCGCGGCGCCGGTGCCGGCCCGCACCCTGCGTATCTACTCCGAACGCGGTATCACAATGTGCCAGGGCTACGGCCTCACCGAGGCCGGCCCCAGCACGCTCGTGCTCACCGCCGACAACGCCGAGCGGAAAATGGGCACCGCGGGGGTGCCGCATTTCTTCACCGATGTGCGCATCGTCGACGCGGACAACCACCCCGTACCACCCGGGCAGCGGGGCGAGATCCAGATCAGCGGCCCGAACCTCATGCGCGAATACTGGAACAACCCGGACGCCACCGCCGCCGCGTTCACCGGCGACGGCTGGTTCCGCTCCGGCGATATCGGGGTCGCGGACGACGAAGGGTTCGTCCGCATTGTCGACCGGCTCAAAGACATGATCATCTCCGGCGGCGAGAACATCTATCCCGCCGAGGTCGAAGCGGCGATCCTGGAGATGCCCGGGGTCGAGAGCTGCGCGGTGTTCGCCGTCCCGGACGAGAAATGGGGAGAAGTCGGGCGCGCCGCTGTCACTCTGGCCGATGATGGCACTGCAGTGAGTTTCGACCGGCTGGTCGAATTCCTCGCCCCGCGACTGGCCAGGTACAAGATCCCGAAGTCCATGGTGGTTCTCGACGAGATCCCCCGGAACGCCACCGGCAAGATCCGCAAGGACGAATTGCGGCGCCGATTCGCCTGACCTTCCGCCCGGCCTATTGCTCCCCCGCGTTTCCCGAACAGCTCGCCGAGGCATACGGACCACTGGACGTCTGCTCGGACATCACCTTGCCGCGGACCAGGATCCGGCAGGTGATATCACCCCCGTCCACCCCGTTGGTCGCGGTCAGGGACACTATCCTGCCCCATCCGCCGACGGACACATCCTTGCTCCACGGCAGGTCGGCCGCTGTTTCCTGCACCATGTCCTGGTCCCGGCCCAGGTAGGCGATAGCGGCCTCGGTACCGGACCCCTGCACCTGATAGGTCACGGTGACCTCACTGCTGGTGTCTTCGCCGGTCTCGTTCACCATCCCCGTGACCACCGCGATGCACCCTCCCACGAGCAGGAGAACGACCAAGCCGAGACCGCCGGCGATCCACGGCCATTTCGGCCTCTTCCGGCGCGGCCGGTAGCTCGGCGGCGGCGACCCCGCTCGCGGAGTCCTGCCCCGCGGGTCTCCCTGCGGTCCGCCGGAATTCTGAGGCCGGTCGCCGGACGGGTAGGACAATGTGCCTCCTCTGCTCGGAGCGGACTTTTGCGCCATCCGGAGGTAGATCACATTTGGCCTCAGTAATGTTACACCGCTATTTATCCAGCTCATGAGCCGGATCGGGCGGCGATCGCACCCTTCTCCGGCGGCGCACGACACCCCTCCCGCCGGGGAGTTGTGCGAGCCGTCCCGGGGCCGCGGAGCTGCTAGTGCCGTGGACCCGCGGGCGTCCAGGTGGGAAGCTCGTAGGTAACCGCGTGCCGATTCCCTAGGACGGTGAGTCATGGTGGACAGAGCGAACGGGGCACCACGGCCGGCAGATATCCGGAATGTGGTGCTCGTCGGAGGTAGCGGATCCGGAAAGACGACCTTGGTCGACGCACTGGCGCTGGCTGCCGGCGCGGTGAACCGGGTGGGGCGGGTCGAGGACGGCACCTCGCTGTCGGACTACGACGAGATCGAGCAACGCCGGCACCGGTCCGTTCAGCTGTCGGTGGTGCCCGTGTGGTGGGGCGGGGTGAAGGTCAACCTGATCGATACGCCCGGGTACGCGGATTTCGTGGGTGAGTTGCGGGCCGGGCTGCGGGCGGCGGATGCGGCACTGTTCGTGGTGTCGGCGGCCGACGGTGTGGAGGGGGTCGGCGGGGCTTCGCGGGCGCTGTGGGAGGAATGCGCGAGCGTCGGCATGCCGCGCGCGATCGTGCTGACGCATCTGGATACGGCCAAGGCCGATTTCGAGGAGATGACGCAGACCTGTCAGGCGCTGCTCGGCGGCGGCTCGGCGGAGAATGTGCTGCCGCTGCATCTGCCGGTGTACGGTCCCGCGAGCGCCGACGGGCACCGGCCGGCCACCGGGCTGGCCGAGCTGCTGGAACAGCGGGTGGCCGATTATTCGACCGGTGAGCGGAGCTGGGTTCCCGGGTCGCCGGGCGACGAGGCGCTGATCGAGCAGGCCCGGGACCGCTTGATCGAAGGGATCATCGCCGAGAGCGAGGACGAAACCCTCATGGATCGCTATCTGTCCGGCGAGAAGATCGATCTCAGCACCCTGGTGACCGATCTCGAGCGGGCAGTGGTGCGCGGCAGTTTCCATCCGGTGCTGTTCGCGGCCCCGGCCGCGGGTGAGGGCCGGCAGGGTTTGGGCACCGTCGAATTATTGGACCTGGTCACCGCGGGATTCCCGACACCGAGCGAGCACCAGGTGTCGGCCGTCCGTCCGGCCGACGGCTCCGAACCCGTCGCGCTGCGCTGCGATCCGGACGGCGAGCTCGCCGCCGAAGTGATCCGCACGTCCGCGGACCCGTATGTCGGCCGGATATCGCTGGTCCGGGTGTTCTCCGGAACGCTGCACGCCGACGATACGGTCCATATCTGCGGACACGGGCTCGGCGCCGGCCACGACGCCGACGACCGTATCGGCGGCGTCACCGCGCCGTTCGGGAAAGAGCAGCGACCACTCGACGAAGCGGTAGCCGGGGATATCGCCTATGTGACCAAACTCGGTCACGCAGAAACCGGCGATACCCTCTCCGGCACAGCCTCCCCGCTGCTGATCGAACCGTGGCGGATGCCGGACCCGTTGCTTCCCACGGCGGTCCGCGCACACAGCAAGGCCGATGAGGACAAGCTCTCGCACAGCCTGGGCCGGCTGGTCGCCGAGGATCCGGCGCTGCGCGTGGAGAACAACGATCGCACCGGTCAGCTGGTGCTGTGGGCACTCGGCGAAGCGCAGCGGGATGTCGCACTGGAACGGTTGCGCAGCCGGTACGGCGTCTCGGTGGATATCGAGGACTACCGGGTCGCGCTGCGGGAGACGTTCGCGGCCAAGTCCGCGGGACGCGGGCGGCACGTCAAACAATCCGGCGGGCACGGCCAGTACGCGGTCTGCGATATCGAGGTGGAACCGGCGCCGGAAGGGTCGGGTATCGAGTTCGTGGACAAGGTTGTCGGCGGCACGGTGCCCCGGCAGTTCATCGGTTCGGTGGAGAAAGGTGTGCGGGCCCAAGCCGCGCGCGGCGTGACAACCAGGTACCCGCTGGTCGACGTGCGGGTCACGCTGGTCGAGGGGAAGGCGCATTCGGTCGATTCCTCCGATGCCGCGTTCCAGACCGCCGGGGCGCTCGCGCTGCGCGACGCGGCGGCCCAGGGCCGGATCGATCTGCTCGAACCGATCGCGCAGGTAGCGGTCCGCGTTCCCGATGAGCACCTCGGGGCGGCGCTGAGCGATCTGTCCGTCCGGCGCGCCCGCATCCTCGGCACCGAACCGGCCGAGGCCGGGCGCACCGTGATCCGCGCGGAAGTCCCGGAGGCGGAACTCGCGCACTACGCGGTCGACCTCCGGTCGCTCACCCACGGGATCGCGCATTTCACCCGCGACTACCTGCGCCACGATCGCCTGCCCGCCCAGCTGGCGGACAGGGCCCGCAACGGGTCCGCCCGGACGCCCGGCTGAGTCGGACACGCGGTCACCGGATCGAACACCGCGGCAACTTCGCACACCCTCCGGTTCCCAGCCGTCCGGGGCCGAAGCATGTCGAACCGTCACCCTCCCCATCCGGATCCGCGGCAAGTTCACTCGGGCATCGAGCCCGGTGCCGAGCGACCGGATAGGCGCTCGACCGTGGTGGCCCGGTTCACGCCGGGAGGCGCCGGCGCGGCCATTGGACACCCAGCCCGCCCGCACCAGCGGGCGCCGCTTCGGGGCGGCAGGACTGAGCCCGGGACTTGCGGTACTACGGCGCAGCGGCGGTGTCGAGGCGGCGGATCTTGCCCTCCAGGACCGCACGTTCCCGCTCGTTGCCGCAGCGGGCCACGGCTTGTTCCAGTTCCGCGCGCGCTTCCGCCGGGCGGCCGAGGCGGATGAGCAGTTCGCCCCGGACGCTCGGCAGCAGATGGGAATTCGCCAGGGCGTCCGCGGCCGCCAGTTCGTCGACGATGCGCAGGGCGGCGGCCGGACCCTGGGCCATGGAAACCGCGACTGCACGGTTCACCTCGACAACCGGGGAGGGAGCCAGCCGGCCCAGTGCCTCGTAGAGGAGCACGATGCGCTCCCAATCGGTTTCCGCCACCGAGGCCGCCACGGCGTGGCATTCCGCGATGGCGGCCTGGAGTCCGTAGATGCCCAGCCCGCGGCCGGCTTTCCCGGCGCGGGCCAGGGCGGCGCGGCCGCGGCCGATTGCGCTGCGATCCCAGCGCCGGCGGTCCTGCTGCTCGAGCAGCACCGGCGCACCGTCCGGGCCCGTACGGGCGGGAAAACGCGCGGCGGTCAGTTCCAGGAGCGCGAGCAGGCTCTGTGCCTCCGGTTCGTCCGGGACCAGTCTGGTCAGCACGCGAGCCAGCCGCTGCGCTTCGGCAGCCAGATCGACGCGGATGAGGTCGGCGCCGGAACTCGCCGACGACCCCTCGGTGAAGATCACGTACACCGCCCGCAGCACCGAGACCAGCCTGGCCGGCCGGTCCGCTGCGGGCGGTACCTCGAACGGTGTCCGGGTGGCGGCCAGGGTTTTCTTCGCGCGGGTGATCCGTGCCTGCACGGTCGCCGTCGGGACCAGGAACGCCCGCCCGATCTCGTCACTGGTCAAGCCGCCGACCACACGCAGGGTGAGCGCCACTCGCGCTTCCGGCGGCAACACCGGATGGCAGGAGATGAACATCAACGCGAGCACATCGTCGTCGATCCGGTCCGGATCCCATAGTTCCTCCCCCGCCGGACCGGCCGGATCACTTCCCGCGGCGATACCGCCCTCGCCCAGGTTGTGGGCGAGGGCGGTATATCGGTCGTCGAGAGCCGCCCGTCGGCGGAACCCGTCGATGGCCCGGCGCCGGCCGACGGTCAGCAACCAGCCGGCCGGGTTGCGGGGTACGCCCTCACGCGGCCAGGTCACCAGGGCTTCGGCCAGCGCTTCCTGGGCGAGGTCCTCGGCCAGCGGGAAGTCGCCGGTGTAGCGGGCGAGCGCGCCGACGATCCGCGCGGATTCGATCCGCCACACCGCGGCCACTGCCTCGCGACCCTCGTGATCGGACCCGGCACGGTCGGACACAGCACTCTCCGATCAGAGCTGACCGGTGGCTTCGCGCCAGGCCCGCTCTTTCTGGATCCAGATATTGTCCTGCGGAAACTCGTCGATGGTGCTGACCCGCCGGATCTCGGTTTTGAAGCCCGGACCGGACATCGGCATCCGCTTGGCCCATTCCACGGCTTCCTCTTTCGACGCGACATTGAGAATGTAGTAGCCGTTGAAGAGCTCTTTGGTCTCACCGTAGGGCCCGTCGGTGATCACCGGATCCGCGGAGGAATAGTCGACGACCACCCCCTCGGCGGCATCGTCGAGACCCTCGGCGGCGAGCAGCACACCGGCGCGGATGAGTTCGTCGTTGAACCGGCCGACGGTCTCCAGCATCTCGCCGAAATCGATCTCACCCATCTGGGCGAAGGCTTCGTCGGTGGCGCGCATGATCAGCATGTACTTCATGGTGTGATCTCCCTTGTGTCGTCGAGTCCCTCTCGGACCCTTCACCCGTAGGTCGAACGAGACACCCGGCGGATCGACAGAACCGCCGAAAAATTCTCCCGAAGTATCGCGACTCGGCTCCGATTTCGCTCGTTTCCGGGAAACACACCTGGCCAGTGGCATAATCCTCGATCAGAACAAGGGAATCGAAGTGTGGCGTATGTGGGCGTCATCGACGATCAGTTCGCAGGGTCCGGTGTGGCGCTCCCACCCCGAAGGGAGTTCACATGACCACCCAGCAACCCGCAGCACCGACCCCCGCAACCGGTAGAGCCGGAGCCCACGCGGCATCCGACGAACACTCGGTGAAACAGTCCGTCGCCGGTGGTACCTCCATCGCGGCGGCTGCTCTACTCATGGTCGCCGGATTCATCACGCTGTTCCAGGGCATCTCCGCGGTCGCCGAAGACGAGGTCTTCGTCTCCGGGCCGCAATACGTGTACGAACTGGACCTCTCCAGTTGGGGCTGGGTCCATATCGTTTTCGGCATCCTGCTGATCCTGACCTCGCTGGCGCTGATGACCGGCGCGACGTGGGCACGGATCACCGCCATCGGCCTGGCCGCACTGTCGATCGTGGTGAATTTCCTGTGGCTGCCGTACTACCCGCTGTGGTCGATCCTGATCATCGCACTGGATATCGTGATCATCTGGGCCATCGCCACCTGGGATACCGCGCGGATCTGACCATCGGGCACCGCCGGCCCCGGCGCACCGGCACGAGAACACGAACGACATCTCCGTCGTGTCGGCGGCCGGGGTCCGCGGTCCGTGGTGGGACCATGATCGAATGACGATGGCGGCCGCGGCGGTGGACCCGGGACCGTCGGCCATCGTCTCGCTGTTCTGGATCGCGGCCGCCGCGGTGGCGGCGCCGCTGCTGTCCCGGCTGCTGCGCGGGCTGATCCCCGATGTCGTGCTACTCCTGGTGCTCGGGGTCGTCCTGGGGCCTCATGCCGCGGCCTTGGCGGGCACCGACGGCGGCGTCGACCTGCTCAGCGAGCTCGGGCTCGGCATGCTGTTCCTGCTCGCCGGTTACGAACTCGACCCGAAACTGCTCGGCGGCAAACCCGGCCGCACCGCCTGGCTGACCTGGCTCGCCGGGCTGGTGCTGGCGCTGTTGCTGGTCTGGCTGGCCGCGCCGGACGCGGGATTCACCGCCCTCATCGCCGTCGCCATCGCCCTCAGTTCCACCGCGCTCGGCACCCTGCTGCCGATCGTGAAAGAAGACGGTGTGCTCGACCAACCGCTGGGTCGCGCGGTGCTGGCACACGGGGCGGTGGGCGAGCTGGGCCCGGTTCTCGCGATCTCGATACTGCTTACCGGGCACAACCTGGGGGCCTCACTGGTGGTCCTGCTCCTGTTCGCGACCGCCGCCGCGGTACTCGCCTGGGTGCCGCAGCGGATCCTGACCCGCCGTCCCGGCGCCGAACGACTGATCGCGGCCCTGGCCACGGGCACCGTGCAGCTTCCGGTGCGGCTGGTGTTCCTGCTGCTGCTGATCCTGATGACCGTGGCGGAGGTATTCGAACTCGATGTGGTGCTGGGTGCGTTCGCGGCGGGCCTCATCCTGCGCCGGCTGGTCGCCGAAACGCATCCGGGCATCCAGGACTCGCTGGAAACCATCGGCTACGGCGTGCTCATCCCGATCTTCTTCGTCACCTCGGGGATGGGTATCGATCCCGCGACGGTCGCCGCCGAGCCCGTCATGTGGGCGCTGTTCGTGCTGGCGATCGGGTTCGCCCGGGGCTCGACCGTATGGTTCAGCGAACGGTTCGTTCCGCACGGAGCCAACCTCGAATACCCACACGAACGGGTTCAGCTGGCCTTGTACGCCGCCACCGGGCTGCCGATCATCGTCGCCGTCACCCAGGTCGCGGTACGCGGCGAGCTGATCACCGAGGATATGGCGTCGACGCTGGTCGCCGCCGGGGCGACAACGGTGCTGCTCTTCCCACTCGCTGCCAAATGGGTACGCGGCCGGGCCCCGGACACCGAGATTCCCGGTTGATCAGCACCCATATCGGAGAACGCGAGCAATTCGGCCCGGCCGGTCTTCGCTACCGCTTCGATCAGGTCGCGGCCGCTATCAGTTCCCCGCAGCGACCGGCGGCGCGTCGTGCGGCGCCGCCAGCAGGACTTCCGGTAGATAGCCGGACGTGATTCCCAGGGTCCAGCCGTGCACCTGAACAGCAAGGGCAGCCACAGCAATGATGCCGATCGGCAGCAGACTTCGTGGCGGGGCATCCGGTACCGCGCTCTCGCGGTACCGCACGAGCTGATCGACCAGGGTGTCTTCGAAGGATGCCCGGTTGTCGTCGAGCAGCACCCGCAACAACCGCTGCTCCGAAGTCAGGGCGTCGAGGGTGTCCAACCGCCGCGCGGCTTCGAGTCGCTCCTCGACGGTGGGTTTCCGCAGGGGCACGTCGGGAAAGTGGTTCGGTGTCGGCCCGGTCGCTTCGGCCAGGTAAAGGCAGAGTGCATCCATCTCGGTGAGTTCGGCCGGGTCGGACGTGCATTCCAGCGGCGAATACGGCGCTCCTTCATGGACGGTCGTTGCGTACTCATCCCTCAGCATCGGACCCATCGCCCGCATCCGTTCCCACAGCAGATCGCCGACCAGGCACATCGCGAAAGCATCCAACCAGGTCCGGGTGGAAGCAGGTGCGAGGTCCTTCACCCAGGCCGGACCGTGTTCCCCGCTGTGGATCAGCGACGCACTGACCGATCCGTCGGGCTCCGGGAAATTGCTGAGCCGCTCGCCGATGAGCGGAAAGCACAGCTCGAAGTCACCACTGGGGAAGGTGGTGAAATCCAGGGCAGCCCAGGCACATTCAGCGGCCGTGGACACGGCAGCTCGCGTGCGGTCATCGCCGGGCGAAGGATCTTCGAGCGCCCGGAGGGCCACATCGTCCAGGATTTCGTCGCGAATCTGCTGTAACACGTCGAGGGACAAGCCGTCCCAGCGCAAGCGGCCCCAGAGCTGGAGTACCCGCGCGGGCAGGTCCCGCGTGTGCTCGATCCGGTTACCGACACTGTGGCACGCCACTTCCCGCACGTATCTTCCCTTCCCCGAACCCGAACTCCGCGAGACCGAGCTTGTACCCGGCCCAGGCTCTCGCCGGGGTCGCTCTGCCGCGCCCCCGCAGTACGGCCAGTAAACCACCACCCGCGTCGAAGTGCTTGCCGTGCAGGCGATCATGCACGGATGCGGAAACAATCATCGTGGCTACGACCTGTCTCATAGGGTCGTGCGCCCCATGCGGTGGCGCCCGCCGGCTTTTACGGCACCCATCGTCAATTCGGTACCCGCCCCGGCAGCGCGTCGGCTATCCGGGTCAGCCACGCCCGGACCTCGGCCACCGACAGCGTCTCGAACGCCCCCAACTCCGCTCGCATACCCGGATACCTCCGAGCGGCAGTGTGCTGCATCGGATACGGGGCGTCATCGAGCAGAATGATGCGCCGGCCGCCGTCCAAAGCCGATATATCGACAGGACAGCCCTCCGACCAGATCCAGTGATCCGAATCGTCACTACCGTCCGCGAGGCTGCCGTCCGGGCGCAAGCCGTGCCAGTTGACCATTTCGAAGGTCCGCCGCCACGACTGCGGCTCGGGTGCCGGCTGCTCGGTGTACGCACCGGTGTACGCAGCGAGCAGCTCCTGATCGATGCCCGTGCCCGCACCACCGGCGAATCCGGTCCCCTCGGTAGCCGGAAACCGCTCTCGGCGGTAGCGGATGCTGCTAGCTTCGATGCGGTGGAGTTCGGGATTTATGTACCGCAGATCGTTTCGGAGTACACGCCGCTGCTCGACCTCGCGCACACGGCCGAACGCACCGGTTTCACGAACTTCTGGCTCTTCGACCATCTGTGGTCACCCGGACTCCCGGAACATCCGTCCCTCGAAGCCTGGACCACGGCGACCGCGCTGCTCGCTGGGACCACGACATTGCGGGTCGGGGCGCTGGTGTTGTGCAACAACTTCCGGCACCCCGTGGTGCTGGGCCGCATGGCCACGACACTTGACGTGATTTCCGGTGGCCGGCTGGAATTCGGGCTCGGTAGCGGGTCGATCCGGGACGAACATCTACAGGCGGGTTTGCCCTGGGGGCCGGCCGGCGAGCGCTCCGAGCGGCTGGGTGAAGCGCTGGAGATCATCACCTCGATGTTCGCCCGGGAACGGACATCATTCGACGGGAAGCACTATCAGGTCAGCGATGTCGCCAGTGTTCCCCGGCCGGTTCAATCTCCCCGGCCGCCGATCCATCTCGGTGGGGTCGGCCCGAAGTACACGCTTCCGCTGGTCGCGCGCTATGCCGATGTCTGGAATATCCCGACCTACGGCCTGCCGGACTACCAGCGGTCGACCGAGTTACTGGAAGCCGAATGCCTCCGGGTCGACCGCGACCCCGCGTCGATCCGCCGGTCACATCAGGCCATCCTCGCCATCGCCGAGAACGAACGGGACCTCCCCGAGGTGCAGGCCCGGGCGCGGCGCCATTACGGCGCCGAAGCGTTCGCGCTCGACGAGGGTTACGTCGGGACCCCGGCCATGCTGGTGGACCGGCTGGCCGAACGGGCCGAGCAGGGCATCGACTCGGTGATCTTCATGGTCGGCGCGAAACAGGCGGCCGCGACCATGGAGTTGTTCGCGGCGGAGGTCATGCCGCATATCCCCGGCTGAGCCGGCGCGCGCCGAGTTCACCGGGACCGCGGTGCCACGCGGCCGGCTCGGCTCGGCCGGCGCGGTTCACTCGGCTCGGCCGGCGCGGGCGGTGAGCAGGAATTCCGCCATGGCCGCCGCGACCGCTTCCGGCTGGTCCAGCATGGACAGAACATAGGCATCGGGGATTTCGACCAGCCGGGCTGCGGGGATCAGCTCGGCGAGGCGGCGACCGTGGTCGCGGGGCATCACCTTGCCGGCCGCGGACCAGAGGATCAGCGCGTCGCCCGAAAAGTCGCGGAGCGCCTCGGTATGCGCGATCAATTCACCGGCCGGGAAACCGGATCGGGCGTAGGCGAGCAGGTCGCGGCGGATTCGTTCGTCGCGCAGACCCGGTTCGGTCCAACCGCGCACCAGATCGTCGGGCAGCGGATAGCGCGCCATCCAGCCGAAGAGCAGTGGCGAGCGGCGCAACCATCGGATACGCAGTTGCCGCAGCGCCAGCGAGACCCCGCCCGGTATCCAGGAGGCGACGGTCGCCATTTTCCCGGGAAGTCCGGGCGGGAAGTTGTCGAACGCTTCGCACGGGAGGACGACCAGCCGGCCCACCCGATCGTCCAGGCCGTAGGCGGTCAGGAACAGCGCACCGCCCCAATCGCTGTGTACCAGGACGATATCGCGGAGGTCGAGCGCGGTGAGAAAGTCCGCGATCAGGTGGTTGAGCCCCTTCATGCTCAGATCGGTACCCGGTTCGAGCGGGATCGGATGGGCTCCCAGCGGCAGGTCGGGCCGGATATAGCGGAACCCCGGCGGCAGCAGCGGGATGACCCGGTCCCACACCGTGTGATTCATCAGCAGGCCGTGCAGCAGCACCACGGGCGGGCCCTCACCGTGTTCCGCATAGTGCATCCGACCTGCGGGCAGTTCGACCGTCGGCATATCCGGACCCCTTTCGAGCGATCGCTCTAGAGTGATTGCTCTAGTCTGGAACAGTGACCGAGAACCTGTCAACCACCGGCACCCGGGCCCGGCTGGTGACCGCGACGATCGAACTCCTGCGCACCCGCGGCTACAGCGGAACGAGCGTCAAACAGATCAGCACGGCCGCCAACGCACCGATGGGGTCGCTCTACCACCACTTCCCCGGCGGGAAACCCGAGCTCGCGGCGGCCGCCCTACGCGACGCCGGCATTGCCTACGGCCGGCTGATCCCACTCCTCCTCGATCCGTACGCGGACTTGCACGAGGCGATCCCCGCCGCCTTCACCACGGCCGCCGAACAGATCGAGCAGACGGGGTGGATCAATATGTGCCCGGTCGGCACGGTGGCGGGTGAAATCGCCGACGCCGAACCGGAATTACGCGCGGTGGCCGCGGAGATCATCACGGCCTGGATCGAGGACGGGACCGCGTATTTCGCCGGTCGCGGCCTCTCCGCCGACACCGCGCGGGAGCTGATCCTCGGCGTCCTCACCGCACTCGAAGGCGCCTTCGTACTCAGCCGCACCCTGCGCTCCACGGCCCCGCTGCACGCCGCCGGCCGCGCGATGCGCGCCCGCTTGGCGGAGCTCGACCCGGGCAGCGCGTAGCACGAACTGGGCGATCGGACCGCTGATCAGCCCGGGTCGGCGAACGAGCCGCCCCGCCCGGCACCGTCGGCGAAGCGCCGGGCACCCGCCGCCGCGTCGGCGGTGAGCGAGATCATTCCATGTTCCCACTCGTTGGCCAGGGCCTCTTGTTCGGTCATGCCCTCCTGCTGCAGGAGGGACAATCTGTCCTGGCGGGAGCAGGTTTGCGGGAAACCGGCTATCTCGGCGGCGAGTTGTTCGGCGGCCGCGCGTTCCGTGCCGACCGGAACGACACGGTCGGCCAATCCCATGGTCAGAGCTTCCGGTGCGGCGACGGGCCGGCCGGTGAGCACCATGTCCATGGCCCGGCCGGTGCCGATGAGGCGGGGCAGGCGGACCGTTCCGCCATCGATGAGCGGGACACCCCAGCGACGGCAGAACACGCCGAATACCGCGTCCTCGGCCGCGACGCGGAGATCGCACCAGATCGCCAGTTCCAGGCCGCCGGCGACGGCGTGCCCGGCAACCGCGGCGACCACCGGTTTGCTCAACTGCATCCGGGTCGGTCCCATCGGACCGCGGCCGCCGGCGGTCAGCGGATTCGATCGCTCGGTGCCGATGGCTTTGAGATCCGCTCCGGCGCAGAAGGTTCCGCCCTCGCCCCAAAGCACGGCGACAGCCGCCGAGTCGTCGTTGTCGAAGGCGGTGAACGCGTCGAACAAGGCCGTGCCGGTGGGGCCGTCCACGGCGTTGCGGGCGTGCGGGCGCGAGAGGATCACGGTGAACACCGGGCCGTCGCGTTCGATCCGTACCGCTGGAGTGGTCATGAAGGCTCCTCGTCTACCAGGTATCGATCCCGGTGCTGCGGGCACTGTTGCGCCAGCCGTCGCGCGGCGGACTCGACCGTGCGAGCAGTACCGCGGCGAGTACATCGCGGGTATCGGCCGGGTCGATCACATCGTCGATCTCCAGATGGGAAGCGGTGTTGATCGCGCTGCCCTGCCGGTAGGCCAGCGTCACCAGTTCGTCGAATCGGCGGGCTCGTTCCTCCGGGTCGGGAATGGCGGCCAGCATATCGCGCGAGGCCAGGTGCACCGCGCCCTCCACGCCCATCCCGCCGAATTCGCCGGTGGGCCAGGCGACGATCATATTCGTGTTGTGGAAGCCGCCCCCGGCCATCGCCAGGGCACCCAGTCCGTAACCCTTGCGCAGGACGACCGTTACCAGGGGCACGGTGAGGTGACCGCCCAGCACGAACAGGCGCGGGAAATGGCGGACCGCGGCCTGCTGTTCGGAGTCGGGGCCGACCATGAAACCCGGTGTATCGCAGAGTGATACGACGGGTAGGCCGTAGGTATCGCAGAGTTGCAGAAAGCGGGCGAGCTTATCGGCGCCGGGCGCGTCGATCGCGCCGCCGAGCAGGGCGGGGTTGTTCGCGATGACGCCGACCGGTGCACCGTCGATCCGGGCGAGGGCGGTGAGTGCCGTGGGGGCGAAATCGCGGCGGAGTTCGAGGACAGAGCCGCTATCGAACAGCGTGTCGAGTACCGCACGGATGTCGTAGACGCGTTTGCGGTCCTGCGGGATCAGGTGCCGCAACGCGCGCTGGTCGGCGACTTCACCGCCGGGCATCCGGCCTTGGAAGTACGCGAGGTATCGGCGCGCGACCGCGGTGGCCTCGGCCTCGTCCGCGACGACGATATCCACCACGCCGTTGGAGCGCTGCATCTCGATCGGCCCGACCTCTTCCGGCGCGAAAACGCCGAGCCCACCGCCCTCGATCATCGCCGGACCGGCCATACCGATCGTGGAGTTCTCGGTGGCGATGACCACATCGCACGTGCCCAGCAGCGCCGCGTTACCGGCGAAACAGCGGCCGGCGGCGATCCCGATGGTCGGCACGATGCCGCTCAGTGCGCCCATGGCGGCGAAGGTCGGATAGTGCAGGCCCGCCACCATGGGCGGATCGCTGTCCCCGGGGCGCCCGCCGCCGCCTTCGGCGAAGAGAACGACCGGATAGCGGCTGGTGCGGGCGAGTTGCAGCAGCCGGTCGGTTTTCTGGTGGCTGAAATACCCCTGGGTGCCGGCCAGGACCGTGTAGTCGTAGGCGAGGACTGCGCAGGTGCTGCGGTCGTCAGCGAAATGGTCGCCGTTGATACGTCCCAGGCCGGTGACGATACCGTCGGCCGGGGTGCGGGCCTCGAGGTCGGCGAGATCGCGGCGGCCGCGCTGGGCGGCGACGGCGAAACCGCCGTATTCGACCAGCAGGCCGTCGTCGGTGAGCGCGGCGATGTTCTCCCGGGCGGTCCGCATACCGAGCCGGTGACGTTTGGCGACTGCCTCGGCGCGCGATTCGTCGTCGAGCAGGCTGCGGCGTTGCCGCAGGGCGGCGAGGTCGGGCCGGATATCGTCCAGGGAGACGGCCGATTCGACTGCCTCATCCGCCGCGTCGGCGCCCGCCACCGGGTCCAGCAGCGCGAGCGCCTCCCCTTCGGCCAGGAAATCGCCGATATCGACCAGAACGTTCTCGATGGTCCCGGCACGACCGGCGCACACCGGGTGGTGCATTTTCATCGCTTCGACCACGGCGACCGTTGTCCCGGCGGAGACCGCGCTGCCCGGTTCGACCTCGATCGCCACCACGACACCGGCGGTACCGGTACACACGACCCGGCCGTCCCCGCTGCCCGGAGGAAGCGGCGCCGTCCGTGCGGCAGGTGATCCTTTGCCGTACCCGTCGGGTGTGTTCGCCCCCGGCCCGCGCCGGACCGGTGCGGTGGCTGCATTCTGGTCGAATTCGCGTGCGCGCGCTGCCAAGTGGGCGAGGTGGCGATCGACCCAGGTCGTATCGACCTCGCCGGCGGCGAATACCGGGTCGGCGAGTACTGCCTGCTGGAAGGCGAGGTTCGTCGGCAC
Source organism: Nocardia sp. NPDC051750 (assembly GCF_044453135.1). Classification (NCBI taxonomy): domain Bacteria; kingdom Bacillati; phylum Actinomycetota; class Actinomycetes; order Mycobacteriales; family Nocardiaceae; genus Nocardia; species Nocardia sp. NPDC051750. Next base: position 320,729 of record NZ_JBITCK010000008.1, on the reverse strand, counting down.
TCCGCGCACCGCGGTTTCGCGGAGAGCGCGCACGGCGAGCCGGTGGGCGGCGGCGAACCCGTCACGGTCGTGCACCACGATCTTGGCGAGCAGGGTGTCGAATCGCGGGTTGACCGGTGCACCGGCGCGGCCGGCGGTATCGACCCGGACTCCCGCGCCGGTGGGGAGCTCGAAAGCAGTGAGGGTGCCCGACGCGGGCGCGAGTGTGCCGTCCAGCCGCACGGTCTCGGCGTTCACCCGGACCTGGATCGCGCAGCCCGACGGTTCAGCGATCGCGTCCTGGACCAGGCCGAGTTCGGCGAGAGTGGCGCCTGCGGCGAGCCGGAGCTGGGTGTGCACGAGGTCCACACCGGTGACCATCTCGGTGACGGTGTGCTCCACTTGCAGGCGCGGGTTCACCTCCAGGAAGTAGAAGGTGCCGTCCGGCAGAGCGAGGAATTCCACCGTCGCCACACCGTGCAACCCGGCGGCCAGGCCCAGCCGCACCGCCGCGTCGAGCATTCGTGCGCGGGCCACGCCGGTGAGGACGGTGCCGGGTGCGATCTCGACGAGTTTCTGATGCCGGCGCTGCACCGTGCAGTCGCGGTCCCAGAGGTGGACCACCGCTCCGGTCCCGTCGCCGGCCAGCTGCACCTCGAGGTGCCGGGCGCCGGTCAGCAGCCGTTCGATATACAGATCGCCCACCCCGAATGCGTTCCGGGCCTCGGCCGTGCACTGTTCGTACGCCTCCGGCAGCCGATCGGCCGAATACACTGCCCGCGTACCGCGACCACCGCCCCCGGCCAGCGCTTTCACCATCACCGGCCCGTCCTGCCCGGCCAGGAATTCGAGCATCTGCGCGGCGGAGGTCGGGCCGGTGGTGCCGGGCAGGACAGGGACGTCGTTGTCGACGGCCAGCTGCCGCGCCCGGCCCTTGTCGCCGAACAATTCCAGTGTCTCCGCGGCCGGTCCGACGAAGGTGATATCGGTCTTCCGGCAGGCGCGGGCGAAATCTGCACTTTCCGAACGGAATCCGTAGCCCGGATGGATTGCGGTGGCGCCGGATTCGCGGGCCGCCGCGAGGATCGCATCGATATCCAAGTAGGCGCCCGGGCCGGTCCCGGGCAGCACCACCAGGTCGTCGCACCGGTCGGCGTGCAGGGCACCCTCGTCATCGCGGGACCGTACCCCCACCGTCGCGATTCCCATCGACTGTGCGGCGCGAAAGATCCGCACGGCGATTTCGCCACGGTTGGCGACCAGCAACCTGCGCGGTTCTGCGCTCATCGGTCCTCCTGCCTCCACTCCTGCCCGGCGCGGGCACGCTCCGACGCTACCCGGACATGCGCCGGTGCTGCGTGGTCCCCGGTGGACGAAACCGCCGCACCGGCAGACCGTTCGAACCGACGACGACCCGGCCCGGCGTTCATCGCGTTCGACGGGCACAGCGGCACCCGGACCAGGCTTTTCCGGCGTTCCGCCGGTTCCCGAGCCCTAGCCCTGTCCGGGTGTTCCGACGCCCTTCACCACCGCACGATCCATGAATCCGAACAGATAGCCCGCGACCCGCCGCATCTGGATCTCCTCCGCGCCCTCGGTGATGCGGTAGCGGCGGTGGTGGCGGTAGATGTGCTCGAACGGCGTGTAGCGGGAGTAGCCGAGGCCACCGTGCACCTGCATGGCGCGGTCGGCGGCTTCACAGCAGAGTCGGTTGGCCCAGTAGTTGCACATCGAGACCTGCTCGGACACCGCGAAGGTGCCGTATTCGTCCATCGACCAGGCGGTTTTGTGCACCAGCGCACGCAGCATCTCGCACTGGGTGTGCAGTTCGACCAGCTGGAATTGGATGGCCTGGTTGGACGACAGCGGTTTGCCGAACGGTTTGCGCTCGTTGGCGTAGGCGACGGCACGGTCCACGCAGTATTGCGCGGCGCCCAGGCTGGACGCGGCCTGCCGGATGCGGTTCTCGTTGAAGAAATGCTGGACCACCGCGAGGCCGCGTCCTTCTTCACCGAAGATCGCGGAGTTCGGCACGCGGACGTCGGTGAGAGAAACCCGGGCGTGGTCGGTGGGCATATTGAAGGTCCAGAGATATTCCTCGACCGTGAAACCCGCCGCATCGGTCGGAACCAGGAAGGCCGTGATCCCTCGGCCGTCGCCCGCTTTCCCGGAGGTGCGGGCGAAAATGAGGTCGGCGTCCGCGATGTGCACTCCGGTGTTCCAGGTCTTCGTGCCGTTGATGACCCAGTCGTCGCCGGACCGGACAGCAGTCGTTTCCATATGCGTTGCGTCCGAACCGTGTTCGGGCTCGGTGATACCGAAAGCGAAGAACTGGGTTCCCGCGGCCAGCCCGTCCACCCACTGCGCTTTCTGCTCGTCGGAGCCGTAGGCCAGCATCAGCAGCAAACCCACATTGTTCGCGACGATCGCGTGCTCGTTCTGCAGATCGCAGTGCAGGCCGAGGCCGCGCCGGGCCAGATGTTCCCGGATGATCGCCATCCCGAGATTGGAGCCGTCCCGGCCACCGAATTCCTTCGGGAACGCGTAACGGTAGTGGCCGGCGGCGTCGGCGCGGCGCCGGGATTCGGCCAGCAACTCTTCCCACTCGGCGGTGGGCAGGCCGCCACGCTCCCAGTCGGTGCGGGCGTCCTCGCGGCGATGGTCGAAGAAGCGGATGTTGTCATCGGCCTGCTCGAGGGGTTCGATTTCCCGCTCGATGAATTCGTCGAGTTCGTTCAGATAGGCTCGCAGCTCGGCGGGCAACTCGAAATCCACGGTGTCTCCTATGCTTTCGCTGCGGGGCGGATCTGCATGAGCAGATCCCATTCGATCTCCGAGACACGACGCCCGCTGGCGGCCATGACGATATCCCGGACGGTTCCGTCCAGATGGGCGGCCGCCTGCTGGGCGAGCCCGGCACCCCAGTACAGGGTGCCCATCACCTTCCACCAGCGGAAACGGTCGAGGTCGAAGGTGCCGCCCGCCTCCTCGTACCCGGCCACGAAGGTGTCGCGGTCGGCGAACCCGCCGAATTCCTTGCTGTCCTCACGAAACCGCCACATGCGCAGGGCGGGCCAGGCGACGTCACGCATGGGGTCGCCGAAACGCTGCGTACCCTCCCAGTCGAGCACGGCCTGCAACCCTTCCTCGCTCACGATCAGGTTGCCGTTGCGCATATCGGTGTGCACGAGCGCGGGCCGCGGTGGCGGTCCCGGAAGCCGTTTTTCCAGCCAGCGCAGCGCGAGGGAGAACACGGCTCGGTCGTGCAAGAGTTCCCCCACCACCGCCGCTACCTCGGCGAGATGTTCGGCGGCCGGGTCGGCACCGGCCGATGGCACCGATTCCGGTGCGGCGGCCGGGTCGATACTGTGCAGCCGAGCCATGGCTGCGCCCCACTGCCGAGCTGTCTCGGCCGCGTTCCCGGCAGCAGCGAGGGTTCGCAGAACCCGGCGGGGCACGGTGTCGCCGTCGATATGCTCGGAGACGAGGAACGGTTCACCGACGTACGCGGTATCGGTGCAGGTCGCGACGATGTCCGGGACGGGAACCCCGTGCGCACGCGCCAGCTCCCGGACGCCGGCCTCGGCCTCGACGGGCATGAGTTCGACGGCGGGCGGCACCACCGTCGCGACCAGCCGGCGCGGTGTGCCGCCGGCGGTGGCGGTGAAGGCGATATTGCGCCGCCGCGCCCCCGCGGAAAGAAACTGGAACTCGGAGATGGTGACCTGGTCACCGAATTCACGAGTGAGGAAGTCGGCGAGGCCACGCTCCGCTACCGCCTCCGGGCCTGACTCGCTCATTCGCCCTCCCAGCTGTCGTAGCCCGGTTTGGCGATGGCCAGATCCGTCCGTACGACCTCGGTCAGGGCCTGCCAGAGTGCATCTTCGTCACCGGCCGGAACGGCGTCGAGCAGTTCCTTCTCCCGCGCGGCCGCCGCCGGCCCGAACTCGACCTCCCGGCCCAGGATTCGGGCCAGATTCGCCCCGACCCGCGCACGATGTTGCAGGTCGGCGGGCAGCGCCGGGAGCAGGGTTTCCTCCAGCAGCTCGGCGAGTGATACCAGCAACTCCGCTGCCGTGGGTCTGTTCTGCACTACGACTCACCTCTCCGGATTCCGGTGCCGCGCGATACAGCGGCCCGTTCCACGGCCACCTGGCTGGAGTCCACGATCCGACCTCCTTGTCGTCCACGGGCACGGGATGAGACAAACAGTAGAGGATGTTCTCATCGTCGCACCAGGGGTCCGCGAGAGGCTCTTCGAACCAACTGATCGGCCACGGCCCGTCGGCGCGGGTATCGCGGATATCGACACGGCCGGACAGCGCACGCGGCCGGTACGTCTACGCCGAGCGCGTTCCATCAGCGCGCCCCCGCACAGTCGCGATCCGGTTGTCATGCGGATCGGGGGCCCGAGCGCGGCGGTGAATCTTGTTCTGCAACAGCAGATTAGGCGACCCGCCGATTCACCCCGTGCACCGTCGGCGCGTCGTCACACCTCACCGAGCCGAGTCCCCCGTCAGATACTCGCCTGCACCCATCGAACGGGGTACCCGAGCACTTCCCGACAGTCGCCTCAGGACCGCCGAACCTCGTAGAGGTTGTTGAAGGGATTCTCCAGCGGCACACGGCGAACCGCGGTAAATCCGGCCCGCGTGCACAGTTCCTGCGCTTTCGCCTCCGGTAGTCCGCAGGTGCCGAGTCCGGCACCGCCGCCGGAGAGCGATGACGTCATGCAGTAGGTGACGCTGAGGCCGTAGAACACCGTGGCCAGCGGCCCTTCGTTGTCCTCGTGGCGGTCGGCACAGTTGATGTCCAGGCAGATGTAGATACCGTCCGGCCGTAGCGAACGGTGGATTCCCTGCAGCAGCCCGAGTGGATCGATGGCATCGTGGATGACGTCGAAGGTCGAGATCACATCGAACTGATCCGGTAAACCGTCGACGGCGTCGGCGCGTTCGACCCGTACCCGGCCGGACAGGCCGGCGGCGGCGATCGCGGCGCGAGCACGCTGCACCTGCGGCTCGAAGAGGTCGTAGCCGACGAAGCGGCTCTCGGGATACGCCTCCGCCAGCCTGATCAGGGCCCGGCCGGAGCCACACCCGACATCGGCGTAGTCGCAACCGGCCGCCAGCCGCGCGGCGACCTCCGGCATCCCGGGAATCCAGTCCTGCAACATGAAATTGTCGAACCACCCGGCAGTGAACCGCTCCATCCCTTCCCAGAAGTCCGGGCCGTACCGTTCCTGGCCGACACCGCCGCCCTCGCGGAACACCCGCCCGAGGTCAGCGATCGGTTCCAGCAGGCCACCGACCATCTGATACTCACCACCCAGAAATGCCGGGCCGCCCTCCAGGGCCAGCACCATGGCGTGTTCGGGCGATAGTTCGTACCGGCCCGCCGCCTCGTCGTACCGCAGATAGCCGGCCGCGGTCAGGCCCCGGAGCCATTCGGCCGCGTAGCGCCTGTCGATACCCCGGCGTTGCGCCAGTTCTTCCGCGGACGCGGGCCCACGGTCGGACAACTCGGTGAACAGGCCGAGCCGGTCACCGATGTGGCACAGAACCACCGTGAACATCCCCGCCAGATCACCGATCGCCTTCTCGGCGAACTTCTCGACCTGGGCTTCGTCGATTGTCGGTGTTGCCATTGTCCACACCTCTCGAGGTCGGATCGGGGACACAGTGTGCTGGATGTCGTGAGTCCACTATGGCCCGCGGGCGGGGGGAAGTTACCCCCACCGAGAGTCACGATCGACGATCACCGATTGCAGGACGATTACGACAGACGACGTCATGCAGATGCCGCGAGGACAACCTCGGGTTCGCCCACTGCCTCCACGCGGCCCCCGCGCAGCTGCACGCAGTGGTCGGCATGCCGGGCGTCCGCACGATCGTGGGTGGCGTGGACGACTGTGGTCCCGGCCGCGGCGGCTTCCCGGACGGCCGCGGTGATGGCTTCCTGAGCGGCGGCGTCCAGCCCGGTGCTCGGCTCGTCCAGGAGCAATACGTCCGACTGCTGGGCCAGTGCGCGGGCCAGCAGTACACGTTGGCGTTGACCACCCGAGAGGGTGTCGAGTCTGCGGTGCGCCAGGTCGGCGATATCCAGCCGGGTCAGGCACTCCGTGACCACGGCCCGGTCGGCTCGGGTCAGGCGGCGCCACAATCCGCGATGCGCCCACCTCCCCATGGCTACCGTTTCGCCGACGGTGATCGGCAGGGTCGGGGGTACGGCCTGCTGCTGGACCACCAGGGCCGGACGTTGCTCGCCGGACTGAACGACCGATCCGGCTGTCGGGCGGAGGATGCCGGCGAGTACCGCCAGCAGGGTGGATTTACCGGAGCCGTTGGGGCCCATCAGCGCGGTGACCCGGCCGCCCGGCAAGGTCGCGGTGACCTCGCGCAACACCGGATTGCCCGGGTATCCCGCTGCCAGCCCGATGATTTCGATATCCGCCGTGCGCATACTGTGACTCCCGCAACTAACTTGTAATGACAATCGTTATCAGTTTACAGTCTTGGATCATGGATTGGCTGATCGACCCGTTCGAGGTCTCCTTTGTGCAGCGAGCCCTCGTGGGTGGGTTGCTGGTCTCGTGTCTGTGCGCACTCGCCGGAACCTGGGTCGTGGTGCGCGGTATGGCATTTCTCGGTGAAGCGATGGCACACGGCATGCTGCCCGGGGTGGCCGCCGCCGCGCTGCTCGGCGGGAATCTGCTGTTCGGTGCGCTGATCAGCGCCTCGGCCATGGCCGCGGGGGTCTCGGTACTCAGCCGTAACCGCCGGTTGTCGACCGATACCGGGATCGGGTTGCTGTTCGTGGGGATGCTTGCGACCGGGGTGATCCTGATATCGCGGTCGCAATCGTTCGCGGTGGACCTGACCGGTTTCCTGTTCGGCGATGTCCTCGCCACCCGGCCGCGGGACCTGGTTTTCCTGCTGGCGGCGCTGGCGGTCGCGCTGGTGATCACGGTGGCGGGGCATCGCGCCTTCGTCGCGCTGAGTTTCGATCCACGCACCGCGCAGACGTTGGGGCTGCATCCGCGCGGCGCGCAGATCGCGCTGCTGGGGTTGCTCACACTGGCGATCGCGGCGTCGTTCCATATCGTGGGCACGCTGCTCGTCCTGGGTCTGCTCGTCGCTCCCCCGGCCGCGGCGACCTACTTCACCCATCGGATCCCACGAATCATGGTGCTGGCAGCCGCTATCGGCGCGTTGTCCACCGTGCTGGGCCTGCTGGTGTCCTGGCACGCGGGCACAGCGGCCGGAGCGACGATCGCCGCGATCGCGGTCGCGATCTTCTTCGCCGCCGCCCTGGTGGCGCGGATCCGCACGGCAGCGCAGGCCCGGGCCGGGCGGTCCGGAAGCGGCCCCGGCGCGAGCAGTACCGACACAGAAGGTCCCGGCGCACGCGATTCCGGCACCGGTGATCCTGGTGTGGGCCTCCCCAGCACAGGCGATTCCGGCGCACAGGCTTCCAGCTCGGTATCTCCCCGCCCAACGCGTAGGAAGACCAGGGTGTGGCGCGGGAAAGCCGTGGCGCGTGCGTCGCTTTCCGCGCTGCTGCTGATCCCGGTCGCCGCGTGCGGTAGCGAGGAACCGGCGGACGAGCCCGTGCCGCACGGGTATGTCGAGGGTGCCGAGGAGAGCGCGAGCGCCCAGCCGCGGCTGGTGATCGCCGACCGGGAATCGGGTGCGGTCCGGTTGCTCGACCTGGTGACCGAGGAGACCATCACCTTCGACCAGGTACCGGGTATCGCCGGAATCGCCGGGGACGGGCGGTACGCCTACCTCGCCGCCGGGCAGCAGACCGCGGTTGTCGACAGCGGCAGCTGGGTGGTCGACCACGGCGACCATGTGCACTATTACCGGGCGCAGCCGCGCCGGGTCGGCGTTGTCGACGGTGCTGTCCGCTCCGCACACAGCGATACCGAGGTGGCGGCAGCAGTGCTCGGCTCCGGCGCCACCGCGCTGACCGATCGCAGCGCGCTCGACGCGGGCGATCTGCGGTCCGGGCCCGTGGTGGACGGCACCGCAATTCCCTACGGTGGGCATCTGCTCGTCGCGCCGAACGGGTCGGACCGGATCGAGGTCCGGAGTCGCGCGGACGAACCGGTACGGACACTGGCGCCGGCCTGCCCGGATCCCGGCGGGCATACGGTGACCCGCCGCGGCGCGGTGTTCTCCTGCGCCGACGGCGCCCTGCTGGTCACCGAACGCGACGACGAGTTCACGGCCGAAAAACTCCCGTACCCGCCCGGCACGACAGGAAGTGCGGACGAGTTCTTCCACCGGTCCGGCAGTGATGTGCTGGTCACGGTCCGGGACGCGCGCGTGCTGGTTCTCGATATCGGGCGCCGGTCCTGGCGGTCGATCGGCACCGGCCCGGTAACCGCCGCGACGACGGCGGGCGCAGGTACCGCGATTCTCGCGCTGGCCCCGGACGGTGTACTGCACGCCTACGACCCGGAATCCGGCGCGGAGACAGCCCACAACCGGGTGCTGCCGGGGTCCGTGGACCCCGCCGCGCCGCCGGTCCTGCTGGTCGACGCCGACCGCGCCTACGTCAACGACCCGGCCGGCCGGGAGATCCACGAGATCGACTATGCCGACGGGCTGCGGGTGGCCCGCAGTTTCGCCCTCGATATCGACCCCGACCTGATGGTGGAGACCGGCCGATGACAACAGTTCTCCGGCTCTGCGCCGCACTCCTCACCGGCGTTCTCGCCCTGACCGGCTGCGGTACAACCGATTCCGGCGGCGCGGGTGTCGTGGTGACCACCGATATCCTCGGCGATATCACGCGGGCCGTCGTCGGCGATACCGCCCCGGTGACGGTGCTGATGCCGCCCGGATCGGATCCGCATTCCTTCGCGCTGTCCGCACAGGAGGCGGCGGTACTGGACGACGCCGATCTCATCGTCGAGAACGGACTGGGCCTCGAGGAAGGTTTGGCTCGTCATGTGACGTCGGCCGGAGAATCCGGGGTGACAACGCTTTAGGTGGGCCCGCAGATCGACCCGCTCCCCTACCGCGCCGGTGACGCCGCCGGCACCCCGGACCCGCACTTCTGGACCGATCCCCAGCGGGTCCACCGGGCGGTGGAGGTCATTCGCGATCGGGTGATCGAATCGGTGCCGGATATCGATGCCGCCGCCGTCCGCGCGAATGCCGACCGGTACCTCACCGAACTCGACGGACTCGAGCAGTGGATGTCCGACCGCTTCGCCACCGTCGCGCCGGAGCGCCGCAAACTGGTCACCAATCATCACGTATTCGGTTATCTCGCCGACCGTTTCGATTTCGAGGTGGTGGGCGCCGTGATCCCTGGCGGGACCACCCTGGCCTCACCGAGCGCCGCGGACCTCGCCGACCTGGCCACCGCCATCCGCACCACCGGCGTCCCAGCGATCTTCGTCGATTCCGCCCGGCCCGACCGTCTCGCCCAGGCTCTCGCCGAACAAGCCGGTGTGGAGGTGCGCATCGTCGGATTGCATTCGGAATCGCTGACCCCGCCGGACGGCGGCGCGGCCACCTACCTGGAAATGATGCGCGCCAACACCACCGCGATGGTGGACGGCCTGGCGCCCGCATAGCCACTCGACGCTGCGATATTCCGCCGCCGCAGCCGGCACGAAGAAAGATGATGAGGGAGCGTTATGCACAATCGGTCGGGTACGAAACGGGCGGCGGCGCTGTCCGGGCTGCTCACCGCGGTCGTCGCATTGAGCGGCTGCGGTAGCGATTCCGGCGCGGAAACGTCGATCGCCGATCCGCTGGCGGTCACCTACGACGGCGGTATCCACCTGCTCGACGGCGCCACCCTGGCCCGGGGCGGCGGCGTGGAACTGACCGGATTCAACCGGGTCAACCCGGCGGGCGACGACCGGCATATCGTCGTCTCGACGGGCGAACGTTTCCAGATCCTGGACGCGGTGGCGGCGCAGTTCACCGAGATCGAATTCCCCGCGCCGAAACCGGGTCACGTCGTCCGTCATGCCGGGCGCACCGTGCTGTTCGCGGACGGCACCGGCAAGGTGGTCTCCTTCGATCCCGCCGATCTCGCCGGCGGTGCACCGGAAACGCGCGACTACCAGGCCGCCGAACCGCATCACGGTGTGGCGGTGGAATTGGAGAGCGGTGAACTCGCCGTCACGCTGGGCACCGAGGAGGAGCGGGTCGGGCTGGCGATCCTGGACGCCGGCCGCCAGGAGATCACCCGCAGCGAGAAATGCCCCGGCGTGCACGGTGAGGCCACCGCGGCCGGTGACACCCTCGTCGTCGGATGCCAGGACGGTGTGCTGGTCTACCGGAACGGCAAACTCACCAAGGTCGACAGTCCGGATCCGTACGGCCGGATCGGTAACCAGGCCGGCAGCGAGGTCTCGCCGATCGTCCTCGGCGATTACAAAACCGACGAGCACGCGGAACTGGAACGCCCCGAACGGGTCTCGCTGATCGATACGGAGAAGGGAACGCTGCGGCTCGTCGATCTGGGCACCAGCTACACCTTCCGCTCGCTGGCCCGCGGCCCGCAGGGCGAAGCGCTGGTACTGGGCACCGACGGCGCCATCCACGTGATCGACCCGGTCGCCGGCACGGTGACCCGGTCCATCGATGTCCTGGACCCGTGGCTGGAGCCGATCGACTGGCAGCAGCCACGACCGGCCCTGTTCGTCCGCGAGGGGATCGCCTACGTTTCCGACCCGGCCACCAAGCAGATCCACCGGGTCGAACTGTCCTCGGGTGCGGTGACCCAGTCGGTGACCCTCCCGAATATCCCGAACGAGCTCAGCGGCGTGAGCTCCTGATCGACCGAGCCGCTGCCCGCTGACCCTGGTCTGCGCCGCGCGGGACGGATCCGGCAACATGAGGCCGGGGCCCGTCCCGCGCTGCGGCGCGCTGCTGACCACGGGGTGCACAATGGCAGCATGACAGCGGGGTCGGTGGAGCAGCCACGGCACCACGCCGCGGGCGGCTGGCAGCCCGCGGCCTCGGCAACCCTGCACTGCCTCACCGGCTGCGCCATCGGTGAGGTACTCGGCATGGTGATCGGCACCGCCCTGAGCCTGCACAATGCGGCGACGGTCGTGCTCTCGGTGCTGCTGGCATTTCTGTTCGGCTATGCGCTGACCATGCGCGGTGTCCTCCGGGCCGGCGTCGGCCTGCGCCGGGCACTGCGGGTGGCGCTCGCCGCGGACACCGTCTCCATCGCGGTGATGGAGACGGTGGACAATCTGATCATGGTCGTGGTTCCGGGCGCGCTGGACGCCGGGCTCGCCAACTGGCTGTTCTGGGGCTCGCTGGTCTTCTCGCTCGCGATCGCGTTCGTGGTGACAGTGCCGGTGAACAAGTGGATGATCGGCCGCGGCCTCGGGCACGCGGTTGTCCACGAATACCACCATCACTGAGGCCCGTGCACCCGCCGCTCCGACTGGTTCGATCGCCACCTCGGCGGGCCCTGCCCACCCTAGGCTGGTGGGCGACGCGACGAACGACTGGGGTGCGGATGTCCGAAGTGATCGGTAAGGGTGCGAATACGGCCTTGCGGGGCGGACGGTTACGGATATCGGCGACGCCGGCCGGGATCGACCTCACCGTGTTGTGCCTGCAAGAGAACGGGAAGGTGGGCAGCGACGACGATTTCGTCTTCTACAACCAGCCCGTCTCACCGGATGGCGCGGTGCGCCTGGCGGACGGCGCGATCTCGATCGACCTGGCCGCGGTCACAGCCCCCACCCACCGGCTGGTGGTCGCGGCCTCGGTGGATACCGGATCGTTCGGGGCGATCGCGCTCGCGGTGCAGATCGCCGAGGAAGGCGGCGGAACCTACGATCTGCCCATCACCGGACTGACCTCGGAGACCACGGTGCAACTCGCAGAGGTGTACCGGCGGGCGGGCGCATGGAAACTGCGCAATATCGGCCAGGGGTACGCGTCCGGGCTGGCGGGGCTGGCCACCGATTTCGGTATCACCGTCGACGACGAACCCGGCCCACCGGCACCGCCCACAACCACTCCGCCCACAGCGGTGCCGAGCCCAGCGGCCCCCCGTGCCGCCGCACCGGCCGGTGCCGATCCACCTGGTCAGAAGTTCGGCCCAGCACCTGCCCCCGGATATCCGCCCGCCGCGGCCACACCGGGATACCCGCCGCCGTTATCCGCGGGGTCTCCGCACGCTCCGGCGACGGGCATTCCACAGTCCGAAGCCGCGTCGGCTCCGGGTGGGGTGCCCGGGTCCGCGTACCCTGCCGCGCCACCGCCCGGGGTGAACTTCAGCAAAGGCGCGGTCACGCTGACCAAAGGCGCCGGCCCGGTGCTGCTGGAGAAGGCCCCGCTCGTACGGCTACGGGTGGCGTGGGCCAGCGGGACCGACTACGAGGCCTACGCCCTGGTCGTCCTGACGGGTGGAAAAGTGGTGCACGTGGCCACTTTCCCGGCCGCCGGCATTCCGGCTAACCCGCAGCACGGCGATCTGGTGCGCCATCTCGGCGACCGCGGTCGTGGCGATGTCCGGCGCGGCGGCGGTACGACGGAGGAGATCATCGAGGTGCGGTTGTCGCCCGAGATCGTCGCCGTCGTCCCGGTGGCGTACTCGGCGATCAACAATGGAACCGGTTCGTTCCACAAGTACCGAGTGACGCTGTCCATCGAGAGCGGCGCGGATACGGTGACTATCCCGGCCGACCAGGCGAAGAAATCGAGCTGGATCTTCACCTGCGTCCCGGGGATCGTGTACAACCGGCCCGAAGGCGTCCTGATCGAACGCCTCGAGCTCTACAGCCGCCGCTTCTCCGAGCACCGCCCGGCCGCGACACTGCAACCCGACGGGCGGGTCGAGGTGCGGATGGACAAGGGGCCGGTGAACCAGTTCAAAGTCGACCGGACCTAGCGACGCAGTCCGGTCGGGCCGCTCGGACCCGACCTGCTGCTCACGCGGTTCACGGACCTCGGGGCCGATGCGGGCACAGCCGCCGGCGCGGAAGCCGTCGTCACGCCCACGGGATGGTCGATCGCAGAGGGAGATTCCCATGCTGCGGAGCTACAGCTCACCGGACAGTGCGGCGGCCGGAAGGCCCCCGCCGCCGGCCGGGACCGGCGACGCGAGAGGATCGTGCCGTGACAGGTTCCGCTGGACACCCGGAGTTCACCTACGCGGAGGTGGGCGGCACCCGTGGCCCGTTGCCCGCCGGCTATCACCATCTCCGCGTGCGGCGCCGGCTCGGCAACGGACGCACCGACTTCCGGCGATTCGGCGACGCCGTTCTCGCCTATCGGATGCAGCGCGGCCTGCACCTGCTCGCCGGCGCAGACACACCGTCCGCGGAACCGGGGGCGGGTGTCACGGTCCGGTTCGGTATCGGCCGGATCGGGCTGACGGCACCGTGCCGGGTCGTCTACGTTGTCGACGAGGACGACCGCCGCGGCTTTGCCTACGGCACCTTGCCCGGCCATCCCGAATCCGGTGAGGAGCTGTTCGCTGTCGAGTACGACCGCGCGACGGACGCGGTATACGGCGTGGTCACCGCCTTCTCACGGCCCGCAACCTGGTACACCCGACTCGGCGGGCCGGTGAGCCGTGGGCTGCAACGCCTGGCCGCCGAGGGGTATCTCGCGGCCTTGCGCCGCACCCCTCGCGAACCGGACGACGGGCCGGCCGTACCGTGATCCCGGACCGACCGGAGCGCAGCGCGAACCGAACCTCTGTCCTTTCAAGTATTGCAATCATTGATGAACAAGCCGTTTCGCTATAAACTCGCGGGTATGGTGCACTTTTCCGGCCGGAAGCGGCTGTCGTGACAGGCCCGCGGCGTGGGCGGGTCACCCAGCACCGGGTGGCGCAGACCGTTGCGGACGAATTGCGCACGCGAATCCTCAACGGCACCGACGATTACCGGCTGCCGACCCAGGAGCAGCTGGTCCAGGAATTCGGCGTCTCCTACCCGTCGATCCGCGAGGCCATCCGGATTCTCGAAACCGAGGGCCTGGTCACCGTGCGCCGCGGCAATGTCGGCGGCGCGGAGGTGCACCGGCCGGACGAAACCTCCGCGGCCTATCACCTCGGGCTGGCTCTGCAGGGCGGCCGGGTGACATTGCGCGATCTGGCCTCCGGCCTGCAGATGCTCGAACCCATGTGCGCGGCCGAATGCGCCCGGCGCGAGGATCGCCTCGAGGTCGTGGTGCCCGCGCTCACCGAGAACATCGAGAAATCGCGGGATCTGGTGGACGACGGGGTCGCCTTCACCCAGACCGCCCGCGAATTCCACGACCTGGTGGTGTCGTTCACCCCGAATGCCACGGTCCGCTATGTGGTGAGCAGCCTGGTCGCCTTGTGGTCGGCACAGGAGGAGGCCTGGGCCGAGGCGTTGACCGGCCGTGGCGAATACCCGTCGCGGGAACAGGCCCGGGCCGCGGTGCGGACCCACCAGAAAATCGTCGACGATATCGCCTCCGGCCAGGCCTCGGCCGCCGAACACATGGCGTGCGCGCATCTGGCGGCCACCCAGGCGCTGCTGCTGGACCGCTTCGACGACGGCATCGTGAACGCCTCGTCCACCATGGCCCAGCAGGCGATCCGCAGCGCCCAGGGGATCCGCCGCTGACCTACAGCCGGGCCTCGCTCGGCATATCGGTGACCGGGCCGCGTTCGAAGGACCGGATCATCGCGTCCTGGGTGAACGACGCGATCAGCCGGCCGCTCTCGGTGCTGATCTGGCCGCGGATATGCGCGGTGCCCGCGCCGACGAAGGTCGCCTCGTGGTGATAGCGCAACCAGCCGTCCCATTTCACCGGGTCGTGGAAGCTGACGGCGATACCCATCGGCGCCGTCGACAGGGTGTGGTGGGCTTGGGCGGTGCCGAGCCCGGGATGCGGGCGCAGCGCCGTCGAAATCGCGAGATGCCCGGTGAAATGAGCGAGAACGGCACGGTGCAGGTCGTCGCGACCGGGGATCTCGTCGTAGCGCAGCCAGGCGTCGACCACGGGCGGGCCCACTTCGTCGGGATCGTTGATATCGGCGCTGCCGACGATACGGACCTCGCGGCCCGGCAGCGGCAGATTATCGGCCGGCACCGCCTCGTCCGGACCGGCGACCGGCAGTCCGGCCGGTTCGTCGCGGCGGATCAGGTCGGGTTGCGGATTGTCCAGTAGCACAGTGCAACTCGTGCGAACCTTCAGCTCCTGGCGGACGGTCACGGCGGCGCCGGCGAAACTGCGTCCGGTTTTGATCGGGGTGACGGTGAAGTCCAGCGGGATATCGGGATCGGCCGCGGAGACGAACAGGGCGTGCGCGGTGCGCACGGTGCGGCCGGGCAGCGCCTTGGTGGCGGCGACAATGCTCTGCCCGAGGATCTGGCTGCCGTCGACCACCCGCCGGCTGCCGCCGTCGCTGTCACCGAGGTAGCGCGCCGGAACCACCGGGTCGGGCCGGACATCGAAGATATCGAGCATCCGATCCATCGAGGATTCCGGTTCCCCCGCGAGACCCGGTGTGTATCCCGCATTCACGCTGTGTCCATGGGGCATGAGCGGGGGCCCTGCGTGGTGACGCTGCGCTACCTCCTCCGGGCCTGACCCGCTCATGCCCGGACCCCCGTGTACCGGCCGCTGCCGATCGTCACCTGGACTACGTTCTGGTCGAATGCGATGTACCCGGCCAGCCGTGCGACGGGCGGATGTGGACGCGGATAGGTCCAGGCGATCCACGGGTGGTCGCTACCGGGCAGGGTCCAATACGAGGCATGGCCTTTGAACGGACAGACCGTATGCAGGTCGACGGCCTCGAGCAGGTCGAGATCTACCGCGTCCGGCGGGAAGTAGACCACCAGGCCGTGATCCTGTTCGTCGACCACCAGGCATTCGTCGCTGGTGGCGAGCACCCGGCCGGCGAGTGCGGCGGTGATCGTATTGGTGCGGGCGAGCAGGTCCACCCGGTAATCGGGGCGGTTCTGATACCCGGAGGGTACGGCCTCGTCGTTCATTGCTGCTCCGAACGTTGCTGCGCCGAATCTCGGCTGTCGCTGATACCGAGCCGTCCGGCGTGATCGTGACGCGCCGGACGGTTCGCCGATCTCACTGTCGCACAGGCAGGTACGCCTCGAGATCGGGGTCCGGCCGGACCCCGAACGACCGCATTGCCATGGCCAGCATCGCGTACGTACCCACCGTGAACACGATATCCATCAGCTGGTGGTCATCGAAATCAGCCGCCAGCACCCGCCAGGTGTCCTCGCCGACCTCGCCCGCTTCCCGCAGTTCGTCGGCCGCCCGCAGCAAGGCCGCTTCCACCGGCTTCCACCCCGGGGCGTCGGGGCCCGCCGCGATCCCGCGGATCTCCTCGTCGGTCAGTCCCGCGTTACCGCCGAGCACCGCGTGCTGGGCCCATTCGTAGTCACTCTCCCAGAGGTGCGCGACCCGCAGGATCAGTATTTCGCGCTGCCGCTCGGACAATGTGGTGCCGTAGAGCAGATGCCCGTTGAACGGGAGGAATGCCATGGTGAAGGCGGGATATCGGGCCAGGGTTCCGAGCAGATTGGTACCCGAACGGGTATTGGCGGGTGCCGGACCGCCGCGGTGCAGCCGGGAGCGGTAGTCGGCGAAGAACGCGCGTAATTCGTCCGACCAGTCCGCGGGTTTCAGCGGGGAAATCCGTTCCATGTCCAGCTCCTTGTCCACCGGTGTATCAGGTTCGCTCACGTATTCCGTCCCCCGTTCACGCCGATCACCTGTCCGGTGATGTATCCCGCGTCCTCACCGACCAGAAACGCACAGGTGGCGGCGATGTCCTCGGGTCGCCCGATCCGGCCGACCGGAGTATTCGCCACCTGTTTGTCGAGATCGAACACCCCGTTGTCCAGTGCACCGCGCATCATGGGCGTTTCGATGAAACCGGGTGGGATGGTGTTCACGGTGATACCGCTGCGCCCGAATTCCAGGGCCAGCACCTTGGTGAGTCCGATCATCCCGGATTTCGAGGACACATAGGCGGCCATACCGGGGACCCCACTGTGTGTACTCGACGACGAGATATTGACGATCCGGCCCCACCCGGCGGCGACCATATCGGGCAACACGACCTGACAGCAGTGGAAGGCACTGGTGAGGTTGGTCGCCAGCACCCGGTTCCAGGTGTCGAGGTCGAGTTCCAGGAAGGGACCGGAAACGGTGACGCCCGCGCAGTTCACCAGGATCGCGGGCGTTCCGAGATCGGAACGCACTTGCGCAACACCGGCTTCCACTGCGGCACGGTCGGCGACATCCACACCGCAGCCGATGGCTGTGCCGCCCGCGGCGCGGATCTTGTCCGCCGCGGTGGTCGCGGCGGCGGCGTTGATATCGAAGACGGCGACGGCGGTGCCCTCCGCGGCGAGCCGACGGCTGATGGCACCGCCGATTCCCGAAGCCCCGCCGGTGACGATCGCGGTGCGGGTCATGACTATCTCCTCACTCCTGCGTTCAGCCCGGAATATTCCGCCGGCGAACATTGCGCAGCGGACGGGTATAGGACGGGTCCGCCGGACTGCGCGACGGCACACCGTTGGCATGGATATCGGGGATATCGGCGAACGGAATCGGCATCGTCGGGGCGAGCCCGGACCATTCGATAGCATTGGTACGCAGGGCGATCCGCCACTGGCCGGCACGCCGTTCGAGACGGTCGAGATAGCGACCACCCGCGAGCCAATTGGAATCGTCACGGTTACGTGCCGCGAAGAGATAGTACGTTTCGGTATGGGCGGTATCGCCGTCGATATCGCAGGTGTGATTGAGCAGGTTGTGATGGGTCGCGTACTGTCCCGCCTCGTGCATCGCCGAGGCCCAATCGTAGAGTTCCCCCGGCCCACCGACGAAATCACCGGCCGCGATCTCGGCGTCGGCATGGAATGCCGAAAGGAACAGGGCACGATCGAATCGGTCCATTCCCCGGCTGAATCGGGTCAGGCAATCGATGATGTCCTGTCGGTCCAGGAGTAGGGCGAGCCGGGCCTGCTGGTCGGTGACGATGCTCATGCTGTCCTCGGGATATCGGTGCTGCGTGGGGTTACGAGATCGGCGACCAGATCGGGGCGCCGCGGGTATCGCGCAGCGAGGGGATTTCCCGGCCGTCGATATCGGTGAGGCCGTAGTCGCGACCCAGTTCGGCGGTGATGAAGGTGCCGCCCGAGCGTTGCATGATCGCGGGATCCACCGCGAGAGCGGTAATGATCCGGCCGGGATATTCCGGGGAACACCCGTGCGCCGGAGTGGTGGCGGCCTGACCGGAAAGCCCCGGTATCGCCGCGAGGTTCCGTTCGGCACGTTCGGTCATGGTGAGCCCCTGCCATAGGGATACCGAGGCGACACCGAACGGTTCCAGTTCCACGGCCATATCGCGGGCCATCCGGTCCACCGCGGATTTCGCCGTACCGAAGACGACACCGTAGGTATAGGCGACACCGGTGTAACCGGAAATCGCCACGATGAGACCGGATTTCCGCGACACCATCAGTGGGGCGGCATACCGGGCGGCCACGAAATTCGACCGCACCCCGATATCGACCATTTCCCAGTTCGACAGCGGTTTCTCCCAGAACGGTTCCGGATCGGTCAGATCCTCGGGTAGCGAGAACGCGTTGTTGACCAGAATGTCGAGCCGGCCCTGCTCGGCGCCGACCCGGTCGAACAGGGTGGCCACCTCGGCATCGTTGCCGTGATCCACCGGCACCGGGATACCGGTTCCGCCGCGCCGGTCGCATTCGGCGGCGGTCGCGCCGATCGTGCCGGGCAGCGGATGTGCGCCGTCGGTGACCGTCCGGCCGGTCACATAAACGGTCGCGCCCTCCTCGGCCAGTGCGAGAGCGATCCCTTTGCCGATACCGCGACTCGCGCCGGTGACCACGGCGACCCGGCCGGACAATGCACCCATCATGCCTCGCCGAAGAATTCTTCGCTGTAATCGCCGCGCGCGCGACCGATGAACCGCTGCTCCCGCAACGGCGCACCCATCACCCCCTGCGACCAGTCCACCGAAACCCCCTGGTCCTGCACCCAGTCGTACAGCATGATCCGCTGCGCGATCCGCCATCGGCCGTCGCGGCATTCGAACCGGTCCAGATAGCGGCCACCGAGTACCGAATCGCGGTGCTCGTCACCGGTATCGAGCCGGTGATAGGCGATCACCTGTGTTTCGGTGAGGGCGATCTCGCCACGCACGTCGGTCGAGGTCTGGCCCAGGAGATGCTGGGTCGACACCACTGCCGGAGATCCGGGAATCACCCAGTTCAGGTACTGGTCGAACGTGCCGTCGAAGATTCCGAAATCCACGGTGGCATCGGACCAGAACGCATCCTTCACCAAAGTCGCATCGCGGCGGTCCTCGCCCCGCGCGAGCCGGACGATACAGTCACGGATTCGCGCATGGGCCAGGATCGTCCGGACTTCGTCGGAGACGGTGTCCACGTCGCGGTCCTACGCCTCGGCGGCTTCGGGGGCATAGCCGAGGATGCCCTTGACCTCGAGGTATTCCTCGAACCCGGCTTCACCCCATTCGCGTCCGTTACCGCTCTTCTTGTAACCACCGAAGGGTGCGCCGAAGTCGAAACCGCCGTTGATACCGACCGACCCGGCACGAAGACGCCGGGCAACGGCCCGAGCCCGGTCCAGATCGCGGCCAGCAACATAGCCGGACAGTCCGTACTCGGTGTCGTTGGCGATGGCGACGGCGTCGTCGACGGTGTCGTAGCCGATGATCACCAGAACGGGTCCGAAGATTTCTTCCCGTGCGATGGTCATATCGTTGGTGACATCCACGAACACCGTGGGTTTGACGAAGTACCCCTTCTCGAGTCCGTCGGGCCGACCGGGACCGCCGGCGACGAGAGTGGCGCCCTCGTCGATCCCCTTCTGGATGAGAGCCTGGATCCGCTCGAATTGCGACCCCGCGACCACCGGACCGACCGCCACCTCGCCGGTGGGGTCACCGACAGTGATGCCCTCGGTCGCGGCCTTCGCCGCGGCCGCGGCCTCCTGCATACGAGCCGAGGGAACGAGCATGCGCGCCGGCGCGCTGCAGGTCTGGCCCGAATTGCCCATCATATCGGCAACACCCTGGCCGACATTGGTGGCGAAATCCTCGTCGTCGAGAATGATGTTGGGGCCCTTACCGCCGAGTTCCTGGGTGACCCGCTTGACCGTGACGGCGGCATTCCGGGCAATATCGATACCCGCCCGCGTGGAGCCGGTGAACGACACCATATCGACCTCGGGGTGCGAGGACAGCGGAACACCGACGCTGGGACCGTCGCCCTGCACAAGGTTGAACACGCCGGCCGGGACACCCGCGGCGGCCAGTACCTCGGCGAAGATCTGACCGGTGAACGGCGATCGCTCCGACGGTTTGAGCACCATGGTGCAGCCGGTGGCCAGCGCGGGGAAAACCTTCACCGCGATCTGGTTCATCGGCCAGTTCCACGGGGTGATCAACCCGCAGACCCCGATAGGCTCTTTGACGAAAAGGGTGGCGCCGCGCTGCTCCTCGAACCGGTAGTTCTGCAACACCTCGATCGCGGTCTGCAGGTGTCCCGCCGCAAGATCGACCTGGAACCCGCCGGCCAGTCCGGCCGGCGCGCCCATCTCCTCGGTGAGCGCCGCGGCCAGATCACCGGTGCGCTTCTGGTACTCCGCACCGATGGCGCGGAACAGGTCCAGCCGTTCGGCGACCGTGCTCTCCGCCCAGGCGGGGAACGCGATACGCGCCGCGCCGACGGCGGCGTCCACATCGGCGGCCGACCCGAGGGCGACCTTCCCGCAGACCTCTTCGGTCGCCGGGTTGATCACCTCGAAGGTCCGATCGGATGCGGCGTCGACCCATCGGCCGTCGATATAGAACTTCAGGTATTCGCGCATTTACTGCATCCCTTCCGCGTACCAGGTGCGGAACTCGTCGTAGCTCGGCATTTCCTCGGAATTGGCCTTCGGATCCACCGCTACGTGGATGACGCCGGGCTTACCGCTGGCGAAGGCACGTTTGATGGCGGGCGCGATCTCCGCGTCGGTGTCGACGTATTCGCCGTAGCAGCCGAAGCCTTCGGCCACCTTGTCGAGGCGGGTCTCTTTACTCCAGTGCACCGCGGTTTCCCGGGAGCCCTGGCCGAACGTGCGTTTGTAGACGCCGACTTCGAGACCCCACGCGTAGTCGACGGCGACCACCGTGACGAGCGGCAGATTCAGCCGCGCGGCGGTTTCCAGTTCGGCGATCTGGAACTGGAACGAGGAGTCACCGGTGATCATCAGGACGGGGCGTTTCCGGCCGTCGGCGACGGAGGCGCCCACCGCGTACGGGAGACCGGTGCCCAGGTGCCCGAAGTTCTGGTTCCAGATCACATCGTGCGGTTTGCACTGGGTGTAGGTCCAGCCGAAGATCGTGGTGGCACCGCCGTCGCGGACCAGGATCCCGTCGGCGGGGAAATCCTTGGTGGCTTCCACGATCAGGCGGGCTGGATGTACGGGCGACATTCCGGACGGCGCGGATTCGGCGAGCTCGGCCAGCCGGGTGGCGTCCTGTTCGATCCACCGGGCCAGTTCCGGGGTGGCGGTGCGCGGGGTGTCCTTCAACGCGGCGGAGAGCTGGGGCACGACAGCGCGTAGATCACCGACCAGCGGTACGTCGATGGGACGGTTGACACCGATGGCGGTGGGGTCCTGTTCGATCAGCACCCACTTCCGGATCGCTTCGTTCTCCAGCCAGTGCCGGCCCCGGCCGTAGTGGACCGGCTCGCCGAGTTCGGTGCCGATGGCCAGGCACAGATCCGATTGCACGACGGCCTCCACCGCGGACGGCGAGAAACCGTACGGGAAGGTGCGGTCCTCCAGGCCTTCGATGAAGGAGGTACCGCCCGAAGTCTGCACGACCGGGCAGGCCATGAGATCGGCGAGTTCCTTCACCGAAGCACCGGCACGGGAGGTGTGCACGCCGTGCCCGACCAGCAGCACGGGCTGCTTCGCCTGCCGGATCAACTCGGCGGCCTCGTCGATCTTGTCCTGACCGGCCGTCTGGCCGACCAGCCGGTAGCGGTGCGGCGGCAGCGCCGGTGGAACGTCGAGCTCTTCCTGGATGACATGCGAGGGGTATTCGATGTACACCGGGCCGGGTACACCGGACAGCGCCTTGCGCAGGCCCTCCCGGATGATCTCGTCGGTCTGGTCGGCGTATTCGATACTCGCCGCGTATTTCACCGAGGGTTCCAGCAGGCCGGACTGTTTCACGAACTGGATCCGGCCGCGGCGCACCCGCTGTTCGGTGATCCGCGCGCGCTGCCCGCCCAGGAAGATCACCGGCGAATTCTCCACCTTGGCGCACATCATCGCGCCGGCCATATTCGCCATACCGGGCCCGAGGGTGCCGATGCAGACGGCGGCCTTACCGGTCATCCGGGAAACCGCTTCGGCCATGAACCCGGCCGATTCCTCGTGATGCGGGGAGATCACATTCCAGCCGCGCTCGTCGGCCAGATGGAACAGGTGCACGAAATTCGGATCGGGGATACCGAAAATGGTGTTGATACCCTCGGCCTCGAAGAGGTCCAGAATTCGTTCGTAAACCTTGACCGCCATATTCACTGTCCTCCCATGGCCATTGCGAAGCTCCGGCCGATATGGTCGCTGTGGGCCGACGGGACGACCGGCAGCAGCCACGAATCGTTGGTATCGCGTATTTCGTCGATCTGTTCGCCGACGTCCTCGATCGACCACTGCGGCCGGTAGACGCCGGGGGTTTCCGCGATATAGGCCCGTGCCACCCGGCCCGCCAGCGCGACCAGCATCTCGCCGCTGATCGTGCAGGATTCGTGGGCCAGCCAGCCGACGGCCGGAGCCACCAGCTCGGGTTCCATCGGCGGATATTTCGAGGTGTCCAGCCCGTCGGCCAGGCGGGTCACCGCGGCGGGCACGATCACATTGGATTTCACCCCGTGCTCGGCGCCCTCGAGCGCGATCACATTCGACAATCCGATCACGCCGGCTTTGGCGACGGCGTAATTGGCGACGTTCTCGTTGCCGTACAGCCCGCCGATCGAGGAGGTCAGGACCACCCGGCCGTAGCCGGCCTCGCGCATCACCGGGAACGCGGCGCGGACCACGTGGAAAGCGCCGCGGAGATGCACATCGAGAACGGAATCGAAATCCTCGTAAGTCATTTCCGTCAGCGAGGCGTAGCGCACATTGCCGGCGTTGTGGATGAGGATATCGACGCGACCGTAGGTATCGAGGGCCGTATCGATAATCGCGCGGCCGCCGTCCGGAGTCGCCACGGAATCGGCGCTGGCGACCGCTTCTCCTCCGGCAGCCTGTATTTCGGCAACCACGCCACCGGCGACCCCGGCATCGATGTCGCCGCCGGGGATTCCGCCTCCCACATCATTCACGACAACTTTGGCACCACGTGCACCGAGCAGCAGAGCGTAAGCACGACCGAGCCCACGACCGGCCCCGGTGACGACGGCAACCCGGCCGTCGAACCGCTTCTCCGCACTCATTTGCCGAGCGCCAGACCCTCGAGGCGGCCGGTACCGCGCCATTCCTGCAGCAGATCTTCCAGGGCGTAGAACCCCGGCCAGTAGGGCTCACCGAGATGGGAGCGGATGTTCTGCTCACCCTCGTTGTTGTAGTACCCCGGTGTGCATTCGCGTTGGAAATTGCTGTTGTCGACGGCGGTTTCCTTGATGGTGGCGCACCACCCTTCGACCGCCTCCGGGGTCGGTTCGACGACCGTCGCGTCCCGGTTCAGCGCCTCACCGATGATGTAGGCGGCGTGGGTGGCCTGCTGATCGAACATATCGGTGGTGCTCGCGGTCACCCCGCCCTGGACGAACCCGGTGAAGAAGATATTCGGGAAACCGTTGCTGGTCAGACCGTGTAGCGTCCGGTAACCGTCCGCCCAGTGCTCGTAGAGCGACAGACCGTCACGGCCGGTGAACGGATGGATACCGTAGCGGCGGTCCAGATCGGTGGTGATCTCGAATCCGCTGGCGAAGATGATGCAATCCACCTGGTGTTCCACCCCGTCGGCGACGATGCCGTCGGCGGTGATCCGCTCGACGCCCTTGGTCTTGGATACATCGACCAGGGTGACATTCGGGCGGTTGAACGTCGGAAGGTATTCGTCGTTGAAACACGGCCGCTTGCACAGGAATCGGTAATACGGTTTGAGGGCCGCCGCGGTGGCCGGATCCTCGACGATCTCGTCCACCCGCTGCCTGACCCGCTCCATCGCCCGGTAGTCCTGGATCTCCCGGATCTCCATGAACTTCTCCGGGGTCACCTCGGCCCAGCTGTTCGTTTCGTCCAGATAGGCCTGCACATTCCGGCTGACCTCCGTCCAGCCGTCGCACACCAGATCCGGCTGACCGGGGGCGAATGCCTCGAACGCGGCAGTGTGGAAATTGCGGCGCCGCTCCAGCTGCCAGCCCGGCTGCAGCGATTTCACCCATTCCGGATCGGTGGGGACGTTACCGCGTTCGTTGATATAGGACGGGGTCCGCTGGAAGACATACAGGTGTTCGGCCGACCGGGCGATATGCGGGATGATCTGGATCCCGCTGGCACCGGTGCCGATCACCGCGACCTTCTTGTCCTCCAGACCGGTCAGGCCGCCGCTCATATCACCGCCGGTGTAGGCGTAATCCCAGCGGGCCGAATGGAACGTGTGCCCGGTGAAATCGTTGATACCGGGGATACCGGGCAGCTTCGGCTTGTTGAACGGGCCCTGCGCCATCACGACGAACCGGGCCAGGATCCGGTCATCGCGATTGGTGCCGATCTGCCAGCGCCGCAGCGCCTCGTCCCATTCCAGTGATTTCGTCATCGTCGAGAAGATCGCCTTCTCGTACAACCCGAAATGCTTCCCGATCCGCTGTGCGTGCTCGAAACATTCGTCGCCGCGGGCGTATTTCTGCGTCGGGATGTAGCCGGTTTCCTCGAGCAGCGGCAGGTAGCAGTAGGCGTCGGAATCACATTGGATGCCCGGATACCGGTTCCAGTACCAGGCGCCACCGAAATCGCCCGCCAGTTCGATGATCCGGAAATCCTCGACACCGGCCTGAATGAGCCGCGCACCCGCGGTCAGTCCGGCCCAGCCGCCGCCGAGTACCACCACGTCGACTTCCTCGGTGATGGGTTCGCGCGGGGTCACCGGAGTGTAGGGGTCGCCCTCGAAGAAGTCGGCGAACCCGTCCTCGCTGGAAACGTACTGCTGTTGACCTTCCGAGCGCAGCCGCTTATCGCGTTCGGCCAGGTACTTGGCCCGCAACGCGGCATGGTCGACCTCGGGGGTCTGCGTGGGTGCGCAGTTGTTCATTCGGAGTCCTCGGTGGTGGATCGGGCCGGCGACGCCGGGTCAGGTGAGGTCACGCGGTTCACCGGTGCCCATGTACTTGGCGAGGTTGTGATGCAGGTTGACGACACTGCGCTCGCGATACGGATTCGGTTTCGGGCCGGAGAAGCCCAGGGTCTTCATCCCCTGCTGCACGGCGGCCATATTGTCGAAGTCCTGTGGCAGGACCGTGCGCCAGCCGGGATCGTCCTGCGGCGTGTGGATCCACTCGGTCTCCGGCGCTTCCCCCTCGGGGAACAGTTCGTAGACCGCGGCCTCGAAAATGCATTTGTCCGGGTCGTAGCCGTAGGGTCGCGCGCTGTAGCAGAGCATATTGTTCACCGCCGGCCCGATCTGGAAGTTCGGGAAGATCTGCCACGCGGTGCCGGCCGCCGCGACATCGGCCGGGGTGACGGTCGGCCAGATGACCCCGCGGGCCTCGTCGGCGGCGCGCGCCGAGGCCAGCCAGTGCTGCATGACCTCCGGGGCCGGGGTGCCCTCGGGCAGTTCCTCGGTGAGCCGCCGGGCCGCCTCCACCATGGTCCAGGTGGTGTTGGTGTTGGCGTTCTCCCAGGTGAAGTTCTGCAGTTCGATGGTGGATTTGCGGGCGTCCGGCCCGTGACCCAGGCGGATCTTGCCCTGGGTCTCCTCCTGGCCCTTCGGCGCGTCGTAGCCGATATTGCTGTGTTTGCCCTGCGCCCGCGCCCAGCCCAGGAACATGCCGAAGTTCATGAACTCCGGATGGGTGTAGGGCACGTGGTAGGTCTCCATGAAGGCTTCCAGCGCGACCTTCCAGTTGCAGTCGAACACCAGCCAGCGCCGCCACCGGTACCGCATGTTCTGCAGCTGGAACGGATCGAGCAGGCCCGCGGCCGGTTCGAGGTATTCCAGCAGGGTCTCCGCCGGGTTCGGATCCAGGTTGACGAAGACCCAGCCACCCCAAGTGTCGACGTGCACATCGACCAGCCCGTCGTTGCGTTCGGTGAGCCCACAGGGCCAGTCCTCGCGTTCGGGCACGAAGGTGTTGCGGCCCTCGAGGTCGTAGCGCCAGCCGTGGAAACCACAGACGAACTGCTTCTTCTGTCCCTTGGCGTTACGTTCGCCCGGCGGGGTGTCGACCAGTTTGCGGCCGCGGTGCGCGCACACATTGTGGTACGCGCGGATCGTGTCCGCGGCGGTGCGCACAATGATGATCGAATCGTCGAGGATCTCGTAGGTGAGGTAGTCACCCACGCGGGGGATCTCCTCGACCCGCCCGACCTGCTGCCACACCTTGCGCCACAGCTTGTCGCGTTCGGCTTTCACGTAGTCGGGGCTGAGGTATGCCTCCACGCCGATCGTCATCGGCTCGGACAGCGGTTCGGTGTTCGTGGCGATATCGTCGACGGTCTCGCTCATGGCGTTCTCCCACCCCGGGTCCGGGGACAGTCGGTGTCGGTGCAATACATGTCGGTGGTCAGCGGGTGATGGCGGCGCGGAACCCGTCGTCCTCGAGGAACAGCGAGGTGTTGTCGGCGCCCAGATGAGTCCATTTCAAATTGAGTCCGCCGTCGACCAGGATCGTCTGCCCGGTGA
Organism: Nocardia sp. NPDC051750; assembly: GCF_044453135.1. NCBI lineage: Bacteria > Bacillati > Actinomycetota > Actinomycetes > Mycobacteriales > Nocardiaceae > Nocardia > Nocardia sp. NPDC051750. The sequence continues at coordinate 293,834 of NZ_JBITCK010000008.1, read as the reverse complement.
TATACGACGACAGCTGCGAGAGCAGGAACAGCACCGCTCCGGCCTGTTCCTCGGGCCGGGCGCGACGTCCCATGGCGATGGCCGTCCGGTCACGTTCGGCGTCCTGGCCCACATAGGTTCGTGAGGAGGGCGTTTCGGTGACACCGGGCGCGATCGCGTTCACCCGGATATCGCTGAGCGCCAGTTCGACCGCCATCGTGCGGGTCGCGGCGACCAGGGCGGCTTTCGCGGTGCCGTACGCGATATGGAACGGCGCGGTGTTCATACCGCTGATCGACGACAACGACACGATCGATCCGGGACGGCCTTGCGATTTGATCTCCGCGGCCACGGCCTGGCTCATGAAGAACATCGATTCGAGGTTCTGCGCGAACAACGCCCGCCAGTCCTCGCGGGTCACCCGGGTCGAGGGCATCCAGGTGGCGGGTGCGGCACCGCCGGCGATATTCACCAGGCCGTAGAGGTCTCCGTCGGCCTGCCGGGCGGCCTCCAGCACGGTGGCGACACCTTCCTCGCTGGCGGCGTCGGCTTGCACCGGAACGACTTTCAGTCCCTCGCCGGCCAGGGGTTCCACATGCTTCGCCAGGTTCTCCGCGCCCCGGCTGACCCCGAGCACGGTCGCGCCGGCCTGCGCGACCAGCCTGGTCACCGCGGTGCCGATACCGCCGCCACCCGCACCGGACACGATCACCACGCGTCCGTCGAGCCCGAAGAATTCACCTGTCATGTTTCATCCGTCCTTCCGGAACGCGAGGACACTGCCCTCGGCATCGGCGGCGATATACAGAGTCCCGTCCGGTCCCGCGGTGATTCCCGCGAACGGCCCCTGCGGACCGGAGAACGGCGGCATACCCAGCAGCGGTTTCGGGGTCACCCCGGGCGGAGCGCCCACCGGCAGATTCCAGGCGAGGACCTCGCGCGCTGTGGTCTCCAGATCGACCGAGACCAGGTTCTTGGCCCCGGAATCGACGATCAGCAGCTGCGCACCGCGGATCAGGATGCCCTGGGGTTTGTCCAGGCCGTCCACCACCGTGTCCACACCCGCGGGGGTCACCGAGACAACCCGGCCCGCACCGGATTCGGCGACGAGACAGGTACCGTCCGCCGTGAACGCGACACCGATCGGCTTGTCCAGCCCGGAGGCCAGCACATCAACCCCGCCGTCGCCGCGCACGCCGAGCACCCGGCCGGTGCCGAATTCGGTGGTGACGATGGTCCCCCCGGGCCCGACCTCGACCCCGTACAGCTGATCCAGGGGCGCCTCGGCGCCGGCCAGGAATTCGCACTCCCCCGCCGCCGGCCGCCACCGCGCGACCTGGCCGCCGGCGGTCGCGACCACGAATTCACCCGGCCCGGTGGCGGTCACACCGCGGGCGAAACCGGGATAGCCGGGGCTGAACAGCATGCCCAGGGTTTCGAGACCGTCGGGACCGACGGCGTAGAAGTAGGTGCCGTCGGCGACGAACAGGGTGCCGTCGGGTCCCACGGTCAGATCCAGCGGCCAGTTCAGGCCACCGGGCAGCGTGGTCCGGGTGGTGCCGTCGGACAGGATCTCGGTGATCTCGCCGGTGAAATTGGAGACGAACAGCCGGCCGTTCACCAGGGTGCAGTTGTCCAGACCCGGGTTGAGCTGTGCCAGGACCGCCTTCTCACCGTTGCGCGGGTTGATCCGCAGCACCTGGCCCGAGGCCACCTGGGTGGAGACGATGAATCCGTCGGCGTCGAACTTCACCGAATCCGGAACGCCGAGGTCGCCGGTCACGCGTTCCGGTTCGCCACCGTCGGGGTGGATGCGCCAGATCTCGTTCAGACCCATCACCGGGTAATACAGCAACCCGTCGGGCCCGACCTCCATGGCGTTGGGCTGTTCGATGTTCTCCAGCAGGATGCGCGGTGTGCTGCCGTCGAGTGGCAGTTCCATGAGCCGCCCGCCGGGCCGGCATTCGTTGACGAACAACCGGCCCTGATACACGGTGATGCCGTTGGCGCTGGGCAGATCCGCGCGCAGCAGCCGGGTGGTGCCGTCGGCATTGCGGGCGCTGACCCGGCCGTCCATCACTTCGGTGGCGTACAGATTGCCGTCCGGATCGAAGGCGCAATCGTCGGGCGCGATGATATCGCCGCCTTTGGCGCTGATGGTTTCGATGGCGCCGGTGTCGATATCGAGGGCGCTGATCTGGCTACCGGTCACCTGGGCGATATAGATCCGCCCGTCCGGCCCGGTCCGCAGACCGTTGGCCCCGAACAGCCGGCTCGGCGGCGTGACCCGCCGCTGACTCCAGCCCGCCGCGACCCCGATCGCCTGACCGCCCTGATAGCGAGCCTCTTGCTGCAACATTCCGACTGACTCCCAACCGACCCGGCCGATAGCGCTGATCCGCCTCGATGTCGAGGACTTGTAAGGAATCTAACGCCCTATCCAGGCAAGCGCAATAAGTATTGCAATCTTTGTAAGGATAGATGTGAGCATACGGTATCCGCATGGGCACGAGCACCTTCGGCACCGCCGCGGTTCCACCCCGGGCCGCCCACCTCGCTGATTGGAGAATACCATTCTCCATTTGGGAAATGAGTAAGTCCGACGAGATCGCGTCATGTTCGGTTTCGCAGGTCAGAGGGCCTGCCGCAACCTTCCGGCACGCCCAGACGGGCAAGCTCGCGACCCACGCTGAATCATCGACGCCACAGACAGCGCCGGCAGGTCGAACATCCCAAATTGCAGTCCCGCGATATCCCTTTCGCGCGGAGCGACCGAGGACACCTCGCCACACCCGCGGAGTTGGCCGATGATGGAGAATGATCGAAACCGAATGAAATACGGCACAGACCTCCGTAACAGCGCAGGTCAGTAAGTGTCCGCCCCGCACACACGGGGAGGACCCGCCCGGCATCGGTACATCTGGTCGATCGGGCCAGCAATTCACGATCTACAGTGGAACCATCTCGGCATGATCGGACGATCGTCGGCGAAGGAGCGCAATGTCCCGGACACTGGCCGATCTGCCGTTCGCCCGCTGGCTGGAGCCGGCCGGTGCCCTGGACGCGGACCGTGAATACGACTGCGCGCTGTTCGACGAGACGGCCCTGACCGAACCCGATCTCCGCACTACCGTGTTCGGCCAGTGCGCCTTCCGGTCGGTGACGGTCGATCGCGGTGTGGCCGGTGGGGCGCGGTTCGCCGATGTCTGGTTGCAGGGTGTCCGGTTCACCGGCACGGAGATGCCGGACAGCGCGTGGATGGACGCGGAGCTGATCGAGGGCGCATGGTCCGGGGTGGAAGCCAGCGGGGCCGAACTGCGCCGAGTGGAGTTCCACAACTGCAAACTCGATTCGGTGAACTTCCGGAACGCGCGGTTCACCAAGGTCCGGTTCGTCGATTGCGTACTGCGCCATGTCGATTTCGGGAGTGCGAAGCTGTCCGAGGTGAGTTTCCCCGGTTCTGAGATAGCGGAACTGACGGTGCGGAACGCGCAACTGAAGAAGGTCGATTTCCGTGCTGCGCACAGTATCGGCATCGCCGACGGAGTGGAGTCGTTGCGCGGTGCGCTCGTGACACCGGCCCAGTTGATGGATCTCGCCCCCACACTCGCCGCCGCGGTCGGGCTGATCGTGCAGCCCTGAGTTCAGCGGGTTCTCGCGCGGGCCGCCGTCCGCGCAAGCTCCTCGTCGGTGAGACCGCTGTCCGGGATCAATACCTGCGACAGGACGGCTCGCACCACCACCTCCGCCGCTCGGCGCGGGGCAGAGGCAAGCACACCATCGACCTCCGCCGGCGATCGGTCCTGGATCTCCTCGTAGTGGCTGTCCGCTCCCGGCCGAGCAATTCGGCGAGCCTTCGAGGGTTCGACCGCTTGCCGCGACACGCTCAGCTCGTTACCGCCTCCAGGACGGCCGTTGTGGCTTCGGCGAGGGCTTGGTTGCTGGGCGCGGCCGTGGGGTAGCCGATCGTCGAGCGACTGAAGATGACCAGGACGACCGAGGTGCCGGTGGGGCTCCACACCACGCCCGCATCGTTCACGGTGCCGAAACCGCCGGCCCCGGTCTTGTCGGCCGCCACCCAGCCGACCGGCAGCCCGGCGCGCATGCGTTCGCGCGAGGTGACGCTCGACCGCATCCATCCGGTGAGCATCCGGCGGTGGCCGGGGGACAGCGCGTTGCCGAGGATCAGCTGGTGAAAGCCGGTGGCCATGGCGGCCGCGGTGCTGGTGTCCCGGGTGTCGCCGGGGAGTCCTTCGTTGAGTTCGGGTTCCCAGCGGTCCAGCCTCGTCTCGGTATCGCCGACCGACCGCGCCAGCGCGGTCACCGCGGGCGGCCCACCGATCCGGCGCAGGATCATATTGGCGGCCGTGTTGTCGCTGCGGACGATGGCGGCTTGAGACAGGTCGTACCAGGTCAGCGTCTCGCCGGCGCGGTAGCTGGTGGTCGGCGACGCCAGCACCAGCTCGTCCCGGAGGATCGGCACGCTCTCGTTCAGGTCCACTTCGCCGCGTTCGGCGAGGCGCAGCAAGGCCGCCACCGCGTAGACCTTGAACGTCGAGCACATCGCGAACGGGTCGTCGGCGTTCCACTCGAAGGGCCGCGCACCCGTCGGGCTGTAGGCGGCGATCCCGAACATGACGTTGTGCCGCTCCTCGAGCTCGATCAGCCTGGTGCTCAGGTCGGCAATGACCGGTGCGCTGTTCGGCGTCGGTGTGGCCGGGCCGGTGTCCGAACCGCAGGCGCCGGCGGCGAACGCGGTTACGGCCAGGACCGCCACGAGCGAACGGCGTCCCACCGGGGCAGGTCGTACGAATCGGTTCGGTTTCACATCGGCAGCACACACGGGCCCCGGACCCGCCGCCAATATCCGACACTCCCGTACATCATTCGCTTTGGATATCATTGCAGGTGAATAGCCATTTCATCGGTCGATTCGGCTGCTGAATCCGCAGCTGGACAGCGCCCGGACGCGCCGCTGGTTCAATATGGCTATGGACCTGATCCGCCACCTCGGCTATTTCGTCGCCATCGCGGACGAGGGCCATTTCGGACGGGCGGCCACCGTCCTGGATATGACGCAACCGCCGCTGTCGCAAGGATTGCGACGGCTGGAGAGCCGGCTCGGGGTCGAACTCGTCCACCGGACCCGGCAGGGCGCCGTGCTCACCGCGGCCGGCCGGCAGCTGCTGCCGCGGGCCAGACTGCTGGTCGACGACGCGGAACGGCTGCTGGCCGAGGCCCAGCGCATCGCCCGGACCCGCGGCACCGTGCACTGGGGCGCGACCACCGCGCTGCCCGACCGGATCCTCACCGCCTGCGTCACCGCCCTGCGCACCGGAAACACGTGCGGCGACGCCGTTTCCACCACCGTGGCCTCGACGGTCGACCTGGTATCGGCGGTGCGGTCGGGGCTGTGCGATGTGGCGGTGATCGAACATCCGGCGCTGGTCGACGGTGTCGAAGCCCGGCCGGTGGTGAAACTACCGCGCTGGATCGTCGTCCCGGCCGAGCATCGCAGCGCGGCCAGCGAACGTCCGGTGTTCCCGATGCTCGCCGACCTCACCTATGCGGCATATCCGCGTGCCGCCAATCCCCCGGCCTCCGATACGGTCCGGGATCTGCTGCGCGAACGCGGACTGGACGCGCCGACCGTCACCATCCACGATGATCGCGCGGTGCTCGCGGCAGTCGCCGCCGGTACGAGTTTCGGTCTCACCACCACCCCGCCGTCGGATATCCCGGGGGTCGCATGGCTGCGAATGGCGCCCCAGTCGGTCGCCCTGCGCTGCCGGGTGATCCACCGGGCGGGCGCCGAGGAACACGCGAATGCCCTGGACAGCGTGCTCTACCGGGAACGGCTGCGATGACCACCGCCGAACGTATTCGTGCGGTGTTCGCCGATGCGGGGTGTACCGGACGGCTGCATGCCCGGCGCTGCGACGGCAACGACGAGGAGGTTTCGCTCGGTGGCGCCGATCGTGTGGTGACCGCGTCGGTGTACAAACTCCCACTGCTGCTGGCGTATTGCCGGGCTGTGGACGCGGGCCGTCTCGATCCGCTCGAGCGGCTCACCCTCGTTCCGGCGGAATGCACTCCCGGGCCCACCGGGATCTCCGCCCTGCACGACCCGGTCACCATGAGCCGACGCGATCTGGCGACCTCGATGATGACCGTTTCCGATAATGCCGCGGCGGATCTGCTGCTGGGTGAGGTCGGGCTCGGCCCGATACACGAGCTTCTGGAATCGCTCGGGCTCACCCGGACCCGGTTGGTGGGTGGAACAGCCGATATTCAGCGCAGCCTGGTGCAGGACACCGATACCCACAGCACCATCGAGGCCTTTGCGGCGCTCGCCGACAACGACGAGGCGTGGACCGTATCGGCCTACGACCCCGCCTATACGAGTGCCACCGCACCGGAAGAGATGACGGCTCTGCTGTCCGCGCTGTGGCGCGGCGAGGTCGTCTCGGCGGAACAAACCGAGTTCGCGCGCTCGATCATGCGCCGCCAGGTGTGGCCGCATCGCATCGCGGCCGGGTTCCCGCACCGCGGGGTGGCGGTCGCCGGGAAAACCGGAACCATCGGCATCATCCGCAACGAGGCCGCCGTGGTCGAATTCCCCGGCGAGTATCCGGTCGCGGTGGCGGTGTTCACCCGCGCCGCCCGCGCCGACCCCGCACTTCCGGCCGTCGATGCCGCCATCGCGGAGGCGGCCCGGATAGCGGTCACCGCCTTGCGCCGTGCTCTGTCGGCCGATTGATGACCGGCGCAGAATTCGATCAGAAGGCGAGTTCGCGCCAGGGGATGTCGATCGAAAACGGAAAGCCGAGGGAGATCCGCTCGGAGTCCTGCGGCGTCCACTTTCCGGCCAGCAGATAGTTGGCCGGGTACAGCGGGTGCACACCGTCCGGCAACCGGCCGTGGGTGGACTCCAGCCCGAAGGCGCGGACCACGGCGATAGCACTCTCCTCGCGGGCCAGCGTTACCTCCCAATACCAGGGGATTCCGGCCTCCGCATACCGCGACTTCTTCTCGTCCATATCCGCCTGGGTGTTCGACGGCGAGAGCACCTCACCCACCAGCAGTACGTCAGCGGCGCGGATATCCTGATACGGCGCTTCCAGGCATCGATAGGCCAGGAAATCCGGGGTGACGAAATCGGATTTTCCGTGTGCACCGAAGAAGACATTCGTCTCCAAGTCGACTCGCAGACACCGCTCCGGATCGCCGGCCATGGCTTCGCGGGCACACCGCTTCAGCGCCGCCGTCAGCGAGAAGGTGAATGCCTGGTGCTCGGCGGGGCCGCGCCGCACCCACACGACCCGCCCTTCCCAGAGCTCGATCTGGCCGGCGGTCTCCGCCGGGAGCCGCTCCAGCTCCTCCCACGTCATGTACTCGGGGAGGTCGGGCCGGGCGGCGAATGAGCGCGACATGCCCACATGGTAACCGCGATGTCCACCGGGGTGCCCCGGACTATTCCCGTGTGACCAGGAGCCTCACCCGATACTCGGAGAGGGGGATCTCGGCGCGAGCCGGCGGCCGGACCGATCGCAGCGCGATTCGGTAGCCGCCGGTGCTCACCTCGGTCGGAAAGGTGGGGTTGGAGTGCAGTTCGTGGGCCGACGACGCACCCCCGGCCGAAACCTCGGTGATCACGGTCGCGTCGCCCGCCCAGGCGCACGCCACATCGGCGGGGCATCTGCTGTCCTCGGGCACATCGCGAAACAGCACCGCCACCCTGCCTTCGTCCAGCACCGCGGTATCACCGGCCGCCAGGGTGAATTCGGTCCCCAACTCGGGCAGCGGTGCCGGTGCCGGCTCGGCCGCGGCACATCCCGGCGCGGCCAGGACAATTCCCGCGGCGACCACCCACCGGACCGGACGCACGGCGTTCATAACCGCCGATTATCGCATGGCGCACGCCGCCGACCGGCTGGTTCGGTCGCATCAGCCGACAGCCCGTGCGGTCCGGACGAGACGCCGTCCGGACCGCACGGCCCGGGATCGGATCGGCTACTTGAGCATCGAACCGCAGTCCACCGGCAGCGTGACGCCGGTGAGGTAGCGGGCCTCGTCCGAGGACAGGTACAGCACCGCGTTGCTGATATCGATCGGGTCCACCCACGGCACGGGCAGAGTGTGGAACATCTGGCAGATCGGCGCCATATCGTCGGCGGTCGGGTTCTCCAGATCGGGGCGGAACATGGCGAACGTCTTCTCGTTCATGATCATGGCGGTGCTCACATGGGTCGGGTGCACCGAATTGACCCGGATCATGTGCTGGCCGAGTTCCACCGCGAACGCCCGCATCAGACCGACGACACCGTGTTTCGCGGACACATAGTGACCGGTCTGCGGGTAGGCCTTCAGACCGCCGACCGAGCTGGTGAGCACGACCGAACCGCCGCGTCCGCCCTCCAGGATGTGCGGGACACCGGCTTTCACCGATTTCCAGACACCGCTGAGGTTGACATCGATCATGTCCTGCCAGACCTGCTCGTCGGTCTCGGCCAGGGTGTCGCCGCCGCTGGCGATACCGGCGTTGGCGACGATGATGTCGAGCCGGCCCAGTTTTCCGACGGATTCGGCGAGCGACGCCTTCAGCGCGTCGGAATCCCGGACGTCGACCTCGGCGGTGACGATCCGGCGGCCGGTCTTCTTCACCAACTCCTCGGTTTCGGCGAGATCGTCCGGGGTCGCCAGCGGGATCTCGACCGTATCGATCGGCTTACAGATATCGATGGCGATGATGTCGGCGCCTTCTTCGGCCAGCCGCACCGCATGGCTGCGGCCCTGGCCGCGCGCGGCGCCGGTGATGAAGGCGACCTTCCCTTCGACCCGTCCGGTCATGATTTCCTCTTTTCCTCGTGGCGGCAGCGCGACTGCCGGCTTGCGTTGCGGTGGCTGTGTTTTCAGGAATTGGGGGTGTAGGTGATGTGCAGATCGGTCAGGCCGCGCAGGATGAAGGTCGGCTCGAAGTTGAACACCGGGTTGTCGAGGGAGCCGTGCTTTTCCGGATCCACCCGGATATCGAGCATCCGGTCCAGAATCCGCTCCAGCGACACCCGGCCCTCGACCCGGGCCAGTGGGCTACCGGGGCAGGTGTGCACACCGCGGCCGAAGGCCATGTGCTCGCGGAAGTTCGGCCGGTTCAGGTCGAATTCGTGCGGATTCTCGAAGCGGCGGGGGTCACGGTTGGCGGCGCCGGGGCAGACCATCACCAGATCACCGGCCGAAATCGGCACATCCCCGATCTCCACCGGTTTCTTCGCCAGCCGGAAACCGCTCTTCACCGGAGCCTGCATGCGCAGGGTTTCCTCGATGAACACCGGGATCTTGCTGCGGTCGGCCCGCAGCGCATCCTGCAGGTCCGGGTGCATCACCATGAACTGCATCGCGCTGCCGAGCAGTTTGGCGGTGGTTTCCTGACCCGCGCCGAAGAGGAAGGTCGCGGTGCGCACCACATCGATGACCTCGGGCGTCGAGCCGTCCGGGTACTTCGCCTCTGCCAGCGAGGTCAGGACATCGTCCTGGGGATTCTTGCGCCGATCGGAGATCAGCTCGCTGAACAGATTGTCCAGCCACTCCAGCGGATTGATGGGCACGATCTCCTTGTCGATCGACCCCACGGTGGGGCCGCCGGCGAGGTTGATGCGCAGTTCGTCGTGATACTCCTCGGGCACGCCGAGCAGGTCGGCGATCACCAGCAGGGTGAACACCTTGGCGTAGGCACCGAGGAACTCGCAGCGGCCGTCGTCGATGAATTCGTCGAGCTGTTTATCGGCCAGTTTCCACATGAACTCCTCGTTCTCCTTCAGTCGCGAAGGAACGAGAAGCCGGTTCAGCAGTGAGCGGGCGGCGGTGTGATCCGGCGGGTCCATGGTGACCATGTGCTCCCACAGCGGCAGCTCTTTGCGGTGTTCGGCGATCTGCGCGGTGATGTCGTCGCCCTCGGGAGTGAACGGCAGCGGCGGGAACGGGCCGCCCACCGCGATGCACGAGGAGAAGGTGTCCGAGTCGCGGAGCACATCGTTGGCTTCCTCGTAGCCGGTCACCGCGTAGACGCCGTAGTTGGGTTCTTGTGTCACCGGGCATTTGGCGCGCAGATGGTCGTAGTAGGGGTGCGGATCGGGCACCAGCGCCGGGTCGGTGAAGTAGTCGACCGTATCGAAATCGGTCACGGGAACCTCCTGATATCAGCAGAGTGTTGTTGCCAACCGCGGATCACCGGTTGATACGCCTTGCGCCGGAAGACATCTCATCCGAGTGCCCCGATCCGGAGACGATCCGGGAGACCCTTGCTGAGCGGGCGCTCAGATGTGATGCTGAGCACATGCTTAGCATGTGGGGCCGGCGGACGTCAACAGTCGCAGCTCGCGGGGATACCATCCCGGTGATCCCATGACCGCAACGGCCGCGCGGATTTCCAGGAGGAGGCACGACCATGTCAACACCCCGCCGGCTCGGCGCACCCGACGCCAAGAACCGCGGTGTCCTGATGGACGCCGCCGAACAGCTCATGCTGGAACAGGGGTGGTCGACGGTGACCTCCCGGCGGATCGCCGAACACGCCGGCCTCAAACCGCAATTGGTGCACTACTACTTCCGGTCGATGGAGGACCTGTTCCTCGAACTGTTCCGCCGCCGCGCCGACGAAGGGCTCGAAGCCCTGGCGCAGGTCCTGAAATCCGACCGCCCACTGCACGCACTGTGGGCCTTCAGCACCGATGCCACCGCGGCGCGTTTCACCATGGAATACGTCGGCTTGGCCAATCATCATCCGGCCATCCGGGCCGAATTGGCGCGCTACTCCGAGCAGTTCCGCGCCGCCCAGACCGAAGCCCTGGGCCGGATGCTCGCCGGCTACGGGGTCGATACGAGCCGGTTCCCGGCGGATGTCCTGTCGGTCCTGATGACCAGCGCGGCCCGGATGGTCGTCCTCGAACAGGCACTGGGCATAACCGCCGGGCACGCCGAGACCTTCGCATTCGCCGAACGCGAGATCGGCCTGCTCGAGGACGGACAACCGGAGTAGGCGTACCTCCGCATCCGCTCCGGCCATGCGCTCCCTGCGTACCTCCGCATCCGCTCCGGCCATGCGCTCCCTGCGTACCTCCGCGTCCGCTCCGGCCATGGACGGTCTACAGGTGAGCTTCACCCGGCCGCGGAGGTCTTGACTGAGCACCTCCGGCTCACTTGCCGCGGTTCATCACCCGGTCCGCCGCGGCCCAGTGCTCGTCGGATACCCAGAGCCTGGCGAACGCGTCCACCGCCTCCTGCGGACTCACGCCGTCCACCACCCGCTTGATCTCGCTCGCCGAGGGGTTGGCCAGCGCCCGCGCGACCGCTCGCCAGCCCGCGTCGAACTCGCCGCGGGGCAGCACCCGGTCCACCAGCCCCAGGCGTTCGGCGTCGGGCGCGGTGAGGATCTCCCCCGTCCCCGCCAGCAACAGGGCCCGGCTGCGCCCGACCAGGCGGGTGAGCCGCTCGGCCCCGCCCCAGGCCGGCATGATCGCCAGCGCGACCTGATTGAACCCGATCTTGACATCGGCCGCCGCGATCCGGATATCCGCGGCCACCGCCACCTCGGCGCCACCCCCTAGCGCGTGCCCGTTGAGGGCGGCGATCACCGGACCCGGGAAGCCCGCCAGTTTGTCGCATACCTGCCGCATCCGGTTCGCCATCGCGGCGGCCTGTTCGTGGGTGCGCAGGGCGGCGAGTTCCTTGAGGTCGCCACCGGAGACGAACGCCTTGTCGCCGGCGCCGGTGATCACCAGGGCCCGCGCACCGGCGGCTCCGTCGATCGCCTTGTCCAGCTCGTCCATCGTGTCGAGGGCGATGGCATTGCGCGCATGCGGGCGGTTGATGGTGACGACGGCCAGACCGTCCGTCAGTTCGAGCTCGATCACGACTTGTTCTCCTCGACGGAAATATGATTCTCTTACATAGAGAACCATATAGTTTCCCGCTGGTTTCCGGCGCGCGGATCGGGAGTTCGAAATATGCCGAATTCAGGGCGCATGGGCGAGGGCCCTGCGTGGTCACGCTTCGCTACCGCCTCCGGGCCCGACTCGCCCATCCGCCAGGTTCCCCCGGAACTGGCCCTTCGCTATCGCGAAGCGGGCTGGTGGGCCGACGAGACCCTCGGTGAGCTCCTGGCCCGCAGCCTCGCCGCCGCCCCCGAGGCGCGGTTCGCGGTCCACTCCCGGATCCGCCCCTATTCCGGCACCTTCGCCGACGTCGAACTGATCGCGCGGCGACTGGCCGCCGGACTGCGCCGGCGCGGTGTCGGACCCGGCGATCTCGTCGTGTTCCAGCTCCCGAACTGGATGGAAGCGGCAGCGACGTACTGGGCATCGGCACTGCTGGGCACCACGGTGGTGCCCGTCGCGCATTTCTACGGCCGCAAAGAACTCGGCTACATTCTCGAGGCCGTCCGGCCCAAGGCGTTCATCACCTGCGAACGCTTCGGCCACAATGAATTCGACCCCGATCTGTGTGCCGCGGTGCCCGTGGTGGGAGTGGTCGGCCGGGATTTCGACGAACTTCTCGACCCCGAGCCCATGACCGGCGTGCTGACCACCGATCCGGACAACCCCGCGTGTATCGCCTTCACCTCGGGCACCACGAGTGCACCCAAGGGTGTAGTACACAGCCACAACACGCTCGGGTACGAAGTCCGGCAACTGGCCGGTATGTATCCCGCGGATCGGGGTGACCAACTCACCTCCGCACCGGTCGGGCATTTCATCGGCATGCTCAACGCCCTGCTCATCCCGGTGCTCGACGGCGCCCCCATCCACCTGCTCGACCTCTGGGATCCGGGATGGGTGCTCGAGCTGATGGAAACCGAGAACATCTGCGTCGGCGGCGGCGTCAGTTATTTCGTCACCAGCCTGCTCGACCACCCGGACTACAAGCCCACCCACCTCGAACAACTCCGCTACGCCGGGCTCGGCGGGGCGGCGGTACCGGCCGCGGTGAGCAGCCGGCTCGAGAACCTCGGGATCACGGTGTTCCGTTCCTACGGCAGCACCGAACACCCCTCGATCACCGGATCGATGCACACCGCACCGGCGGCGAAGCGCATGTTCACCGACGGCAACGCGCTACCGGGGGTGGAGTTCCGGCTGGGCGAGGACGGGGAGATCATCAGCCGCGGGCCGGATCTGTGCCTGGGTTACACCGATGCCGACCTCACCGCCCGCATGTTCGACGCGGACGGCTGGTACCACACCGGCGATATCGGCGTTCTCGACGCCGACGGATACCTGACCATCACCGACCGCAAATCCGACATCATCATCCGCGGCGGCGAGAACGTGAGCGCGCTCGAGGTCGAGGAGGTGCTGCTCTCCTTACCCGGGGTGGCCGAGGGCGTGGCGGTCGCCGTACCCGATCCGCGCCTGGGTGAACGCACCGCGGCGGTGGTGCGTTGCCTGCCGTCGCATCCCGAACCCGATATCGAAGCCCTCCGGGCGCATTTCGAACAGGCCGGCCTGGCCAAACAGAAGTGGCCCGAGGAACTGCACATCGTCGCGGACTTCCCGCGCACCCCCAGCGGGAAGATCCAGAAATTCGCCATCCGGCGTGACCTGGCCGCGGCACATAACGAGGCCGTTGCGACCGAACAACTATGAGAATAGGATTCTCATAAATAGCCAAGGAGGATTCCATGAGCAAAGTCGATCTGCCGTATCAGCTGTTCGACGCGGACAACCATCTCTACGAGACCAAGGAAGCGCTCACCCGGCACCTGCCCAAGGAGTACGAGGGCGCCATCCAGTACATCGAGATCAACGGCCGCACCAAGATCGCCGTACTCGGCCAGATCAGCGAGTACATTCCCAACCCCACCTTCGACGTCGTGGCCCGGCCCGGCGCCATGGAGGAGTACTTCAAGCACGGCAACCCCGAGGGGAAGAGCCGGCGCGAGATCTTCGGTAAGTCGATGAAGGCGATCGACGCCTTCCGCGATCCGATCGCCCGGCTGAAGGTCATGGACGACCTCCAGCTGGAGCGCGCGTTGATGTTCCCGACCCTGGCCAGCCTGGTCGAGGAGCGGATGCGGCATCACCCCGAACTGATCCACGCGGTGATCCACTCGCTGAACCAGTGGATGCTGGAGGACTGGGGCCAGGACGGTAGCTTCGTCCATTCCGACCGGATCTTCACCATCCCGGTGATCACCCTGCCGATCGTCGAGAAGGCGATCGAGGAGCTGAACTGGGCTGTCGTCGAGCACGGCGCCAAGGCGGTCCTGATCCGCCCGGCCCCGGTTCCCGGTTTCCGCGGTATGCGGTCGTTCGCACTGCCCGAGTTCGATCCGTTCTGGAAGCGGGTCGTCGAACTCGACGTGCTGGTCACCATGCACTCCTCGGACAGCGGCTACTCGCGGTTCGACGCCGAGTGGGAGGGCAGCGCGCTGGAGATGCTGCCGTTCAAGACCAATACCTTCGCGATGACCAACCAGTGGCGTCCCGTCACCGACGCGGTCGCGTCCTGGGTGTGCCACGGCGCGCTGTACCGCTTCCCGGACCTGAAGATCTCGGTGATCGAGAACGGTTCCGCCTGGCTCGAGCCGCTGCTGCAGCAGCTGACCGACGTCTACAAGAAGGCGCCGGAGGGCTTCGGCTTCCGCGATCCGGTGGAAGCCATCAAGCACAGCCTCTACGTCAGCCCGTTCTGGGAAGAGGATCTGCAGCGCCTGTCCGACGTCATGGGCGTCGACCACGTGCTGTTCGGCTCCGACTGGCCGCATCCCGAGGGCCTGGCCGAGCCGGCGCGCTATATCAACGAGATCAAGGATATGCCGCTGGAGAACCAGGCCAAGATCATGGGCGGCAACCTGGCGCGGCTGCTGAAGGTCTGACCGAGTCATACCCGAAGGACACTGTATGACGTGGCAGACCATTCCGCAGCTCGCCCTATCCACCGCCGACCGCTTCGGTGATGCCGAAGCGGTCGTGGACGGGGACCTGCGGTTGACCTATACGGAACTCGCGGACCGGATTCGCCGGGCCGCGGGTGCGTTCGCCGAAGCCGGTATCGGCAAAGGCGACCGGGCGGCCATCTGGGCGCCCAACTCCGCGGAATGGATCATCGCCGCCCTCGGTCTGCTGACCGCGGGCGGTGTCCTGGTCCCGGTGAACACCCGGTTCAAGGCCGAAGAGGCGGCGGATGTGATCCGCCGCAGCGGCGCCAAGGCACTGCTGGTGCAGAAGGGCTTTCTCGGTGGCGAGTATCCGGCGCCGCCGGGAGTACCCGTCTTCGACCTGAAGTCCGATTTCCTCGGCAGCGGCACGCCGTTCGAACGCGAGGTGGCGGGCACCGATATCGCCGACATCATCTACACCTCGGGGACCACCGGCCGCCCCAAGGGCGTGATGATGAACCATCTGCAGACGCTTCGGCTCTATGCGGAATGGTGCGATCTGGCCGATCTCCGCGAGGGCGATCGGTACCTGATGGTGAACCCGTTCTTCCACACCTTCGGGTTGAAGGCGGGAATCGTGGCGTCGCTGACCCGCGGCGCCACCATGCTCCCGGTACCGGTTTTCGACGTCGACAAGGTGCTCGAACTGGTGGAGACCGAGCGGATCACCATGCTGCCCGGGCCGCCGACGCTGTATCACTCGCTGCTGGAATACCGTGGCAGCCGGGATATCTCGTCGCTGCGGGCAGCGGTCACCGGGGCCGCCGATATCCCGGTCGACCTGATCCGCCGGGTCCGCGAGGAACTCCCGTTCCAGTCGATCATGACCGGTTACGGTCTCACGGAGGCCGGTACCGCCACCGCCTCCCGCCCCGGCGATACCTTCGAGCAGATCGCCACCACCGCGGGCAGCGCCTGCGACGGGATCGAACTCCGGATCGCCGAGGACAGCGAAATCCTCATCCGCGGCTACAGCGTGATGCAGGGCTACCTCGACGATCCCGAAGGTACGGCGGCCGCGGTGGATTCCGACGGCTGGTTGCACACCGGCGATCTGGGCAGCCTGGACGAGGGCGGCCGGCTGAAGGTGATCGGCCGGAAAAAGGATATGTATATCGTCGGCGGGTTCAACGCCTATCCCGCCGAGATCGAGGGGTTCCTGCTCGAACATCCGGCCGTCGCCCAGGCGGCGGTGATCGGGGTTCCCGACGAACGGCTCGGTCAGGTGGGTAAGGCGTTCGTGGTGGCGCGCTCGGAGATCGGCGAAGCCGAGCTCCTGGCCTGGTGCAAGAAACGGATGGCCGGGTACAAGGTGCCGCGGTCGGCGGTTTTCCTGGACGAGCTACCGCTCAACGCCACCGGCAAAGTGATGAAGGATCAGTTGCGCTGAAGCGCAAGAAGTCCACCGGACGGGTGGGCCGTGCCGGCATCGTGCCGAAGCGAGCTCGCCCGTCCTGGTCTTCGTTTCCCGCGGTGAATACGCGAGCGACAAATCGGGGGGCGCACTATCTCGACCTCCGAAGGGCGCACGGTGTATCGTCGGACACAAGCGAGAGTGCGATTCTCATTTACGGAGATTTTGGATCTCCCAGGTCCGGGTAGCCCCGGCGTCGACCTTGAACAGCGAGGAGTCCGGTGAATATCGACGACATGATTCTGGTGAGCATCGACGACCACGTGGTCGAGCCCCGCGATATGTTCGCCAACCACACCCCGAAGAAGTACGCCGAGTACGTGCCCAAGGTCGTCATGGACGACAACGGCATCGATCGGTGGATCTACCGGGACCGGCCGACCGGTGTCACCGGACTCAACGCGGTCGTCTCCTGGCCTCCCGAAGAATGGGGCTACGACCCCGCCGGCTACGCGGAAATGCGACCCGCCGTCTACGACATCCACGACCGGGTGCGCGATATGGACGCCAACGGTGTCCTCGGGTCCATGTGCTTCCCCACTTTCACCGGTTTCAGCGCCGGGCATCTGAGCCGCGGCGGGATGGACGAGATCACCGTCGCGATGATCTCCGCCTACAACGACTGGCATATCGAGGAATGGGCGGGCGCCTACCCGAACCGGTTCATCCCGCTGTCGATCCTGCCGCTGTGGGACCCGAAACTCGCTGTCGCCGAGATCGAACGCGTCGCCGCCAAGGGCTGCCATTCGGTGACCATGCCCGAGCTGCCGCATATCGACGGCCTGCCCAGCTATCACGATATCGACTACTGGTCCCCGGTGTTCCAGGCGCTCAGCGATAACGACACCGTCATGAACCTGCACATCGGGCAGGGATTCGGCGTGCTGAAGCTGGCGCCGGACGCACCGATCGACAATCTCATGGTGCTCGCCCCCAGCATCTCCCTCATCTCCGTCCAGGACCTGCTCTGGGGCCCGGCCTTCCGCAAGTTCCCCAAGCTGAAGGTCGCGCTGTCCGAGGGCGGCGTCGGCTGGATCCCGTTCTTCCTGGACCGCTCCGACCGGCACTACACCAACCAGCGCTGGCTGCGCCGCGACTTCGGCGGCCGGATGCCCAGCGAAGTGTTCCGGGAGCACGTCCTGGCCTGCTACGTCACCGACCCGACCTCGCTGAAGCTCCGGCACGATATCGGTATCGAGAACATCGCCTGGGAATGCGATTACCCGCATTCGGATTCCCTGTGGCCGGGCGCCCCGGAGTTCGTCCTGAACGAGCTCGAGCGGGCCGGCGCCGACGACGCCGATATCAACAAGATCACCTGGGAAAACGCCTGCCGCTTCCTGAACTGGGACCCCTTCGCGCACCAGCCCCGGGAAGAGTCGACGGTGGGCGCCCTGCGTGCCAGGGGCGCCGATGTCGACCTGTCCACCACCACCCGCCAGGAGTACGCGGACCGCTACGCGGCCAAGCACGCGAGCTGATCCCGGGCGCGGAGGGTCGACCCTCATCCGCCCTACCGCGTTCGCCGATCCCCCGGCCCCCGGACCGCACCCGGTCCGGGGGTCGGTGGCGTGATAGGCCCAGCACGATCGAACAGCCGGAAGCGCTCATCGGATACCTGGTCCGTACATCGTAAGAACCAGTTACAGTGACTGCGGATGTCAGGCGAGAAGGGAACCGGGAATGTCGATCGGCCGCACCGTGAACAGGCATATTCAGGAACTCGGCGGCGGGTTCATGTTCTCCCGGGAAGCGAGGATGTACGCGGCCGAAACCGGTATCGACGAATTCTTCGGCCCCTACACCCGCGGCCGCGGCGGTGTCCTCGGTGAGGTGGATGCCGACGTGGTCACCGCGGCGTTCGGATTCTTCCCGGAGCAGTCGATCCGCACGGCATGGGAGTCGGTGTCGCTGCCCGCCGAGAAGGCCGCGCAGCGGTACGCGCAGGCCTGTCAAGAGTTCGGCCGGCGCAAACTCGGCGGATTCGAAGAATCGGCGCGGCTCGCGGCGTTGCTGGAAACCGTTGTCGCGGCCGCTTATCCCGCCGGGCTGCCGCTGTTCGCGGGCTGGCGGGCGATGCCGCTACCCACCGACGCACCCGCCCGGGTTATGCAACTCGCCCATGTCCTGCGCGAACTGCGCGGCGGTCTGCACCTGCTCGCGGTCCGAGCGGCCGGAATCACCCCACTGCAGGCCGTGCTCATCTCCGGTTCACCGCTCAACGACGGTCCCGGCCAGGCCCGCTGGTACGGCTGGCCCGAGCCCTTCGAGGAAATTACCGATGAGCATCGCGGCGCCTGGGAACAGGCGGAGTCGGTGACCGACGACCTCATCGCCCCGGCATTCGCGGCCCTCGACCAGGCCGAAAGCGCCGACCTCGTCACATTGGTTGCCGCCGCTCACACCACGACCTTCGCCCGCTGAACCGCCGCCGGCCGAGCACCTTCCGCGGGCCGGCCGAACCGCCGCCGTCCGTGCCTCGGACGGCGGCGGACGGTGATCACACCCGATGCGCGAGCACGGGTTCACGCATTTCGTCTTCCCGCGGCTGCCGAATCGCGGCGCCATCGTGGATGTGCAGGACCGCGTCGGCAGTTTCGACGGTCGCCCGGTCGATCGGGAAGAAGCCGTGCGCGGCAGTGTGATCCGTGCGGGTGCGGGCATCCGGGATTCCGGCGGGGTCGATCAATCCTCGGGTGGGGACACGGGTCTGCAGAAATCCTTCGTAGGTATCCGGTGCGGGCTCGTGCAGGCCGAGGGACTCGTCACGGCCCAGACTGCCCATGATCCACGCGTACTCGGGCCCCACCAGCGCGTCGACGATCGCTCCGGCACTGTTCCAGACCAGGTGCATATCCCCCAGCTGCATCGAGCTCGGTTGCCGTTGCAGGTGAGCGTTGTGGGCAAAAACCAGCGTCGCGCCCCGCCCGGACTCGACTCGCCGGATATCGAGGAGGTTCTGCGCCATGAGCGCGTCCCGGGTGGCGCACATCCGGGTCCACCGGGCCTCCTGCCCGACCGGCTGCGCCGCCTGTTTGTGATACCGCAGCACACCCAGACCCGCGGTGAGGTGCGTTTCGGCCCGGAACCAGCCGGCGCGTGAAGTTTTCTCCCGCAGTTCCGGGGCGCGGGTGTAGAGCTCGGTGAGCATATCGTCGGCGAGGACCCGGGCGGTATCGGCCGCGGCGGTCGCGCCGGGTGATTGCGCCGGATCCATGACCGCCTCCGTGCGGTGCCACCGTTCGTCCGCGCCGAGCAGATCCGCCAGGTCGAGGTCGAGACCCAGGTAGTCGCGGGCGTATTCGAGATAGCGGCGCGGACTGGGCGCGCTCATCGTCTCCATCACGGCATCGAAGCCGTGGAACGCCACTCGCTGTTCCGTGGGACGGCCGGTGTTGTACTCCCGCATCCAGGCAACCAGCTGCCGGTTGGCCTCATGCTCCCCGAAGCCGTGCGAGAAGCCCTGACGCATCACCTCGTCGAGCGTGCCGATGCCCTCCTGGACATAGTCGTTGACCAGGAGGGCCGCCACCCGATCGGTCTCGAGGGCGATGGACCGGTACCCACGGCCGGACAACTCGGCGAACAGGTCGTTACGGGTCCACGCGAAGGCGGGTTCCAGATGGGTCGGTTCACCGAATGCCAGCAGGTCGACAGGGTGCATGAGGAAAGTGTCGAATTCGAAGGTCATTTCTTCAATCGTATCTTTGAAATCTCGGTTGAGACTTTTGTCGAATAGTGCGCGTAATTGTGCGGTAAAGTCTCAAACCGGTGAACACGCTGCGCCCGACCGATCTCGCCCGCGAACACGGACTCTCGACCCAGGCCGTCCGCAACTACGAGCGGGACGGGTTCCTCCCACCCGCCGAACGCACGCCCAGCGGCTACCGGGTCTACACCGAGGTACACGCAGCCGCGCTGCGGGCCTACCTCGCCCTCGTCGCGGCGTACGGGCATGCGCTGGGCGGCCGGATCATGACCGAAATCCACCACGGTGAACTCGACAATGCCCTGATCTCGATCGACCGCGGCCACCAGCAGCTACTCCGCGACCGCGAAACCCTGGACGCCGTCCGGAAAGCGACCGGTCACCTGACCGCGGCAACCAGCCCGATCACCGGCCGACCACCCGGCACCACCCGCACCGTCGGCGAACTCGCGCGCCATCTCCGCCTCACTCCGGCCACCGTGCGTAAATGGGAAGTCGCCGGCATCCTCACGCCCACCCGCGACCCGGCCACCGGATACCGCATCTACCGCGCGCCCGATATCCGAGATGCGGAGCTCGCTCACCTTCTCAGACGTGGCGGTTACGGGCTGCACCACATCGCCACCGTGGTCGAACAGATCCGCACGGCCGGCGGCACCGACGCCCTGGCCACCGCCCTCGAAGAATGGCAACGCAGACTCACCGCGCAAGGAGTCGCCATGCTCGAAGCCGCCGGCCGGCTCGGCGACTACCTGCACCACACCCGCGATCAGGCCGGGACGACACCGGATGAACACTGACGGCACCGGCCCCTCATTTGCCCCGCATGTTCCCGTGCCCCGCATGTTCCCGCCCGAGTCTCCCGCAAGGGATCCCCGGGCGTCAGGAGCGGGCGTGCACGCGACTGTCGGGCCGCCGCGTTAATCTGCCGACATGGTCAGACCCGATCCGGCGTTGCGCCGGCTACTGCGTGAGGCACAGAAGTTGCTGGAGCCCTATGGGTTTCACGGCAGTGATCCACGGTGGGTACGGGTCGAACCGGGCGGTGTCGCCGCCGTCGGGCGTACGCGCGCCTCCCGCACATGGACAGACGGGCAGCAGGTACTCCGATTCGACCTGCACCTCGCCGCCACACCGACGGCCTGGTGGGAATTCGGCAACTGGCGCAATTCCCGGCTGGGGCTGCCGGCGATACCGCTGGCGGAGGCTACCGGTCCCGACCTGATCGCACCTCGGACTCCGGCGCAGCCGTGGCTCCTGCGTTCCGCCCCGGACGGGCACGTCCTGCCAACGGATATCGACACCGTCCGAACCGAACTCCCGCGGCGGATACACGCCTACGCGCGCCGCGCACTCCACCTGGTCGAACCGGACAACTACCTCGACGAGCTCGTGGCGCAGGCCGATCCGCATATCGGCACCTGGGAGACGATCGTCGTCCTGCTGGCCGGCCACGGTCCGGGGCCGCGGCTCGACGAGGCCATACAGCACCTCTATGCCTGCTGCGCCGGACGCGAACCGTCGGAATACACCCGGGATGTCATCACGTACGCCCGAGCCGGCAGCGCCGTCCGCTGAGTTCGGCCCTGGTCCTGCAGCAGTCCCTGGCTACAGTGCGAGGCTGGCAGGCCCCGACGGCGATTGGCCGTGTAACCCTTGCGAGGTGGCCTGGTCCTGCACCTGGGTGCTGTCGGCCGTGGTTCGCATCAACTCCGACATCTCACCGAGATTGGTCTGCAACAGCGACCGGCGGCCCTCGAGGTAGCCGATGAACCGCCCGAACGCGGTCGCTGCCGCTTCTTTCCAGCCCTCGACACTGTCCGCGATGGCCTGATCGGCCTCATGCAGCACTGTGCCCGATTCGCCGAACAACGAATCGAGCCGATCGGCGGCGGCGTGCAGCGCCGGTGAATCGATCGACGTGGTATCGGGCATCACTCCCCCTTGCGCCCAAGAATCGTAAACTCGGTTACCCTAACGTCAGCAAGATCGAAGGCGCAAACTTTCCGGGGGGAACATTCCATGCTGCTACCCGATATCCGCTGGTGGAACGAATTGGCCCTCGAACAACTCGAGACCTCACTGTCACGCCGCATCACCACCATCGACGACGTGAACAAACAACTCGCCGATATTCGCAATATTCCCGGCTGGAGCGGGGACGCCGCCGATGCCGCCCAGCGCAGATTCGCCGACACCTCGAACCAGTTGACCGATGAGGCCGCCGCCCTCGGCGCCGTCCGGGCAATGACCGCCCAAGCCCGCGCAGCCGTCGCGCACCTGAAGGCGACCCTGGCCGATATCGACCGCCGTGCCGCCGAGAACGGGCTGGAAGTCTGGGACGCAGGGCACGTCACGATCGCCGACAAACCCGACGCCCCCGACTCTGCGACAGTGGAGCCACTACGCCTTGAACTGATCGACGCCGCTCGCGCCGTCATGCGCCAAGCCGACGACATCATCGCCGACGCCGCCGCCGTCCTGAACAAGGCCGCCGACGGAAAGATCGACGACGGCGGCGCCACCGACACCGCCGCAGCCGCCACCGCCGGCGAAACCCAAGGCGCACTCACTGCCCTCGCCCCACCGGAGAACGCCACCCCGGAACAGAACAACGCCTACTGGAACGCCCTCGGCGACCAGCAACGCCGCGAAGTCATCGAGCAACACCCCGAATGGATCGGCAACCGCGACGGCATCCCGTCCATGGCTCGCCACGAAGCCAACGTCAACCGCATCGACGACGAACGCGCCCGCCTGATCCTCGAACGCGACCGGCTGCAACGCGAAATAGACGAATCGACCGTCGAAAACCCGAACTACGAAACCGATCTGGCCCAGGTCCAGGCGAAACTGAAAGACCTCGACGCGCTCGAAGCCACCCTCCAGAAACACCCGCTCGACCCGGACGACCCGAATGTGGGTGCGCGGCTGTTGCTGCTGGACATGCAATCAGGAGACAAAGGCATGGCTGCCATTGCGATCGGCGACCCGGACAACGCAGCCCACATCTCAGTCACTACGCCAGGGGTGTCGACAACCATCCCGTCATTGGATGGCATGGCCGGTGAAGCGGTTGCTTTGCAACAGGAAACCGTGAAACAACTCGACGAGGCCGGGCGCTCCGACGAGCCGGTGGCTGCGATCGCGTGGCTCGGATACGAGCCGCCTCCCGAAATCGGCCCGGATGCGGCGAACGCGGCACTAGCCGAGAAGGGCGCCCCGAAACTCGCCGGCTTCTTCGCCGGCCTCGACGCCGCATCGAACCGGGAGGATCCCCACATCACCGCGCTCGGCCATTCCTACGGCTCGGTGACGACCGCGCTCGCTTTGCAGCATGCCAGTGAAGCCGGGGTGGTCGACGATGCAGTCTTCTACGGGTCGCCCGGTGTATTCGCCGACGACGAAGCCGATCTGGGGCTAGCACCGGGCCGCGCCTACGTGATGCGTGCTCACGACGATCCGATCGTCTTCGGTGACGGTTTCGGCGTATTCGGACCCGATCCGGTGACAACGAACCTGGAACAACTCTCGGTTCTCGGAGCCACCACACCCGATGGTGTCTCCCGTGAAGATTCCAACGGTCACAGCGAATATCCCCGGCCGAGCGCAAACGGTGAACTCCGCACCGCCGCCTACAACATGGCTGTCGTGATCGCCGGGCTACCCCACCTGGCGGTGCGCTGACATGGCCTGCTCACTCACGCGAATCTGTGCCGTGGTGTCCCTGACCGCGCTCCTCCTCACCGGATGCACGAGCAGTGCATACCAGCGGGAGGAGGACACACCCACCCCCGAGGAAATCGCCCACGCCGAAGCGCAGATGCGCAAACTCCCCTCCGTTGAGGAAACCCACCAACAGCTCACCCTCGTCGTCGAGCGAATCGCTGATGCCGCGGCGGCCATCGCGCCGGAACTGGTGTGGGAAAAGAAGCTCAATCGTACGCAGAGCCCGCTCGGCTGCCCGCGCGCCTACAACAAGACCGATGGCACATCGAAGACCACTGACACGCTCATCTCACCGGTTCCGATCAGCGATACAGCGTGGCCTCCCATCATCGATGAAGCCCGGCGGATCGCGGCGGAATCAGGCATCACGGTCTTCACCATCCGATTCGATGAGCCAGGCCACCACGACATAACCCTGCACTCTCCCGACCAAGGGAATCAGATCAATATCGGCACACGCGTAGCGTCGTCAATCAGAGGGCTGACCGGCTGCCGCTACAGCGCCGAAGACCTCCACTCCGCACCGCACCCCTGAACAGCGCCTGCCGCACAATGCGCCGGTCGACAACGGCCCACCACAGTCGACCTCACCATCTCCTCAAGCCACGACGACGGAATCGACCAGCTCGGTGCGCCATTCGTCGTGGTTCGATCCGATCCGGTGCCATGCTCCAACGCGCGAACGACTGGAGCCAGCGGAATAGGTTCAGATAAGGACCATTTCCGCGATCCGGCCGCCTGATCGAGCGATCAGACGGTCCCGCGATTCCATTGTGCGATCAATTCGGTAGTCATTTCGCCCACCTACGCGACCGATTCGGGTAGAGACTCGGTCGCTGTCCGAATCATGAAGACCAAAAGCAGTTATCTGACTCCACCGGTGCGGCGACGTAGCCGGTGACGCCCGGCACATCGCGCCTACCTGTCCTACCTGGCACCAGTCAACGCTGGAACCTGCCGGATGTAAGAGCCGCGACGAATCCGTCCCATTCGGCTGGGCCGAAGGCCAGGGCCGGGCCGGTTGGGTCTTTCGAGTCACGCACGCCGACCGTTCCACTGCCGAGGAACGCGACCTCCACACAGTCCCGCTGCCCCTGGCTTCTGCTGCTCTTGAACCACGGGGCCCCGGTCGAGTCTCTCATTGTTCCCGCACCTCCAACGCTTCTGATACCAGGGCTCTCGACTTCTCTTCCGAATGCGCCACCCGTCTCAGCCTATCCATGACCTGCGAATACTTGGTGACCTCGGGCACGGTCTCCACATACGTGGTCGCCAGATAGCCTTCCAAGTAGACTACCGGTGGCTGCCGCATCCGTGATGTCGGCAAGGGCGGAAGATCGAAAAAGACGAACGACCCGGCAATCACGCCGACCGGGTCCTTGGCATCTCGGCCCACGATCCGCAGTGTGACGTTCGGCCGCTGCGAAACTGCCAGCAGCTGCGACAGCTGGTCCTCGATAACGGAAGGGCCACCGATCACCGAGTGCAGCACGGATTCCGCGATCAACGCCTCGAAGTGAAGATCGGCCTTGTCCAGCAGTTCCTGTCGCCGCATGAGGACATCCAAGCTCGATTCCACCTCCTGTGATGGCATGTCCGGAAATTCTGCCCACAGCAGGGCCCGGCGGTACTCTCGGGTTTGCAGCAAACCCGGAACCAGGCCGGTCTGCCACGAAACAATCTGCGTCGCTGCCTCTTCCATGCTGACAAAGTGTTTGAAGATGCTGGGCAGCGCATGACGAGGCGCCTGCCACCACTCGATATCCGACGCGGCGAATTTCCGGATCGCCCGCGCCAGGTCGAGGATCGTGATTCTTTCCTCATCCGTGGCAGAGAACGCATTGCACAGGGCGTTCATGGCCATATCCGTGACCTTGGTCTTGAGGCCGTCTTCGAGCCGACCGTAGGTCTGCGGCGACGTCTCCGCGGCACGCGCGGCACCAGCTTGTGTCATTTCCGCCCGAAGGCGCATCTTACGCAGCTGCCGCCCCAACGCGCGGCGGGGAAGCATGGACCCACTACCCACGATATTTACCCTCGCTAACTGGATTGTCTCGATATGGAAGGCGCCGTGGTGGAAAAGTCTTCGCGCCACGGCATTTCCCCGGCGAAGGAGCAGCGGAACGCGGTGCCGGTCCTATCTACTGGAGAAGCGCCCCGCGCAGGCCGTTCTTCGACTCACCTTCGAAGAACATCGCTACCGCAACACCGAAAACTGTTGCGGGAGGGTCCGGCACCGTCCATGTGCCCCCGCCGGACCGTGTGCAGGGCGTAGGCCCAGACTAACCCGAGGAGCGGACAATGGTGTGCGATTACGGTTCTGCGATATCGACCGGGAAACCGGGCGGCAACACATGCAGGGCCCGGCGCCCGCCGCCGTGGGCACGGCGGGCAACGGGCGGCAGCGGTTCAGGCCGGGGCGAGCAGACGCGTGAGCAGACGTTTGAGCTCGTCATTCGATACCGGGTCGATCCGGAAATCGCGGTACTCGTGCCGAGCCACGTAGCGACCGTCGTCGCGGACATCGAACCAGCTCAGATACCCCGGTGGGAAGGGGCGAGCATCCCGTATCCCGCGACGGACCTCGATATGACCCGACCCGGTGCGCGGTGCTCGCAGCAACCGGCGCATCCGGTCGGGGACCTGCGGGGTGGAGCTGATCCACATACCGTCGGTTTCGCGCATCCGGTCGATATCGTCGACAAGCGGCCGACCGCGCCCTTTCGGAACCTCACCGAGTACGGAATCGACCATAAGGGGAACGATCTTGGGCGATCCCGCCCGCAGCACAACAGTATCGCCGCTCCGCGCCCCAAGTCCGGCACGCTGCACCGCGGCAACTGCCACCGCACCGTCGACGGCGGCGTACGCACGGACTGGTCCGCCCATCGAACCATGCAGCGCCACAGTCGTTTCCGGATCGGCCGCCACCCGCAGCGCGGCATCCAGATCAGGGTCGGAATCCGACGGGAAGCGCCGGTTCAACTCGGCGGCGAGCCGGTCGTAATCGGATTCCCGGCGCACCGACGACACCAAGCTCAGCGGGAACGGGTAGCGGTCCCGGCCGGTGACCTTCCAGACATGCATGAACTCATCGGAGGTGAACTCCCATCTCACCGCTGATTGCCCTCGCCCGCTGCCGGTTCCGCCGCCGCTGCATCGTCGCCGATCGTGGGCGGCACCATCGGCTGATCCGGCCCCAGCAGTTCCTCGCTGCGATCGATGATCAGATAATCAGGCGTCTGATGCTCCTGATCGTCCTCGCCTCGGCGCGCTCCGCCCGGGGACATCATCCCTGGCATACCGGACATTCCCGCGGGCCGTCCGGCCCGGGCCGCGGCGGCCGCACTGGTCGCGGCGGGAGACGGGGTTCCGGGCGCACCGGGAACATTGCGACCGGGAACCTGCGGTTGCGGTGTCCCGGGTCGGCCAGGGGTCCCGGGGGTGCTCGGGCGGCCGGGAGTTCCCGGAGTCGACGGTATTCCGGGCGCGGTGGTGGTGCCGGTGGGTGTCCCGCGCTGGGGCTCACCTGTGGTGGTGCCGGCCGGGGCGCCCGTATTCGTCGTGGCCGGTTGTGTATTCGCGGCGGTGGTGGCCGCCGGATCGCTCGTACCGGGACTATCCGGCTGTTCAACGGCCGGATCGCCGCCGGGTGCATCAGGGTTGGTGGCGCCCGGACCGGGCCCACCCGGACCGGCGGTGGTCGCGGGGCCACTGGGCCCCGGCCCGCCGGGATCATCACCCGGCGCGGATACCGCGACGAAGGTCGGGACACCATCCCCGGCAGGCTGATAGGTGGGTTTGTAGACCGAGTTCATCACGCCGATAGCGACCTGACGCTGCTCCTCCTGCTGCCGTGCGAAATCCGAGTCCGCTGCCGGGGCTGCCGCGCCCAACAGCACCGTGGTCACCTGCTCGGCCTCATCCGACATGCCTTCGGTGGATACGGTTTGCACGGGCGGTGGCGGTACCGACAGCCACACCGCTTCGGCGCCACCGGCCACCGAGCCGACCCGATACCCGATCGCCGAGACAGCGTGCTGCAGATTGTTGGCACCATCGAAGAACGTCTCGGCCGCGGTCGCTGCCGCGGTGCCGAACTCACCCTCGAACCCCTCCGACAACGCCCGGTTCAGGGCGAGCCGAGAACCGACCACCTTGGCCGACAGGCTGGTTGCGATACCGCGCCACACCTCACCGAGCGTGGTGATGGCACCGATATTCATCGCGCGCACCTTGTCGTAGATCTCCGCATGCGAAAGACCCTCGAAATGCTCCATTGCCGTGATATACGGCGGATCCTGCGAATCGTAGCTGATATCACTCTCGCTACTTGCAGCTCCATCGCGCCCCTGCTGGGCAAGGATCTGCTTTTCCTGGGCGGCGATCACTGCCTTTGTACTATCGGGCGCGAATATAGGAAGTTCCGCTTTAGGTTCGTCGCTCACAGTCAGTTCCCCTCGCCGATTTCCTGCTCGACGAGCGCGGCGGTCTTCTCGATGCCCGCACACGGGTCGGCGCCCTGGATCCGGCCATTCAGATTGAGCCGCTGGTTTACGAACACCACACCGACGGTCGTGCGGATATTCACGGTGCAGGAATCGCCCCGCCCGGGTTCCCTGCCGATGGTAGCTTCACGTCCGTTCACGGTGGTCGAACGCTGCCACGAACCGTTCTTCGTCGTCTCCTCTTCCAAACTCACGTTTCCGGACATCACCGATACATCGATCGAGTCCGATTCGAAACGACAGACCAGGAAAGTCCATTCTGCCAGGAAGTCTTCGCCTCGCTTGCGAGTTTCTGGATCGAATCCAGCCTCACGAATTGTTTCATCGCTAATCCAAGTACACGGATCGAACACCACATCCGGGCGGTCCTTATTGATATGCCGCCCTTCCTGCGCAGGTGGCTGCAGATTCGGTGCGGTAAGCGT
Organism: Nocardia sp. NPDC051750; assembly: GCF_044453135.1. NCBI lineage: Bacteria > Bacillati > Actinomycetota > Actinomycetes > Mycobacteriales > Nocardiaceae > Nocardia > Nocardia sp. NPDC051750. Next base: position 265,135 of record NZ_JBITCK010000008.1, on the reverse strand, counting down.
CGGCCGAGCGGTCGTTGTGGTCTGGTCCGCGCCGGAGGTCGTCTGCGCCGATGTGGCTTCGGCGGATTCGGTACCGGTCGAACATGCCGAGACAACGATCGTTGCCAGCACTGCAATTACGCTACCGAGATACCGTGTCATTCCGGTGTTCCTTCCCCTGCCAGGGCGATCGCTTGGCGATTCATGTCATCGGCTTCCTCAAACAGTTGCCCGGCACGCAGGTAGGCCGCCGCCATCCGCAAAGCCGCCTCCTGAAGTCCGGTCAGCGCTTCCGTCAGTTTCGTGCCTTTTTTCGAGAAGCCATCCTGCAACTCGACCGCGGAATCGAACCCACCGAATCCCTCCGCCCGGCAGGTCTCGTCGGCAGTAGCGACCTCATCCTCCAAGCTCTCCGCGAACTGCACGAACACATCCGCGCACCGCTGCGCCGCCCCCGACTCCATGCGGAATGTCCCGGCCCCCGCCTGCTCCCACAGCGCGGCAGCCTGCCCCTGCCCGATATCCACCGTTTGCCCGCCCTTCCGTACTTCGCCTCACTGTATCGGACGCATCCACACCGCTCCCGGTTCCGCCTGCGGCGGCCTCATGCAGCCAAGGGCACCTGCGCGGACAGATGCCTACCGAGTTGCCGAAGCCTTCCCATCGGCGCGTTCGGCGCTGCGCACCGGACGAGAGCGGCCCGATCCCCGGACTCTGCCTCGCCGGTGCGCGTCGCCGTACCGGTCGTAAGATGATCGTGCTCAGTAGCAATGAATCGAGGGGGGGCACATGCGTATTCGGTGGTCGCGGCTTTTCGCCCGGACGAGAACCGCGGGCGATGCAGTCCGAATTCCGGGCACGGTCTCACCCAGCGGGAAGCGGAAGACCGGCTGGCTCACGTTCGCCGGCGCCGCCCTCGCGACGGTTATCGGTGCTACGGGATGCACCTCTTCTTCGACACCTGCACAGTCCGCCGATACGACCCCCTCGGCGACAACAAGCCTGTCCTACCCTGGCTTCCTCACCGCCGATCAACAGAACACGCTCGCCTACCGGGCCGAACTGAGCAGCGTGGATCCCTGCGGGTTCCTCGCTGTCGACGCGATTTCCGATATCGGGACCGCCGACTACATCGGCGCCGGAGGCGCGTACGAAACCTGCACTGCCCACTTTTCACCACCGGCAGGTCCGCAGCAGATCCGGGAGATCCTGGTCCGAATCGGCAGCTCCAGTGGAGATTACGGAACGCCCGTCGAAGGGACTCCGATCCGGCTCAGCGCAACACCCGACCTGTGCACGTCCTATATCCCGTTCGACGAGGCCCGGAAGGTGGGATTGTCCTATACCGTCACCGCCGCGGGCGAGCTCACCGCAGCCGCGACCGGCCCCCGTGAGGATCTGTGCCCCGCAGCCCGGACCGTCGCCGAGGCCGGGATGCGACTGGCCGCCACCAGGCCGCAGCGCTCGGCGTCGCCACCGTTCACCGAGAATCCCTCGTTCCCCACGCACGCCCAGGTGAACCACCCGCTGGCCACGCTCGACCCGTGCGCCGTCCTGGGCACCCTCGCCGCGGAGGCGCCGGCCCTGCATTTCTATCCCGGCCCCGTCGGCTGGGGGTGCAATTTCGGGATCGACACCGACCACACGAAAATCCACCACATCACCTACTCGTACGATTACCTGAGGAAGGCGCTGGAAACCCGGCGGTATGCCGACGATGAAACCCGGATCACCGTTGCCGGGCTCCCCGGGGTCGAAAAGCGCAGTGGCCAGTACGCCAGCATGAAGTACTGTCTGATTACCCTCGCCACCGACCCCGACGCCGCAGCGGAAGACGCCGAGGGGAACTCCTTGCAGGGACACCTGATCGGGGTTTCCACCGACGGACTCGGCTGCGACGCGGCCCGGCGCACCGCCGAAGCAATCGCCACGCTCTACAACGCACACTGCCGAACGGTTCGACCCGACTTTCCCGCGATGGGACGCTGCGGCGGTTGAGCTACGCGGCGCCCCGTGCGCGAAGGCGGTTTTCCCTGGTCGGGCCCACAGTTCTGAGGTGGCAGCTCATTTGCTGTGACCCCGCCCGGCTGTGCTGCTGCCGCGGTTCAGAATCCCCGTAGCCGATCGGGGGCCACCCGGATCGGCACCGAGTATTCGGCACGGAACTGCTCCGCGGTCATCGACAGGCCTTCCAAGCCCGTCCGGTATTTCTCGAGATAGGCCGCGATCTCGCCCGGGTCCGGGCTCAGTTCGAGGCGGGCGGTTCCGCCGAACACGACGATATCGCCGCCGGATCCGGTGCTGTTGAAGTGCAGCGCCACCCGGGGGTTCCGGGCAATATTGCGGAGCTTGGGCCGGTCCGGCTGACTGAAGATCAGGAAGGATCCCGCGTGCCAGCGGAACCAGACCGGGCTCGGCTGGGGAGTGCCGGTGGGGCCGGTGGTGGTCAGCCAGACGATTTCCTCCCGCTCCAGCCGCTCGGCCACCCGCGTACCGAATTCTGTTGTGGGGTCTAATAATTCGTTGACCTGCGGTGTTGCCATGGGCCGACCTCCAGATCGTCGGGACTTCGCCGGAACCACACCCTTGCCCGCGCGGCTGTTCCACGCAATAGCGACGACCGGGCAAAACCGTAAGCATTCGATAACAGACTAATTTATAGGTCACCTTTCCATCAAAATAGCCCATCGCGGCTCCCGCTCGTGCGAGACTCTGCCGGTTCGTCAACTCCCCTGAAAGAGGACGCCATGAGAACCCTTGCCCTCCTCGGCGCGACCACACTCGCCTTCGCCGCCGCCGGCACGATCGTCGCGCCCCAGCAGGCCACCGCCCAGCCCGCCGGATGTCACGCCTCCTACGACCCCTGCGTCCCCATCACCAGCGATGTCGACTGCGAAGGTGGCAGCGGGAACGGTCCGGCCTATACCGGACAGGTCCGAGTGATCGGACCCGACGACTACGATCTGGACCGCGACGGCAACGGATACGGCTGCGAAAACAGCTAACGGCCCGGCCGCCGGTCACCTGCGCCCACACCGCCGGCAGGCGAATATGCTCGAACTCGTGACGACACCCCGACTGGTCGAGCTGCACCTAACGGCGTTCAAATCGTTCCACGATGAAACGCTGCCGCTGAGCGGAACAACGATCCTTATCGGGCGTAACAGTGCCGGCAAATCGAATGCCTTCGACGGCCTGGACGTTCTGGCCCGGCTTGCCGAAGGCGAAGACCTCGCGGATGCCCTCGACGGACGGCGGCGCGAAGGGGGAACCGTTCGTGGCGGCTCGGCCGGTTGTCCACCACACGGCACATCGCGGTTCGCACTGGGCTGTTTGGTGGAAGTAGACAACGATCAGTACGAGTACGCGGTGACCGTCGAAGTACGACCTGATCTGCGTATCGTCGGGGAATGGCTCCACGGCCCCGGCCGGGCCGTCAAAAGCGGCAAGATCAGCTTTGGGCCGCTCGTCGAAACTCGGGAATCCGACACTCCCGGCGCCGGAATCATGGCCGAAGTACACAACGGCAAACCGGGCCCGAACACGCCGTACCGATTCCGGGATAATCGGCTGATCCTCAGTCAGATTCCGCTCGTGATCGGCAGCGCGAACCGGGCCGAGGCTTCGGTACTCGGCGGCGCGCAAGCGGTACTCCTCGCCCTCCGCGGGATCTTCCACCTGGACCCCGTGCCACACCTGATGCGCGGATACGTTCCTCATCTCGACGCGGAGCTACGGCGCACCGGCGAGAATGTCTCGGCCGCTCTGCAACGACTGCAGCGCGAAGACCCCCCGGCCTTCGACCGTGTACAAGAACTGGTGCGCTCGGTAGCGGACGACAGGGTCACGAGTATCGGATTCATCTCGTCCGAACTAGGTGATGTGATGCTCGCGCTCGACGAAACACACGGCGGCCAGACTGAGCGCACACCGGCCCGGGAGATGAGTGACGGTCTGCTCCGGTTCACCGCTGTCGCCACGGCACTGCTCTCCTCACAGCACGGTCTCGATGTGGACGCGACGGTAAGTACTCGAGCGGATACCCCCGATCACGACGATCTACAAGGCGGCGTGCTCATCGTCATCGAGGAACTGGAGAACGGCCTGCACCCATCACAGGCCAGGCGGGTGCTCGATCTGGTCCGGACGAGCAGCGAAACACCGGGCACCAGCGTGCTCGTGACAACACACAGCCCTGCCATCCTCGATGCCGCCGAAGGGGACTTGAACCGGAATGTCATTGTCTGCCACCGTGATCAGAACACCGGGTACAGCGTTTTGACCCCGCTCACTGATATCCCCGGATACGCCACGGCTCTTGCGGAAGGGTCACTGGGTGATGCGGTGGTGGCCGGGAAGCTGACCGGGGTTCCGGACGAACCGCCAGGAGACTACGACGAATTCGAGCGATTGCTGGGACTCCGCTGATGCAGTCCGTGGTATTCGTCGACACCAGCATACTGTGCAACCTCGTTCCGGTACCCGGCCGCGATCAGGACCGGGAGTATGTTCAGCAGGAGTTGAAACTTCGCCTCGCCCGGCGGGAAGAATTCATCCTGCCGATTACGACGGTGGTGGAGACCGGCAATTTCATCGCCCAACTCGACAACGGCGGATTACGTCGCAGCACCGCCCAGCGGCTGGCCGACATCCTGCGCCTGATCTGCGCGGGACGCGCCCCCTGGATTTTGCACGACGTGCCGTGGAACAGGAAGTTCCTCGAGCAACTGCTCGACGGGGCGGATACTCAGGCCGATTACGTCACACACGCTCAGAACCGGATCGGCACCGGCGATCTCTGCATTCTCACCGAACGCCACCAGTACTACCAGCGCACCGGGGTACCGGCTGCGATATGGACGCTCGACGCGGGACTCAACGCCTACTCGATACTTGGTTAGTAGTCCTGCGTCAAGCCCGGTGTACCGGAAATCCGTCCCCCCGAACCCTATTGGGTCCCCGAGGTGACCACCTACTCGACCACCGAGTACGGTGTCACCGACCCCCGGGCATCGGCAGAGCCCCGTTCCCGGCCGGACACCGGCCCGGGCGGGCTGTTTCCGGCACCAGGTGAGTTCAGAAGCCTCCGCCGCATCCGTGGGTACCGGCGAATCCGCCGCTTCCGGTATCGGTTGGGCCGCCGACCCCGAAACTGGTGTGGATACTGGTATGGCGGCCGGGACGGGGCGAATACGGGATACGATGCGGATCGCTCCAGTAGCCCGGTATGACCGTGCGCCACCAGGTGTCGAAATCCACGCCGCTCCTCCGCTCGACCTCCGCACGGTCGGCGTCATTCCAGTGCACGGCGTATCCGTTGATACGGTGAGTTTCCCGGAGCCGATCTGCGAGTGTGCAGGTGTCCAGCGACGAATCGCCGGTGTGAAAAACGTGAACCGCCCGGCCCGGCTCGTCGACCCGGTAGCTCCACACAGCGTCCGCGGCCACCGTGCGGATCCGTTCCTCCTGTAGGGCTCGCTGCTGTTCGGCCTCGCGTTGCTGCTCCTCCAGTTCACGAAGCCGCTGTTCGGTTTCTTCTCGACGTCGCTGTTCGAATTCGCGCATCGCCTCTCGCGACTCCCGGCGCCGAATCTCGAGCACCGCCCGGACCCGATCCGCGATCACCACGCGGACGGGCTCGTATTCGTCGTCGATTTGCCGCAGCCGCGCGCCGAATTCGTCGATCGACCGCCGCAATCCGGAGCGGTCCCGCCGGCGCCGGGCCGCTCGCCAACCCGATTCCCGCCGGAGCCCGGACCTGCCGTCGGGCTCAGTGACGATTCGCAACCCGCGGTCGTGCACGAGCTGCGCTTCGGCTGCCCGGAGCGCAGCCACAGCCGTCTCCCGTGCCTGCGACCACTGGGCGATCTCGCCCTCGGTCGCGGGTATCTCGAGGGACGAATAAGGAAGTTGGGTCTGCCTGCGCCAGGAGAAAACGACCCACCCGTCACCGGCTGGAGAACTCCACGCCGATCCGGGCCGCAGGTCGTAGAAGCTGAATGCTGCCGATCCCGGGGCGAAGTACCAGCGAAATGCCCTCGAATCGGGAAACTCACCGAATTCGCAGGCCAACAGGTGCGATGTCACCGTGACCATAGGGGCTCTCCCTCCACCGGGTGTCCCCACCACGATAGCGACGGAACTACCACCGCACACCCGGCGACTCGGACCGCACGCACACTGCCGGGTTGGGCGGCCTGGCTCAGCTACCGCCGAAGAACTCCTCGAGACTGCCCGCGGTCAACACCCGCTCCGTCCACACCTCGAGGTCCGCGGAACCACCCGCCTCCACCCGCTCCACCACCGAATCGGGCAGCGAACCGAACTCGAGGGCCAGCAGTCGCAGCAAGGTCCTGGCCTGACCCTTCACCTGCCCCCTGGCCTGGCCTTCTGCCCGAAGTTGCTCTGCTCCACCGCCACGTGTTCGGCCCGGAGTTGACCACCACCGGAATCACCAGCGGGTAGTACTCGGTATCGGATTCTCCGTTAGATACCTTGCTCAGATCCCCACCATATATTCGAGCACCCGCAACGGCATATGTTTATCCGGCACGCTCTGATGCTCGAGCAGCAGATGAACAAACCCGTCGCGCCCGGCCAGTTTCGTCCGGAACAGCACATCACTGTCACGATTACGCAGGTCCGGCAGCACATACGCCCCCGACGCCAGCACCATGGCATCCCAATCGATCAACGCCACCAGCCACGCCGGCAACACCGCCCGCAACTCCCCCGCGGCCGCAACAGGATCCGACATGATCCGCCGGAACAGCGAATCGTGCGGATTAGCCTGCTTCACAACCATATTCGGCAAGCTACCGGCGACTCTCCAACACGCCCACACCACCGATCACGAGACACGCCGCCACGACACAATCGCGCCACTCCGCTCTCACCTACTGCCCTCGGCCGGCACCGGACCGGAACCGATTCCGCAACCGCAGGATTCGCCCGTATCCAGCGCGACCTCCAGGCGGGCCGACTCCGCGACCTCAGACGTATCAGCGCCTTCGCCGAGCAGCCGGGCCAGGGCGGTGCGGGTGATGGCGCCGATCGGTTGCCGGACCGAGGTGAGGGTGATCTGCCCGAAATTACCTGCGGTATCGGCGTCGAAGCCGGCGATCCGGATATCGCCGGGAATCCGCAATCCGCTGTCGGTGACCGCGCGTATCGCGGCCGCGGATTGACCGCCCGTACCGATGACCATTCCCCGAGGCGGCCGGGCGGTATCCCGGAGGAAGGCGCGCACCGCGGCGTAGGTGCCCTCGGCCGTCAGATCGGTGCGGATCACCTCGTGGTCCGCACCGACGGCCGCGGCGAATCCCGCGTATCGCTGGGCAAGGGTTTCCCGGTCGCCCTGGTGCACATTGTCGTCGGTGAAACCACCGACGAACACGAGGTTCTCGCAGGCGTGCGCCAAGGCGGGACGGTACGCCGCCAGCCGGCCGGCCGCACGGTGATCGGCACCGACGATCGGGGAGTCGATCATGCCCCGGCTGTTGTGTACCCAGCCCACGGGACGCGGGCCCGATCGCCAGATCGCGACGGTTGCTGTGGCGTCGACGGCCCGACGACCAGCAGACCGTCGCTGTTCGAAGTGGACGAGCACGGGGCGATCGTCTGGTAGTGGCTGGCTGGCGACCACCTCGGCGAGTTGGGTCCTGCCGGGCCGCCTGGGGCTGCGCTGCGCAAGACGGCGGCACACGACCCCGACGATCCGTAAGGCTACCTCGAGATGAACAGCCCCCCGCTCGAAATCCTTGGGTCCGAACCGCTGGTACGCGCAGGACCCCGGGCAGCGTGGTTCAACCCGACAACGTCCTCGTCAGTTTCCCCGAGGCCATTATCGTCGCGCTGATCGACATGACCTCCGGGCCTGTCGTCTGGAAACTCGGCCGTTGCCTTTGGGTGAGCAAACGTTAGTTGTACTCCATGTCGTCGGGCAGCCTCGCCTTGCGGTGAGGCGGTCCCCGTCCGATCCACCGGAACCCGGTGGTGCGGGGTTGACGTTTCACAGCCTCCAGCGTCGCCTGCTCGCGCAGGGCCGGTCTCACGGGTGGCTCCACGTCCTGCCACCGGGCCACCCCCGGCGGGACTCTGTTCACCCGTACCGGGTTTGCCGAGTCGGGCGAGGTTGATCGCGGCGTTCAGATCACGGTCGATCTCCAGGCCGCAGTGTTCACAGGCATAGGTCCGCATCGCCAGGGTCAGGTTTGGTTTTCGCCCGCCACAGCCCGAACAGATCTTACTGGATGGATAGTATCGACCAGCCTCCACCAGGACCGAGCCGCACCATCCGGTCTTGTAGCCGAGCATCCGCCGCACCTCGGCCAAGGCGGCGTCGGCGAGTGCCCGGTTCAATCCTTTCTTCCGGTTGCCGCCCTTGCTGCGCATCCCTGATGCGTTGAGAGTCTCCACGCAGATGATTTGGTGGCGTTGGGCGAGGCGAGTGGTGGCTTTGTGCAGGACGTCACGGCGCACATTCGCGGCGTGGGCGTCGATCCGGGCGATCCGCCGCTGCGTTCGTTGCCACCGCTTCGACGGCCGTCGCTCGGTCTTCGTGGCCGGGTCGTATGGTCCCTGTCGCCGGGCGGCCCGGCGTTGCAGTGCCCGTTTACGTGGCTGCACCGCAGTCGATGCTTTCGGTGCCGGGACCCGTTCGATCTCACGCCCGTCAGGAGTGCCGACCACCAGCAGGTCTTTCACGCCGACATCGACACCCACTACCGCAGCCTGGGCGCCTATATGGGCAGGGACAGCCACTGCGTGTCGGACGATGCTCTGGAACGAACAGAACCACCGACCGGACGAGTCCTGGGACAGCGTCGCGGACAAGACGCGTGCCGTCCCAGCCTCGATGCGCCGGGCGAGTTTCCGGGTGGACTCATGCGTCCGGATCGTGCCCACACGGGGCAGCGTCACGTGGTGCCGGTCTGCCTCGACACGGATCGTGCCAGTGGTGAACCGGACACTGCGGCGGGTCCGTGCCGACTTGAACCTCGGGAACCCGACCGTCCGCCCGGCCCGCTGCCCCCGACGCGACTTCGACCACGCATCCAGCCCGCGCGCCAAGGCGTCCAAGCCGGTGTTGTAGGCCTCCTTGGAATTCTCGGACCACCACGGCGCCACCACATCCTTGCGACGGTTCCACTCCTTGCGCAGCCCCGCCAGCGACCAGTTCAGCGCAGCCGTCAACTCCGCCTCGGCGATCCCGTAGGACCGCTCCGCAGCCCGTTGAGCCATGACCGCTTTCACCAGGCCCAGCATCGTATTGTGCGCCTTGCGGGCACCACCGGCATGCGACCGAAACGCCCGCTCCTGGGCCGGTGTCGGATCCAGCGCGAACCGGTACGCCCGCGCAGTCCAACCCTCAGGGATCTCGAACCTGGCCATCACACGACCTCCGGCTCGGCATATCTGGCGGTGGTCATCGCACGCGTCGCCCGGTTCAGGGCACCGTGGTGCCCATACAACCCGGCGCGCCGAAAGGTGAGCACCTCGATCATGTCCTGCACCAGGCCATCGGTGGACTCACCGAGATAGGCACCCACCACCTTGCGGCTATGGCAGCACACGCCACTTCGAGGTGCCCGACCCCGAACCACGCCAACCCATCCCGATGTTCCACAACAACTACCCTCGCAGAAGGGTCCGACAGAATTCACCGCAACCCGGGACAGTACCCCCTTCATTCCAGACCCGATCTCGGCCACCGCTTCGCCGACCGCATATCCATGCGCGGTCGCCCACCCGGTCCGCTGCGCCACCCGGCGGTCCAAATTCTGCCGCTGATGTGCGAGACACCCTGCCCGGGGTGGACCAGCCGACCCTCACCTCGCTGGCCTACCGGGGCACAGTCGGTCCCCTTCGATTGGGTACCGGAGAACAGGCCGAGGAAGCCGGCGCGTCCCGGCGGCAGCTCGCAGAATCCGTACGCGCTTGCACCGCAAGTAATTTCAGGAAAGTATGACGACGTTGCCACCAGTGTACGAGCCACGGCCACCGTGATTCCCGCATTCACCACCCGCCAGATCCGAGACGCAGTCCCCCGCCGAGCACAAGTATCACCGCCAGATCACATACGACATTGCCCGGCTCATGGACCTCGCCCTGGTCAACCCGGCCTTCTCCACGGCCCGCAGCAGCAATCCCGCCTCGGCCTGGGACACGACCGCACCCCACGGTCCTCGACTTTCAGCGATGGACACCACGACATAGATCCGTTAACACCGCCGATAGTCATTGCTTTCGCGGCATAGAGAAGCCGGATTCCACTGCACATGCAGGAACTCGTCCGGCCGGTTCCACCGGCCGATGCCGATACACGACGGCCACAGGGTGACGAGCGTGTATCGGCATCATGAATGCGACGGTCAGGCGACCGCCCCGCTGGTTTTCAACTCGATGATGCGATCCCAGTCCCAGCCCAGTTCGAGCAGGACCTCTTCGGTCTGCGCCGCGAACTCCGGCCCCGGCCGCAGTTCCGGAGCAGTGACATCGAACTGCACCGGACTGGACACCAGCTCCAATTCCCCTGCGGGAAGGATGTATTCGTTGGAACGGATCTGGTGGTCCGCACCGACCTGGTGGGAATCCTGGACCGGCGCCCACGGGCCTTTGAGGGTCGCGAACTTCTCCGTCCATTCGGCGAGGGTCCGCTGGGCGATCGCCTCGCGCAGGATCTCCACACCGGCATCGGTATTGGCCGCGATCTGGGCCGCGTCCGCGAAACGCGGATCCTCGGCCATTTCGGGGCGGTCGATGTGGTGGCAGACATCGGCCCAGAACTTGCCGGGCTGCAGCATGACGAACGACAGGTACCGGTCGTCGGCCGTCTTGTACAGGCCGGACAGCGGATTCGACATCGCGCCGTGCGTTCCGGGCGGCGGGGCGAGCATCGGTTCACCCTGGTAGGCCGAGAGCGCCACGGTGTGGCCGAGCGACCACAGCCCGCTGCCCAGCAGCGAGACGTCCACGATCGACGGCTCCCCGGAGCGTTCCCGTTTCAGCAGCGCCGCGGCGATTCCGCCGGCCAGGTTCGTCCCGGAGATGGTGTCGCCGAAGGCGGGGCCGGGGGGCGAGATCATCCCGTCGGTACCTTCCGGGGTGATGGTGGCGGCCACGCCGCCCCGGCACCAGAAGGCTGTCATGTCGTAGCCGCCGCGATCGGATTCGACACCGCGCGGGCCGAGCGCACTCCCCCGGGCGTACACGATCTTCGGGTTCACGGCCCGGATATCGTCGACGTCGATCCCGAACTTGGTGCGCGCCGAGGGCAGGAAACTGGTGAGGAACACATCCGCGCGCTTCGCCAGTTCGTAGATGACCTCCCGGCCACCCGCCACCGACATATCGATACCGATACTGCGTTTACCGCGGTTGGCGTGCTCGATATTCGGGTTGGGATCACCCTCGACCTTGAACTTGCCGATCTGGCGCAGCCCGCGCTGCGGGTCACCGGTGACCGCGTGCTCGACCTTGATCACGTTCGCGCCCCAGTCGGCGAGCACCGCGCCCGCCGACGGCACGAACCCGTACATCGCGACTTCGAGGACGGTAATCCCTTCTAAGGGCTTGCTCATGCTGCGTCTCCTTCCGGCATGAGCGAGGGCCCTCCGTGGTTACGCTCCGCTACCGCCTCCGGGCCTGACCCGCTCATGCTGTATCGATCGGGCATGAGCGAGGGCCCTCCGTGGTTACGCTCCGCTACCGCCTCCGGGCCTGACTCGCTCATGCCACGACCTCGGCGAGGGTCTTGCGCTCCATGAACTCCTCCATGCCCACAACGCCCATCTCGCGTCCGACACCCGACTGCTTGTAGCCGCCGAAGGGGGCGTCGGGGTGGAAGTAGTTGCCGCCGTTGATGCTGAAGGTGCCGGTGCGGATACGCTTGGCGACCGCCCGGGCACGTTCGGCGTCCGCGCCGAACACACCGCCGGACAGGCCGTAGATGGAGTTGTTGGCGATCGCGACGGCGTGATCGATATCGTCGTACGGGATCAGCGCCAGGACCGGGCCGAACACCTCTTCCTGCGCGATCTCGCTGTCGGGGTCGACATTCGACAGCAGGGTGGGTTTGTAGAAGTAGCCCGGCTCCACCTTTTCGCCGCCGGTCACCAGGGTGGCGCCGGCCGCGACCGCACGCTCGACCAGGCCGTGTACCTTGTCGCGCTGGCGTTCGCTGATCAGCGGGCCCATGTAGTTCTTCGGGTCGGCGGGGTCACCGTAGGTGATGTTCGCCAGGTTCGCGGCGACCAGTTCGGCGACCTTGTCGTGATCGGCCCGCGGAACCAGCAACCGGGTGGTGATGGCGCAGCCCTGGCCGGCGTGCGAGCAGATGCTGAAGGCCGCGAACATGGCGCCGAGGTTGTAGTCGGCGTCGTCGAGCAGGATGGCCGCGGACTTGCCGCCGAGCTCGAGGAACACCTTCTTGAGGGTGTCGGCGGCCGCGGCCATGATCTTGCGGCCGACCGGGGTCGAACCGGTGAACGACACCACGTCCACATCGGGGTGCGTGGTCATCCGTTCACCGACGGCAACCTCGGAACTCGACAGGATATTGACGACACCCGCCGGAATATCGGTGTGCCGGGCGATGAGTTCGCCGAGCGCGAGGGTGATCAGCGGCGTATCGGGGGCACCCTTGAGCACAACGGTGCAACCGGCGGCCAGCGCGGGTGCAAGTTTCGCGAAGGCCAGCTGGTACGGATAGTTGTAGGCGGCGATGGCCGCGACGACCCCCGCGCCTTCCTTCTCCACCCACCGTTGGTGCTGGGCGCCGCGGATCTCGACCGGGCCGAGATCCTCGGTCCAGGTGTAGTCCTTCAGCAGGCCGGCGTAGTACTTGACGATCTCGAACGGCGTTTCGAGCTGGTTACCCTTCGTCAGGATGAAGCTCGCGCCGACCTCGGCGATCATCAGGGCGCGCAGCTCCTCCACATTGTCCTGCAGCGCCTGATAGAGCTGCTCCAGGCAGCGCGCGCGGAATTCGTGGTTCGTCGACCAGTCCGTGGTGTCGAACGCGCGGCGGGCGGCGGCGACAGCCGCGTCGACCTCGGCGATACCCGCCTCGGGCGCATGGCCGACCACCTCACCGTTCGCGGGATTGAGCGAGGCCAGGGTGCGCCCGGTCTCGATCAGCTGCCCGTCGATGAGCAGCCGTTGGGTGGCAGTCACCGCCTCTTCCTGCGTTGACATCCCGCCTCCTCGAAGTTCGTGGAAATAACATTCTCGTCTGAGGAGAATAGTACATTTGGCAAGGGTCTTCGCAGTGGCGATTCGATGAGCTGGACCGATTCGATTCACCGCCGCGAAATGCCCCGGTCGCGCGGATCCCGCAGATCTTGCGCAGCCGATCTGGACGAGAGTACGGTTCTCGTATTCGGAATGCATGTTCTTGCGCCGTGGGGCGCGAGAGAGGAGAGGCAAGCGTGAAAACCGCAGTTGTCACCGGCGGCGCCTCGGGCATCGGACTGGCCATCGCGCAGCGGCTCCGCAGCGACGGGTTCCACGTGGCGGCACTCGACCGCAACGCCTCCGCCGACGACGATTCCGCGTATCAGGCCGACGTCACGGACCCCGACAGTCTCGCCACCGCCCTGGGCACCGTCCGCGAAAAGCTGGGCCCGGTCACCGTTCTGGTGAATGCCGCCGGCGTGGACGGATTCAAACGTTTCCAGAACATCGAATTCGACGAATGGAAACGGGTCATCGAGGTCAACCTGCACGGTGTCTTCCACACCATCCAGGCAGTACTGCCGGATATGATCGAGGCCGGCTGGGGCCGGATCGTCAACATCTCCTCGTCGAGCGCGCAGTCCGGTCAGCCCTTCATGTCCCACTATGTCTCGTCCAAATCGGCGGTCAACGGGCTGACCAAATCGCTGGCGCTCGAACTCGGCCCCTCCGGTATCACCGTGAACGCCGTACCCCCGGGCTTCATCGACACCCCGATGCTGCGCCGCTCCGAAGAGCGCCGGCTGCTGGGCGGCAGTGTCGAGGACCATATTCAGCGCACCCCCGTGCGGCGCGTCGGGAAACCCGAGGACATCGCCGCCACCTGCGCTTTCCTGATCTCCGAAGAGGCCGGGTACATCACCGGCCAGATCATCGGCGTCAACGGCGGACGTAACACCTGATCAGCCCCAGGTATCCGCCGATCTCACCCGAAGGGAAGTGACAACCGTGAAGGTCCATGTCGATCAGGATCGCTGCCAGGGACATACCCTCTGCTCGATGATCGCGCCGAAAGCGTTCGAACTCAGCGAAATCGACGGCCATTCGTCGCCGGTGGACGAGAATGTAGCCCACGACCAAGAGGACCAGGTGCGCGAAGCGGTGCACTCGTGCCCCGAGCGCGCCATCTCGCTCACCGAGTGACACGAGGGGGCACCCGATGTCCGCCACCGAATCCACCGACCGCCTGAATCCCCGCTTCGACTACGACCGCTACGGACCCGGATACCGGGAGTCGTTCCAGACGATCACCGAACATATGCACCAGCACTGCCCGATCGCCTGGACCGACAACCACGACGGTTACTGGGTAGCAGCGGGTAACCGGGAAGTCTTCGAGCTCGCCCGCTGCCCGTACGTCTCCAACGATCGCGATATCGAGGGCGTACGGCGCGGGTATCAGGGCATTACGATCCCTTCCACGAATCAGGCCGCCATCCGCAACGGCATCCTGGAGATGGACGATCCCGAGCATCGCGAATTGCGTTCGGTGCTCAATCCGTATCTCTCCCCTGCCGCCGTGCAGCGGTGGATTCCGTTCGTCGACGAACTCGTGCGGGCCGCGATCGATGAGAAGATCGCGACCGGCCGGATCGATTTCGTCGACGATCTGGCCAATATCGTGCCCGCGGTACTGACCCTGGCGATGCTCGGGATACCGCTGCGGAACTGGGCGGTCTACAGCGAGCCCGCCCATGCGACGGTCTACACGCCGCCGGACTCCCCGGAGTACGAGCGGGTGCATCGGATGCACCAGGAAATGGGCCTGGACATGTACACGAATCTCGTCGAGATCCGGGAGCATCCGCGGCCGGGCCTGATCCACGCCCTGGCCACCGAGGCGACCCTCGGCGGGGAACCGCTGTCCGATATCGAGATTCTGGGTATGCTCGGGCTGCTGATCGGTGGCGGTTTCGACACCACCACCGCGCTCACCGCGCATTCACTGGAATGGCTGTCCGAGCACCCCGCGGAACGCGAAACCCTCAGCCGGGAACGGGACGTCCTCCTCGATTCCGCCACCGAGGAGTTCCTGCGCTACTTCACCCCGGCGCCCGGTGACGGCCGGACCCTCAACTCCGATGTCGAACTGGCGGGCGCCCGGTTCGCCGAAGGAGAACGGCTGTGGCTGTCCTGGGCGATGGCCAACCGGGACCCGGCGGTGTTCGACGAACCGGATTCCGTTGTGCTGGACCGGAAAGGTAATCGGCACTTCAGCTTCGGGCTCGGTATCCACCGCTGTATCGGGTCGAATGTGGCCCGTTCGGTGTACAAGCGGATGCTGCTGGCGGTGCTCGACCGGCTCCCGGATTTCCGCTGTATCCCGGAAGAGGCCGTGCACTACGAGACCATCGCGGTGATCCAGGGGATGCGTCACCTACCGGCCACGTTCACGCCGGGAGAACCGCTCGGTCCCGGACTCGACGAGACGCTGGAGAAGTTGCAGACGGTCTGCGACGAACAACGTCTCGCTGAACCGGTTACCGTCCGGAAGGACGCCGCGCAGATCTGAGGGCAACGACAACGGATTCCCGTCCCGGGGGGGGGGGGGGGGCCGGCCCCCCCCCCCCCGGGGGGGGCCCCCGGGCGCCGCCCCCCCCGGGGCGGGGGGCGCCCCCCCCGCGAGCGCGGGGGGGGGTTGGGAGAGACACCCGGGGGCCCGACGGGCCCC
>NZ_JBITCK010000008.1:0-249239 GCF_044453135.1 Nocardia sp. NPDC051750 | reverse complement strand
TGAGTGGCCCGCGGGGGGCCGCCCACCACCGGCCCCCGCCCCGGCCCCCCGGCGGGGGGGCCCCCCCCCCCCCGGGCGCCCCCCCCCCCCCCCCGCGGGCCCGGGGGGGGGGGGCGGCCCCCCCCCCCGCCGCGGTTGCGGAAACACTGAATCAGAGATCGCCGGCGGGCAGTGCAGCTCACCGGCGATACGAGGAGGCGATATGGCATCGACGACCGGTGACGATCCGGCACCCCGCTCCGGGCGACCGCTCCCGCTGCTGTCCCTGGACACCGAGTTCTTCTGGACTTCCGGCGCCGACGGGCAGCTGCGGGTCCAGGAGTGCCGGGCGTGCGCGGCGCTGATCCATCCGCCGCAGCCGATCTGCCGGTACTGCCGGGGTCGCGAATTGGCTCCGCGCGTGGTCTCGGGTGCGGCGACGCTGGCCTCCTTCACCGTCAACCACCGCTTCGCGCTGCCCGGTCTGCCACCTCCGTATGTGGTCGCCACGGTGGCGCTGGAAGACGACCCGCGAGTCCGGCTCACCACCAATATCATCGACAGCGATCCGGCGGACCTCTCGCTGGGCATGCGACTCGAGGTGGTGTTCCAGCAGGACGGCGATGTCTGGCTGCCGCTGTTCCGCCCGGCCGCGGAGCAGTCCGAGCCCGCGCCGCTGCCGGTCGACGAGATCGCGCCGGAGCAGTTCGGGCAACATATCGCCCCGATGCTGCGCCGCGCCAAGTTCGAGGACAGTGTCGTACTCACCGGCATCGGGATGTCGGATATCGGGCGGCGGCTCATGCGTCCCCCGCTGGAACTCACCGTGGACGCCTGTGAACGCGCCGTCGCCGACGCCGGGCTGACCCTCGACGATATCGACGGTCTGTCCTCGTATCCCGGCGGCGGCAATCTCGGCGGTTTCGGCGAGGGCGGGGTCACCGCGCTGGAATCGGCGCTGGGAATCCGGCCCACCTGGCACAACGGCGGGATCGAGACCTTCGGGCCCGGCGGGTCGGTGATCGCGGCCATGCTGGCCGTGCACGCCGGGCTGGCGAAGCACGTGCTGTGCTACCGCACGGTGTGGGAGGCCACCTTCAACGAGCTGATGAAACGCGGCACCATCGAGGCTTCCGGCGGCGGCCGCACCACCAGCTGGATGCACCCGTTCGGGTCCACCTCGGCCGCACATACGCTGGCGCAGAAGGCGCAGCGGCATTTCCACGATTACGGCACCACCCGCGAAACGCTGGGCTGGGTCGCGTTGAACCAGCGCGCGAACGCCGCACTGAACCCTAGCGCGGTCTATCGCGATCCGATGACCATGGACGACTATCTCAACGCCCGCCCGATCACCACACCGTTCGGTCTCTACGACTGCGATGTGCCGTGCGACGGCGCGGTGGCGGTGATCGTCTCGGCCGCCGACGCCGCCGCCGATCTGCCGGTGCCCGGTATCCGGGTGGAAGCCGTGGGCACCCAGATCGTCGAGCGGATCGAATGGGATCAGAGCACGCTCACCCACGAACCACAGGTACTCGGCCCGGCCGCACACCTGTGGACCCGTACCGATCTGCGGCCCGACGATGTCGATGTGGCCGAACTGTACGACGGGTTCACGATCAACTGCCTGTCCTGGATCGAGGCTTTGGGCTTCTGCAAGATCGGTGAAGCCAAGGATTTCCTCGACGGCGGGAAGAACATCGCCCGCGACGGGATCCTGCCGCTGAACACGCACGGCGGGCAGCTCTCGCACGGCCGCACCCACGGGATGGGGTTGCTGCACGAGGCGATCGTGCAATTGCGCGGCACGGCCGGGGAACGCCAGGTCCGGGACGCACGGGTCGCGGTGGTGTCCAGCGGTGGACTGACCCCGGGCGGTGCCATGTTGTTGCGGAGCGAGTCCTGATGAGCGTGCGAATGCGGGACACCCGATGACGCCGCGTGCGGCAGGCCGGACGGCTCGGCATCGGAAGCGCCCGGCGCCCGAGTCGCGGAGTGTCTCATGACGCTGACCGACTCCGATCTGGCCCCGGCCGATTCCACCGGTCCACTGCCGGTGGTCGCCGAAGTGCGGGACGTCGAGGGGATTCCGGTGTCCGGCTTGCTGGCCGAGGCACCGACGCCGCGCGCGGTCGTGGTCGCCCTGCACGGCGGCGCGGTCGACGCCCGGTATTTCGACTGCCCGGGACATCCGGAATTCTCGCTGATGCGCACCGCGCAGCGGCTCGGGTACACCGTGCTGGCCCTGGATCGGCCGGGTTTCCAGAGTTCCGGCCCCTATGCCGACCGGCTCGCAGACCCGCAGCGGCGGGTGGACCTCATGTACGGCGCCGTCGACGCCCTGCTCGACGGATTGCCGCGTGGCGCGGGCGTTTTCCTGCTCGCTCATTCGGCGGGCTGTGAACTGGCCGTCCGGATGGCGGCCGACGATCGGGGTGCCGATCTCCTCGGGCTCGAGCTGGCCGGCACCGGGCGGCAGCATCAGCCGACGGCCCAGGAACTGCTCTGGGGCGCCAACCGGGTACCCGGCAAACGCCCGCAGGGGGTCGGGAAACTGATCTGGAGTCCGCAGCGGCTCTACCCCGAGGATGTGCTCGGCGGCGGTACCGTTTCCGCGCGCGGATCCGGAATCGAGGCGAAATCCCTCCACGAGTGGGCTGCCCGGGATTTCCTCGGACTCGCACCCCTCATCCGGATTCCGGTGCGCTACACCCTCGGCGAGCACGAACAGGTGTGGCGCAACGATCCGGCAGAGATGACAGCGGCCGGTGCCCTGTTCACCGGCGCACCCCGCGTTGTGCTGAACCTGCAGCCCAATACCGGGCACAACATCAGCCTCGGCCATACTGCGCCCGTCTACCACCTCACTGTGCTCGCCTTCGCCGAGGAATGCCTCCTCGCCCGCCGGACCGGAGAGTTCTCCGGTCCCACCCTGCAATTCGACGGCGGCGCCGCGGCGCCGGAAAGGTAACCGATGGACGTCACCGATATCGCACTGTTGCTGCTGCGGCTGGTCGTGGGAGGGACCATGATCGCGCACGGGGTCAACCACTGGATCGGGGGCGGCAAGATCGCCGGCACCGCGGGCTGGTTCAGCAGCCTCGGCCTGCGCAACGGTGTGCTGCAGGCATGGCTGAGCGTTATCACCGAAATCGGCGCCGGAGTCCTGCTGGTACTCGGCCTGCTCACGCCTCTGGCGGCCGCGGCGGTGATCTCGGTGATGCTGGTGGCCGCCCTGCTGGCGCACCGGAAGAACGGGTTCTTCGTAATGAAGGACGGCTACGAATACGTGCTGGTGCTGGGCGTGGTGTGCGTCGCCATCGGAATTCTGGGCCCGGGATGGCTGTCCCTGGACCATGCCGCCGGTATCGAGATCACCGGCTGGGCCGGTGGGGCCGTTGCTCTCGTCGCCGGGGTACTCGCCACAGCCGCGCTGCTGGCCGTGTTCTGGCGGCCGGCGGCCCCGAAAGCGGATTCGGCAAGCGCCGATTCCTGAGCTGTACGAACGGAGAATCATATGCGCGTCGGATTCATCGGATTGGGAAGTCAGGGCGGGCCGATGGCGCGCCGGATCGTCGAAGGCGGATATCGGACCACACTGTGGGCGCGACGCACGGCATCGACCGACCCCTACGCGGATACCGAGGCGAAGATCGCCGAGACCCCGGCCGCCCTGGCCGCGGACAGCGATCTGGTGTGCCTGTGCGTCGTCGGCGACGCCGATGTCCGCGAGGTCCTGGAACGCGAGGACGGTATTTTCGCCGGGTTCGCCGCCTCCGCGGCCGGCCGGACCACCCGCCCCGTGATCGCCATCCACAGCACCGTGCACCCGGACACCTGCCGCGCGCTCGCCGAAACCGCTGCCGAACAGGGTATTTCGCTGATCGATGCACCGGTGAGCGGTGGCGCGCCGGCGGTCGAGGCGGGCCGTCTGCTGGTGATGGCCGGTGGGGACGAGGAAACCCTCGCGCGCTGCCTACCGGTGTTCGAGACCTACGCGAACCCGGTGGTGCACCTCGGCGATGTCGGGGCCGGGCAGACCACCAAGCTGCTCAACAACCTGCTGTTCACCGCGCATATGGCCACCGCGGTGAGCACTCTCGAACTCGGCGAGCAGCTCGGTGTCAGCAAGGAACGCCTCGGTGAAGTGATCGGCAATGGCAGCGGGAACAGTTTCGCGCTGGGCCGGATCCTGGCCGGCGGCGGATCGCTCGATCTGATCGCGAAACACGCCGGGGACCTGCTGCGCAAGGATGTCCGGCTCATCGCCGACCTCGCGGCGGCGGCCGATGTCACCCCGGGGGCCGTTCTCGACACCGCCGACGCCACGCTGGGCCTGATGGGCAAACCGCGCTGAGGTCCGCGCCGGGTCACCCCGCGGTGCCCCGGCCCGCCCGGGCGCCGGTGAATCCGCCGCGCCCACAATCGAAGGAGAACCGAGTGCGTATCGGATTCGTCGGCGCCGGCCGGATGGGCGTCCCCATGATCCGGCGCCTCGTGGCGGCCGGGCACAGTGTCCGGGCGGTCGGGCGCACACCCGTTGCCCGCGACGCGATCAACGACACCGGGGCCACTGCCGTCGGCTCCGCGGCCGAGGCGAGTCAGGACGCCGAGGCGGTGGTGATCTGTGTCTTCACCGATGAGCAGGTGCGCGAGGTCTGTCTCGGCAGCGGGCTCCTCGATACGATGCCGGGCGGTTCGGTGCTGATCCTGCACACCACCGGCAGCCCCGATACCGCGACCACGATCGCCGCGGCCACCCCCCGGCACCATGTGGTGGACGCCCCGGTCAGCGGTGGGCCACACAATATCGCCGACGGCGCGATCACAGTATTCCTCGGTGGCGCTCCGGAAGCGGTCGACCGTGCCCGCCCCGTACTGGCGGCCTACGCGGACCCGGTCCTGCCGGTCGGCGCCCTCGGCAACGGCCAGCGTGTGAAGCTGGTGAACAACGCGCTGTTCGCCGCTCAGATCGGATTGGTCACCGAAGCCGTCCGGCTCGCCGGGCAACTGGGTCTCGCCGAGTCGGAAGTCCTCGCGGCTCTCCCCCACGCCAGTAGTTCGAGCCGCGCGGTGCTCAGCGTCGCCGCCAAGGGTTCGGTCGCGGCCTTCTCCGAATCCGTCGGTGATTTTCTCCGCAAAGATGTCGCGGTGGCCCGCGAGCTCGCCGACCGGCTGGGCAGCGACCTCGGCCTCCTGGACCCCGCCATCCGCGCGGCCGTCGGACCCACCTGAGCCGGCAACGCTAGGCGGTGCGTATCCCCCGGGGAACCCACCGGATCCCCCTCACCTTCCACGAGCTGCGTTCCCATGCGACAACGTGTCCTCCAGCCTGCCACCCGCCGACTCCACGAACTCGGCGAAGTGCGCATCGTCGGCGAGCCGACAACGGCTGTGCGGTCACCGCAGCCGGGTGGGCACGGATGTGCCGGCCGCCGGCGTCAGCTTCGTACGTGCAATCCGAAACCGGTACGGCCGGTAGGCTCGAGCCCCTCCTTCAGCTGCAGCGAGGGGATCGCGTAGTCGCCGAAGTTCTGCCGCCGGAACGGGATCGGCTCGGTCGACTCCAGGGTGAGCAGGCGCCGCTCCCATGCCTTCGCCAGGTCCGGATAGTCCGCCCTGATCATCCGGTCGACGCCGTACAGCACGAACGGCGGTAGTACTTCGATGCCCGGGAAATAGAGGATGCCGTGGTGGATCGGGAACAGCAGGTCGTCGATCGGGCCGTTGATCCCGCGAGCGGAGTAGTGCGACTCCGGGCCGCCGACGGTCACCGACAGCAGCGCTCTCCTGCCCGCGAGGGTGCCTTCACCGAAGCGCTCACCGTACTTGATATCGCTGTGCTCACCGACCCCGTAGGCGAAGTGGTAGGTGAACACGCGGTCCACCCAGCCTTTGAGGATCGCGGGCATGGTGTACCACCACATCGGGAACTGGAAGATGATCGTCTCGGCCCACAGCAGCTTCTCCTGTTCTGCGCGGACGTCCGGGGTGAGGGTCCCGGCGTCGAACGCGACGCCCGAATCTCGCGCGACCTTCAGCGGCTTCGAGGCGGCAGATCCGTAGTCCGCGGCATCCACGACCGCCTTCCATTTCATCGCGTACAGATCGCTCACCCGAACCTCGTGTCCGGCTTTCTCCAGCGTGGTCACCGCGAGGTCCTTCAGTGCGCTGTTGAGCGACTGCGGTTCGGGGTGGGCATGCACGATCAGTGTCTTCATCGGAACTCCTTCGGATCGAATGTCTTCGATCCTGGGCTCCGCGGCGCCCGGCGTTCAGGGACACTTCTTCCGGTGGATCGGGCTTCCTGGTAACAGCAGGACCACCTTCGCGGGCGCCGCCGCGCCCATACTGGGGGCATGGACGATCTCGCGGGTTTCCTGCGGACCCGGCGTTCCCGGGTCGACCCGGCGGCCGCCGGCATCCCTACCGACCGGCATCGCCGAGTCGACGGGCTGCGCCGCGAAGAGGTCGCGCACCTGTCCGGAGTGAGCGTCGACTACTACGTGCGCCTGGAGCAGGGCCGGGCGACCCAGCCCTCCGAACAGGTCCTCGATGCGCTGGCCCGCGTCCTCGGCCTCGACGACACCGAACGCGAGCACCTCTACCGGCTCGCCCGGCAGCGCCGCCGCCGGGCGAAGACGCCGGGCGGACAGCTCCGGCCGGAACTGCTACGGGTCCTGGACCTGGTCACCGACGCACCCGCACTCGTCATCGACCACCGCCTGGACGTCCGCGCCGGCAATCGCCTCGCCGGACTCCTCTACGGCCGGCCGTTACCCGGCCTCAACACCGCCCGGCACATCTTCCTCGAGGAGGCCGAGCGCGGCCTGTACGCGGACTGGGAGAGCTGCACCCTGGATGTCGTCGGGCACCTGCGCCTGGCCGCGGGTAAGTACCCCGACGACCCCCGCCTGGTCTCGCTCATCGGTGAGCTGGCCGTGGGCAGCGAGCGCTTCCGCCGCCTCTGGGCCCGGGCGGACGTGCGTGCCCGCACACACGGACGCAAGGCGTACCGGCATCCGCTGGTCGGATTACTGGAATTGCATCAGGAGAACTTCGCAGTGCCGGACGAGTCGGGCCTCGAGCTGCTGGTCCTGTCGGCACCCGCCGGTAGCCCCGCCGAGGACGGGCTACGCCTGCTCGCCGGCCTGGGCGCGGACAGCACCGCCGCGCATTCCACGACGAACGCTCCAGTCCGCGAGTAGCTCTTCTTTCGAACTGCGCGCTGACACGTGCGCGAGCTGACCATCGCCTCCACCCGCGACAACCGCGAACGCGGATCAGTCCGATTCAGGCCAGTTCGGGGACCGGCCGAGCATACGCAGGATGCGGTCGAGCGCGGAGCCGGTGCCGGTTTCCGGCAGCGCATGGGCGAAGGCTGCTTCCGGGCGTTCCCGCTCCGGGCCGTCGGGGATCTGTCCGACGATCCGCAGGACGGGTTCGGCGCAGGCCTCGTCCAGCTCGTAGTCCACATCGAGGGCACGCGCGAGATCCCAGCCGTGGACGACATAGTCGACCAGGTGGAATCCGACGGCCTGCTGTCCGGGCACGGTCACATCGGGCCCGAATTCCGGTAGCGCGAAAGTCCGTTCCGGTACGTCGGCCGGGGCGAAGGCGTTCAGGACCTCCGTGGCGGATTCGATGTACTCCTCCCGGGTGTGCGGACCGGGCGCTTTCGGCTGCCAGTGGGCGAGGTCGCCGCCCGTACCGCGGGCCGCGGCGGCGAAGCCGCGATGCTGGGCGGCCATATGGGCCAGCAGGTCACCGACCGTCCATCCGGCGCAGGGTGTCGGACGGGTCAGCAGGTCCGGGGTCACGTGTTCGGCTGTTTTCATGGTGGCGAGCACCGCTGTGCGGTCCAGCTCGCGGAGGTCTTCAGCAGTCATATCCAGAATAGTAAGCATATACCTATCATATGTCTATGCTTATTATTCTGGCCTGCTCAACTTCCCTCGCAGCGCGCGGATCCGGCTTCGGGCCGAATTCGATACGCGGGTGGCTGCCCGCGGCGGACAGCAGCACGGAAATCGTCCCCGGTAAATTCGCCCCATGGGATCAACGGACCGCCCGGACCTCGCGGCTATGCTCGCGCCGCTGGTCCGCACCCTCATCGCCATGGAACAACCGGTCCTCGAGGCACACGGATTGAGCATGTGGGCCTACAGCGTCCTGGTCGCGCTGAGCCGGGGCCCGGCCCGCGGCCAGGGCGTGCTCGCCCAGGAGATCGGCGCGGACAAGACGCGCATCATCGCGGTACTCGACGATCTCCAGCAACGCGATCTCCTCCACCGCACCCCGGACCCAGCCGACCGCCGCGCCCGGCTGCTGGAACTGACCCCGGCCGGCCACCGGCTCGTCGCGCGTGCCCGAGCCGAGATCCAGTCCCGGGAAGAGCAGCAGGTGCTGCACCATCTCTCGGCGGCGGACCGCCGCGGGTTTCTGAACGCCCTGCGCACTTTGGCAGCGCTTCCCCGAGACGAACCCGGGAACAGCGCCTGACCGATCAGCTGCTCGCCGGTGCCGTGCGGGACGTGGTCGCCGGTTGCGGCGAGCGCGTCACCGAGACACGGTAGAACTACTCGGACTCGGGGCGGGGGTGATCTTTCTCAGCGTCGGGTCCGTTCCCACCCGATTCGTCGCTCGCCCTCAGTACGCGGAGCGGAGCATGGTTGGCCCAGCCCTCGTCCGGCCAGTTGAACCAACCGGCCGAGGCCGAGGTTCCGCCGTCCGGGTGCAGGGTGGTGCCGGTCAGATACGAGGACAGTTGCGAGGCAAGGAACACCGCGCAGTGCGAAATATCGGTGAGGTGCCCGGCCCGGCCCATGGGGATGGCGACCTTCACGCCGTCCGGGTCCATCATGGCGTTGTCGCCGGTGCCGATCCGTTCCAGATTCGGGGTGGGAACGAAATCCGGAGCGATATTGTTGACCCGGATCCCATCGGGTGCCACCTCGATGGCGAGGGTGCGCCCGAACTGTTCCACCGCGGCCTTGGCCGCCGCGTAGACCGCGAAACCCGGTGCGGCGCGATGTGCTTCGATCGTGGTGATATTGATGATGCTGCCGCCGCGGCCACCGGCCCGCATCAGCGGGACCGCCAGGTGGCAGGCGTGCAGCACATGGGTCAGGTTGGTGCGCAGCAAGGCGTCCCAGCCCTTGGGCCGGGTTTCGGTGAACGGGGCGCGGAACGTCCCGCCCACCACGTTCACCAAGATATCGAGGCGGCCCCACCGCGATTCGGCGGCCTCGAACAAGGCCGCCAGCTCGTCCGGATTCCGGGCATCACCCTGAGTTACCAGCGCATCGTGCCCGCGATCGCCGAGGAATACCCGTAGTTCGTCGGCGGCGCCGGGATCGATATCGAGGACGGCGGGGCGGACGCCGTTGTCCGCCAGGTCCGTGACTATCGCCCGGCCCAGTCCGCCGGCCCCGCCCGTGACGACAGCAACGCTGCCGGCGAGTCCGCTACGCTCCTCGAACCATCCCATTCGCGTGTCCTCACCGCTCGATGTAGGTCGCACCGAAATCCGCCAGGAAATCGAATGTGGCAGTCGGGTCGAGAGTTTCGTGCACGCCCGCGCGGGTGGAGACCACGATCCAGTCGACTCCGGCGCGTGCCAATTCCGCGAACGCTTCCCGGTGCGGTTCCGGATCTGCTCCGGCGCCGACCAGACCGGTATGGCTGTAGGAGTACACGAGGTCGATATGCTCGGTGCGCCCGGTATTTTCGGCGGCGGCCCGCACCTCGCCGATCTTGCGGGACAATTCCTGGATTCCGCCGAGTTCCGGGGTGCGGGCGGTATTGCTGAGTTCGGCGCCGCCGGACATCGGAATCCACCCGTGCGCGGCACGCGCCACCCGGCGCCGGCTCAATGCCGAATTCCCGCCGATCCAGATCGGGATCGGCTGCTGGACCGGCGTCGGGCGGGCCTGCACATCGCGGGCGCTGAAATGCTTACCGGTGTAGCTGAACGGCTCGCCCTTCCAATGCAGCGGGAGGACATCGAGCGCTTCGTCGAAAAGCGTGTTCCGCTCGTCGAAATCGACACCCAGCGCATGGAATTCGCCCTTGAGATAACCGGTGCCGATACCCAGAATCGCCCGCCCGCCGGACAGTTTGTCCAGTGTCGCGGCGGCCTTCGCCAGCAGCATGGGATTGCGGTAGGGCGCCACCGACAGGTAGGTGATCAATCGGATCCGCTCGGTCAGCGCCGCGGCGTAGCCGAGGGATACGAAGGGGTCCAGCGTCTGATGACCACCCGCACCCAGCCAGCGCGCGCCGGGTGCCGGATGCTCGCTGAACGAGAGACCACTGAAACCCGCCTGTTCGGCGGCCACCGCGACCTTGCCCAGCGGGCCCGCGTCGAGCACATCGCCGTCCACGCCGCCGGTTTCCGGGTAATGAAAGATGAACCGCATCATCGCCTCCGCGCGTTCGATATCCGGGACATCTATCGGCCCCGCTTGACCTCGTTGAACGGCACGTCGCGGTCGGCGGCGTACTCACGTGGCATTCCGAGGACACGTTCGCCGATCACGTTGCGGGCCATCTCTGTGCTGCCCCCGGCCAGGCTCCAGGCGGCGCGGAACAGGAAATCGGTGCCGATCTTGGCGGTATCGAGGGGGTCGCCGGGTGCGTGAGTGGCCGCATCCGCCCCCGCGATCTTGACCGCCATATCGGTTTGCAGCCAGGAGTTCTCGGCACTGAACAGCCGGGTGATCGAACCGGCCGCGGGCGGAAGATCTCCGGACATGATGCTGCTGGTGATATGGGCGATCAGCTGGTCGCGCACCACCGTCATCGCCCGCGCTTCGCCGATATCTTCGCGGACCCGGACATCGTCGAGCCGTCCGAGCCGGCGGGCTATCTCCAGCACCGGTGAATCCTCGCCACCCATGTGCGGGCGCTTACCGCTGGTGTAGGGCGAGGTCCCGCCGATCGCGGAGCGCTCGTGATACAGCAGCCGGGAAGCGGCCTCCCAGCCGTTGTCCACCTGACCGACCAGCGCGTCGTCGCCGAGCGTGACATCGTCGAAGAATTCCTGGCAGAACTCCGTGGACCCGGTGACCTGTTTGATCCGCTGCACCGTAACGCCCGGAGCACCGATCGGCACCAGGAACATGGTGAGCCCGCGATGCTTGGGGACCTCCCAGTTGGTACGTGCCAAGCACAACCCGTAGTCGGCGGCGTAGGCGCCCGAACTCCAGATCTTGGATCCGTTGAGGATCCACCGGTCACCGTCGCGTTCGGCGCGGGTCGTGAGTCCGGCGAGATCGGACCCGCCGTTCGGCTCGGACAGCAGCTGCACCAGTAGTTCGTCGCCCCGCAGCACCGCCGGTAGATGCGCCTGCTTCTGCTCCTCGGTGCCCAGGTCGAGCAGGGTCGCCGCGCAGATGGACAGCGTCGGCACGTTCAGGCTGACCGGCATCTCGTACGGGTACGACTCTTTGGTGAAGGCCTGCTGATGCGCCGGCGTGAGCCCGAGCCCGCCGTATTCCTTCGGGAAGCAGATACCGGCGAATCCCCCGTCGTGGAGTATTCGCTGGAGTTCGCGGATCCGATCCCACTCTTCCTTGCTGTCGGGCGGACCCTGCTCCGGCGGGGCAGGCGGAAGGTTATCGCGCAGCCACACCCGGGCGCGCTCGCGGAACTCGGCGACGGGTTCCAAATCGGTGCTCATAGTGGTTCTGCCTTCCAAGATGTCCGTCGTACTACGCGTTGCTCATTGCGCACGAGCGGGCCGGCGGCCGGCCAACGTACTGGCAGCGGAGACCGGAGCGCAGGCGGAGGTATCGCCCTGCCTCCTCCGGGCCCGACCCGCTCATGCTCGGCCCATTGCGCACGAGCGGGGGCCCTGCGTGGTGACGCTCCGCTACCGCCTCCGGGCCCGACCCGCTCATGCGGAAGCGACGAGAAGGTCGGTGATTCGGCGGCGATGCTCCTCGGGGGTGCCGTAGAGCGCACGGCCCAGGCCGATCCGGCGCAGGTAAAGGTGTAGATCGTGCTCCCAGGTGACCCCGATGCCGCCGTGCAGCTGCACGCAGTCCTGGCCGATCACCGGCGCCTTCGCGCCCACATAGGATTTCGCGACACTCACCGCTTCGTCCGCGGTCGCCGGATCGTCGTCACAGGCCGCGGCGGCGGCGCCGGCGGTCGCCCGGCAGGCTTCGAGCCAGGTCTTGTTATCGGCCATCCGGTGTTTGAGGGCCTGATACGACGCGAGCGGGCGGCCGAAGGTGAAGCGGTCGGCCAGCCAGCCGAGGGTCGCGTCCACGGCCTTGTCGGTGGCGCCCACTACTTCCGAGGCGGTCAGGACGGCGGCGGTGTGCAGCTGGGTGCGTATCGCCGCGGCGGCCGCGGAGCCGGTGTGTGCGACCGCGGCGGCCGGGACGGCGACCTGGTCGAAGTCGATCCGGGCGGTGCGGCGAACCAGGTCCAGTGTCCACGTGGGGGTTACCGTCACTCCGGCCGCGTCGGCGGGGACGACCAGCTGTACCGGGCCGTCGGGGCCGGCCGCAGTCACCAGGAAGAGATCGGCCTGGTCACCGGATTCGACCCGGTCCTTCGTTCCGGACAGCCGGTAACCGTCGCCCTCGGGCACCGCCCGCACCGTCGCGCCGGCGTCGTCGCCTCCGGCGAGCGCGGTGATCACGTCCATACCCCGGCCCGGCTCGTAAACGGCCCAGGAGGCGATCAGCTCCCCCGCGGTGATCCCTGATATCGTGTCGCCGAATCCGGCGCCCCCACTCGCCAGCCCGGACAGTACGGCGTTGGTAGTGACGAACGGCCCCGGCGCACAGGCCCGGCCGAGTTCGCCGGCCACCAGGGACAGTTCGGTGAGCGGGCGGCCGGCGATGGATCCGCCGCCGTACTCCTCGGCCACCAGCATCGCGGTCCAGCCGAGTTCGGTGGCCGAGCGCCACCAGTCGCGGCCGAATCCGCTCTCGGCCTCACTGAGAGCGCGTACTGTCGCCACGGGGACGGTCTCCGCCAGGAATTCCCGGGTCGTCTGCTGGAAGAGCCGCTGGTCAGCGGTGAGATCGAGGGTCATGATGTCCGGTCCTCCGGTTGACGAGCGGCACGCCGTGTGGAAATCTCATACTCACAGATGAGAGTTATATTCTCAAATGCGGAAGTCAACCGGCGGAGCTGCTCGTGGCGGTGGGAGCCGGCGGAGCGAAGGGAACCGTCACGTGAAAAACTTCCAGGATCTCGACTTCTTCCTCGGACAGGAATTGGTCGCCGATCCGTACCCGTACTTCCAGGCGCTGCGCGACCAGTGCCCGGTGACCCGGGAGAAGCACCACAACGTCATGATGGTGACGGGCTACGACGAAGCGCTGGAAGTGCTCAACGATGCCGAACAGTATTCGTCCTGCATCTCGGTCACCGGCCCCTTCCCCGGCTTCCCGGTCCCGATCGACGAGACCTCCGATGTGGACGCGCTGATCGCCGAGCACCGGGATTCGCTGCCGCTCAGCGATCAGCTGCCGACACTGGACCCGCCCACCCATACCGCGCACCGCGGCCTGCTCATGCGGCTCATCACCCCGAAACGCCTCAAGGAGAACGAAGAGGCGATGTGGGATATGGCCGATAAGGTGCTCGACGAATACCTGGCCGCCGGAAAAGGCGATATGATCCGCGATTTCGCCGGCCCCTTCACGCTCTACATCATCGCGGACCTGCTCGGTGTCCCCCAGGAGGATCAGGCCGAATTCCTGAACTCGCTGCAGCGCGACCCGCACCGCACCGAAACCGTCGGCAGCACCGAGGGCGAAGGCGGAATGTCGCACAATCCGATCGAGTTCCTCTACGCGAAATTCTCGGCCTATATCGAGGACCGGCGGGCAAATCCGCGCGGTGATGTGCTCACCAGCCTCGCCGAGGCCACCTTCCCCGACGGCAGCCAGCCCGAAGTACTGGACGTGGTGCGCGTCGCGGCCAACCTGTTCTCGGCCGGCCAGGAAACCACGGTACGGCTGCTGTCCTCCGGCCTGAAAATGATCGCCGAGGATCGGGAGCTGCAGAAGTGGCTGCGCGAGGACCACGAGCGGATCAACAATTTCATCGAGGAAATGCTGCGGATGGAAAGCCCGGTGAAGGGCGATTTCCGGATGGCGAAGAAGAACACCACAGTGGGCGGCGTGGACGTCCCCGCCGGCACCGTACTGATGCTGGCCAACGGTGGCGCCAACCGCGACCCGCGCCGTTTCGAGAACCCGGACACCTTCGATCCGCAGCGGTCCAACGCCCGCTCCCATATCGCGTTCGGCCGCGGCATCCACACGTGCCCCGGCGCCCCGCTGGCCCGGGCCGAGGCGAAGGTCGCGTTCAAACGCTTGCTGGAGCGCACCACCGATATCCGCATCGACGAGAGCGTGCACGGCCCGGCGGACAACCGTAACTACACGTACCTGCCGACCTTCATCCTGCGCGGAATCACCGCCCTGCACCTCGAATTCGACCGTAAGGAAGGCTAGGTCTCATGAAGGTCATCGTCGACGCCGACTCCTGCAAGGGCCACGGAATCTGCACCACCCTGTGCGCGGAAGTCTTCACACTCAACGATTACGGCTACGCCGAAGCGATCGACACGGAGATCCCCGAGGACCTCCAGGAGGCCGTGTCCACCGCCAAAGACGCCTGCCCCGAATGGGCGATCAAAATCGTAGACGAGGCATAGGCACCATGAGGTCCCGCACCGGATTCGGCCCGGTGCGGGTCGTTTTCGTCCCGGCGCCCGAGTAGTCTTCCGGATGACGAAGCGCCTCCACGCAGGCACCTTCCCAGAGGGGGCTCGATGCGAGAACTACGGGATTCCATCCGCGATCTGGTGAATCGCTCGGTCGAGCAGGCCGGGGAATCCGCGCACGCCACGGTGGTCGTCACCACAGAAGCCGGGATCGTTCAGTGGCTGGCAACATCCGAGGGAGTCTTCCACCTGGAGGTCGCGGATCCCGCGCTGCCCCGCCGCGGTCCTCTGGCCCGCCTGCTGCGGCGCCGCCGCGGTGAAACCGGCGGACAACCTTTCACCGATCGGCAACTCGGCCTACTGACCGACTCGGGATTCGCTGCCGGAGAACCGAACTACGAACTCCGCCCGGACGAATCCGGAATCGACAACGACCACATCGTGCACATCATCGTCACCGTCCTGCACGATATTCTGGGCATCCGGGATGCGAACGCCATCTCCGCCGAGGTCTTCTGACCGGCCGTATATCGCGTACCAGGTCCGAAATCGGGCCGCGATCACTATCGACGAGAAGAGTCACGCGGAGGTTATGGCCGGTCCAGGCCGAGGGCAGCGGTGAGGTCGCGCAGACATTCTTCGTAGACCGGTTCGAGATCGGTGTAGGCGAAGTCGAGCTGGTGCAGGACTTCCATGCACAACAGGCCGTACAGCCGGATCCAGGCGGACAGGAAGACGTGCGCGGCCTCCGGTGGTAACTGGTTGTCGATCGAGGCCGAGTAGGCGATCAGCTGCTCGCGGAGAGACGCGGGCAGGTCCGCCGGGTCGGGCACCGGGAACGGGCGCGTCTGCCAGAGTTCGACGGTCAGGTCCCTCAGCACCCGTTCGAACCGCTGTCCGGCGCGGTGGCGTTCGGAATCCGGTTGCCGGTTCGACGGTGTGATCGGGGCAGCGAAGATCCAGCCGAACTCGGCCGGGTGCGTAATCGCCCAGGTGCGCATAGCGCGGCAGACCGCCAGTATGCGCTCGCCGACCGGCGCGTGGGCACGAGCGTCACGGACCTGTTCCATCGCGGTGGCCAGCTCGTCGAAGAAATCCGCGGTCACCGCACCGACCAGCGCGTCGAGGCCGGCGTAATAGTGGTAGAGCGCAGGCCCGCTCATCCCGACCTGCCGGGCTACCGCGTTGATGGTCACCGCGGCCGACCCTTGCTCGACCAGCAGCGTGCGTACTGCCTCGTGGATCTCTTGCAAGGTGGCTCTGCGTAGTCGCGCCCGCCGTCCGCCGGTCTGCGTCGACATCGTCACCCTTCTGCCGGTTCACTGCACTCGTTGACATCCTAGAGCATCTATGGTGTCTTAATGACTCTAAATCTTTTAGAGTCATTAAGGAGTTGGCATGGAACGTTGGTGGTGGACACTTCCGGCAGTTGTGCTGGTCGTGACGGCGGTGTGGTGGCGGCAGTCCAGAACCGCTCGAATGCGCGACGCCGCCGGGCCGGCGTATAACCGCGAGGTTCGGCGATGAAGGCGCTGGTGGTGGGTGGCGGCATCGGCGGACTCGCCGCCGCGGTGGCGTTCCACCAGCGTGGCTGGCAGGTCGAGGTACTCGAACGCGCATCGGAGATCACCGAAATCGGCGCGGGGCTGTCGATCCAGCCCAACGGGCTGCGTGCCCTGGACACACTCGGCCTCGGCGACCTCGTGCGGACCGGCGGGTCGGCCGCCCCACTGCGGGGCATCCGAGGCGTCAACGGCGCCTGGTTGATCCGCAACGATATCGAGGAACTCGAACGGCGCTTCGGCTCGTGGGCGATCATCCACCGGGCCGCACTGGTGGACATCCTGCGCGCGGCCCTCCCCGCGCATACCCTGCGACCGGGAACCGTCGTTCGGAAAGTGCTACCCGACGGCGCGGTCCAGCACGACGGCGGCACCAGCACAGCGGATCTCGTGGTCGGCGCCGACGGCGTGCACAGCGTGACCCGGCGCTCGATCTGGCCACACGCGGCCGGCCCGCGCTATTTGGGATACACCACCTGGCGTCTGATCACCGCACCCCGGACAGTCGAGGGCAGCGTCGAAATATGGGGTAAGGGGGAACGATTCGGCTATATGCCGATGCCCGACGGCCGTGTCTACTGCTACCTGATGGGCAACGCCCCAGCCGGATCCCGGACGGGCCTGGATCGACTCCGAGAGCGGTTCGCGCACTGGCACGACCCCGTCCCCGCCCTGCTCGACAGCGCGCGCCCGGAGGCCGTCCTGCAGCACGACACCTTCGAACTGCCGAACCTGCGCACCTACATCCGCGGAAAGATCGCGATTCTCGGAGACGCCGCCCACGCCATGGCCCCAAACCTCGGCCAGGGCGCCTGCCAGGCACTCGAGGACGCCGTCACGCTGGCTGCCGCCGTGGACAGGCTCGGCGTGGACGCGGGACTGCAAGAATACGACCGCGTCCGCAGGCCCCGCACCCAGATGATCGTCCAGCTCTCGCGCCGGGTCGCCGCGCCCGCCCACTGGAGCTCGTCACTGGCAACCGCGCTGCGCGACACCGCGTTCCCCCTCCTGCCCAGTGCACTCTTCGGCCGTTCGGTAACGCCGGCCTATTCCTGGACGCTCTGATCTACCGAAAGCGGTGATCACGATGGTCGGCGCACGGTCGGCTTCGGGGCCTGTGTGGTCGGTGACGTCAGAGCCAGTTGTGTCCCGATGGATGCTCACATCACCCGCGGGGTCACCGGCCGGTCCAGCGTGGCTTCCGTTTCGCCGCGAAGGCCGCGGGACCTTCCTGGGCGTCGGCGCTGCGGTAGGCCCGGGAAGCCGAGTGGCGTGCTGCTTCCAGGGCGGCCGAGCGACCCATCTCGGTGGCCAGCATGACGGTTTCGCGGGCCGCGCGTACCGACAGGGGGGCCCCGGCGAGCACCTTGCCCGCCAGGTCGAGCGCGGCCGGCAGGAGATCATCGGGTTCGGCGAGGCGATTGACGAGGCCGATCTCGTAGGCCCGCTGGGCAGTGATGGGGTCTCCGGTGAGCAGGATTTCCATCATGATCCGCTGCGGGATCATGTGGATCAGCGGTGCGGCCCAGGGGGAGCTGCGGCCCACTTTCACCTCGCTGACCGCGAAGGTGGCGGTGGTGCTGGCCACACACAGATCGCAGGCCTGGGCAATCATCCAGCCGCCGGCGAAGGCGGCGCCGTTGACCGCGGCGATGGTGGGTTTGGAGAGTTCGATTGTGTCGTAGGGCAGGGGGAACATATCGCGGGGTGGTTCGGCCATGCGGGTTTCGACCATTTCCGCGAGATCGCCGCCCGCACAGAACGCCTTCGGACCGGTGCCGGTGAGGATGGCGATGCGCAATGACGGGTCACGTTCGAAGCGGTCCCAAGCATCGAAAAGACCCGCGCGGACCTCCTTGTCCAGGCAGTTGCGGCGCTCCGGGCGGTTCAGGGTGATGACCGCGATCCCGTCGGGGCGGGCGTCGAACAGTACTGCGTCGGTCATCAGAATCCTCGTCGCTGGATCTCGGCGGCCGCCCGGTC
Organism: Nocardia sp. NPDC051750; assembly: GCF_044453135.1. NCBI lineage: Bacteria > Bacillati > Actinomycetota > Actinomycetes > Mycobacteriales > Nocardiaceae > Nocardia > Nocardia sp. NPDC051750. The sequence goes on along the minus strand of NZ_JBITCK010000008.1, from coordinate 231,014 downwards.
CAGGTCTTCCCGGAAATCGGGATGGGCGATGGCAATCAGGCGGCGGGTGCGTTCGGCGAGTGAGCAGCCGGCGAGTTCGGCGGCACCGAATTCGGTGACGATCACATCCACGTCGCTGCGGGCGGTGGTGACCGGACCCGACAGCTGAGCGGTGATCCGGCTGACGGTGCCGCGTTTCGCGGTGGCGGGCAGGGCTATGACGGCGTGCCCGCCCCGCGACCGGGCTCCGGCGCGGACGAAATCGACCTGGCCGCCGGTGCCACCGAGGTAGGCCGACCCGCTCTGTTCGGCATTCACCTGGCCGGTGAGGTCGACTTCTATCGCGGAGTTGAGAGTGACGAGATTGTCGAGCTGCGCGAGGACCGCCGCGTCGTGGGTGTAGGAGGTGGGGCACAGCCGGAGCTGCGGGTTGCGGTCGGCGAAGCGGTACAGGCGGTCGGAGCCGATGAGCGCACCCGTGACGGTGGCCCCGGCGTCGATCCGCTTGCGGGCGTTGGTGATCGCCCCTGACTCGATCAAGTCGACCAAGCCGTCGCCGATCATCCCGGAGTGGACGCCCAGATCCCGGCGGTCCCCCAGCAGCCGTAGTACGGCGTCCGGGACGGCGCCGACTCCGACCTGCAACACGGAACCGTCCTCGATATAGGACGCGACGTACTTGGCGATCGCTTCGTCGGTGGGGCCGAGCACGGCGGACGGTACCTGAACCGGGCTACGGGAGACCCGGACCGCACAGTCGATCTCGTCGGCGCGCACTCCCGCCCCGGGCGTGTACGGCACCTGGTCGTTGACCTCGGCGATCACCACCCGGGCCCGGTCCACGGCGTCACGGGTGTGGTCACCGATCAGGCCGAAGCTGTGCACGCCGTGCTCATCAGCGGGGCTGACCTGGACGAACGCCACATCGCAGCCGAGCGTTCCGGCTTCGATCATCGGACCCACCCGACTGACATGGCACGGGATGATGCCGAGTTTGTGTTCCCGGGTCATCGCCCGCAGGGAACCGATCGCGCCCATACTCGACAGCGCGAACGAATCGGTGGACTCCGGGGTGAAGATTCCGGAGAAACTGGTGGCGACGAAGGCGGACAGTCCGCCGATATCGCGACCCTGCGCGATCAGCGCTTCGATCAAGGTGCTGGGTTCCCCGCATGCCTGACCGATCACGATCCGGTCGCCCGGGCGCAGGAATCGGCGCAGATCCAGTTCGGCTGCCGCAACGGTGCTCACCGATGATCACCCCGGTCCGCGGACACGGTCGCTTCGCCGGCCGCGAGCCCGTGTGCTGTCGACCCGGCCTCGCCGGCTTCCCGCACGGTCCTTGCCGAACCGGCCGACCCTGCCTGCCCTGCGGCCCACACGGAACTGCCGGTCCGGGCGGGCCCTGGTTCCTCCGCAGCACCTCCGGATTGTCCCGGCGAACCGGACTCGGCTGTCCCGGCGGTTCGTGCGTGCTCCGTCGGCCGTGGCGTGTCGGTGGACGCCGCGGCACCGTCCAGGACTTGCGCGGTGTGCTCACCCAGCCGGGGCGCGGGACCGGCGACCCGGCCGGGAGTACGAGAGAACCAGGTCGGTGGTCCGGGGAAGCGTACGGGACCGGTGGGCGTTTCGACGGTTTCGAAGAATCCGGTCGCGTTCAACTGAGGGTTGTCGAGTAGTTCGTCGAGTGTGCGCACGGGGGCGGCCGGAATATCGAGGGAATTCAGCAGTTCCAGCCATTCCGCGGTGGTGCGACTCCGGAACGTTTCGCGCAGATGCGCGTACACGACGTCGATCCGGGCCGCGCGTTGCGGAAGGGTCGCGAACTCCGGGCCCGCCCAGGGCGGGGCCACCGCACCCACGAAGGCGTTCCACTGTTTGTCGTTGTAGACCAGCGCCGAGATATACCCGTCGGCGGTGCGATACGGGGCGCGTTCGCTGGTGACGGCCCGCGGGTACGCGGCGGTGCCCAGCGGGGGATCGAACAGGGCACCGTTGGCATGTTCCACCAGCATGAACGCGGCCATGGTCTCGAACATGGCCACCTCGACTTCCTGTCCCTCTCCGGTGCGTTCCCGATGGAACAGCGCCATCATGGTCGCGTAGAGGGCGGTCATCCCGGCCACCTTGTCGGCCATGATCGTGCCGACATAACTCGGTTCGCCGGTGAGCAATTGCTGGACATAGGGCAGTCCGCATTCGGCCTGGATGGTGTCGTCGTAGGCGGTGCGGTCGGCGTCGGGTCCGCGGCGGCTGTAGCCGTAGCAGTTGGTGTAGACGATGGCCGGGTTCACCTCGGCCACCTGCTCGTAGCCGAAACCCAGTGCGGTAACGGCTTTTCCGCGCATCGAGTGGATGAATACATCAGCCTCGGCGATCAGCTCGCGCAGCACCGCCTTGTTGGATTCGTCGCGCAGGTCGAGGACCACGCTGCGTTTACCACGGTTCACGTTCACGAAGACCCCGCCCATCGCCTCCTCTGGGCCCACCGAGATATAGCGGGTGTTGTCCCCGGCCGGGGGTTCCACTTTGATCACGTCGGCACCCATATCGGCCATGATCTGGGTGCAGTACGGGCCCATCACCATGGCCGTCAGATCGATGACGCGGACACCGGCCAGCGGCCCTGTGTGCTGCATTACGCCCTACCTTCACCGGGCCGCGCGAACAAATCGACGGCTATCTGATGAATCTTTGCAAGGATAGTGATATCAAGTATGGGTGCCCAGTTTCAATGGCGAGAGTGTCGAGGACGACGGCGGCAGCGCGATACGCCTGCCCACGTCCATCGCCGAGGTGCTGCGTCCTGCCCTCGCGGCGAACCCGCATTCCCCCGCGATCGAAGCGGCGTCGGGCATCTGGTCCTACCGCGAACTTGACGAGCGGGCCGATGCGGCGGCGGGCGCGCTGTGGTCGCTCGGCGTCCGACCCGGCGACAGGGTCGCGGCCTGCCTGCCCAATGATCTGGATATCGTCGCCGCCTTCCACGGCGCGCAGCGGATCGGCGCGATCTGGGCGGGAATCGGTGAGGCGATGGCCGCCGCCGAACAGCAGTATCTGCACGATCTGATCAGCCCCGAGGTCGTTCTGGCCGGGCCCCGCTGCCAGATCGGCACACCGTCGCGGGTCGACTCCGCACAGTGGGCCGCCGCGCTGACCGCGCCCGCGGCACCCGCTGTCACGACCGAACTCGACGCGCCCGCCGGAATCGCCTTCACCAGCGGCACCTCCGGGCGCCCGAAAGCGGTCGTGCACAGCCAGCGGAATATGCTGCTGCCCGGCGCGGTCCTGGTAGCGACCCGCCGCTGGGGCCCGGACCTGCGCAAAGGCGATAGTTTCCCGCTGACGATCCTCAACATGTTCGTACTCACCACGCTGCTCACCGCCCAGGCGGGCGGCTGCGCGGTGATCATGGATCGCCGGGACGTGGCCGGAGTCGCGGAATGGATCGCGACGCGGAAGGTGACGGTCTGGAACGGCGCCCCCGCCCAGCTCTACGACCTGGCGGCCAGCCCGGAACTCGATCTGAGTTCACTGCAGGAGGTGTGGAGCGGCGGCAGCGACACCTCGGATCATCTTCGCGAGGCGTTCGCCGCCGCTCACGGACTGGTGCCCCGGGTAACCTACGGCCTCACCGAGGCGCCGACCGTCGTCTCCATCGACCCGCCCGGTGCGGAGTGGGACCGGCGGACAAGCGGCCGGGTGCTGCCGCACTACGACGTCGCGGCCTACGACGACAAAGGAAACCGGCTCCCCGCGGGCGAGATCGGCGAACTGCACCTTGCCGGACGCACCGAAGGACCGTGGGCGAATCTGTGGCGTCCACTGCTCGGGCACTGGGCCGACGGCGGAATCCAGCCACCGCCACCGGGACCGGTCGCCACCGGCGATATCGGTACCGTGGACGAGACCGGCCGGCTCACTCTCCTGGACCGCAAGAAGATGGTGATAATCCGCGGTAGCGCGAATATCTACCCGCTCGAGGTGGAGCGGGTATTGGACACCCATCCCGCGGTCGGCAAGGCCGCGGTCTGCGGGATACCGCACGAGCGACTCGGCCAGCAGGTGGCGGCTGTGATCGAAACGAACGGCACCGCAGTAGATTTCGCCGAACTCGCCGAACATTGCCGGCGTGAGCTCGCCGGATACAAAGTCCCCGAGGTGTGGGCCGCGGTCGATACGCTACCCACCAACGCCATGGGCAAAGTCGTGCGCACCCGGCTCCCCGACCTGATCGCCGGGCAGGCACGACATGAGTAGGTCAGGCCCGGAGGCTCGAGCGCAGCGTCACCGCAGAGGGCCCGCAGCCGAGCCCCATACGCAGAACGCTCCTGGCTCGAGCCCGGCAGGGGCCGCGGAGCGTCACCACCTACGGCCTTCGCACCGGCCCTGCGCACTCAGCACGAACGGGTCGGCGACGCAGCGCAGCGCTATGCCGCCGGGGATCCCTCGCAGACACAGAATGGACAGCGTATGAGCGGCGCCCGAGAGGCTGCCCTGCAGCCCTTCGACCTGGACGGCCGAGTCGCCATCGTGACCGGCGGGTCTTCCGGCCTGGGCGCCGCGGTGAGCCGTTCACTGGCGGGCCTGGGCGCGCGCGTCGCCGTCGTGGCGCGCCGCCGCGACCGGCTCGAATCACTGGCCGAGGAGATCGGCGGCCTGGCCCTGGGCGGTGATCTCGCCGAGCCGGACCGGATCGCCGAGATCGTTCCGGAAGTCGCCGATCGGCTGGGCCCGCCGGAGATCCTGATCAATGCCGCAGGCAACCGGTTCGGTACCGAACGTGCGGAATCCGAGCCGCTCGACGATATCCGGCGAACCCTCGATCTGAACTTGGTCGCGCCGCTGCTGCTCGCGCAGCAGGTGTTTCCGTATATGCGGGATCTCGGCCGCGGTTCGATCGTGAACATCTCCTCGATCAGCGGGCGGGTCGGGGTCCCGGGTATCCCGCAGGCTTCCTATGCCGCCAGCAAAGCCGGTCTGTCCGGGCTCACGTCGGAACTCGCTGTCCAGTGGGCCCGGCACTCGATCCGGGTGAACACGGTGGCGCCGGGGTTCTTCCGCAGCGAGATCACCGACAGCCTCTACGACAGCGAACGCGGCGCCGAATACCTGAAGCGCAATATCCCGTTGCCCACCGAGGGCACCGCGGACGACATCGTCGGCGCGGTCGTCTGGCTGGCCGGAGATTCCGGCCGCTACGTGACCGGGCAGACCATCGTCGTCGACGGCGGCTGGACGGCGCGCTGACCGCCGGACAGGGTGTTGACAGCGAATATCTCAGGTGGAAATATGATTCTTGTTTTTGAGAATGCAATTCTCCACACTTCGCGGCCCGGCACCCTGTCCCCCGGGACACGCCGTTCGAGATGCTGGAACGACACATACCCGAACGGATCGAGGAAGGACCACAGCACCGATGTTCTCCGCAATTGTCATAAACAAGGGTGAAGCCGGCCCCCAGGTCGAACTCAGCAGCGTGGACGAAACCGAGCTGCCCGAAGGCGATGTCGAGATCGAGGTGGCCTACTCCACCCTCAATTACAAGGACGCGCTCGCCATCACCGGCGCCTCCCCCGTCGTGCGCAAGTTCCCCATGGTTCCCGGTATCGACCTCGCGGGCACCGTCACCACCAGCAGCCACTCGCGCTGGTCCGCCGGCGACAAGGTCGTTCTCAACGGCTGGGGTGTCGGCGAAACCCATTGGGGCGGTTTGGCCCAGCGCGCCCGGCTGAACGGCGACTGGCTCATCCCGCTGCCGGCCGAGTTCACCGAACGCCAGGCCATGGCGATCGGCACCGCCGGCTACACCGCCGCATTGTGCGTGGACGCGCTGCTGAACCACGGCCGCACCCCCGAGAGCGGCGAGATCCTGGTGACCGGTGCGACCGGCGGGGTCGGCAGTGTCGCCATCGCCCTGCTCACCAAGGCCGGATTCACCGTGGCCGCCGCCACCGGGAAGGCCGACGAGCACGCTTATCTGAAGCAGCTCGGCGCCACCACGATCGTGGACCGTGCCGAACTCGCCGAGAAGGGCAAGCCCCTCCAGAAGGAACGCTGGGCCGGTGTCGTCGACACCGCGGGCAGCCACACCCTCGCCAACGCCGCCGCGCAGACCCGCTACGGCGGCGCCGTAGCCGCCTGCGGCCTCGCCCAGGGCATGGATTTCCCGGCGTCCGTCGCCCCGTTCATCCTGCGCGGCGTCTCGCTGCTGGGTGTGGACAGCGTAATGGCACCCATCCAGAAACGTCTCGACGCCTGGGGCCGTCTGGCCCGCGATCTGGACCCTGCCGTTCTCGACTCGATCGCCCGGGAAATCCCCCTGGGTGAGGCGATCGAAGCGGCCGGCGGGTTCATCGCGGGCACCGTCCGCGGTCGCATTGTCGTCGATGTGAATCGCTGAGCAGGAGTTTCTCGTGGCCAAGAAAACGACCGAATCCACCGTCGAACTCGATCTGAGCGATGTCGACCACCGCGTCGGGAAACCGATCGGCGGCGGCCAGCTCTGGGATCCGTGCAGCACCTCCGATATCCGCCGCTGGGTGATGGCGATGGACTATCCGAATCCGTTGCACTGGGACCAGGAATTCGCCCGCGAATCCCGTTACGGCGGACTGATCGCGCCGCAGTCGATCGCGGTGGCGCTGGACTACGGGCACGGCGCGGCCCCGGCGTGCGTCGGGCATATCCCGAACAGCCATCTGATCTTCGGCGGCGAGGAATGGTGGTTCTACGGCGTGCCGATCCGGCCCGGTGACCAGCTGTTCCAGGATCGCCGCTTCCACGACTACAAGGTGGCGGAAACGAATTTCGCCGGTCCCACCATGTTCTCTCGCGGCGATACGATCCACCGCAACCAGCACGGCGCGCTCGTCGCCAAGGAGCGCTCGACCGCGATCCGCTACCTCGCCGAAGAGGCGAACAAGCGGGGTATGTACGAGAACCAGCTCGGCGAGATCAAGAAGTGGACGGCCGCGGAACTGGCCGAGGTCGACGCGCTGCGCACCGAATGGCTGCATTCGAACCGGCTCGGCGTATCACCGCATTTCGATGAGGTGAAGGTCGGCGACAAACTGCCGCGCCGGGTGATCGGCCCGCACAGCATCGCCAGTTTCACCACCGAATACCGGGCCTTCCTGTTCAACATCTGGGGCACGTTCCGGTGGACGGCACCCGAAGGTATCGAAGACCCGTGGGTCTACCAGGACCCGGGCTGGACCGAGGGTTTCGGGTTCGACGAAGAGGGCGCGATGATCGATCCGCGCCTGCGCGACGGCCTGTACGTCGGCCCCTCGCGTGGTCATATCGACGCCGACAAGGCCAGCGATGTGGGCATGGCCCGGGCCTACGGGTACGGGGCCACCATGGGTGGCTGGTGCACCGACTATCTGGCCTACTGGGCCGGAAACGACGGGATGGTCCGGCACACCAAGGCCGATTTCCGGCTCCCCGCGTTCGAAGGCGATGTCACCTACTTCGACGGCGAGATCGTTGACAAGACGCCGGAATCGACCTGGGGTGTCCCGCTCGTCCAGGTGAAACTGAAACTCACCAACCAGGACGGCGGCACGCTGGTCTCCTGCACCGCCGAGGTCGAACTCCCGCTGTGACGCGGTAACGGCGCGGCGCGCGATAGCCCACCGCGCGCCGCACCCGGGACCGCGCACGGCGCGGCCGATCACCCGCACCGCTGGACAACACCACCACGGGACCGCGCAACAGCACTCGTCGCGCGCCGCGTACAGAGCACCACCAGAGAGGACACCGGCGATGAGCACCGGGACCCCGCACACCCCCGATACGGCAGCGATCGCCGCGGGGCCACCGCTGGCCGAGGAACCCGGTCTGGGGACGCTCACGCTACCGGGCTTCCTCCGGGAGGTGACCGACTCCTACGCCGACCGCACCGCGCTGATCTCTCCGGAGGACGGCTCGAGCTGGACCTACACGGATCTGTGGCAGCGGTCCCATGAGGTCGCGCGGGCGCTGCGGGCGTGCGGTGCCGGGAAGGACAGCCGCGTCGGCGTGCTGATGACCAACCGGGCCGAATGGCTCGCGGCGGTGTTCGGGACCGCGCTGGCCGGCGGTGTCGCGGTGGCGCTCAGCACCTTCTCCACCCAGCCGGAGCTCGATCATCTGCTCCGGATCTCCGGGGTGTCGGTGCTGCTGTTCGAACGCCGGGTCGCGAAAACCGATTTCGGCGAGGTCCTCACCGGCCTGGAACCGCAACTCGGCACGGCAGCCCCCGGTGCCGTCGCCTCGACCGCCTACCCTTTCCTGCGGCATCTCGCGGTGGTGGGCGATCCGCTGCCCGGTACGGCCATCGAGAGCTGGCCGGATTTCCTGGCCCGCGGCAAGGAAACCGATCCCGCGCTGATCACTGCCGCCGCCGAAACCGTGCAGCCCAGCGATACCGCGGTGCTGTTCTTCTCCTCCGGCAGCACCAGCAAACCGAAGGGTATCCGCAGCGCACATCGCGGGGTCGCGATCCAGATGTGGCGGTTTGCGCGGATGTTCGGTTTCGGCCCGGACGACGAGGTGCGCTGCTGGACCGCCAACGGCTTCTTCTGGTCGGGCAATTTCGGTCAAGCGCTGGGCGCCACCCTGGCCGCCGGCGGAACACTGGTCCTGCAGTCGCTGTTCGATGCCGGGGCGGCCCTGGAACTCATGCAGTCCGAGCGGGTCACCTTCCCGGTCTCGTGGCCGCACCAGCAGGCCCAGCTCCAGGGTGCCCCGAACTGGGAGTCGGTGGACCTGAGCAGTGTGCGTTTCGTCGACCGGGACCTTCCGCTGGCCACCCACCCGACCATCGAGACCGACTGGACCGAGCCCGGCCACGCGTACGGCAATACCGAAACCTTCACTATCACCACCTGTTTCCCCGCCTGCGCACCGGAGGAGACGATCGCCGGGAGCAGCGGTGTCCCCCTGCCCGGGAACACGATCAAGATCGCCGATCCGCTCACCGGCGCCACCCTGAACCGGGGCGACCGCGGCGAGATCTACGTCAAGGGACCCACCCTCATGCTCGGCTATCTGGGCACGCCCCTCGACGAAACCCTCGACGACGACGGCTATTTCCACACCGGCGACGGCGGCTACCTCGACGAGGCAGGCCGGTTGTACTGGGAAGGCCGGCTCACCGACATCATCAAGACGGGCGGCGCGAACGTCTCCCCGCTCGAGGTCGACGAGGTACTGGCCGGCTATCCCGGCGTCAAGATCGGTCGCACGGTGGGTGTCGCGCACGAAACGCTGGGCGAGATGGTCGTGGCCTGCGTCGTCCCGCACACCGGCCGGCTACTCGACGCCGCCGCGATCCGCGACCACCTCCGCGACCAGCTCGCCAGCTACAAGGTCCCCCGCGAGATCCTGTTCTTCACCGAGGACGACCTCTCCCTGACCGGCAGCTCGAAGATCAAATCCGCCGATCTCCGCACACTGGCGGCTCGACGACTCGCCACCGAGTAGGCCGGCGACGCCGTGCGCTGCGGTGGGCACCCCGAGCTGCGATACAAGCCGATGGCGGGTCTCTCTGCCTCGAGGATGCCATTCAGCGGGAAAGAGTCTCGGGATCCTCTCGCGCTGCCCTTAACGTGCCGGTTCTGGCCACTTCCACGCTCCGGCGTGGCCCCCATCCATCCCGGAGGAGTCCCTGTGCATCTCATCAAATCTCGCCTGTCCGCGATGATCGCAGCGATCATCGCCGCGGTGGCGATCATTGCCACCGGAAGCGGCAGCGCGGTTGCTGCGCCGCACACCGGTGAAATGTTCCTCACCTTCATCCGCCACGGCGAATCGGCCGGCAATGCTTCCGGCCTGATCGATACATCCACCCCCGGCCCCGGCCTGACCGACAAGGGCTGGGCCCAAGCCGCCGCGGTGGCCGAGTACCTGGCCGATTGCAAATTCGACGGTGTCTACGCATCGACGATGATCCGAACCCAGCAGACAGCGAAGCCGACCTCGGACCGGTGTCATCGCTCCGTTACCGTCGAGCCGGGCCTCCACGAGATCGAGGCCGGCATCTACGAGGGCCAACCGGAGCACGAGGGCGGCCGCGACTACTTCGCAGCACCACTGCAGTGGATACAGGGCAACCTGGACGCCCGGATCCCTGGCTCGATCGACGGCCACGAGTTCAAGCAGCGGATGGACGACTCCATCCAGGACATCCAGAACCGCGGCAGCAAGCGTGCGACGATCTTCTCCCACGGCGGCGCCATCATGATCTGGACGCTCATGTCCGTCTCCGACCCGGACCCGAGCAAGCTGCAGAGCGACCCGTTGCAGAACACCGGCCGGGTCGTCGTGAAGGGCACTCCGGAGAAGGGCTGGCAGCTCGTCTCCTGGGACGGCACCCCAACCGCCTGACCCGACCGCTTGCCGAGTCGCGGGTAGTGCTCGCCGAGGGCTCGGATGTGCGGGCAACCGGACATCCACCGCGCCTTGGTCCGGAATAGCCGAGAACCGTCTCGCTCGGCAGCAAGTGACCGCGTTCACCTCGTCGAATCAGATTTTGATGATGGTGGCGTGGCTGCCGCAGAGTGCTGTTAGGTCGTCAGGGTCGGAGGTGAGTACGGTGACGGGGCCGGCGGCGGAGAGTGCGGTGGCGGAGAGCATGGCGTCGATGGCGTATTTGTGGCCGTGCAGATTCGCGTCGGCGAGCAGGGCGGCAGCGTGACGCGCGATGGGCTCGGTGACCGGTTCGATCACCAGCCGGGAAAGCGTCCATTCCAAGGCCGGGCGTTTGATCCGGGGATGAACTACCTCCACCAAAGTGGCGGCGGAGGTGATGACGCGCATGTCATCGGCGCGGGCCAGGGCAAGCCAGCCGGTGACTGCACGGTCGCGCAGCACGGCCTTGGCGAGCCCCTCACTGTCGAGAACCAGAGTGCCGCCGGAGGATGCGGATCCGCTCACGCGGCGGTTCCCTCCCCGTGTCGGGCCTTCAGTAGCTGGTCGCGCAGGGCCTGGATCTCTTCGTCGCCGATCGGGCCGTGTCCCGCTTCGGCCACCCTGATGAGTTCGTCGAGATTATCTCGCTCGATCTGACGCGCGACCGCAGCGGCAACGTACGCGGAGAGGCCCGAAGGGCCGCCGCGCTTCCGGGCTGCCTCGGCGAGGTCACGGGGCATCGTGATCGAATACTTGCCGGTACGCTCACTCATGCTACCTATCCTACCGCCGATACTCCAGGGTCGCGCGGATATCGCCGGTCGGCACGCGGACCCGGCCGGTAGCATCCGAGATATGGCGCTCGCACCAGGAACTTGGCCCCGCCCGCTGCTGCGCGCGATTCGTATGTCCAACAAATACTTGCTCAACCCGGTCATGAGCGCATTTGCCGGGCGAAAGAACTCCTACGCGGCCGCCATTCGGCATACCGGCAGAAAATCAGGCAAACAGTACTCGACGCCGGTCGGAGCAGATCGCGTACAGGACGGGTTCATCATTCCCTTGGCCTATGGCACCCGAGTGGACTGGCTACAGAACGTGCTCGCGACCGGGCAGGCGACAGTGTCGGCCGGAGGCGAAACCCAGGACGTGACATCGCCCGAAGTGATCGACGCGGCAACAGCCTTGCCAATGCTCTCGCCGAAGCGCCGACGGACGTTTGAGCGCATCGGAATTGCGCACTACCTGAGAGTGAAGCTCGCCTGACGACATTCTCCGGACATACCGGCCATTGGTCAGCGGTCTGAGTAATGACCCAGAAAACCACGCATATGATTGGACCAGCACTGATGGCGTTGCGGCCGATTCGGGCTGCAGGTGGGTGCCGTAGGTGCTCGGCTCGGCTGCCGATGGGGTCGATCGACGGGAGTAGCGCACCACCTACCGGCGAACAGCTGGTTTGCCGGCTGAATATCCGTCCGAGACCGCGCAATGAAGTCAGCGGCACATCCGGTCCGTGACGCCGACCGCAACGACCGGTCAGTGGTCCCGATAGCGCTGGGCCAGCTCCCGGCGGTGGTCGGCCGGTGAGCCGTACAGGGAGCGGTTGAGGGTGGCGCGTTTGAGGTAGCGGTGGATCCCGCTCTCCCAGGTGTAGCCGATACCGCCGTGTAACTGCATGGCTTTGCCCGCGATCCGGACCGCGGCCTCACCGGTGAACGACTTCGCCATCGCCACCGTTCGGCTGGTGTCCGGTGATGTGCCGGCCATTGCTGTCAGGGCAGCGGCGACCAGTTGGCGGGCGATTGTCAGCTCTACGAGGATATCGGCGCAGGCGTGTTTGACCGCTTGGAACGAGCCGATGGGGCGGCCGAATTGTTCACGGACCCGGGCGTAGTCGACCGTCGCGTCCAGCATGGCTGCCGCGATGCCCAAGCTGTCGCAGGCGACCGCGAGTGCGGCCCGGTCGTAGAGGTGGCGCAGCGGGCGGTCGGTAGCGGCGAACGGCAGGAAGGACTGTGGGTCGAGGGCGACATCGTCGGCGGCCACCCGGCCGAACGAGCGGGTCGCGTCGACGACCGGCTGCTCGGTGATCCGGACACCCGGGGCGCCGGGTTCGAGCACAGCGATGCCGAGTGTGCCGTCGGCAGCGCGGGCGGGGACCAGCAGCACGGTGGCCGCCGGCAAGTCCAACACGTATTCCGCCGATCCGGACAACAGAATGCCCGGACCGGTTTGGACCAATTCGAAGGTGGGTACTATGCCTCCGGTGCCGGCACAAGCCGTTTCGCCGCCGGCCGCCGGCACCATATCTCCACCGAGTACCGCCACGGGTAGAGCAGTCCCCGCGACGGTCTCGCGTAGTACGGCGTCGCGGCGGGAATTCGGCTCGAGCAGGTGCAGCGCGCCGATACCCGCCGCGGCGACCGCCGGGTAAGGGGTGCGAGCGGCGGCCCGGCCGATTTCCTCGAGCAGGATCGCTATCTCGGTGAACGTTGCCGCGGCACCGTCGAAGCCGGCACCCACTTCGAGCCCGGTCCACCCGGCGCGGGCCAGAGCGGGCCACTCGACAGCCGTCTCACCGGCCTTTCCCAGCAGGTCCCGCGCTACCGTGCGCAGTTCGTCGTGGAATTCGCTGAAGTTTTCGCTCATCACGTCCCCGCCGGTTCTCTGGGCAGGCCCAGTCCGCGTTCACCGATGATGGTGCGCTGGATCTCGCTGCTGCCGCCGGGGATCGTCCACTCCCAGGAGCCGACGAAATCCAGCACCCAGGCGCCGGACTCCCAGCCGCCCGACATCGGTTTGCGCAGCACCGTCTGGCCGGGCAGGCCGCTGATCTCGGCACCGAAATCGGTCATCCGCTGCAGGACCTCGCTGTAGTACAGCTTGACGATGGACGCGTCGGCCGGGCCGACGGTGCCCGCGTCGTGGCGTTCGACCAGATCGCGGCACAGTGCCCGCAACCCGGTCAGTTCGGTCTCCAGCCGGGCCAGCTGGTCGGCGGTCCGCGCGTCGTCGAGGGCGGACCGGCCGAAGGCGTCCGGTTTCCGGCATTCCTCGACCAGCCAGCGGAAACCCGCGTTGCCGAGGCGTTCCGCGAGTTCCAGCATGGTCAGGCCGCGTTCGGCACCCAGCGTCTGCTGCGCCACCTGCCAGCCCCGGTTTTCGGCACCGATCAGGTTCCCGGCCGGGATCCGGACCTCGTCGAGGAAGATCTCGCAGAAATGCGATTCACCGGTCGCCTGCCGGATCGGCCGGACCTCGATTCCGGGGCTGCGCATATCCATCAGGAAATACGAGATGCCCTTGCGTTTGGGAGCTTCCGGGTCGGTGCGGGCCAGCAGCAGGCACCAGTCGGCGTATTGCGCGCCGCTCGCCCACACTTTCTGTCCCGTCACCACATAGTCGTCGCCGTCGCGGCGGGCCGCGGTGCGTAATGCGGCGAGATCCGAACCGGCGCCCGGCTCCGAAAAGCCCTGCACCCATAGTTCGCCGTCGAGAATCGCGGGCAGATGCCGCTGCCGCTGAGCGTCGGTGCCCGCCGCGAGCAGGGTGGCGGCGGCGTGATGGATCGATACGAACGCCAGCACCAGCCGCGGGGCGTCGTGCGCGGCGAGTTCCTGGTAGAGGACGATCTGCTCCGGGATCGACATCCCGCCGCCGTATTTGCCCGGCCAGTGCGGCACGGCGTATCCCGCCGTCCGCAATTCCTGGAACCAGCTCTGCTGGAAGGCGACGAATTCCGCGTCGGTGGCCCCGGTCTGGGTGGTGCGCCAGTCGGCCGGGACATGGGTTCGGCACCATTCCCGGACCTCGGTACGGAAGGCTTCGAGGTCGCCCGAGGTCATCGTCGCGCCCGTCCGCGCAGGGCTTCCAGCCGTTCCCGGTGTTCGGGCGATTGCATCGTCACCACCTCGGCCGCGAACCCGGCCTGCAGCGGACCGGCCAGGGCCTGCGAGAGATACATGTTCACCACGCGTTTGGTGCTGCTGAGCGCGTTCTGCGGTTGTTTCGCCAGCCGCTCGGCGAGGGCGTGCGCCGCCGTGAGCAGTTCGCCGGCGGGGACCACCCGCGAGGCCAGCCCGACCTCCACCGCGGTGGCGGCGTCGATTCGGTCACCGGTGTAGAGGTACTCGCGGGTGCGCAGAATCGGGGTCAGCAGCGGCCAGAACGCCGCTCCCCCGTCACCGGCCACCAGCCCGACCGCCACATGCGGGTCGGCGAGGTGGGCGCGCTCAGAAATGAGCACGATATCGCAGAGGATCGCAATACTGGCACCGAGTCCGACCGCTGGACCGTTGACCGCGGCGATCACCGGCAGCGGGCAGCGCAGCAGCTCCTCGATGATCTCCGCGCCTTCGCGGATGCTCTCGTCGCGGGCCACGGGGTCGTCCAGGAACGAGGTGATCCAGTCCAGATCGCCGCCGGCGCTGAACGCCCGGCCCGCCCCGGTCAGGATCACCACCCGCGCCTCGGTATCGGCGGCGAGCTGCCGCCACACCTGGGCCAGCGCCCGGTGCAGATCGGCGTTCACCGCGTTCAACTCGTCGGGCCGGTTGATGGTGACCGTCCGTACCGGACCGTCACCGGTGACGGTGAGCACCTCGGGCAGGTCGTATCCCATCACGCCTCACACTCCTGCCGTGTCGGAGAACAAACCGGCCAGACCGCGGCGGCCGATCCGGCTGGTCAATGCTTCCTCGGTGCCCACGCCGCCGACCGGCAGCCGGCGCAGCGGCAGACTGTAGCGGGACAGCCAGGACAGCGTGGTCTCATCGCAGAAGCCGACGGCACCGTGCAGCTGGTGGGCCACCCGGAACACGATATCGGCCGCCTCGATCGCGGCGAGCCGCAAGGCCAGCGCATCGTCGACCGCTTCGGCCCGGCCGGACTGGATACTCCACAACGCATACCGCGCCAGCAGGTCGACTCCCCGCCGCTCGACCTCGGCATCGGTGAGCTGGAACTGCACACCCTGGAAATCCGACAGTGGCCGGCCGAACTGTTCCCGGACCCGCACATGGGTGCGGGCCAGTTCCACCGCGCGATCCAGCATGCCCAGCAGAGTCCAGCACGGCAGGGTCAGGGCGAGCGCGAGATCCGCCCGGCCGTCACCGTCCACGGGCCGGATATCCAGCGGGACGACGAACGCCGATTCCCGCACTGCAGTCGCGGATTGCCCCGGCGTCGCGATGCCACGCACCCCCTCCAGCGATACGGTCGCCCAGTGCAGATCGATACCCGCCACCTGCCCCGACGGT
The DNA here is from genome assembly GCF_044453135.1 of Nocardia sp. NPDC051750. Lineage (NCBI taxonomy): Bacteria > Bacillati > Actinomycetota > Actinomycetes > Mycobacteriales > Nocardiaceae > Nocardia > Nocardia sp. NPDC051750. The sequence continues at coordinate 215,376 of NZ_JBITCK010000008.1, read as the reverse complement.
TCCGGAGCCGCGACAACGATCAACCCGTCGTATCCCGGGTCGTCCGGGCGCGCCAGCCGCTCCGCCACCGGGTAGGGCGCCGCCCAGTAACCTGCGGCCCGGCACACCGCGGCCGCTGCCTCGAGTTCCACCGGATCGCGCCGCGGTGCCAGATCCCACGCGCCGAGATCGCCGAGGACCGGCTCGACCAGTTGCCCTCGGCTGCCCGGTTCGCGTTCCGCCCGCTGCACGAGTTCGTCTCCCCCGGCCGCCGCCAGCGCGCGCACTACTTCCCGGCCGAATTCCCGTGCCTCGTCCGCGAGTTCGAGACGCACCTCGTGGGCAGCCTCCGGGATCGATGTACTCACGATGTCCTCCTGCGCCTATCGTGGTAGCCCCGCCGATTGTGGGCGGCTCGCGAACCCTCGCCCGGTAGTCGCACCTGTCCGGCGGCAGTGCGATCCCCGGCCGTCCCGCGAAGCCGGACCCGATGCGCACGATGCCGCGGCACGGACTCCGGCGCGCAGTTCATGGCGGCGTGCGGTGTCGCCGACCGGTCCGGTATGTGGCCGACAGGCACCGCACCACTCGACACCGCGGAACTGAAGTCATCTGTCGCGGCCGGCAACTCGCTCATGACCGGGCCTGCCCGGACGCCGAGCCACGTCCGCTCACATCCCTGGATCCGGCCCGGCCGGGCCGGGCTGCCGCGCCCTCGTTCGCCGACCCCGCCAGCAATTCCCGTGCCAGCAGGATGCGCTGTACCTCGATACTGCCGGAGGCCACGGTGGCGGCATTGGCGTAGCGCCAGTGGTCGTGTACCGCCCGCCGGAACCGGCGCCGGGTATCGGTATCGGCGGGTACTGTCGCGGCCAGTTCCACCAGGACCTCGGCGCTCTCCTGGTCGAGGCGGGTCACCGCGATCCGGTACGCCGCCGCGTCACCGGGCGCGACGGTTCCGGAATCCTGCAGCGATACCACCTGGTAGGCGAGCAGCCGGGCCCGCCGGCATCGGGTGAGCATGCGAGCCCAGCGACCGCGCAGGGTCGCCGGGATATCGTCCCACCGGTCGCCGAGCACGTCGGGTGCGGCGTGCAGGAGTCGTTCGCAGCGGGCGTAGCGGGCAATGCCCACCCGTTCGAATGCCAGCACTTCCTGGACGACCGACCAGCCGTTCCCGACCTCGCCCAGCACATCGGCCTCGGTCGCCCGGACACCGTCGAAGAACACCTCGTTGAGATGATGCGGCCCGAGCATCGCGTCGATAGGCCGCACGGTGATCCCCGGATCCGACATGGGCAGCAGGAATACGGTGAGCCCCTGCTGTTTACGACCTTCGCTGGAGGTCCGCGCGAGCAGAAAGCACCATTGCGCCATGGTGGCGTACGAGGTCCAGATCTTCTGCCCGGAAATCGACCATCCGTCGCCGTCGGGCCGGGCGGTGGTGCGCAGCGACGCGAGATCGGATCCGGCGTCGGGCTCGCTGAACCCCTGACACCAGATGACCTCCCCGCGCGCGATCGGCGGGAGATGTTTACGCTGCTGTTCCGGCGTTCCGTGCCGCATGATGGTCGGGCCGACCCAGTTGACCCCCATGTACTGCGCACCGCGTGGTTCGTGCTGCGCCCACATCTCCTCGCGCACCACGGTCTGCTCCCAGATCGAGGCGCCGCGCCCGCCGAACTCCTCCGGCCAGGCCAGGCACAGCAGCCCGCGTTCGGCCAGCGTCGCACAGAAGCGTTGAGCGACAGCAAGATCCGCGGGATCATCGGTGAAGGCACCCAGATAGTCGGCGGGGACCTCGTCGGCGATCAACCGGCGTAGCTCACCGCGGAGCTCCCCGGCGGTCGCACCCATCGTGAAGTCCATGGGCGTACATTACGTCAATCCTCATAAGGATTGCAATGTTTACTGGTTTGGCCGGACAGCGTTCCACACGGGTCTCAGGGGGTTTCCGGCACTCGATCCTTGACGACCCCCTTTCCGGTTTCAGCGGCAGCCACCGACAGGCAGAAGTCGACCAACCGCTCGACTTCCACGGACGACGGCTCGATGTTCGACCACAAATACTCCGACAACTTCCCGACTATCGCATAGGCCAGCAGGCCCGCACAGTGCTCCGGATCCCGCAGGCCCAGCTCCCGGAACGGCTCGTACAGCAGGACCGCCAGCCGCTGTGGCGCCGATCCCGTCTGACCCGACACCAGATCGGCGCCGAGCGCACCGCTCTGACACAGCACCGCCCGGGTGTCGGCCGCGCTCGTCGCGTCAGCCTGCGCCAAGATCGCCGCGACCCAACCGCGGACGCGATCCTCCGGCCGCGACGCCTTCGACATCCGATGCGCGACATAGTCCGCCAACCGTTCCGCCCCATCGGCCAATACCGCCGCCATCAGCGCGTCCTTGGAGCGAAAATGCCGATAGAAGGCATCGTTGGACAGCCCCGCGGCGGCCACGATATCCGCTACCCGCGGGCGCGCGTTCGGACCACCCCGCCGCACCTGGTCGAGTGCGGCGTCGAGCAGCCGCCGGATCTCGCCGGCGTATTCGGCTTCCCGTTCGGCCACCGCCTTCCGGGCAATCCGGCCGACCAGCCCCGACCCCGGAAGAATTGCATTCTTGTCCACAAGAAGGATATTCTCACCAAACGAGAGGAGGCGCAAATGGCATGGGATTTCGAAACCGACCCCGACTTCCAGGCGAAGCTGGACTGGGCCGATACCTTCGTCCGGGAGGAGGTCGAACCACTCGACCTCATCTGGCCGCATCAGCAGTTCGTGCCACTGGAGGGCGCCCGCCGAGCGGCGATCGATCCGCTCAAACAGCGGGTGCGGGAACAGGGCCTGTGGGCCACCCATCTGGGGCCGGAACTCGGTGGCCAGGGCTACGGGCAGCTGAAACTCGCGCTGCTCAACGAGATCCTCGGCCGGAGTTCCTGGGCACCGATCGTCTTCGGCTGCCAGGCGCCTGATACCGGTAACGCGGAGATCATCGCCCACTACGGCACCGAAGCGCAGAAGGAGAAGTACCTGCGGCCGCTACTGGACGGCGAACTCTTCTCCTGCTATTCGATGACGGAGCCACAAGCCGGGGCCGACCCGACCCTGTTCCGCGCCCGCGCCGAACGCGACGGCGAGGACTGGGTGATCAACGGCCGGAAGTTCTTCTCCTCCAATGCCCGTACCGCCTCGTTCCTGATCGTGATGGCGGTGACCGATCCGGAAGTGAGCCCATACCAGGGCATGTCGATGTTCCTGGTACCTGCCGACACCCCGGGTATCGAGATCGAACGCAATATCGGCCTGGCCGGCGAACCGCTGAACGACGGCTCGCACGCATTGATCCACTACAACAACGTCCGGGTGCCCGCCGAAGCCCTGCTCGGCGGCGAGGGCCAGGCCTTCGTGATCGCCCAGACCCGGCTCGGCGGCGGCCGCATCCACCACGCCATGCGCACGATCGGCTTGGCGCAGAAAGCCCTCGACATGATGTGCGAACGGGCCCTGAGCCGGGAGACCGCGGGCAGCAAGCTCTCCGACAAACAGTTCGTCCAGGGCTACATCGCCGACTCCTACGCCCAGCTCGAGCAGTTCCGGCTGCTGGTGATGCGCACCGCGTGGCGGATCGACAAGTACAACGACTACAAGAAGGTCCGCAAGGATATCGCCACGGTGAAGGTCGTGATGCCGACCGTGCTGCACGATATCGCCTGGCGGGCCATGCAGGTCCACGGCGCCCTCGGCACCACCAACGAGATGCCGTTCTTCACCATGATCCACGGCGCCGGGGTCATGGGCCTGGCCGACGGCCCCACCGAGGTCCACAAGATGACCGTCGCCAAACAGGTGCTGCGCGACCACCGCCCCAGCGACGACCTCTGGCCGACGGAATGGATACCGCGGCGACTCGAAGCAGCGCGTAAGAAATACGCCGAATATCTCAACGACGAGGCGGACAATCAATGATCGACTTCGCGCCACTGGCGAACTGGATGGACGAGTCCGGGCTACCGGGCAAAGGGGAACCACTGCAGACCCGGCTGCTGTCGGGCGGTACGCAGAACGAAATCTACGAGATCACCCGCGGCGAACATCGCTGCGTCCTTCGGATCCCCCCCGAACACGCGCCAGCGGACCGCGATTCGGGGATCCTGCGAGAATGGCGAATCATCGAAGCCCTCGACGGCACCGAGGTCCCGCACACCTCGGCGGTGGGCGTATGCACCGATAAAACCGTGCTCGGCCGGACGTTCTATCTGATGGGGTTCGTCGACGGCTGGTCACCGATGGACCACCGCCGCGTCTGGCCGGCGCCGTTCGATGCCGACCCGGCCGCTCGCGCGGGCCTGGCCTATCAGCTCGCCGAGGGCATCGCGCTACTGTCCAAGGTTGATTGGCGCGGCCGGGGGCTGCACGATCTGGGCCGGCCGGACGGCTTCCACGAACGCCAGGTCGCCCGCTGGACCGGTTTCTTCGACCGGATCAAAGGCCGCGAACTCGACGGGATGGACACCGCGACCCGCTGGCTGCGCGAACACCGCCCGCTGGATTACATTCCGGGCCTCATGCACGGTGACTATCAGTTCGCCAATGTCATGTACCGCGACGGCGCCCCGGCGCAGCTGGCGGCGATCGTCGACTGGGAAATGGGCACCGTCGGCGATCCGAAACTGGATCTGGCGTGGATGGTGCAGGGCTGGCCCGAGGACACCACCGACCCCGGCGAGTCGGGCTATGTCGACATGCGCGATATGCCCTCGCGCGATCAGGTGGTGGCGCACTATGCGGAGGTGTCCGGGCGCCAGGTCGACGATCTCGACTACTACCTGGTGCTCGCCAAGTGGAAACTCGCCATCGTGCTGGAACAGGGTTTTCAGCGCGCGGGCGACGATGTAAAACTGCAGTCCTTCGGCCCGATCGTCCCCGAACTCATGCGATCCGCCGCCGATCTCGCCGAATCAACGGAGTACCGGTCATGAGCGATGATGAATTCCTGATAGAACAACGCGGTGCGGTCACGATCCTCACCCTCAACCGCCCGCAGGCGCGCAATGCGCTGAACGGAAATCTCATCGCCGGGATCGGATCGACCGTGCTGGCGGCCGAAAAGGATCCGCAGACCCGGGCGCTCGTTCTCACGGCCGCGGGTGAGAAGGCGTTCTGTTCGGGTATGGATCTGCGCGCATTCTCCGGCGGCGAGGACGTCGGATTCAGCAACACCCCGGAGAACCGCGCCTTCCAGCGCCTCACCCGGGGTGCGGTGGAGGTCCCGGTGATCGGCGCCGCCAACGGCGCCGCGGTCGGCGGCGGGCTGGAACTGCTGCTGGGCTGCGATCTGATCGTCGCCGCCGACACCGCGAAATTCGGACTCCCCGAAGTACAGCGCGGACTCTTCCCCGGCGGTGGCGGCACCTATATCGCCGAGCGGATTCCCCTCGGAATCGCCCTGCAGCTCACCCTGACCGGTGAATACTTCACCGCGGCCCGCGGCTACGAGATCGGCCTGATCAATGCCGTGACACCGGCAGACCAGGTCCTCGACACCGCGGTCGGGTTCGCCGAGCGGATCGCCGCCAACGGACCGCTGGGCGTCGCCGCCTGCAAGGAGCTCGTGCGGCTGTCGGTCACCGACCCTGCGAAAGCGGCCGAACGGATGCGGCATTGGCAGGAAGTGGTCTTCTCCAGCGCCGACGCCAAAGAGGGTGCCATGGCGTTCATGGAGAAGCGCGACCCCGTGTGGCAGGGCAAATGACCACTGTCCGGGCGGTGGTGTGCCCGGAATACGGCACACCGGATGTCCTGCGGATCGAGCAGCGCCCCGGACCCACACCCGGCGAAGGCCAGGCGCGGGTCCGGGTGCACGCTGCCGCCGTCAATTTCCCGGATGTCCTGTTGATCGCCGGGAAATACCAGATCAGAGTGCCGCCGCCGTTCGTCCCCGGCAGCGAATTCGCCGGGGAGATAATCGAGTTGGGCCCCGGATGCGATGGCTGGAAGGTAGGTGACCGCGTCACCGGAACCGGTCTCTACGGCGCCTTCGCGGACCAGATCCTCTCCCCTGCCGCGAACCTCACGGCGATCCCGGCGGGCGTGGACGATCGGACCGCGGCGGCGTTCGGTGTCGCCTATCGCACCGCGTACCACTCACTCCGCTCGGTAGCCCGGGTCCGCCCCGGCGAGAAGGTCATCGTGCTCGGCGCCGGCGGCGGAGTCGGTCTGGCCGCCGTGCAGTCGGCCGTCGCATTGGGCGCGGAGGTGGTCGCAGTGGCCTCCTCGGCCGAGAAACTGGCCACCGCCCACTCCTACGGCGCCACCCAGCTGATCAACCACCGCGAGGGCGGACTGCGCGAACAACTCCGTACCGCCGTACCCGACGGCGCCGCCGCGGTGCTCGACCCGGTCGGCGGCGACCTGTCCGAGCCGGCCCTGCGCTCGCTGGGCCGGGGCGGACGTTTCGTCACCATCGGCTACGCCTCCGGATCCGTACCCCGAATCCCACTGAACCTGGTGTTGGTCAAAGGTTTACGGATCCTCGGTTTCCAGTTCCAGGACGTCGCCCCGGACGAGTTCACCCGGAACGACAAGGAACTCACCGACCTCTTCACCTCCGGCCGCGTCTCGCCCCATATAGGCGCCGTGTTCCCCCTCGAGGAGGCGGCCGTGGCCCTCGAGGAAGTAGCACACGGGCGCGCGGTCGGAAAAATCCTGCTCGACCTGAACGCTTGATCATCGAATCGCTCCGCGACCGACGGGCACATCGTATTCACACCGCAGAGGGCGTTCACCGGTGATCCTCGACTACAACCAAGTCCGATGCGAACCAGGAGCCTCTCGCCACAACCGAGGAGTTCCGCGTCGCCGCGTCGTCCGGATATCGGGAAGGTACCGTTCCATGCCGGCGGCTCGGGCCTCGACAGCCGCCGGCCAGTCGATGCGGGGCGCGGGAGTGGAGATGGGCAAGGTTGCCTGGGGATTCACATGCTCGATCGACGGCTTCATCGCCGGACCGGGACACGATATGAGCTGGCTGTCCGCTGCGGAACCCGCCGCCGCGGGTACCACGGAAGGCATGGCCGCGGAGGTCGCCGTGATCATCTCCGGCCGGGCCGGCTACGACGCGGCGATTGCCCAGCGCAACGAGCGGGACGAGCTGACGTCCGCGGCCTACGGCGGCGCCTGGTCCGGGACCGAGTTCATCCTCACCCATCGTCCGGAAGAGCTCGCCGATGATCCGACCGTCGTCGCGCTGAACTGCGATATCGAGGAGACGATCCGCCGCGCCCAGGAGATCGCCGGCGACCGGGACGTGCAGATCATCAGCGCCGATATCGCCCGCCAAGCGCTCGAGCACGACTTGATCGACGAACTGCAGGTTTTCGTCGCCCCGGTCTTCCTCGGCGACGGCATCCGCATCTTCGATGTCCCCGGCGGACGCCGGATCGACTGGGAACTGGTCGAGATCTACGAGCACAGCCCACGTAGCTTCGGCCGCGCCTATCGCCCGAAAAAGCGCTGATACCCGGAACGTACCGGCCGATCACCTGGGATCAGGTGAGTTCGGCCAGGCGGTCCAATCGGCGCAGGGTTTCGGCTTCGGGTTCGGTGGGCAGGTTGAACAGCACCTCGTCCACCCCGGCGGCCGCCAGTTCGGCGACGACGTCCGGCTTGGGCGGGACACCGAACATCGTGACCGGTACCGGGCGGTCCGCGCGCCGGCGCAGCTCGGTGATCTGATCTTGAAGGTCGTCGGTGTCGCGGCCGTAGATGGGCATCCAGCCGTCGCCGAAATCCAGGACGCGGTCGAATGTGGTCGGGCCGGAGCCGCCGACCAGCACCGGCGGATGGGGTGTGCGGACCGGTTTCGGGTAGGAGAACACCGGGTCGAAATCGACGAACTCGCCGTGGAACTCCGCCTCGTCCTGGGTCCAGAGAGCCTTGATCGCCAGGACTCGTTCGCGCAGTAACCGCATCCGGGTTTTCGGGTCGGTGCCGTGGTTGCGCATCTCCTCACGATTCCAGCCGGCGCCCACACCGAGGACGGCCCGCCCGTTCGATACCCGGTCGAGGGTGGCGACCTCCTTGGCCAGGTGGATCGGGTCGCGTTGGATAACGAGCGCGATGCCGGTGCCGACCCGAAGCCGCTCGGTGACCGCCGCGGCCGCGGCCAGCGCGACGAACGGGTCGAAGGTCCGGTAGTAGTGGCGTGGCAGTTCGCTGCCACCCGGCCACGGGGATATCCGCGCTACCGGGATATGCGAATGCTCGGCCAGGAAAAGCGAACCCAGTCCGCGTTCCTCCAGCGCCCGGCCGAGCGCGGCCGGGCCGATCCCGTCATCGGTCACGAAGGTCGAAACCCCGAATTCCACGACCACTCCTCTGTCGATCCGCAGACGCGCCACTTCGGCGTCGGCCCGGACAATCGACAATAGAGTCCCTCGATCGCCCCGCCACCCACCGGGTTCTCCGTGGGCTGTCCCGGTCCGTGAGCGACCGCGACGACCTCACCTCTCGGCGGCTTCCCGGGTGCTCGGGTTCGCCGGCGGCACGTCGAGTGGGAAGTGGCAGGCGGCGAAATGGCCCGGGCGGATCTCCCGGATCTCGGGCTCCTCCGCCGCACATCGCTGTTGCGCGGCGGTGCAGCGGGTCCGGAACCGGCAACCGCTGGGCGGGTTCAGCGGGGAGGGGAGGTCTCCGCTGAGTACCGTGTCGGCCACCGGCACCGTGGGGTCGGGTTCCGGGATCGACCGGATGAGTGCCCGGGTGTAGGGGTGGACCGGCGCCGCGAACAGGTCATCGGAGGCGGCGACCTCACAGATCTTGCCCAGGTACATGACCACGACCCGATCGCTCACATTCTTCACGACCGCCAGATCGTGCGCGATGAAAAGCAGGGTGAGCTGATATCGCTTCTTCATATCCTCGAGCAGATTGATGATCTGGGCCTGCACGGACACATCGAGCGCCGATACCGGCTCATCGCAGATCACCACCTCCGGATCCACGACCATCGCCCGCGCGATAGAGATCCGCTGGCATTGCCCGCCGGAGAATTCGTGCGGCCGGCGGCCGGGCGCCGTGTCCGGGTCTAGGCCGACCCGTTCGATCATGGCGCGGCAGCGTTTCTCGATATCGGCTGTGCTCGAGCCGCCCTGGATACGCAGGCCCTCCGCGACGATATCGACGACCTTGCGCAGCGGGTTCAGCGACGAGATCGGGTCCTGGAAGATCATCTGGAGGTTGCGCCGATGACGCCGCAGGGCGGCGCCGCCGGTGCCCACCAGTTCGGTCCCGTCGAGGCGGACCGATCCCGAGGTCGGGGGCGGCAACTGCATGATCGCCTTGGCCACACTCGATTTGCCACAGCCGGACTCGCCGACGAGGCCGATCGTTTCACCACGGCGCGCGTCCAGGCTCACATCCGAGACCGCGTGCACCCGCTCGTTGCCCGTGCCCGGGTATTCCACCGTGAGATTCCGGACGCTCAGCACCACGTCCTGGTCGTCACGGAGGTGGGCGGTTCCGCTCCCGGCCATCAGTTCATCCTCTCGGAGTCGACCGGGACACCGGCCGCGGAGCGTCCCGCCGCGGCATTGGTCTCTCGTGCCGTGTCGCCGGCCGCCGTGCCCAGCGGGTAGAAGCAGGCCGCCGTATGTTCCGGCGAGCCGGGTGCGGCCGCGAGAACCGGTGTCTCACGCAGGCATCGGGGCTGCGCGGCCGGGCAGCGCGCGGCGAAACCACATCCGGGCGGCGGGTCGATGATCATCGGCGGACGGCCCGGTATGGAGGGCAGGTGGGTGTGGCTCGGGTGGGCCAGCCGCGGGATGGCATCGATCAGCGCCCTGGTGTACGGATGCCGCATCTGCGCGAACAACTGGCGGGCCGGGGCCTTCTCGACGATCCGGCCCGCGTACATCACCGCGATCGAATCGGCTCGGCCGGCCACGACGCCGAGGTCGTGGGTGATCAGGATCATGCCCATATTCGATTCGGCCTGCAGGTCGCGCAGCAGGTTGAGTATTTGCTGCTGCACCGTGACATCGAGAGCGGTCGTCGGTTCGTCGGCGATCAGCAGCCGGGGTTTACACGCGATCGCCAGGGCGATGGTGACGCGCTGGCGCATCCCGCCCGACAGGTTGTGCGGGTACTGGCGGAAACGCGTCGCCGGTTCCGGGATGCCGACCTGTTCCAGTAACCGGATCGTTTCCGCCTTCGCTTGTCTCCGGTCGAGGCCGAGGTGGTAGCGCAGGGTTTCCGAGATCTGCTCGCCGATGGTCATCACCGGTGTCAGCGAGGTCATCGGGTCCTGGAACACCATGGCCAGCTCGACACCCCAGAGATGTTTTTTCTTCGACGGCGCGGTCGCCAGGTCCATTCCGTCGAGCCGCATCCGGCTGCCCGGCCGGAGCTGCGCGGAGGGCGGCAGGATATGCATGATCGCCCGGGAGAGAACGGATTTCCCCGAACCGGATTCACCGACGATGCCGAGGGTCCGGCCGGCCGCCAGCTCGAGATCGACACCGTCGACCGCCCGGACGAAGCCCCGCGGGGTATCGAACCAGACCCGGAGGTCGCTCACCTCGAGTAGCGAGGCGGGTGCGGCCGGCGCCTGGGCCTCGACAGCTGTCTCGTCCACCGAAGTGCCGCTCTTGCTCGTCACAGCGACGACTCCCTCCCGATCCGGCCCCGTACCCAGTCGCCGAGTCTGTTGAATGCGAACACGGTGAGGAAGAAGAACAGCGACGGAACGAGCACCAGATGCGCGCTCTCCGGCAGGGATTCGCGGCCGTCCGCGAGCATCCCACCCCAACTGGGTGTAGGCGGCGGGACGCCGAGTCCGAGGAAGCTCAGGCTGCCCTCCGCGACCACCAGGGTGGCCATCACGACGAGCGCGAGCGACATCACCGGGAGCATGACGTTCGCGAGCAGCTCCCGGGTCAGTATCCGCCACGGCCCGGCGCCGAGCGCCTTCGCCGCGGTGACGAATTCCCGGTCGGCGAACGCGATCGTATTGGCCCGCGCCACCCGGGCGAAATTCGGAATTCCCAGCGCGGCCAGGCCGATCACCAGCGTCGGCAGGCCGGGTCCGAGCGCGGCGACGAGCGCGATGAGGAAGATCAGCGCCGGAAACGACAGCAGGAAGTTGACGAACAACGAGAGCACCCGGTCGGCGCCGCCACGAAAGTATCCGGCCAGCATACCGATCGCCACGCCGACCACGAGGGCGACGGCCGTACCACCGATCGCCACGGTCATCGATACTCGCGCGCCGTACAAGCACCTCGACAGGACGTCGCGTCCCAGGGTATCGGTGCCCAGCAGATGGCCCCTGACGCCGGGCCCGACGGAGAAGTCGTCGGTGATCTCGTTCGGATCGGGTAGGGGCAACAGGGCAGCCGTCGCCGCGGCCAGCACCACCAGACCGATCCATACCGCCCCGAGCAGTGCGCCGTAATCGCGGCGCCGATGGCGAGCGCGCCTGCTCCCGGCCGGGGCCGGCTCGGCGTCGGCCTGCTCCGGCGGGATCGGACCCTCGCTCTTGCCGAGCATCTCGGTCATGCCTTCCCCACTTTCCGGACCCGCGGATCGAGCCAGGGGTACGCCAGGTCGACGCCGGTGTTGACGAGCAGATAGAACACGGCGCTGAGCAGCACGATCGCCTGTACCACGAGGAAGTCGCGGGACAGGATCGAGTTGACCACCAGCGATCCCATACCCGGCAGGGAGAAGATCAATTCGACGATGACCGTCCCGCCGATGAGCCGGCCCATCACCACTCCGGAGACCGTGACGAGCGAGAACGACGACTGCCGGAGCGAGTGCCGGACGAGGATGCGCCAGGTGGGCAGTCCCCGCGCCCGCGCCGACAGCACATGGTCCTGCTGCAGGGTGGCGACCATATCGCCGCGGAGCAGCCGGGTGAACAGGACACATTCACCCGCCGCCAAGGTGACCACCGGCAGGATCAGGTAGAGGATGTGCTGGGCGGGATCCTCGGCGAACGGGACCCAGCCCAGGATCGGCAGCACTTCCAGGTGGACACCGAACAGGTAGACCAGCAGGATGCCGAGCACGAAGGACGGCACGGCCAGCGTCGCCGAGGTCACCGCTGTCGCGGCGCGATCGAACAGCCCGCCCTGGCGGTAGGCCGACCAGACGCCCACCGGGATCGATACGGCCAGCGCGACCAGCAGCGACACCACAGCCAGTTCCAGGGAGACCGGCACGCGTTCGGCGATGACCTCCAGCACCGGGGTCCGGGAGGCGAACGATTCACCGAAGTCGCCCCGCAGGATTCCACCCATCCAGGAGAGGTACCGGTCGAGCAGCGGATCGTTCAGGCCGTAGGCCTCGCGCGCGGCCGCGCGCACCTCCTCGGTGGATCCCGGCGGGACCAGGCTGTCGACCGGGTCACCCGGGATCAGGTCCAGCAGGAGGAAGACCGCCACACTGACCAGCCAGGCGAGCAGCACGAGATTGCCCAGCTGGACGAGATTTCGCCGGATCAGCGCACTCAGCACTGTCGATCACCTCCCGCTGTTCCCGGCCGGAGCCGGCGGTCCGCGCCGTCCATCACCTACCGGCCCTTCCAGGCCCGATCGATGATCACCCCGGCCAGCGAGGACACACCGATGACCGTCAGGCCCTGGACGTCGTTCCCGGTGTAGATGTATCCGTTCGGATACCGCCAGATCCGCAGCGGCGCATCCGCGGATATCGCGCTGTTGATCGTGGTGTAGGCCTGCTCGACCCGGGCCGGATCGTTCGAGGTACGGGACGTCTCCAGTGCCGCGTCCACCGCGGGGTTCGAGTACCGGGTGATGTTGTTCTTCCCGCTGGTGTGGAACGTGTCGTAGAGGGCGTCCATCTGCTGCGAGAGCGTGGACCCGAGGACGAGTTCGAAGTCCCCGGCGCGCCGCATACCCTCGAGTACGCCGAAGTCGATCGGCTCGATGGTGATCGTCAGCCCGTCGAGCTGCTGCAACTGTGACTGCAGCAGCTGCGCCGCCAGCGCCATTTCGTTGAGACCCGCATGCGTTTTGAGGGTGAGGGTCAGGCTCGTCTTACCGGCCCGCTTCAGATAGGCGTCGAATATCTTCTGCGCCGCGGCCACATCGGTGGCCGGGTAGCGGGCATTGTCGTCCCGGTAGGGACTGTCGGGCCGCAGAAAGCCGTCGGCCGGTTCCTCGCCCGGATAGAGCGCGCTGTTGATCTGCGCCGGGTCGAGAGTCTGCTGGAGGGCCAGCCGGAGTTCGGGATCCTTCAGGTCGGGGTGCCGGAAGTTGAAATTCAAGCCGGTACCGCCGACGAGCGGCACCGTGTGCACCGTGAAGCCCTGTGCCTCCGCCCGCTCGGCATGTTTGGACTGGGTGGACCACGCGATATCGATCTCGCCGGCGCGCAGGGCATTGATCCGCTGGTCGTCCGCTTTGATGACCTTGATGACGAAGCTGTCCAGATATGGCAGTCCGGCTTCCCAATAGCCGGGGTTGCGGACGTACCGGGCCTCCGATTCGCGAACCCAGCGGTCCAGCAGGAACGGGCCCGCACCGACCGGCGCCTTGCCGTATTCGGCACCCATCCGTTGCATGGCCGTCGGTGAGCCGATCATGCCGAGCCCCTGGGTCAGTGCCCAGGGCAGCTGGAAGTTTGCCGTCGCGGAGGTCACCTGCAGGGTGAGCGGATCGAGCACGGTCCAGGTGAGCGGCGCGGCGAGCTGCGTGGCGGTCGAGAGCGTCGCGGGGTCCTTGATCCGTGCCCAGTTGTGGGCCACCGCCTCGGCGTTGTAATCGGTTCCGTCACTGAACTTCACACCGGGGCGCAGTTTCAGGGTCCAGGTGATGCCGTCCGCGGATTCGAAGGATTCGGCCATCGCCGGGACGATCTTGTCCTGACCGGCGTCGTAACGCAGCAGCGTCCCGAAGAGGGGGGCGCAGCGATCGTAGAGGTAGGGACACCATGCCGGATCCAGTGTCTGGGCTTCGACATTCACGGCCATCACCAGCTCGCCGCCGCGCACCGGTTCCCCCGCCGCGCCGCCACCCACTGTCGAGACGCCACCGCAGCCCGCGAGGACCATTGCCAGCACCGCCACCGGGATCAGCGAGCGCCATCCTCGCCACCATTTCGTCGCCACCACTGCTCCTGTCCTCGGCTTCCGGCCGGGTCGATCGCTGATTCGGCCGGAGACGCGCGGTATCGCGCAGGCATCGACCACTGCCGGATTCAAGGCGCGGCCGTTGGATGCCGGGTGTCGCCGAGCCGGTGCAGCCGCTGCCGTCCGGGTATCCGCGTCGTGAACTTGTGACGCAGAACACCTTTCGCAAATCAGTCAATCACCGCGGTTCCAAATATTCAAGTATTGCTATCCTTACAATGATGGAGATATGATCCGCGTCACAGCGCGAGACGAGGAGTGCAGTGAATCGCGAACTTTCCTTCGGCTACCTCTACGACTTCCGCAACCCACCGGCCTGGCACCGGCCGTGGAGCGATCTCTACGAAGAGACCCTGGATGTCGTCGCGTGGACGGAGACAGCCGGTTTCACCGGTGCCTGGGTGCCCGAGCATCACCAGGCGGCCGACGGATACCAGCCGGCCCCGAATATCGTGCTGGGGGCGATCGCGGCGCGGACGAAGACGCTGCGCCTCGGATCCGCGGTCGCACTCGCACCGCTCTACCACCCGGTCCGCTTCGCCGAGGAGTGCGCCGTGCTGGACATCCTCTCCGGCGGCCGCGCCGAGATGGCGCTGGCAATCGGGTACCGGCGCCGCGAATACGCCGCATACGGTCTCGAATTCGGCGACCGCGGCCGGCGCTTCGACGAGTTCCTCGATATCGTCCGCGCCCTCTGGGCCGGCGAAACGGTCACCTATCGGGGTCGCCATTTCACGGTCGAGAACGCCACGATCGCACCACCCGCGCCACGCGCCCGCATACCGCTGTACATCGGCGGTTTCGCCGACCGGGCACTGGACCGCGTGGCGAAACACGCCGACGGCTATTTCGGCAACGAAGAGTTCTGCGACCTGTTCGCACAAAAACTCCGGGACCGGGGAAAGAACCCCGGCGACGCCGGAATTCGCATCCAGGGCCTGTTCTTCGCCGTCGCCGCGGATCCCGAGAAGGCGATGGAAGAACTGGCTCCGTACTACCACTACGTCAACAACAGCTACGGAGTCTGGCTGGATGAAGACAAGGCGATCGGCATCGATGATCCGATGCTGAAGCCCATGGATCTCGAACAGTTCAAGAAGAGCGGGATTCTTCAGATCGCGACGCCCGACGAGGCGATCGCGAAGTTCGAGAACATGCGGAACCGCACGGGTGTCGAACATTTCATGATGATGAAACCGGCCGGGCTGCCCGCCGAACGGTTCCAGGAGTACGCGCAATTCTTCGCCGATACGGTGATTCCGGCCTTCCGGTAGCCCCGCCGCACCGGGTCGGCTTCGGCTGCGCGGTCCCGCCGCTCACACCGGCGGTCAGTGCGGTTCGGGGCTGTCGAAATAAGCCGCGGTCAGCTTCTCCCGGTCGGTGAGCAGATGTTCGGCGGCGCCGGACAGCACCACCCGGCCCTGGTTCAGCACGAGCGCGCGGTCGGAGACCGCCAGCGCGAGTTCGACGTGCTGTTCCACCAGCAGGACCGCGATACCTTCCGCCCGGGCCATCTCGCGGATCGCGGGCAGCATCTCCTGGACGACCATCGGGGCCAGGCCCAGGCTCATCTCGTCGACCATGAGGACCTTCGGACGCGCCACCAGCGCGGCGGCGATGGCCAGCATCTGTTGTTCGCCGCCGGACAGGAGCCCGGCCTTTCGCGTGCGTAGACCTTCCAGCGCGGGGAACCGGGCGAGCACCGCCTTCTCCCGGGCCGGATCGGATGTGGGAGCCGCGAGACGAAGGTGTTCCTGGACGGTCAGCGGGGCGAAGAGCCCGCGATCGTCGGGGACGAGACGCATGCCACGCCGGGCCGTCCGGTACGGCCGCCGGTGATCGACCGGGGCGCCGAGTATCGCTGCGCGACCGCCCATGAGGGGCAGCAGTCCGGCGAGCGCGAGCAAGGTGGTGGTTTTGCCGGCGCCGTTCGGGCCCAGCAGCGTCAGCACCTCACCGGCGGCGACAGCGAGATCCACGCCCTGGACCGCGGGTATTCCGTTGTGGCCGGCCACGAGTTCATCGGCCACCAGCACCGCCTCAGACATCTGCTTGCTCCATCGGCGCTCCGAGGTAGGCGGCGATCACGGCCGGATCCACCCGGGCCTCGGCCGGTGTGCCCGTGAAGATGATGCGGCCGAACTCCATGACGTAGATCCGGTCGCATACGCCGAGCACCAGTGAGATGTCGTGGTCGATCAGCAGCACCCCCGCGCCACGGTCGGCGACGCCGCGGATCCGTTCGGCGAAATCGGTGGTCTCCTGGCTGTCGAGACCGGCGGCAGGTTCGTCCAGCAGCAGGATCCGGCAGTTCCCGACGAGGGCCCGCGCGACACCGGCCAGTTTCTGCCGACCCAGCGTCAGGTCGCGGGCCGGGGTGGCGCCGGCGTCGTCGAGGCCGACCGCGCGCAATGCCTCGGTGACAGCGGGGTCGACCCGGTTGCGGCGCCGGCCGAAGAGATCCGTGAGGACAGCCGAGAATCCGCCGGGACGGAGTGCGGCCGTGACGTTTTCGGCAACGCTCAGGTTCCCGAACAGCTCACCCGATTGCCAGGTCCGGGCGAGGCCGGCTCGGCGCCGCCGGTGGGGTGCGAGGTGCGTGATATCGGCACCGTCGAGCGTCACCGCACCGTCGGATGCGGTGAAGCCCGTGATCGCATCGACGAACGAGGTCTTACCGGCGCCGTTGGGCCCGATGAGCCCCACGATCTCCCCGGGTTTCACCGAGAGCGAGACGGCTTCGTTCGCCACCACTCCCCCGTATCGGACGGTCAAGTTCTCGGTCGACAGTCCTTCCGATGTCCGGTCGGTCATGCCTGCCCCACCGCCTCTCGCGTACTTTCCGCGGGCCGCGGGCCGGCCGTCGTTCGCTCCGGGATCCGACGGCGAGCCCGCAGTCGATCCGCGATCCGGCCGGCCTCGCCCGCCATCCCGACCGGGTTGACGATGGCGGTGACGATCAGCGCGATACCGGAGATCAGCGCGTAGTAGTCACCGAGTTCGAGCACCTCGTGCACCAGCACGTAGATGATCCCGAGTGGCCCGAGGACACCGGCGATCGCGGCTCCGCTGAAGGAGGTGATCCCACCGAGGTACGCGACCGCGAGCACCTGCAGGCCGACGAATACCGTGAACGATTCGGCGGACAGCTGGCCGGCGCTGTAGCCGATCAGGCAACCCGCCAGGCCGGCGATGAACGCCGAGAGACCGAACCCGAGAAGTTTCGTCCGCCGGACGTCGATACCCACGGACGCGGCGGCACGCTCGTTCGCCCGGACCGCGAGAAAGGTGCGGCCGGTGTCACCGGACGCGATCCGGATGAAGGCCCAGACCACGAACGCGGCAACGGCGAGCACCATCAGCGAGAACGGCAAGCGGGCGATTTCACTGCCTTCGCGGACACCGAGATTCAGCCCGAAGAGGGTCGGGTCGGCGATCGGATTACCCGAGGCCGGCGTCAAGCTGTAGTTGTTGAAGACGAAGCGCTCGATGGCCAGCGCGGCCGCGATGGTCACGATGGCGAGCTGAGCTCCGCGGATGCGGAACGCGGGCAACGCGACCAGCATTCCGAGGAACGCGGCGACCAGGGCGCTGAGGAGCACCGCGAGCACCATCGGCATATTCCAGTCGGTGGTGAGCTTCGACAGCGTGAACCCGGCCGCACCGGCGAACGCGGTCTGCGCCAGCGAGATCTGCCCGAGATAGCCGGTGATCACCACGTACGACAGGGCGAGCAGCATCAGGATCACGGAGTAGGTCAGGCCGAAACGGTAGGTACTCGAGGCCACCGCCAGCAGTACACCGAGCACCACGAGCACCAGCACCGCCGCAACCGGGCGGAATGCGGGAACTGTGACGTCCGGCAATTTGATCGTCTGCAGCGAGCCGCGGGACGGCAGCTTACTGCCGAATACCAGCAGGATCACGATGACGACCACGAACGGCACCACCTGGTCCAACCCCGACGCCGCCCATACCGGCCACCACTCCTTGCCGGTGAAGAGGTTCACCACGGACTGGAAGGCGCCGAGAACCAGTGCGGCGACCGCGACCACCCCGACCGATTCCATCCGGGCGACCAACAGCACCGCCAGGGCCGGCACGACGAGAAGCGTGTAGTTCAGCGGGTTGAGTCCGGTCAGGTTGGACCCGAGCATCACGCCGAGCGTGCCGACCAACGCGGCCCCGACCGTCGCGATCGCCGCCAGCTTGTCCGGCGAGAAACCGAACAGGGTGGCACCGCGCTCGTTCGCCGCCGCCGCGCGCGTCGCGGCACCCAGCCGGGTGAATCGGAAGTAGGCCCAGATCAGCACCGAGGTCGTCACCATGATCGCCGCCTTGAGTAACTCGGCCGAAGAAACCTGCGTGCCGAACAATTGCACGGATCCGGGTGGGATCAGCGCGTCGACGGGAATATTGTTCGGGCCGAACCGGATCACCACCAGCGCCTGCATCGTGAGCATCAGCGCCACGGAGACGACCACCTGTGCCAGCGCCGGAGCGTTGCGCACCGGCCGGAAAACCAGATAGTGCGTGATCAGTCCGAGCACGACGGCCGAGAGCAGTCCGATGGCCACGGCCACCCAGGTCGCCGGCGGCTCCGGGAATCGCACACTGCCGATCGGCAGGACCAGCGTCCCGTCCCGGCCGAGCTGCGCGAAAACATACGCGCCCCACATGGCGGTGGCGCCCTGCGCGAAATTGATGATGCCGGTCGACCGGTAGACCAGCAGCAGGCCGTTCGCCAGACCGATGTAGACGGCCCCGAGACCGAGGCCGAGCACTACGAACTGAAGATACGTATCCATCGGGATGCTCCGTTGCCGCCGGCGATCAGGATTGCGGCAACGCGGTCAGATCCAGGTCCACGTACCCTGCTTCGTTCACCGAGGTGAGGCTGCCGTCGTCCTGGACTTCGAAGAAGATCGCCTGGGCGTTGCAGGTGGTCTCGACGCCGGGCCACTGTTTGCCGTCGCAGGTCACGGTGGGTCCCGCGAACGATTCGAAGCCCGTGACCTTCTTGAAGGCCTCGGTCACCGACTGGGCCGTGACCTCTCCCTCCCCGGCCGCGTTCAGGACGTTCGCGATATTGACGAGAGCGGCGAAGGTGTACAGCGAGCGCGACGAGGTTTCGTCACCGTGACCGACCGCCTCCATGGACTTCTCGAAAATATCCAGTTGCTCCTGAATTTTCGGCGGCGCCGAAGCCTTCGCGAGGGGCACCCACAAACGGGGCTGGGTCACGATACCGGCACCTTGCGCGCCCATCTGGTCGATGAACTGGGAGCACGAGCCCGCCAGGATCGTGCCGGCGAAGCCCTGCCGCCGCAACGCCGTGAACAGCGCCGTGCAGGCGTCCTCGGGCAGCGCGATCACCCCGGCGACGTCCGGTTTGTCGGCGATCTGGGTGGCGGCGATGACATTCAGGTTCGCGCCCGCCGCGGGCGGGTACTGCACCTTGATATCGATGCCCAGGTTCTGCGCGATGGGCCGGATGAGGTCGTCGACGTAGGCATGACTGGTCGGCGATTCGTTGACCGCAAGCGACGCCGATTTCTTACCCATCGAATCGAACAGCGTCATACTGCTCAGCGAGGCGAACGATACCGGGCCGGTGAAGTAGAAGGCCTTACCGTAGCCGGCTTTGTCGGCCACGAAGGATCCCGCCAGCGTGCCGATGATCGGAATATTCGCCGACCCGAGAATAGGTACGGCAGCTCCCATGCTCTGGTCCACCGCGTCGATGACCAGCGGAACCTTCTCGGAGACGAAGCCGTTCGCGCAATTGATCGAGGTCTCCGGGCTGCCGTCGCCGCTGCACACATCCACCTCGATGGGGCGGCCGTGGATTCCGCCCAGCACCTCGTTGATGTAGTACTCGGCCGCTTCGATCCCGAAACCGCTCTGCGGATACGCGGTGGCGCCCTTCAGCGGCGCCTGCGCGCCGACGACGATGGGCGCACCGGTGGCCTTGGTCCCGCTGAGTTCGGTCCCCCCGCCGGAACCACCACATGCCGAAAGCACCAGCGCCGCCGCGAATGCCACCGCGCCCATCGGAAAGATTCTCTTCACGTCTGCCATCCATCATCGACATTGCCGCGTTTCCGATTCCGGGGAGTTGCCCAGTGCCTGGACATGGTTGCCGGTCGTAGTCGGCCGGCCGACACACCGAACCGGCAGCCGACCGCGGATTCCGGGAACGACAGCGGAAATACCTGGCTGACAAGCCTTCCCGGCCAGCCGGCCCGGCTTTCAGCGTGATCGACATTACATCAATCCTATTAAGGATAACAAGGTTTGCTGCCCGGATTCTGGGCAAACCGGACGCCGGTTGTTGATACGATGGCACCGGTCCAGGACATGGAACCGAGTTGCTGTACGCGCAGTGCAAGGGGGACGGTTGCCGTGCTCGACAACCCACCGGGGCATCGATCATCGCCGGAAGATTTACGCCGGAGTACCGGGCCACTCCCGGCAGCGGGGCCTCGCGAGATTCCGCGGGCCGTGCTGACAGCGGTGTACCTCATGCTCGCGGGGGCTCTGGTCACCCTCCTCGGTGCGGCGCTCGGCTTCTTCGACAGCGAGACCACCGGGGACGACACAATCCTGGTCAACTGGGTGGTGACGTCGATCTTCCAGGCCGGGTTGTGGATCTGGATGGCGTTGGCCAATCAGGCGGGAAGGAACTGGGCGCGGATCACCGGGACGGCCTTCTTCGGGACCTACGCACTGCTTTCTGTCATCGGCCTCGTTCTGATCGCCGTATTCGACATACCCGTTTCGGTTGTGGGCATGGTGGTCAGCGTCGTCACCCTCGGCATCGGTCTGGGCGCGGTCATCGCACTGTGGCACCCGAACTCCACGCGACACTTCGCTCCGGGTCCGCCGGCGGACGGCCGGATATATCTGTTGCATCCGCCGCAGTCGTGATCCGACCCGCGCCGCGTCACCGGGTGGGCGCCTCTACGTGACCGCCTGAGCCGGTCGTCGGCCTTCGATTCTCCATGGCGGCCCGAGCGCGATCGGAATCCGGGCTCCGATTCGGGCGCGGGAGGCAACCCCGGGAGGACGTCCGCGCCACGCCGTGGCGGCGCAGGCGGCCGGATCGCTGCGCGGGAATTTTTCGGTGCGGTGACGGTTTCCTGCATCGTCGGCTGCGCGCCGATACCTACCGCAGATACCGCACCGATATCGCCGGCAGATCGGAAGGCAGAGAATGAAATTCGCCGTCAGCTACAGCACCGCCCACCTGGGCGCCGATCCGGATCGGATCGCGGACTACGCGCGACATGCCGAAGCATGCGGATTCGAGGGGCTGTACCTGCCCGAGCACCTGGTGCTGTATCCGGGAGCCCAGCTGCACGGGATCGACGTACCGACCACGCTGCCGTTCCTCGACCCGCTCGACACCCTCGCCTATGTCGCGGCGGCCACCGATCGGCTCCTGCTGGGCACCGGTGTCCTGCTCCTTCCCTACCGGAACCCCGTCGTGCTGGCCAAGCAGCTCGCGACCATCGACGTCTTGTCCAAGGGACGGATGCGCCTGCTGACCGTGGGTCTGGGCGCTCTTCCGGCCGAGGCCGCGGCCACCGGCGTCGACTTCCGCACCCGGGGCCGCCGGGCCGATGAGGCCATCGACATCCTGCGGCTGCTGTGGTCCGGCGGCGCGGACGGCGTGTCCTTCCACGGCGAATTCTTCGACTTCGACAACCTCGTGCAGTTCCCGAAGCCCCACGGTGACACCACTCTTCCCATCCATATCGGCGGTTCGAGCCGCGCCGCCGCACTCCGCACCGGACGGCGTGGCGACGGATACTTCGCCGGTGGAGCCCTGCTCCCGGACGAACGCGCATCCCAGTGGGAGCTGGCCCGCACGACCGCCACCGAAGCCGGACGGGACCCGGACCGCCTCGAGTACACCCGCTGGAGCGGATTCGATATGACCGACGAGCGACTCGCGGCATTCACCGCGCAGGGTATCGACCGGGTCGTCATGAGCGCGGGTTCGGCCGACCCGCACGAACAGCGCGACGAATTGTCGCAATTCGCCGAGCGCTTCCTCACGTCTGCGTAGTGCGGCCGCCGCGGGTGGAACGCCGGGGCCGCCGTTGCGGTGATTTCCGAGCGTTGTTAGATTCCGCCTTGTACACGTTCTCAGGGCGGGGTGGAATTCCCCACCGGCGGTAATGGCATCCGGGCCGGTCCGGACGCACGAGCCCGCGAGCGCCACCGTCCCGTTCCGGAGGGTGGGTCGAGCAGATCCCGGTGCGATCCCGGAGCCGACGGTCACAGTCCGGATGAAAGAGAACGCGGCATCGGAGTGCCCGGCATGGGCCCTCTTGCTCGCGTTGCCATGCCCTGGGTGACATAGCGAACAGGAGAAAATATGTCGCCCACCTCGAACCGCATCGCTCTGGTCGCCGCGCGCTGGCACGCCGATATCGTCGATCGAGCGGTGGTGTCCTGCCGCAGCAGGCTCGCCGAGCACGGATTCACCGAGGTCGAGGTGATCGAAGTACCCGGCGCCTTCGAGATCCCGCTGCGTATCAAACGACTGGCCGCCACCGGCCGGTATGCCGCCCTCGCCGGCTGCGCCCTGGTGGTCGACGGTGGTATCTACCGGCACGACTTCGTGGCGTCGGCGGTGGTGGATGCGCTCATGCGGATCCAGCTCGATACCGATGTACCGGTGTTCTCGGCGGTCCTCACCCCGCACCACTTCCACGAACACGGCGAGCATCTCACGTATTTCACCCGCCATTTCGAGGTGAAGGGCGCAGAGCTGGCCGATGCCATAGCGACCACAGTGCAGCTGGACACCGTGGTGTCGTGAACGAAACCCGGTGCCCGCAGGAGCGGGCGCCGGGTCACTCGCGGGTTCAGACTGCGCGGACGAGCGCCTGACCGCCCCGCAGATCCGCCAGCAACACATCGCCGCTGTGGAAGATCTCGAGGTCCTCGTCCGCCCGCTCGGGCATCCCGGCCGCGGCGAGGGCACACCGTTTGAACGCTCGAGCCGCCGAGCTCAGCCGGTGATGCGCCGAGGCCACCCGGCGGGCGAGTTCCTCGGGCAGGTCATCGCCCCAGACTCCGAGTTCCGCCAGTCCTTTGTCCAGGGAATTGAGGGCACCCCGGCGGACCCACTCGTTGGAGACGAAGACATCCGGCGCCAGCAGGACGCTTTCCGGCCAGGTGTCGTGCACCGGGGATGCCATCGCGGTGGTCAGGTCGAGGACGGTGGCGCCGAGGATCTCCAGCGGCCGGACATCGTCGTGCTCGGTGAGCACCGCGACCACTTCCCAGCCGGCCATCATCCGGTCGAAGATGAATCCGCCCGCGTATTGCACCGCGTCCACGGTGTTCGGAGCGACGATCGCCAGCCGATGCCGTAGTGGGCGACGCCGGGCGTGCGCACGCACGATGTCGACCGGGTGCAGACCCGCGCCGACCGTACATTCAGAGTCCAGAAGGCAATCAGCCGCGCCTTGCTCATCCCGTGAACCGATCACCGGGCACTCCGTTCGATAAGCCAACTGTTGAAACAGTAGGTTCCAACACCGACTTGTGATGTACATCTCACGGAAATATCCAGTGTGCTAAACATCACAATCCGAGGTCTTTGGCAATGATAACTTTCATAACCTCACTGGTGCCCGCATAGATCCGGGCTACCCGGGCGTCGGTGTAGAGCCGGGCGATCGGGTACTCCATCATGTAGCCGTAGCCGCCGAACAGTTGCAGGCAGCGATCCACGACCCGGGCCTGGGTCTCGGTGGCGAATAGTTTCACCCGGGCGGCGTCCGCGCCGGAGAGCTGCCCGTCCACCAGGTCCAGCACCGCCCGGTCCACCATGGTCTGTGCCGCCTCGACCTCCGCGGACATGGCGGCCAGCTCGAATTTGGTGTTCTGAAAAGACGCCACCGGTGTCCCGAAAGCCTTGCGCTCCTTGACATATTCGATGGTGGCGGCGATCGCGGCCCGGGCCTGCGCCACCGAACCCACCGCCACCGTCATCCGCTCCTGCGGCAGGTTGTGGCCGAGGTAGCCGAACGCGACACCCTCCTCCCCCAGCCGGTTGGCGACCGGGACCCGGACATCGGTGAACGACAACTCCACCGTGTCCTGAACCTTGCAGCCCATCTTGTCCAGCACCCGGCCACGGGTGAATCCGGGCATCCCGCCCTCCACCACGAGCAGGGTCAGCCCGGCCCGCCGATTATCGGGATCGGTGCCGGTCCGGGCCACCACGATCACCAGATCGGCGAGCAAACCACCGGTGATGAAGGTTTTCGCGCCGTTGAGGATGTAGTGGTCACCGTCGCGGACGGCGGTGGTCCGGATACCGGCCAGATCGGATCCGGTACCCGGTTCGGTCATCGCGACGGCGGACAGCAGGCTGCCGTCGGCGAGGCCCGGGAACCAGCGCGCGCGCTGGTCACGATCGGCGTATTCGAGGAAGTACGGCAGGATCACATCCAGCTGGGTCCGGACCGTACTGAGGGTGACCAGCGCCCGCTGCGCCTCCTCCTGCAACACCACGTTGTAGCGGTAGTCGCGCGTGCCCATCCCGCCGTACTCCTCGGGGATGGCGGTACCGAGCAACCCGAGTCCGCCGAGTCGGCGGAACACCTCACGCGGCATCTGTCCCTGCTTCTCCCATTCGGGATAGTTCGGGACGACTTCCTTCTCGATGAACTCCCGCGCCAGGTCGCGGAACGCTTCGTGGTCGGGGGTGAACAGATCGCGACGCATATTCTTCCTAAGACATGATCTCTACGACGGTGGCGTTGGCCGTACCGCCGCCTTCGCACATGGTTTGCAGGCCGTAGCGGATCCCGTTGTCCCGCATGTGGTGGATCATCCGGGTCATCAGGACGGCACCCGATCCGCCGAGTGGATGGCCCAGCGCGATCGCACCGCCCAGCGGGTTGAGCAGGTCCGGGTCGGCCCCGGTTTCGGCCAGCCAGGCCAGGGGCACCGGGGCGAATGCCTCGTTCACCTCGAAAACACCGATATCGGACAGTGCCAGGCCGGCCTTGCGCAGCACCTTCTCGGTGGCCGGGATGGGTCCGGTGAGCATGAGCACCGGGTCGGCACCGGTGACCGCACCGGCCCGGTAGCGGGCGAGCGGGCGCAGGCCCAGCTGGGCGGCCAGCTCGGCCGTGGTGATCAGCAGCGCGGCGGCGCCGTCGGAGATCTGCGAGGAATTACCGGCGTGGATGACACCGTCGTCCTGGAAAGCCGGTTTCAGGTTCGCCAGTTTGTCCGCGCTGGTGCCCCGGCGGATTCCCTCGTCGGCGGTGACCACACCGCCTTCGGTGAACTCCCCGGCCGGGGCGTTCACCTCGACGATCTGGTCGGCAAACGCACCGCGGTCCTGCGCCGCGGCGGCCAGCTCATGGGATCGCGCCGAGTATTCGTCGAGAACAGTGCGGGTGAAACCCCATTTCTGGGCGATGAGTTCAGCCGAGATCCCCTGGTTGAAGGAGAAATCATCGTACCGTTCGAGCACCGCCGGGCCGTAGGGCTGACCGGTGGCCCGGGCAGAACCCAGCGGTACCCGGCTCATCACCTCGACCCCGCCGGCCACCACCACATCCTGCTGGCCCGACATCACCGCCTGCGCCGCGAAGTCCAGCGCCTGCTGACTCGACCCACAGGCCCGGTTCACCGTGGTCCCCGGAATGGATTCCGGCCAGCCCGCCGCCAGCACGGCATACCGACCGATATTGCTCGACTGGTCACCCACCTGGGAGACACAACCCCACACGACGTCGTCGATGAGCGCCGGATTCACCCCGGTTCGCTCGACCAGAGCACGCAACACCACCGCGGACAGGTCCGCGGCGTGTATCGCGGACAGCCCGCCCTTTCGTTTGCCGACCGGTGTACGCACCGCGCCGGCGATCACTACATCCCGCATCTCCCGCTCCGTTTCTCCGCAATTCGGCCGTTGTCCCCTGTAGCATCTCCCGATCGCGCTGCGCTCGGTCGAGACCTACCCATTTCGGCTGGTCCAGGCTGTCTTGCTCCCGTCCGAACCGGTCTCCGCCCGCCGCGCCGCGTCCCCGGCCGGTGGCAGCGACCAGGCGCCGGTGAACCGCGGTGTGCGCTTCCCGGCGAAGGCCGAGTAGGCCTCCGGTGCGTCGGCGGTGGCGAAATTGACGCCCTGGGCCCGGGCCTCACCGGCCAGCGCCTCCCGCAGCGTGGCATCGGCACCCTCGTTGAGCAGTGCCTTGGTTTGTGCCAGCGCGACCGGTGGTCCGGCTGCCAACCGGGCGGCGAGATCGTCGGTGAACCCGTCGATCTCCGCCGCGTCGACGACCCACGTGACCAGCCCTAGGGCTTCCGCACGGGCCGCGTCGACGGTCTCGGCCAGCAGGGCCAGCCGTTTCGCCTGCTGCAACCCGACCAGTTTCGGTAACAGCCAGGAGCCACCGAGGTCGAGCGACAGACCGCGCCGGGCGAAGATCTGCGCGAAGGTCGCGTCCGAGGTTGCCACGACGAGATCGCAGCCCAGCGCCAGATTCCAGCCGGCGCCGACCGCCACCCCGGTCACCTTGGCCACGGTCGGGGTCGGCAGTTCATGTAACTGCAGTGCCAGATCGCTGAAGATCCGCATCTTGTCCATCGGGTGCCGGGCATCGGGCACCGAGATATCGGCGCCGGAACAGAACGCGCCCCCGGCGCCGGTGAGCACCAGGGCCCGCACTGTCCGGTCCATGCCGGTATCGCGCAGGATATCCGCCAGGTCACGCCACATCGTCCAGGTCATCGCGTTCTTGCGATGTGGGCGGTTGAGCGTGACGGTCCGGATGCCGTCGTGGTCGGCGACGAGCAGTTCCGCCTCCGCACCGTTTCCCGCGCCGCTCACGACCGCTTCCGATCGACCGCGCCCGCGCTGTATTCGGGGCCGATCACCTGCGCCGCCCGCAGGTCGGCGATTTCCGCGGCCGTCCGGCCCAGTTCGCGCAGTATCGCGTCGGTGTGTTCGCCGAGGCCCGGCACCGCGCCCATGGGTGGCTCGAAACCGGTCACCACGGCCGGTGGCAGCAGGGCCGGGATCGGACCGCCGGGGCTGTCGATCTCGCGCCAGCGGTCCCGGGCCGAGAGTTGCGGATGCTCGAGCACATCGGTGGTGGTGTTGTAGCGCGAGTTCCCGATCCCGGCGTCGTCGGCGACCTTCTGCACCTCGGCCAGGCTGTGCTCGGCGCACCACGCGCCGATCGCCTCGTCGAGGTCGCCGCGGTGGCGCACCCGGTCGGAATTCGTGCGGAACCGGGCGTCGTCGGCCAGTTCCGGACGGCCGAGGATATCCCGGGCCAGGCGTTGCCATTCGCGATCGTTGGTGGTGCCCAGCACGACGGTCTGGCCGTCACCGGTGGCGTAGGCGCCGTAGGGGGCGACCGCGGGTGAGCTCATCCCGAGCGGCTGCTGTTCGACACCCGAATGCCGGGTGTAGTTCAGGTGGTAGCCCATCATCTCGGCCATGGTGTCGAACAGGCTGAGGCTGATCGCGGCACCGGCCGGGCCGGAGTCCCGGTAGCGGCCGCACAGCGTCGCCAGGATCGACAGTGCCGCGTACAGTCCCGTGGTCACATCGGCGACCGCCGGGCCCGGTTTGGCCGGTTCGCCGGGCCGCCCGGTCACCGCGCACACGCCCGATTCGGCTTGGACCAGCAAATCGTAGGCGCGTTTGTGCGACAGCGGCCCACCGGCACCGAAACCATCGATTTCCAGCGCGATGAGCCGCGGATAGCGTTCGGCGAGCTCGGCGGGAGCCAGGCCGAGCCGGGTCGTGGCACCCGGCGCCAGATTCGATACCAGCACATCGGCGCGGGCGAGCAGGTCGTGCAGGAGTTGCAGTCCGCGTTCGGATTTCAGGTCGAGGGTTACCGATTCCTTGCCGCGGTTCACCCAGACGAAATGGGCGGCCTGCCCGGCCACCACATCGTCGTAGTGCCGGGCGAAATCACCGCCCACCGGGTTCTCCACCTTGATCACCCGGGCCCCGAAATCCGCGAGCGTGCGGGTGCACATGGGCGCCGATACGGCTTGTTCCAGCGCTACCACCAGCACCCCGGCCAGCGGACCGGCGGCGGTCATCAGATCACCATGCCGCCGTCGACCGGCAGCACCTGTCCGGTGACGAAGGACGCCGCGTCGGAGGCCAGGAAGACGAACGCACCCGCTACCTCGTCGGGATCGGCCCAGCGGCGCAGCGGAATCCGGTTCAGCATCTGCTCGGCGAATTTCTCGTCGGTGCGGATGGTTTCGGTCATCGGAGTCGCGGCCAGCGGAGCCAAAGCGTTCACCAGAATCTGCTTGCGGGCGAGTTCGCGGGCCAGCGATTTGGTGATACCGATGATTCCGGCTTTGGCGGCGGAATAGTTCACCTGCCCCAGCGTGCCGGTGAGCCCTGCCGACGAGGTGACATTGATGATGCGGCCGGTGCCGTCGGTCGGCAGATACGGCAACGCGGCCTGACTGCAATTGAACGTTCCCAGGACATGCACATCGAAAATCTTGCGCATGGATTCCGGGGTGGTCTTCGGGAACATCGCGGGAGCCGTGATCCCGGCATTGTTCACCACGATATGGATTTTTCCGCCGCCCAATTCGGCCGCCTGCTCCGCCGCCGCCACCGCGGATTCCGGGTCCGCGACATTCAGCGCGCAGGCGCGGGCCGTACCGCCGTCCGCGGTGATCTTCTCGGCAACCGCTGCTGCCGCCCCGCCGTCGAGGTCGGTGACCAGCACCGCCGCGCCCTGGGCGGCCAGCGCCCGGGCCACGGCCGAGCCGATACCGCCCGCCGCACCGGTGACCAGCGCTGTGCGGCCGGTCAGATCGAACAATCCGTTATTCGCTGCCATCAGTAACTCCTCGGCATTCCCAGCACATGCGATCCCAGATAGTTGAGGATCATTTCCTGACTGATCGGCGCGATCCGCATCACGCGTGACTCCCGGAAATACCGGGAGATGTGATACTCCTCCGAATACCCCATCCCGCCGTGTGTCTGCATTGCCCGGTCGGCGGCTTCGAAACCGGCTTCCGCGCACAGGTATTTGGCGGTATTGGCCTCCCGGCCACAGGGTTTGCCCTGGTCGTACAACCAGGTCGCTTTACGCAGCACCAATTCGGCCGCGTCCAGCCGGGCCAGCGAATCGGCGAGCGGGAATTGGATTCCCTGGTTCTTGCCGATCGGCCGCCCGAAAACCTCGCGCTCGTTCGCGTAACGCACTGCGCGATCCAGCGCGACCCGGCCGATGCCGAGCGCTTCGGCCGCGATCAGCATCCGCTCGGGGTTCAGGCCGTCGAGCAGATATTCGAACCCGCGGCCTTCCTCGCCGACCCGGTCCTCCACCGGGATCCGCAGATCATCGATGAACAGCTCGTTCGAGGAGACCGCGTTGCGCCCCATCTTCGGAATCGGCCGGATATCGACGTGATCGCGATCGAGGTCGGTGAGGAACAGCGTCATACCGCTGGTCTTCTTCTCGACCTCGTCGTACTTCTGCGTGCGCGTGAGCAGCAGGATCTTCTCGGACTCCAGCGCTTTGGAGATCCACACCTTGCGGCCGTTGACCACATAGTGGTCGCCGTCGCGGCGGGCGAAGGTGGTGATCCGGCTGGTGTCCAGGCCGGCGCCCGGTTCGGTGACGCCGAAGCAGACGTGCAGGTCACCGCGGGCGACGCGGGGCAGGGTGCGCTGTTTCAGCTCGTCCGAACCGTGCACGATCACCGGCTGCATGCCGAAGAGGGACAGGTGGATCGCGGTAGCGGCGTTCATTCCGCCGCCGGACCGCGATACCTGCTCGGCCAGGATCGAAGCCTCGGTGATACCGAGCCCGTGCCCGCCGTACTCCTCGGGAATGCAGATACCCAGCCAACCGCCGTCGGCGATGGCGCGGTAGAACTCCGTGGGGAATTCGTGATCCCGGTCCTTCTCCATCCAGTACTGGTCGTCGAACTTACGGGCCAGTTCGGCCACCGAATCCCGGATCAGCCGCTGATCCTCGCTCAGCTCGAAACTCATACCCTCGGACATTTCAACTCCTTTCATGATCACCGTGCACCGCCGTACCACTGCGGATCCGAACGTGCCCACCGCTGGTGCCGAGTTCAGCGAGGCCCTTGGAGGTTTCGCGCGCCGAAAACACAGTTCACCGTTGTGGAACTCCGACCTCCCCGTACTCCGGTTCGGCCGCACCGGGCAGGCGCCCGGCGAGCTGGGCCAGGTCGTAGGACTGCCGCGCCATCCAGTACCGCAGCACCCCGGTCAGCGAATACCGCAGGAACAGCGTCGCGCCCACGATGCTCAATGCCACCCCCGCCAGGGCGATGATGATCGCGTCACGCTGCACCAGCGCGTCGGAGGTGTTGTTGGACATCAGATAGCCCAGCACGACCACCACCGGGCCTAGGATCAGCAGCGCGACGCCGATCCGCAGCCACAGGCCGCCGCGGCCGGCAGCGGGATCGGGGATCTTCAGCTCCGCGAGCTCCTGGACGAAACGGTCCGCGCGGGTGGATTCGGTCATGAGGGACTTCCTAAATAGAGAGTGGCCAACTGGTTGCGGAGCCCCAGATCGGGCGGGCCCTGATGTTCGATGCGGCCGCGCACCAATACCGCGGCGGTGTCGGCGATATCGAGTACCGCGGCGGCGAATTGTTCGACGATCAGCACCGCGACACCCTGCCGGGCGATTTCGGCGACCTGGTCGTAGAGCCGCTCCACCACCAGCGGCGCCAGCCCCATCGATAACTCGTCGAGGAGCAGCACGGCCGGGTCGGTGGCCAGGCCGCGGGCCAGCGCCAGCATCTGCTGTTCGCCGCCGGAGAGTGTGCCCGCGATCTGCCCGGCCCGCTGGGCCAGGATCGGGAAGCGCGCGAACGCGATGTCCTCGATCTGCGCCACCGGTCGCCCGGTGAACGACATCATCAGCAGGTTGTCGCGCACCGTGAGGTTGGGGAAGATCCCGCGGCCCTCCGGAATCAGGCAGACACCGGCGCGGGCGAGGTCACGCGGGTCGGCACCGTTGACGGTGCGTCCGCCGAATCGCAATTCCCCGTCTGCCACCGGATGCACTCCGGCAGCCACCTTCAACGTGGTGGTCTTCCCGGCGCCGTTGGGACCGAGCAGCGCGACCACCTCACCGGCCCGCACACTCAGATCGACACCGTGCAGCACGGTGATCGCGTCGTAGGCGGCCCGGATTCCGGACAATTCCAGTAGTGCGGTCATGAGTCCCCCAGATAGGCGGCCAGGACCTGTTCGTCGCGACGGATCACCTCGGGCGGCCCGCTCGCGATCACGGTGCCGAGGTCGAGCACGTACACCTGATCGCAGACGCTCATCACCAGACCCATATCGTGTTCGACCAGCACCACCGCGGTACCGTCCGCGGCGACCGAGCGCAGCAGTTCGGCGAACCGATCTGTCTCCGTGCTGTCCTGGCCGGCGGCCGGTTCGTCGAGGAGCAGCAGTGTCGGCCGTACCGCCAGGGCGCGGCCGACCTCGACGAGGCGGGCCAGACCGGTGGGTAGTTCGTCGGCCAGATCGCCGGCCCGATCACCGAGGCCGAGCCGGTCGATGATCTCGTCCACGACCTTTTCGGCATTGCGCCGGTGCGGACCGAGTTCCGCAGCGACCAGCAGATTGTCCCGGACCGACAGCCGCCCGAAGAGCTCGAGCCGCTGGAAGGTCCGCGCCATCCCGCGCCGGGCACGCCGGGCCGGATCGAGCCGGGTGATATCCCGATCCGCCAGGCGAACCCGCCCGGCGGCGGGCCGGCGCAACCCGCAGATCACATCGAACAGGGTGCTCTTGCCGGCCCCGTTCGGCCCGATCAGTCCGGTGACCTCACCGGCCTCGGCCCGCAGGCCGGCCCCGTCGAGTGCGCGCCGGCCGCCGAAGGTGACCGTGATATCGCTAACGTCCAGCAGCGATGGCATGGTCGAGCACCTCCTTGTCCTCCGACCGCCAGGGACGTTTCACGCCCCACCATTCGACGGGCACATCGGGTTCGCCTGCCGCCGCGGCCTGTTCGCGGTTGTTCGCCCAGATCCGTACCGCGAAGACCGCGATCACCGAGCCCCAGAACAACATCCAGCCGTCGATGATGTCGGCCAGCCGCAGCAGCCACAGCACCACCGGGAGGCCGACCAGCAATACCAGCGCCACCCGGTTGCGGATGGCCGCCTCGAACCCTTCCCGCATCCGGGCGACCGCGCCGTGGCTCACCACGCCGCCGCCGAAGGCGATACCGGCCAGCGCCGGCAGCACGTGGATCAGGTTCTCGCTGGACGGGAACAGCACCGGTACCGCCAGCAGCGGCCCGTAGAGCGCGACACCCACGAACAGGCCGTTGCCCAGCGCACCGAGTCCGGCGAACACCGCCACCAGGAAGATCGGGAGGCCGGCCACGAAATTGAACTGTTCGGGGGTCACCGACCCCATCTGCATCCCGTACAGCGCGCCGCCGAGCCCGGCCAGTCCGGCACTCAGCGCGAAGACGGCCACCTTCGCCCGCAACAGGTTGCCGCCGAGCGTGGCGTAGGCGGCTTCGCTGTCGCGCAAGGCGATCAGCCGGCGACCGAATCGCCCGCGCCGCAGCGCCGCCACGCCGAGTGTGGCGACCGCCAGGCAGACCGCCGCGAAAATGGTGATGCTCTCCGCGGTATCCAGCCGCAGCCCGAACAGGTTGGGCCCGTATACCTCCACCGAACCCTGATCGAAGAAGGAGATCTCGACTCCGCCGATCTCGAACGAGGGCAGCGTGAAGATCCACCGGTCGAGCACCACCGCGAACGCCGCCGTCCCGAGGGCGAGGTAGACGCCGGACAGGCGCAGCGCGGGTAGTGCGATCAAGGTGCCGGCCAGCGCCGCGATCACCACGGCCGCGAGCAGACCCCAGAGCTCTCCGTCGGGCGCCAGCTGCCCGTAGGCGATCGCCCCGATCCCCGCCATGCTCAGCTGGCACAGCGATATCTGCCCGGCGTACCCGGACAGCGGCACGAACGACAGGGCGATGACACCGAAGGCGAACATGGGCCCGTACATGATCAGATCGCTCTCCCCGAGCGTGGTGGCGACCATCAATCCGAGGATCACGATCACCCCGGCGAAGAACACCGCGCCGCCGCGGGACGGCGTGGGTACGGGGCTGAGCTTCCGATCGCGACCGCGCAGCCGCCCGTGCGGGAACAGCAGCAGTGCCGCGAACAACAGCAGGGCCGGCGCGGCCAGCCGCAGGCCCGGCAGGTATTCGTTCTGTGGCAGATACCCGGTCAGGTAGCTCTCCATCAGACCCACCACGACCGCGCCGAGGAAGGTCATCGGCAGGCTGCGCAGCCGGCCGAAGATCGCCGCGGTGTAGGCGCTGACGATCAGCAGCGAGAGTGTGGCGGCGTCCAGCGATACCGTCGGTGCGATGAGAATGCCACCCACCGCGGCCAATTCGATACCGAGGATCCAGGCGACCCGGTTGGCGCGGACGGGATCGGCGCCGGTGAGCCCGGCCAGGGCCCGGTCGTCGACGGTGGCCCGCATTTCCGCACCCGTACGAGTGTTGAACAGCAGTACCCGCAGGCCCACCGCCACCGCGATCGCCACCAGCATGGTCAGCGCCTGATGCCAGGTGATAGTGGCGCTGCCCAGGCGGATCGGTTCGGTGTCGGCGAAGAAGCTGGGTAGTGTTCGGGCTTCCATCGGATCCCAGATCCAGCGCGCGGTGGCGATGAGGCCGCTCAGCAGAGCGACCGTCATCACGAGTTTTTCCGCGTCGCCCAGCCCCTGCACGGCCCGCAGCGCCCGTTCGACGAGCAGGCCCGACAGCGGCGCCAGCACCAGCAGCACGATCGCCAGTGCGATCGGCATCGGCACACCCCAACCGGCGGTGAGCTGCCAGTAGGAGAAGGCCGCCATCATGCCGGCGGCGCCGTGCGCGAAGTTGAATATTCCGGTGGTCGTATGGGTGAGCACCAGACCGCTGCCGATCACGGCGTAGACGGCCGCGGTGCTCAGCCCGACGATCCCGAAGGCGAGGAATTGATCCATGATCGGTTACTTGACGTCCGCCATGGTCTTGCCGACATCGGCCAGCGTCATCGGCTCGCCGTAGTTACCGGTGTACCGGTACGGCGGGGTGCCGCAGCGGAACAGTCCGTCGTCGGCGCCGAATTCGGGTGCCTTCCAGCCCTCGGGCGTGGCCTGCATGACGTTGAAGCATTTCGGTGCCGGATCCGTCGCGGACAGATCGTTCGGGCTGTGCAGCCCGCCACCGCTCCACTCGGTCTCCTTCTTCGCTTTCTCGACCACGCAGGTCCGGGTGAGTTCGGACCCGCAGGCCTTCGCGGACTTCGCGAACAGCAGCCAGGCCGAGAACGCACGGATGGCGGGAAGGCTGATCACCGCGTCCGGTGCGTACTGCTCGTACAGCTTCTGCAGCTGCTGCATGGCCGGCGACTGGTCGGCCAGCTGCGGCGGAACCACGCCGCCGAGATCGACGATATTGTTCTGGAAGCTCGCCGAGCGGCCCAGCAGCTCGACGTAGTCGGGCCGGAACGCGTTGTTGGTGGGGTCGATCCAGTCCAGCTTGTAATCCATCGAGGTCAGTTTCTCCTCGAGTTTGGCCAGCGGACCGTCCTCACCGATGAATATGAGGCCACGCACGCCGCTGTTCTTGATGGCCTGGGCGTAGGGCGTCCAGTCGGTCACCCCGCCCACCGGATACAGCTGGTTGTAGATGACCTTCGCGCCCATCGCGTTCAGCGATTCGACGGCCTTGTCGCCGAGGACCTTGGTCACCGGGGAGTCGCCGTTGATGATCCCGATCGCACCGGCCGACTGCGGATAGGCCTCTTTGGTGAGCCACTGCCGGGAGGCGTTGTACGGGTCGTAGTGGGCGAAGGTGCTCGGCGAGGCGATCACCTGCAGGTCGGTGCCGAGATTGGGCTGCTGGGAGATCTGCGCGGGGAAGTCCGGCAGGGTGCATTCCAGCCGTTCCTTCACGCCGAGACCGTCCAGTCCGGCGCCACCGCCGACCAGCGCGAAATCGGTGCGGCAGGCTTCCACCATCTTCTGGCGGACGGCCATCACCTTCGAGTCGTGAGTTTCGGTGGTGATGGTGCGGCCGTTGATCCCGCCGGCCGCGTTGCACCAGGAGGTGAAGACTTTCGCGGCGTCGACGAATTCGGGGTTCTTGGAGTAGCCGACATCGGTGAAGACACCCGCGGTGATCTCGCTGTCGGTAACCCCCTGGGTGGGCGAACCCGAGGCGTCACCGTCGCCGCAGACTCCGGTCAGGTCGCCGAAGTCGGCGACCACGGTGTCGCCGGAGGAGGAGTTCTCGGTCGCGCTGCCACTACGGCCCGAGCACCCGGCGGTGGCGAGTAACGCCACCGCTATCAGGACGGCGGCTGTTCTCTTCGGTCTCACGACGGTCCTTTCTGAGCTGACCCCCATCGGTCAGCCGATCGTGATCGGGCGAGAGGCCCGCCCGTGTACCGAGTTCGAGTCGAATACTCCGGCCGATTGACCGCTTACCCAGCTCTCGGTGAATGAAAACTAGCTTCTCACTTATCGAGAATCAATATCCTGTTTTTCGGGTACACATTGCGGCACATGACTGTGTCCACTGCGGCAGCGGTCAGCGCGACCAGCGTCACGGGCGACCCCGCCACCTGTTGATACATCTTCACGTTGACTATCCGGCCGCCGCGTGGAAATCTATTATCCGAAAGCGAGAATACCATTCTCATCGAGAGGAGGCGCGATGCGAGTACCGCCGCTGCCCGCGGACCGGTGGGACGAGGACGTCGACAATGCGCTGCGGGTCATGCTGCCGCGCCGGCTGCGCAACCCGGAATCGGCGAGCAACGCCCTGTCGACACTCGTCCGCCACCCCGCGCTGACCAAGGCGTTCCTCACCCTGAACGTCCACCTGCTGTTCCAGTCGTCCCTGCCGGTCCGGCTGCGCGAACTCGCCATCCTGCGGGTCGCGCACGTCCGCGACTGCGTCTACGAGTGGAACCATCACCGCGAAGCCGCGCTCGCGGAGGGAATCACCGAGGCGGAGATTGCCTCCGTCACCCGTGGTGAGGCAGCCGATCCGGTCGAGCAGCTGATCCTGCGCGCCGTCGACGAACTCGACGACAAGTCGAACCTGTCCGACGCCACCTGGGACGGACTCTGCGCACACCTCGACGAACACCAGCGGATGGACCTGATCTTCACCATCGGCACCTACAACATGCTTGCCGCAGCCTTCAACACCTTCGGCATCCGATCCGAGTACGAGAGGTAATCCCTTGGCACACTTCAACAAACCGGCAGCGGGTAGCTGGACCGAGCACTACCCGGACCTGGGGACCGAGCCGGTCGACTATTCCGATTCCATCGACCCGCAGTTCTACGAGGACGAGCGCGAGGCCATCTTCAAGCGCACCTGGCTCAATGTCGGCCGGGTGGAGCGGTTGCCGCGCAAGGGCAGTTACTTCACCAAGGAGCTCCCTTCCGCGGGCACCTCGCTGATCATCGTCCGCGGTAACGACAACGAGATCCACGCCTACCACAACGTCTGCCGGCACCGCGGCAACAAGCTGGTCTGGGACGATTTCCCCAACGAGGAAACCTCGGGCTTCTGCAAGCAGTTCACCTGCAAGTACCACGCCTGGCGCTACAGCCTCGAGGGCGAGCTGACCTTCGTCCAGCAGGAGAAGGAATTCTTCGGCCTGGACAAGGCCGACTACGGCCTCAAGGATGTGCGCTGCGAGGTGTGGGAGGGGTTCATCTTCATCAACCTCGACCACGAGGCCGAACCACTCACCACCTTCCTCGGCCCGATGATCAAGGGGCTGGAGGGCTATCCGTTCCACGAGATGACCGAGGTCTTCAGCTACAAGGCCGAGGTCGGCAGTAACTGGAAGCTGTTCATCGACGCCTTCGCCGAGTTCTACCACGCGCCGATCCTGCATATGAAGCAGGCGGTCAAGGACGAAGCGGACAAGCTCGCCGGCTACGGCTACGAGGCGCTGCACTACGACCTGCAGCCACCGCATTCGATGATCTCGTCGTGGGGCGGGATGGCGCCGCCCAAGGACCTGAACATGGTCAAGCCGATCGAGCGCATCCTGCGCAGTGGTCTGTTCGGCCCGTGGGACCGTCCCGATATCGAGGGCCTCGACCCGCTGCCCGTCGGTATCAACCCCGCCGGTCACAAGGCCTGGGGTGTCGACGAATTCGAGATCTGGCCGAACTTCTCGCTGCTGTTCTGGGCGCCGGGCTGGTACCTCACCTACCACTACTGGCCGACCGCGGTGAACAAGCACACCTTCGAGGCCAACCTGTACTTCGTGCCGGCGAAGAACGCCCGGGAACGCCTGGCCCAGGAACTGGCCGGGGTGACCTTCAAGGAGTACGCGCTGCAGGACGCGAACACCCTCGAGGCCACCCAGACGATGATCGCGACCCGCACGGTCACCGATTTCCCGCTCAACGATCAGGAGATCCTGCTCCGCCATCTGCACAAGACGGCCCAGGACAAAGTGAAGGAGTACCGCAATGGCAACTGAGTCGAAACTGCCCGCCGAATTCGCCGATCTGGCGCAGTTCGAGGATTGGATTCTGCCCACCGAGCCCGAACGGTACGCCAAGCGGCTCGCCTCGACGATGCCGGAGATGCAGGCCTTCTACGATGCGGGGATGGCGCGGCTCGAGGACGCCATCGCCTACTGCGACAAGTTCCCGCTCGACGATCTGCCCGACGACGCCCGCAACCTGTTCCATCTGATGCAGTCGCTGGTCATGGCCTCGTTCCCGGTGGAGGTCTGGAAACAGCCGCGGGTGCCCGACAGCGGCGCGGCGTATCTGGACATCGTGCGCGAACCGGTGGTGTAGCCCATGCTGACATTGCGGGCCGCCGGGCTGCTCGACGTGGACTCCGGCGAGATCATCCGGCCCGGCATCCTGCGCGTCGACGGTGACCGCATCGTCGGCGTGGGCGGCGAACCGGAGGGAGAGATCGTCGAGCTGGGCGATCTCATCCTGCTGCCGGGACTGATGGATATGGAAGTCAACCTGCTGATGGGCGGCCGCGGCGAAACCGGGCTGAGCTCCTCGGTACAGGACGACCCGCCGCTGCGGATGCTGCGCGCGGTCGGTAATGCCCGGCGCACCCTGCGCGCCGGGTTCACCACCGTGCGCAACCTCGGCCTGTTCGTCAAGACGGGCGGATATCTGCTGGATGTCGCGCTCGGCAAGGCGATCGACGCCGGCTGGATCGACGGTCCGCGGATCGTTCCGGCCGGCCATGCCATCACCCCCACCGGCGGTCATCTCGATCCCACCATGTTCTCGGCCTTCGCCCCCGACGTCCTGAAGCTGACCCTCGAAGAGGGCATCGCCAACGGTGTCGACGAGGTACGCAAGGCCGTGCGGTACCAGATCAAGCACGGCGCTCAACTGATCAAGGTCTGCGTATCCGGTGGCGTCATGTCGCTGACGGGAGCGCCGGGCGCACAACACTATTCGACCGAGGAACTGCGGGCGATCGTGGACGAGGCGCACCGGCGCGGGCTGCGGGTGGCCGCACACACGCACGGGGCCGAAGCGGTGAAGGAGGCGGTCGGGGCCGGAATCGACTGTATCGAGCACGGTTTCCTGATCGACGACGAAGCCATCGACCTCATGGTCCGGGAAGGGACCTATATGGTGCCGACCACCCGCCTGGCCGACGCCATGGATGTCTCCAAGGCGGCACCGGAACTCCAGGCCAAGGCTGCCGAGATGTTCCCCCGCGCCCGGACATCGGTGAAAGCGGCCTTCGACGCGGGCGTGAAGATCGCCGTCGGCACCGACGCGCCGGCGATCCCGCACGGCCGCAACGCCGACGAGCTGGTGGCCCTGGTCGAGCGGGGGCTCGATCCACTGTCGGTGTTGCGGGCGGCGACGGTCGTCGCAGCCGAACTCATCCAGGTCGAGGACCGCGGCCGGCTCGCGGAGGGTCTGCTCGCGGATGTGATCGGGGTACCCGGCGATCCTCTGGCCGATATCACCGTCACCCAGCAGGTGCGGTTCGTGATGAAAGGCGGAAAGGTCTATGGCGGCAACCGATGACCTGGTCGAAATCCAGCAGCTCCTCGCCCGCTACGCGGTGACCATCACCAAGGGCGATATCGAGGGCGTGATCGGGGTTTTCACCCCCGACGGCACCTACAGCGCGTTCGGTGACACCTACACCCTCGACGTGTTCCCCGAACTCGTCGATGCCGCACCGAAGGGGTTGTTCCTCACCGGTACCCCGCTGATCGAACTGGACGGCGATACCGGCACCGGCACGCAACCGCTGTGCTTCGTGGAGCATTCGAGCCACGACATGCGGATCGGCTACTACTCCGATACGTACCTGCGCACCGACAAGGGCTGGCGGTTGCGGACCCGTTCGATGACCTTCATCCGGCGCAGCGGGGTCCACGATCACGGAATCCCGCACGCCTTCGAGCGGCCCGCCATATGAACGTCGAGGAATTTCGGGCGCGCGTGCGCGGCTGGCTCGACGAGCACGATCTCACCCCCGGACCCGAACCCGGTTTCGACGCGCAGGTCGCGCACCTGGGCCGGGTCCGGCGGGCGCTCTTCGACGCGGGCTGGATGCGCTACGGCTGGCCGGAGGCCGTCGGCGGTCTCGGCGGGCCGGCGCTGCTGCGGGCGATACTCGGCGAGGAGGTCGCGTCGCGCGGCCTGGCCGAGCCGGGGATCTATTCCATGGTCGAGGTACTCGCCCCCACCATGATCTCCTACGCCCGTCCGGAACTGGCCGCCGAAATGGTGCCCCGGCTGTTGGACGGTAGCGAACAGTGGTGCCAGGGCTTCTCCGAGCCGGGTTCCGGCTCGGACCTGGCCTCGCTGCGGACCCGGGCCGAACAACGCGGCACCGAATGGGTGATCAACGGACAGAAGGTGTGGACCAGCCTTGCCCAGTTCGCCGCCCGCTGTGTCCTGCTCACCCGCACCGGTCCGGGCCACGACGGGATCACCGCGTTCTTCGTCGATATGGACACCCCGGGGATCACCGTCCGGCCGCTGCGCACCATGCACGGTGTCGACGAATTCGCCGAGGTCTACTTCGACGATGTCGTGGTCGACGAGTCCCGGATGCTCGGCCGGCCCGGGGACGGCTGGCGGGTCGCGATGGATCTGCTGCCCTATGAACGGTCCACCTGTTTCTGGCATCGGATCGCGCATCTGTTCACCCGGCTCGACCGGGTCCTCGACCAGAGCGCGGAGGGAGACGATGCCGACCTCGGCGCCGCCTATCTGGCCCTGCACACCGTCCGCTGCCGGTCGCGGGCCACCCAGCGGAGGCTGGCCGGTGGCGCCGCGCTGGGTCCGGACACCTCCATCGACAAGGTCCTGCTGGCCACCGCCGAACAGCAACTCTTCGATACCGCCCGGGATCTGCTGCCCGGCGAGATCGAATTGGACGATACCGAGTGGCGTTCGGAATTCCTGTATTCCCGGGCGGCGACCATCTACGGCGGGACCGCCGAGATCCAGCGCAATATCATTGCCCGCCGCCTGCTCGACCTGGGAAAGGAGTGAGCGGTGGACGCCGCCGAACTCACCCTGCTCACCGATACGCTGCGCAAGACGATGGCCACGGCCACCGGCGCCGAGCTGTATCCCGCCCTGCGCGACCTCGGCTGGTACGACCTGCTCACCGGTGACGACACCGCGGAAGTCGCGGTACCCCTGGTTTTCCGGTTGCTCGGGGAGACCGGCTCGCATGCCCCGTTGATCAACGATGTGGTGGCGCACGCCGCGGGCCGGCGGTTCGGCGAGGCGATGCCGCTGCCGTTCACCGGAGGCACCTGGGTGCGCTGGGATTCCGGCGCCGATCCGGCGCCGGATATGCTCGACCCCGACCTGCCGCTGTACCGGCTCCGGAGTACCACCGAATTGCCCGCCGCCGCGGCGACTGTCCCGCTCGAGAGCGCCCGGCGCGCACTGGGCTGGTGGCTGACCGGATCGGCGCGAGCGATGCTCGGCCTCGCGCGCCGGCACGCACTGGAACGGGAACAGTTCGGCCGCCCCGTCGCCGGTTTCCAAGCGATCCGGCACCGGCTGGCCGAAACCCTGGTCGCCATCGAAGGCGCGGAGGCGACCCTCACCGTCTCGCCGGACGATGCGCATCATCCGGCCCACGCGGATATCGCCGCGCATCTACCGGACCGATACGACTCGCTCGGCGCCCTGCTCGCGAAGGCCGCGGCGGGCCGCGCGGCCTTGGTCACCGCCCGCAACTGCCAGCAGGTGCTGGGCGGAATCGGTTTCACCGCCGAACACGAGTTCCATCGCCACTATCGGCGGGCACTGGTCCTGGACGGTCTACTCGGCAGCGCCCGCGACCTCACCCGGGAGGCCGGCGCGACGCTGCGCGAACTCGGTTACGCGCCCCGGTTGGCCCATCTGTAGTCGACAACCGTTGCCCCCCTGGCCGGCGCGCCAGGGGGGCAGGTCGGGGGCACCGGGAATCGGGTTCAGGTGCAGGCCTGGGACGTTCCGCCGGAGATGGCGACCAGACCGCACATGGTGGTCGCCGCGATTTTCCAGCCGTCCGATTCCTTGACCGCGTGACCGAGTTGATTGCTCACCACCGGGTTACCGGAAATATTCAGGGTGAAGCGCAATTCGGCGTTGATCCGGTCGAGCAATACGACCTCCGCGATCTCGATCGTGGTGAGCGCGGTCCGGATATGGTTTGCCATCCCGGAGATCTCGGCTTCGAAATCCGGCCCGCGTTCGACCAGGGCCAGCCGATCCGATGTCGGCGTGGCGGGCGCAAAAAATGCCTGGTAGACGCCGGTTATTGCCGCGGCTGCGGCGACCGGTGAATCCGGTGTGGCACTGTTCCCCTCCGGATTCGCCGCCCCGGCGGCGACTTCGGTGGCGGGCGCTTCGGTGGTCGGGAGTACATAACAGTTGTCGGGCCCGAAGAAATTGCCGCAACCGGTGATCGCGCTCAGCGAGAACGCAACTCCACAGGCAGCGACGGTTCGCGCTACCCGGTGTCTTCGTGACATCGGTTCGTCTTTCTGAAGAGTGATGATGCGAATCCGCGGAAACTGGATTCCGCAGAGCCGCGGGGAGTTTAGCCCGACATCCTCTTGGGTATAAGCAGATTCGCGCATTTTGCCGGATGGACATCCGGTTAATACTCGGCACTGAACATCCTCGCGCGATCCGCGCCACCCGAGTGATATCGGCGATGCCCTCGACAGCCGTCCGTCCACGGTCCGGGAATCCGTATCCGGTCAGGACTCGTGACATGTGCCGCCCAACTCGTCGCAGCCGGCCCGCGGTGCGTTCTCCCCGAAACCGATACTCGGCTCGGCCGAACCGCACCCCGATCGGCAGGGGTCCGGATGGCGTATCGATACTGCGCAAACCGATACGACGCCCCGGCCCCCGGCCCGCCGGCTCATGGACCCGGCAGCGGCGGCTGTCCCGAGCCGGAACAGGCTTCGGGACAGCGCTGTCGAAGATCTGTGCCGGCGGTCAGCTACAGGCCGGAATCGCCTCACCGGTGCCCTGGACGGCGAGCAGCGCGCAGAAGGTCATCGAGGCGACCTTCCAGGTGTCGCCCTCCTTGATCGCCTGTCCGGACTGATCCGGCAGCACCGGATTACCGCCCAGCAGCAGGGTGTAGGTCACATCGGCCGTCTTGTCGTCCACGACTTCGACCGCGGACACGGTCACGCTCGTGCCCTGGGCACGCGGGTCGGCGGCCATCCCCTGGAGGAAGGGTGCGAATTCGTCCCCCTTCTCGACCAGCCCGGCGCGGGTGGCGGGGTCGGCCTTACCGTCGAAGAAGGTGACGAAGGCGTTGGTGATCTCCTTCTTGGTCTCCGGCGACGCCGCGGCAGGCGCGGCGGAACTGGTGGCGGCGGGGGCCGAGGTGGCCGCGGCCGCATTCTCGTCGGAGTCACCGCAGCCGATCACGGCGGCGGCGGTCAGGGCGATCAGGCCGAAAAGACTGGTGGTACGCCGGAATCTGAGGGTTCGCATGGCGGAAACCTTTCCGATGGACGTTCCGAATTGTCGTCCATCCGCGGAAATCAGAAAAGGGGTTCGGGGCGGTCGTAATTCGGTTACGCTGCCCGTGTCGGAAGAATCCCTGCCTGCCGGTTTCCGTCTCGGTGGCACTTCTTCGATAGCGGGGGATCGTTACCGCGGCGAACGGGAACGATCCCCCGATCCATCTCTATTTCATATTCGTCTTCATCTGATCGAGATCGACCAGGATCGGATAGCCACTCACACTCAGGGCGTTTCCGTGCCCGGTGGAGTGAATATCGAAAACGGATTGGATCGCGGCGTAGAAACCCTGCACATCGAGGGTCTGGTTCACCGCCCGCTTGG
Organism: Nocardia sp. NPDC051750; assembly: GCF_044453135.1. Lineage (NCBI taxonomy): Bacteria > Bacillati > Actinomycetota > Actinomycetes > Mycobacteriales > Nocardiaceae > Nocardia > Nocardia sp. NPDC051750. The sequence goes on along the minus strand of NZ_JBITCK010000008.1, from coordinate 171,818 downwards.
CCTGCCGCAGCCCGAACGGGGGCATCTGCGCGATCTGGCCCGCCAGCTCCGCGGTCTTGGCGGGCAGCTCGTCGAGCGGCACCACCATATTGACCATCCCGGCCTGCTCGGCCTCCTGAGCCGTGACCGGACGGCCCGTGAACAGGATCTCCTTGGCTTTGCGATGTCCGAGTTCCCAGGTGTGTCCATGGTATTCGACCCCGCCGATACCCATCATCGCCACCGGATCGGAGAACAGCGCGTTATCCGCGGCCACGATCAGGTCGCAGGGCCAGCACAGCATCAGCCCGCCGGCGATACAGCGGCCCTGCACGGCTGCGATCGTGGGCTTGGGCACATTGCGCCACCGCAATGTGTATTCCAGATACCGGCGACTCTCGGTCTGATATATCCAGTCGAGCGTGATCTTCTCCGGTTTCGGCCAGCTGTCGTCCTTGAGATCGTGACCGGCGGAGAAATGTTTTCCGGCCGCGTTCAAGACGATCACCACGGCATCGTCGTCGTTCGCCGCCCGGGTCCACGCGGCATCCAATTCGTCCAGCAGTGCCGAATTCTGGGCATTGGCCGCTTCGGGGCGGTTCAGAGTTATTGTCGCGACCTTATCGGCGACCGCGTAGTCGATATAGGACAAAACATGCTCCTCGGTTCCGGGGTGCACCGGGCACACACCCGATGCTCGTGTTCCGTTTGCTACGCCACCCGGCTGCCGGGGCGACCGGCCCCCGGGCGCGATCCCATGATGTCGCCCGTCACCGCCGGGCGGCGCGATATTCCTCCGCCACCACCGCGCGATGAACGGCCGCGCCGCCGAACAGCAGCTCGCCGGCCTTGGCCCGTTTGATCGCGAACTGCAGGTCGTTCTCCCAGGTGAAGCCCATGGCACCGAACAGCTGCACACCGTGCCGGAAAACTACCGACTGGCATTCCCCCGCGGACGCCTTCGCCATCGCGGCAGCCAGTTTGCGGCGCGGGTCGTTCTCCGCGAGGCACAGGGCCGCGAAGTAGCCCAGGGCCCGGGCCCGTTCGATGGCCAGATGCATATCGGCGGCCTTGTGCTGCACCGCCTGGAACGCACCGATGGCGGTGTCGAACTGCCGCCGCGTCCGCACATGGTCGAGGACGAGATCGAGAATGCGCTGGCACGCGCCCACCGTGGTCAGCGCCAGACCCGTCAATGCCAGTTGCCGGGCGCGTTCCGGATCACCCGCGGTGCGCTCGCCGTCGGTGACCCGGACATTGTCGAACGTGACCTCGGCGACGTGCAGAACAGGATCGAAGACCTCGACACGCCGGGCGGAGACCGCATGCGCGGGCACGACGAACACGCCGGCGGTCGTCACCACCGCCAGCTGATCACAGCGATCGCCGTCGAGTACCTGGCGGGCAGTGCCGCGTAACAGCCAGCCGTCGGCGTCGCGGACGGCGGTGACTCCGTCGAAGACCGCGGCGCCGGCGCCTTCCGCGGTGGCCGAATCCCCGGCCAGCGGCGCGAATTGGGTCATTGTGGCGAGATAGGGCGTCGGGTCGGTGGCCCGGCCCAGCCCTTCGAGCACGATCCCGAGTTCCACGGCCGCTTCCGGTTCCACGAGTTCGGTCCAGCCGAGTTCGACATAGGTTTTCCAGAGCCGGGCCGGATCGGCGCCCGCGTCCACGATCTCCCGGATCACCGTGGCGGGGCATTCCTTCGTGGTGACCTCACGGACCGTGTCGCGGAGCAGCCGTTGATCGGCATCGAACTCGAACAGCATCCGGGCTGCCTCCTGTCGGCGGGGTTGCGCTACGTTCAGGAGAATAGCATTCTCTTGAGATGAAATTAATAGTCTCCTCAATGGTGCGAATACCGGACGTGGCTGCCCGGACATGGGACGTTCTCCGGTACAGTGCACCCATGTTCTCCACATATGGGATCGATGGGATCGGACGGGCCAGCCGGTGACCAGCCCAAGCGAAGAACCGGCCTGGAAGCAGCGTGCCGTCGAGCGCTCCATCCGCACCGCGAAGCTGCGCGCCGAACAGCGCGTGCAGCGCTTTCTCGATGCCGCCCAGGCGATCATCACCGAAAAGGGCACCACCGATTTCACGGTCCAGGAGGTCGTGGACCGGTCGAAACAGTCGCTGCGCAGCTTCTACCTGCAGTTCGACGGGAAACACGAACTGCTGCTGGCCCTGTTCGAGGATGCCCTCAGCCGCACCGCGGAACAGATCCGCGCCGCTGCCGCGGGTAAGGAAGACGCCCTGGACCGGCTCCAGCTCGCGGTGGAACTGCTCTACGAACTGTGCCGCCCGGACCCGACCGCGCAGCGCCCCCTGTTCACCGATTTCGCCCCGCAGCTGCTGGTCAGCCACCCGGCACAGGTGAAGGTCGCGCATACCCCGCTGCTGGCATTGTTCACCGAGCTCATGATCGACGCCCACAAGAACGACCTGCTGCGCGAAGAAGTCAATCCGCGCCGGATGGCGGCCATGGTGATGCAGACGGTGATGTTCACGGCGCAGTCCAACGGCGGTATCGACGACGAGACCGCGTACCCGATCTCGGCCGAGGAGATCTGGGAGTTCTGCGCCCGGGGATTCGCGCGTCACGCCTGAGCGCACCTCAGCATTCGCCCCGGACCGCGCGCTGACTGCGGAGGGACCGGTCAGCTACCGCCCGGATTTGCGAGAATAACGTTCTCCTTAGCAGAGATACGGGTTTACACTCGATCTATGCCCGATCTCTGGACCGACCTTCTCGCCTGTATGGATCTGCGCCTACGCCCGTCCGTACCGCAGTCCGACGACACCGACCCGGCACCCGCACCGGACCCGCAGGCCACCCTCTCGGTATTCGAGGGACCCAATCAGCAGCTGGAATACCACCGGCTGTTCGGCGGCCAGTTGCTCGCCCAGTTCTTGCGGGCCGCCACGTTCGCCTGCCCGGACAAGACCGTCAAATCGGTGCACGTCATCTTCGCCCGGGAAGGCAAGAGCGACGCCCCGGTCTACTACGTGGTCCAGCCGCAGCACCGCGGGCGCTCCTTCGCCACCCTGACCATCGTCGCCCGGCAGAAGGGCGATGTGATCGCCACCGCGCTGCTGTCGATGACCGCGCTGGAAGACGGGCGGGAGAACCAGGAAGTCGCTGCGGTCCCACCGGTTCCCGGCCCCGAACATCAGGTCGAGATCGGCCTGATCCCGTGGGAGACACGGTCGCTCACCGACCTCAACGACAAGGCGGCCGGGCCGGCCGAATACGACCTGTGGATGCGCACTCCCGAGGTCGGCGCCGAACTCGCGCCCGGCTTGGTGTCCTACGCCACCGATCTGAACGTGATCGGCACCGTGCTGCGCGCGATCGAAGGTTTCGATCACAGCGGTAACGGCACCGCGTTCACCTCCGCCACCACCTCGCACACCCTGTGGTTCCATCGCCCGTTCCGCAGCGACGACTGGTTGCTGCTGCGGCACGAAGGCCTGGTCATGGCACACGGCCGTGCCTACGGCCGGGGCGATGTACTCGCCGCCGATGGCACCCTGGTGGCCTCGTTCGCGCAGGAAGCCCTGCTGCGCTTCCGGCCCTGAGCCGCCCGGCACGCACAACCGATAGGCAACCATGCACCCCTCCCCCTCCGCCGCCCCGGCCGCCACACCCGCCGACGGACCGTATCGGGTGGCCCAATGGTCCACCGGCACCATCGGCGCCCGCGCGCTGCGTGCGATCGTCGAGCACCCGAATCTGATACTGGCGGGCGTGTACTCGCACAGCCCGGACAAGCAGGGCCGCGACGCCGCCGAACTCTGCGGGACCGATACGCCCACCGGTATAGGCGCGACCGGCGATATCGGCGAACTCCTCGGCACCACACCGGATTGCGTTCTCTATATGCCGCAATCCTGCGATATCGACGAGGTCTGCCGGATCCTCGCCGCCGGCGCGAATATCGTGACGACCGCGGGCGTCTTCCATCACCCCGGCAGTTTGGATCCCACGGTCCGGGCCCGGGTGGAGGCGGCGTGCGAAGCCGGCGGCACCTCGATCCACAGCACCGGCAGCAGCCCCGGATTCATCACCGAAGCCGTTCCCCTGGTGCTGGCTTCGATCCAGCGACGCCTCGACACCCTCAGCATCCAGGAATACGCCGATCTGTCGCAGCGGAATTCCCCGGCGATCCTGTTCGACGTCATGGGATTCGGCGGTCCCCCGGGCGATTTCGCCCAGGTGCGGCTGGATCATCTGCGCAATAGTTTCGGCCCGTCGCTGCGGCTGCTCGCCGACGGAATCGGGCTACCCCTCGACGAGGTGACCGCCACGGGCGAGGTCGCCACCGCGACACGCACATTCGATATCGCCGCCGGCACGATCCCGCAGGGAACCGTCGCGGCGCAGCGCATCACGATCTCCGGCGTACACCGGGGCCGCACCGTGCTGCGCTTCCAGGCCATCTGGCATTGCGGCGCGCAGGCCGAGACCGAATGGGAGATCCGCCCCACCGGCTGGCATCTCAGCGTGGAAGGCGACGCGCCGCTGGAGATCGATATGGTCTTCCCGTTCCCGCTCGACCAGATGGCTCAGCACTCCCCCGCCTACACCGCGAACCGGGCCGTCAACGCCGTCCGCTACGTATGCGCGGCGGCACCGGGTATCCGGACCGTCCTGGACCTGCCCCCGATCACCGCGACGCTGGGATGACAGTGAACGACTACGAGGCGATCCGCGCCCTCAAATCACGGTATTTCCGCCTGATGGATACCAAGGACTGGGCCGGTTTCCGGGACCTGTTCAGCGACGACGTGGTCATCGACGTGTCCGGGTCGGGCGGTGAGGTGATCACCGGCGCCGACGAATTCCTCGCCTTCCTCACGCCCAGGATCGGTGATGCGATCACGATCCATCACGGCCACACCCCAGAGATCGAACTCCTCTCGGACACGGAGGCCACCGGAATCTGGGCGATGGAAGACCGGCTCATCTGGCCGGACGGCACCCGCCTGCACGGTTTCGGCCATTACCACGAAACCTACGCAAAGTTCGACGGCCACTGGCGCATCCGCTCCCAGCGCCTGACCCGCCTCCACATGGATTTCGCGCCCGCCCAGCAGAACCCGCCGGGCGCCGGCGCCGAGTGAACGACGCTGCATCGATCGCCGCCAACCCGACGGGCGATCGATGCGAGAACGCGCGGCCGGCGATCGGTGGGCCGGGCCCACCGATCGCCGGTCGCACTGATGGATTTGTCATCGCGAGGGCGAGTTGCGCAGGTCGGTGACGCCGGCGCGGCGCTCGTAGGCGATCCAGGCGAAGATCGCGGCGAGTACCAGGGGGAAGATCGCCATCGCCGGCTTGTCGGCGATGAAAGCCTGCGTGCCCGCGGCGAGCACGGTGAGAACCGACAGACCCGCGGCAGCCAGAGCGGTCAGCCGGGGCACCATCAGGCCGATACCGCCCGCGACCTCCACAATTCCGATGAAGATGAGCAACCCGAAGGGGATGACCAGGTTCTCGGGGGCGTTGTCGGTCAGGGCGTTGGGCATCACGAGCTTCGGCCCGCCGGAGGCGATGATGAAGAACAGGCCGAGGAGGATCTGCAGGGCCCACAGGACGCGGTTGCGGATGGTGCCGGGACGGTAGGTGCCGGCGGAGAAGGTGGCGGTGGTGTCGACGGTGGTCATCTCTGGTCCTTCGGGTCGGTCGCGCCGGGTTGGTAGCGCGTTCAACCGATAAGACGGAGCACCATCCGAGGACTCATCGCTGTCCCCGAAGATTTTCGGAACCGCTGCTGTACCGGCGCGCGATCAGCCGCCGCGGTCCGCACGATCGACCGGGACCGCACCGCGGCGGCCTCGTGCCGGCGATCACCTGGCCAGGGTGTGTTCGGGCGGCCCGAGCCTGCTCGGGCGACGGCGCACGCCGACCTCTACGCCCGAACCCGGCGCATGAACGCCATTGTGTAGTAGACGTTCTCGATATTCCGTTCGACCACACTGACCAGCTCCCACCCTCGGGATTCGAGGAACTCGAATGCCGTTGACCAGATGGACGACCGGCTCGAAGATCGCCTGCTGGAGGGCGGCGGTGCCGAACATGAAGCCACCGGTCTGCGGTGAGCTCAGGACCAGGTTCCGTCGTGGGTAGGACCGCAGGTCCACCAATCCGTTCAACACGGCGAATACATCGAAAACAGGGCCGGGCGCGGGCGCATTCACAGCCCACATCATCGCGCATACCGCCGAGCGGCACATTCCTCGTGACGCAACACGGTGTCCGCCGCCACGGAGGCGCGGCCTGCCGTGGCGGCGGGAACCCATCCGGTCGCCCACCGGAGACTGCTGTCGACGCTCGACGCTCCGGTGTAGATCGGCGGGGCGACCGGACGGTGTGTTCAGCCGACCGCGGAACCGCCGCTTTCGGCGTGCCCGGCTACCGCGGCAGGTATTTCCGTGCTCTGCGGCGCCAGAAGTTCCGCGGCTGTGTACGGATCGCACCGACCGGCGGCGACCGCGGCGGCAAGCGTATCGAGTCCGGGGTGGGCGCGCAGCCTGCTGTGCGCCAGCGAAAGGATCTGGCATCGGGCCCGGGCGGCGCGGCGGTCGGCGGTATCTGCGCGGTGGTGCTCGTCGACGGCCGTGACCAGTTCGGGTATCCCGGTGCCGTCCGCGGCAACCGCGGTGAGGATCGGTACCGCGGATTCGGCCCGGAGCTCGCGCACCGTCTGATCGGCGCCGGGCCGATCTGCCTTGTTCACGACCAGCAGATCGGCCACCTCCAGCAATCCGGCCTTCGCCGCCTGCACCGCGTCGCCGGCTCCCGGGGTGAGGACCACGACGGTCGGGTCGGCCACCGCGGCGATCTCGATCTCCGACTGGCCGACACCGACCGATTCGATGACCACGAGGTCGTAGGACAGCGCAGCCAGCAACCGGATGGCCGCCGGCACTGCCGCCGAGAGACCGCCGAGATGCCCCCGGGTGGCCATCGACCGGATCAGCACTTGCGGATCGTCGATATGGGCGGCCATCCGGATCCGGTCGCCGAGCAGGGCACCGCCGCTGTAGGGGGAGGACGGGTCCACGGCGAGCACCGCCACCCGCAGCCCCTGCGCCCGGTAGGCGGTAACCACCGCGGCGATGGTTGTGGATTTACCGGCGCCGGGTGGTCCGGTGAACCCGACCACCCGGATCGCAGCAGGCTCCAGCAGCCCCAGAACCTCGTGTCGCTGCTCTCCCTCGATCAGAGTGAGCAGCCGGCCCGCCGCGCGCACCGACCCGGCGCGCGCGGCAGCGATCAGCTCCGCGGGAGACCCGCCGCCACGTTCCCCGGCGGAACCATTCGTGTTCACGGAGCGGCGACCTCCAGGACCGTGGCCGAGCCCATCCCACCGCCGGCGCACATGGCCACGATCGCGAGTCCGCCGCCGCGGCGGCGGAGTTCGTGGATCGTGGTGACGATCATGCGGGCGCCGGTGGCCGCGACGGGGTGGCCGAGCGAGCAGCCGCTACCGTTCACGTTCACCAGGTCCGCGTTCAGGTCCAGGGCGCGGATGGCCGCGATGGGCACCGAGGCGAACGCCTCGTTGATCTCGAAGAGTTTCACTTCGCTCAGCGAGATCCCAGCCTTCTGCGCGGCCTTGGTGATCGCTTCGATCGGCGCCAGCCCGGTATCGGCGGGGTCGACGCCCACCGACGCCCAGGACCGGATGGTGGCCAGGGCCGGCAGGCCCAGTTCGTCGCTGGCGACGGTGAGCAGGGCGGCGCCGTCGTTGGCTCCCGCGGCGTTGCCCGCGGTGATCGAGAAACCTTCGATTTCGGGGTGCAGGACCTTCAGCGAAGCCAGCTTCTCCAGGGTGGTGGTCCGGCGGGGATGCTCGTCCACGGCGAACTGCCCGAACGGCGTATCGATCGGCACGACCTCGTCGTCGAACCGGCCCTCGTCGATCGCGGCGATCGCGTTCCGGTGCGACCGCAGCGCCCACGCGTCCAGGTCCTCACGCGAGATCCCCGATTTCACCGCGGCGTTCCAGCCCACCGTGATCGACATGTCCAGGTTCGGCGCGTCCGGACGGTCGGGATGCGAGGGCGAGGTCCACGGATCCACCCACTCGTCCGGGCCGACCCGGAATCGCGACTTCGGGCCGGTGGAATCCGCGTTGACCCCACCCGCCAGCACCAGCCGGTCCATCCCGGCCCGGATACCCGCCGCCGCGGTCTGCACGGCCGCCATTCCGGCCGCGCAGTGCCGGTTGTGGGCCAGGCCCGGGACTCCGGTCAGCCCGGCGGTGATCGCCGCGTGCCGCGCGATCACACCACCGCCGTACCGGCCTTCACCGAGGATCACATCATCGATGGGAGCATCGGTTTCCAGCTGTTTTGTCGTCGCCTCGACCACGTGATGGGCGAGGTCGAATGCGGTGGTTTCGCGCAGGGATCCCTTCACGGCGGTACCGATCGGGGTGCGGAGCGCGGATACGATCACGGCTTCGGGCATCAGTTCTCTCCAATTTCCGCCACGTCGACGATCTTGCCGATATACATGAGAATAGTATTCTCTCAATCTGAGAGCGAGAATCGCAAGAGAGGGTAGTCCTATGCAGATCGAGGGAAGTTCGGCGATTGTCGTCGGCGGTACGGGCGGACTGGGCGAGGCAACCGTCCGGCGGCTGCATGCCGCCGGAGCCAAGGTGGTGGTCGCCGACGTCGCCGACGACAAGGGCAAGGAACTGTCCGACGAGCTCGGTATCCGCTATGTGCACACCGACGCCACCAGCGAAGAGTCGGTCCAGGCGGCCGTCGAGGAGGCGAAATCGCTCGGCCCGCTACGCATCTCGGTCGACACGCACGGCGGGCCCGCCAGCGGCGGCCGCCTGGTGGGCAAGGACGGCTCGCCCCTCGCCCTCGACGGATTCCGCACAACGATCGAGTTCTATCTGACCGCGGTCTTCAATGTCATGCGCCTGTCCGCCGCGGCGATCGCCGAATCCGAACCCACCGAAGAAGGCGGGCGCGGGGTCATCGTGAACACCGCCTCCGTCGCCGGCTACGAGGGTCAGATCGGCCAGCTCCCCTATTCGGCCGCCAAGGGTGGCGTGATCGGGATGACCCTGGTCGCCGCCCGCGACCTGTCTCCGCTGGGTATCCGCGTGGTCACCATCGCCCCGGGCACATTCAACACCCCCGCCTACGGCAAGGCCGCCGACCAGCTGGAACAGTACTGGTCGCCGCAGATCCCGTTCCCGAAGCGGATGGGCCGCTCGCCGGAATACGGGCAGCTGGTGCAGTCGATCGTGGAGAACGACTACCTCAACGGCGAGGTCATCCGCCTCGACGGCGCGCTGCGGTTCCCGCCGAAGTGAGTGCCCCGGAATCGGCCCGCGGCGAGGCCGGGTCGGAGGACGGAACCGGGGCGGGCACCGCCCGGTCCGGTCCCGGTGCGAGCAGTGACCGTGGTCCGAGCGGAGGTTCGGATCCGGCCGGCGCGCAGAGCCCGGGTAACCGCCCAGGCCAGAGCAACCGCCCCGGCACCCCGGACGTTGCCGGATCCGGCAGCGCCGGTCCGCTCGCGGGCAAGGTCGCGTTCGTTGCCGGCGCCAGCCGCGGCATCGGTGCCGCGATCGCCGAGGCACTCGCCCAGCAGGGGGCGGCCGTCGCGGTCGCGGCCCGGTCCGAGCAGACCGGGCGGGTCGCGGGGACGATCCATGAGGTGGCCGAACGGATCCGTGCCGCGGGCGGCCGGGCATCGGCGGTGCCCTGCGATGTCACGGCGGAGGAATCGGTCCGCGGCGCGGTCTCGGCGGTCGTGTCCGAATTCGGCGGGATCGATATCCTCGTCGCGAACGCCGGTGTGCTGTGGCTGGGCCCGGTGGAGAGCACCCCGCTCAAACGCTGGCAGCTGTGCCTGGACGTGAACCTCACCGGCGTTTTCCTGGTGACCCGCGAGGTGATCCCGCATATTCGCGCCCGCGGCGGCGGCTCGATGATCGCGGTCACCACCACCGGCGTCGAGATGACCGACCGCGGCGCCAACGCCTACTGGGTATCCAAGGCCGCCGCCGAACGCCTCTATCTCGGGTTGGCCGCGGATCTGCGGCCGGACAATATTGCGGTGAACTGCCTGAGCCCGTCGCGTGTGGTACTCACCGAGGGCTGGCGCGCGTCCGGCGGTGGCGATATCCCGGCCGAAATGGTCGAGCCACCCGAGACCATGGGCCGGGCGGCGGCCCTGCTCGCAGCCCAGGACGCTGCCGGTATCACGGGAACAGTCCAGCGCTCGGAAACACTGCTCGCCGCCCGGTGATACCCCACACCTGCGGTTTCCTGCTCAGCGCGTCACGGTTTCCGTATCTTCGGTGAAGTGAGTACCAGTGAGCTGCCCCGGCTCGGGTCCGCTGCCGGACGCTGGATCGTGCTGGCCACGGTCCTCGGCTCATCGGTGGCCTCGCTGGACGCGACGGTAGTCAATATCGCGTTGCCCCATATCGGCGCGGCACTGGATACCGATATCGCCGGACTGCAGTGGACCATCAACGGCTACACCCTGACCCTCGCATCGTTCATCCTGCTCGGTGGCTCTTTCGGTGACCGCTTCGGCAGACGCCGGGTATTCGTTTCCGGAGCAGTGGCCTTCGCCGCGGCATCACTCCTGTGCGGGGCGGCGGTGAATATCGAGATGCTCGTCGCCGCGCGACTGTGTCAAGGGATAGCCGGGGCCATGCTGACACCGGGCAGCCTCGCCTTGATCTCGGCGTCGATCGATGAGCGTGATCGTGGTGCGGCCATCGGGGTGTGGTCGGGGTTCGCGGGAGTGTCCGGCGCGCTCGGCCCGTTTCTGGGTGGCTGGTTGATCGCGGTGGCGGGATGGCGGTCGATCTTCTTCATCAATGTGCCGCTGGTGCTGGTTGTCGTGGTGTTGTCGCTGCGGCATGTGCCGGAGAGCCGGGATCCGAATGCCGCCTCCCGGCTCGATGTGCCCGGCGCGGTGGTGGTCGCGATTGCGCTCGGCGCGCTCACCCTCGGACTGATCGATGGGGCTCCGCTGCTGCTGAGCTGCGGTGTGGTGCTGCTCGCAGCGTTCGTGCTGATCGAACTGCGCAGTGATCATCCGCTGGTACCGCCGGCGCTGTTCCGCTCGCGGGTGTTCACCGTCGCCAATCTGGTCACGCTGGCGGTGTACGCGGCGCTCGGCGGCGTGTTCTTCCTGCTGGTGTTGCAGTTGCAAGTGGTGGCGGGGTATTCACCACTGTGGTCGGGTGCCGCGCTGGTGCCGATTACTGTCCTCATGCTGGTGCTGTCGGCGCCCGCGGGCCGATGGGCTCAGCGACACGGACCGCGGTTGCCGATGACCTTCGGTCCGGTCCTGGCGGCGGGAGGGGTGGCGCTGTTGCTGCGGATCGGCCCCGGAGCGTCCTATCCGATCGAGGTGCTGCCCGGAGTAGTGGTCTTCGGTCTCGGACTCTCGGTGCTGGTCGCCCCGCTCACCGGCGCCGTTCTCGGCGCGGTAGCGGCGAGCGAGGCAGGTATCGCCTCGGGAGTGAACAATGCTGTCGCCCGGACCGCCCAGTTGCTGGCGGTGGCGGCACTGCCGGGGTTGGCCGGTATCTCCGGGGAATTGGGCGACCCCGCCGTCATCGACTCCGGTTTCACGATCGCGATGTGGATATGCGCCGGCCTCTTACTCACCGGCGCCCTGCTGGCCGCGGTGCTGTTGCGGCCCCGGCGCCACCCGCCCGAGTTCGGCGGGGCCGATTGCCGGCCGCAGTGTGCGGTCGAGGGGCCCGCCGTCATGCCCGCACGAAGAACGGATTGAGCGGAGGCCGGGCGCGGTATGGGCTCGCGGCCGGGTGTTCCGGCCGGCGGCAGCCACTGTGATCTCGGTGCGTGGGCTACTTCTTTCCGGAGGTCAGCCGGGTGATGGTGGCCTGGAAGTCGTCGGTCTGGAAGGACTGGTATTCCGCGGTGAGCGCGTAATCCAGCGAGGTGAGTACGGCCTTCTCCAGCTGCATGTTCAAGACCCGTTTGGTGGCCTCGACAGCCTGGCGGGGCATTTCCGCGATCCGCTTCGCGCAGGCCAGCGCCTCGGCCACCGGGTCGGCGACCACATGGTTGGCCAGGCCCATTTCCCGGGCGCGGTCGGCGGAGATGCGGGCACCGGTGAGCGCGTACTCCTTCGCCAGCAACAGACTGGTGTGCAGCGGCCAGGTGAGCGGGCCACCGTCGGCGGCGACCAGACCCACCTGGACGTGCGGATCGGCGAGGTAGGCGGTCTCGGCCATATAGACGATATCGCTGAGTGAGACGAGACTGCAGCCCAGACCGACGGCCGGACCGTTGACCGCGGTCACCACCGGCATCCGGCAGCGTGCCATGCCGAGGACGATATCGCGGCCGTGCGCGATGGTTTTCTCGCGCAGTGCCGTATCGCGGCCCAGCTCTTCGAGATAGGTGAAATCACCACCGGCCGAGAACGCTTTACCGGCGCCGGTGAGCACCACGGCCCGCACCTCGGGATCCTCGGACAGCCGCGGCCACAACCGCGCCAGCCCGCTGTGCAGGGCGTCGTCGACCGCGTTGAGCGCGTCCGGCCGGTTGAGGGTGACGATCCGCAGTGGACCGTCGGCCCGGACGTCGATTTCCGCAGGCATATCGTACATTTCAGACTCCCAATCCGAGGATGCGCGAGGCGATGATGTTCTTCTGGATCTGCGAGGTCCCGCCCATCACGCTCTGCGCGCGGCTGTACAGGTAGGAACCGAACATCTCCTGGTCGCCGGTGCCGGCGACCGCGAGCGCGGCATGCCCGACCGATTGATCGACCCAGGTCATGAGCAGTTTGTCCAGTGATCCCTGCGGGCCGTGAGTGACCCCGTCGAGCTGTTCGGACAGCCGCCGCCGCACATGCAGCCGCAGCATCTCGGCCTGTACCGCGGCCCACGCAAGTTCTTCCGGGGCCTTCCCGTCGACCCGGGATGCCAGCTGCCGCACCAGTTTCCCGTACCGGGCGGCGTAGCCCAGGGTCGAGGGTTCGCGTTCGTGCCCGACCACGGTCATCGCGAGCTTCCAGCCTTCGCCGGGGGCGCCCACCATCTGGTCCGCGGGCACCCGCGCGCCGTCGAACAGGACCTGCCCGAACTCGGTCGTCACGCCGCTCATCATCTCCAGCGGCCGCTGTTCCACACCCGGCTGTTTCATCGCCACGATGAATGCCGAAACACCTTTGTGCCGTGGCACTTCCGGATCGGTGCGGGCCAGCAGCAGGCACCAATCGGCGACGTCGGAGTAGCTGGTCCAGATCTTGTGCCCGTGGATCACGTACTCGTCACCGTCACGGGTGGCCGTGGTGGTGAGCGAGGCCAGATCCGATCCGGCGCCCGGTTCGCTGAACCCCTGGCACCAGCGCTGGCTGCCGTCGATCATGCCGGGCAGGAACCGGCGGCACAGTTCGGGACTCGCGTGCCGGCCGAGCCCCTGGATCAGGTAACCGAGGCTCGGCCGCGGCGGAGCCCCCGCGATGGCCAGTTCCTCGTCCAGGATCACGTCGTAGACCGGCGGCAGATCCTGACCGCCGTGCTCCCGCGGCCAGGACAATCCGAAGAACCCGGCCCGGTACAGCTCGGTATGCCATTCGCCCTGCCGGGCCCAGTATTCGTCGCCGGAGGTCGGGTATGTGCCCGCCACACCGGCGAGCCAGTCGCGCAGCCGTTCCCGGAACGCTGCTTCTTCCGGGGAATCACGATAGTCCAAGGCCGGCCTCCTCCAGGCGGACGGGAAACAGTTCGGTGGACACCAGGGCCCGCCGCAGATATACGTGGGCCAGGCATTCCCAGGTATTGCCGATACCGCCGTGCACCTGGATCGCGGTTTCGCAGACGGTACGGGTGGCACGGGCGGCGTAGATCTTGGCGATCCGCGCCGCGCGCAATGCCTCGGCCGGGCCGAGTTCGTCGACGGCCCACGCGGCATGCCACAGCACGCTGATCGATCCCTCGATCAGCGCCTCGCTCTCGGCCAGCAGATGGGCCACCGCCTGATAGGAACCGATCGAGTTCCCGTACTGTTCACGGACTTTCGCGTACTCCACCGCGACGCGCTGCGCACCCCGGGCCGTACCGACGAGGTCGGCGCAGGTGGCGGTGAGCGCGAGCGCCTGCCAGCGGTCGCGGTGCGCGTCGGAGATATCCCCGCGCGGCTCCCACGGGCCGTCGGCCGCCGCGGAATCGCGGGTGAGGTCGGCTCCGGCGACAGGGGATCCGACCGGACCCGCGAGCAACCGGCTGCCGTCCAAGGTCAGCACCCGGTCGCAGCCGCGGGCATCGATCGCGTTCCCCTCCACCGCAATCGTCCACCGCGACGTATCACCGTCGGATCGGCCGTGCAGATCGTCGGCGAGCACCGGTCCCAGGAACGGCACGTCCACCAGTCCCCGCCCGAATTCCTCCGCGACGATCGCCACCTCGACGCCCGTGGCACCGTCGGATCGGAGTTCCCGGAACCCGGTGCCCGACACCGCGTCCTCGAGCCGGGCCCGGCGCTTCTCGTCGGCCAGATCCAGGACCGAGCCGGGGCCCAGTTCGTCGGCCAGTTTCGCGGCCGCGTCCCGGAGTTGCCGCTGTTCACTCGTCAGCCGGACGTCCATAACGCTCCTTCAGCACTCGCCGCAGCACCTTGCCGGATGGCAGGCGGGGGATTTCGTCCACGAACAGCACGCGCCGCAGTCGCTTGTAACCGGCCAGCCGCTGCTCGACCGTGGCCATCAGTTCCTCGGCCGTCACCGGCGCGGCCGTCGCGACCGCGGCCACGATCGCTTCCCCGTTGGCACCGTCGGGCTCGCCGAACACCGCGCAGTCGGCGACCGCGTCGTGGCCGTGCAGAACCGCTTCGATCTCCGCCGGCGCCACCTGGAAACCGCGTACCTTGATCATTTCCTTGGACCGGTCGGTGAGCCGCAGCCAGCCGCCGGCGTCCAGGTTCCCGACATCGCCGGTGCGATACCAGCCGTCGTCGAACGCGGCCGCGGTCGCGGATTCGGGCAGGTACCCGGCCATCACCGAATCGGCCCGCAACTGGATCTCCCCGTCCTCCCCCGGCCCGACCGGTGTCCCGTCGTCCAGCGAGACCACTCGCACCTCGACCCCGGGTACCGCCTTGCCCACACTGTCCAGGCGGGGACCGTCGAGCGGACTGCACGCGATCACCGGGAGTTCGCTCGCCCCGTACGCGGGCAGCCAGGTGACGCCGGTGCGGCGGGTCACCGTCTCGGCGACACTGGCCGTCACCGGCGTCGCACCCCACATGATGTAGCGCAGCGAGGACAGGTCGTAGGACTCCAGATCCGGATACTGCGCCATGGCCAGCGCGATCGGCGCGACCGCCATCTCGATGGTGATCTTGTCGGATTCGATGTGCGCGAGCACCTTCTGCAGGTCGAACCGGCGATGCAGCCGCACCCAGGACCCGGCCTCGAGGGCGGTCACAATATTGAGGATGCCGAGGATATGCGACGGTGGGGTCGCCACCTGGATCCGGTCACCGGCGGTCAGCCCGAGCGCAACCTGCCAGTGCCGTACGGCCACTGCGAACGAGGCGTGGGTGTGCCGGACCGCCTTCGGCAATCCGGTGGTGCCCGAACTGAAGACGAGCACCGCGTCGGTGGCCGGGTCGGGGGTATCGAAGGTGCGGGTCGTCGCGGGGACGGGATCGTCCAGCGACACCATATCGGTGAGCTCGGCGAGCACCGGGTGATCGCCGAGCGCGTGCTCGGCACCGGTGATCTCCAGCGCGTGCGCGACCTCGGCCTTCTTCCAGGCCGGGCTCAGCAGCACCACGGCGGCCCCCAGCCGCCAGATCGCCAGTACCGCGGTCACGAACTCGGGCCGGTTGGACGACATCAATGCCACCCGCTGCCCGGATCGGACTCCGCGTGCCGCCAGGACCTCGGCGAGGCCGTCGGCCGTAGCGTCCAATTCGGCACGGGTGTACTCGCGTTCCTCGAAGGCGAGCACGGTGGGCGCCGCGCTCGCCGCGGGCGCTGTGGACTCTGCAGACACCGTGGGCTCCGTCATCTGCCGCCCCCGATCCGGTAGCTCTTCATCGCTGTTCCTATCCGAATTTGAGAATACTATTCTCGCTTGGATAGAATCTTAATACCAGAAGGAGGCGACCATGGCGAGACCACCACTGTTCCGGCGCGCGAAGGTGATCCGGATCGTCAAGGAAACACCCGATACCCGCACCTTCGTGCTGGAACCGGAAGACGGGCCGTTCTCCTACCAGGCCGGGCAGTTCTGCACCTTCAAGTTCACCGTCGACGGCACACCGCTGTTCCGGTCGTACTCGATGTCCAGCGCCCCCGAAACCGACACCGAGTTCATGACCACGGTCAAACGCGTCCCCGGCGGTGCGGTGTCCAACTGGATGCACGACAACCTCAGCGAAGGCGACGAGGTGGAACTGACCGTCCCGACGGGCCGGTTCTGCCTGCGCGAGGGCGATGTGCCACTGCTCGGTTTCTCCGGCGGCAGCGGTATCACCCCGATCATCTCGCTGGCCAAGAGCACCCTGGCGAGCACCGACCGTAAGGTCCGGCTGCTGTGCGCCGACCGCGACCGGCCCTCGGCGATCTTCGAAGCCGCGCTCGACGAACTGGTGGCGAAGTACCCGGACCGGCTGACAGTTCTGCGGCACCGCGACGACGAACACGGGTACGTGGACGCGGCGAAGGTCCTCGAATTCGTGGGCGAGGACCTCGCGGGCGACGCCTACATCTGCGGACCCGAACCGTTCATGGAACTGGTGGAGAACGCGCTCCCCGGCCCCGGACGGATCTTCTCGGAGCGTTTCGGCAGCGGCGCACCGGCCAAACCGGCACCTGCGACTCCCCCGGCAGCGCAGACCGATCCGACCCCGGCGACCCCGGCTCCGGCGGCGGGGCCCGCCGCTGCCGAAGAGGGCACAGTGACGATCTTCCTCAACCGGAGGAAGAAGTCGGTCCCCCGCCGCGACGGCGAAACCCTCCTGGAAAGCGCCCGTCGCGCCGGACTGACTCCCCCGTTCTCCTGCGAATCGGGTAACTGCGCGACCTGCATGGCCAAACTCACCGAGGGCAAAGCCACCATGCGCATCAACGACGCGCTCACCGACGACGACCTCGACGAGGGCTACATCCTCACCTGCCAGGCCGTGCCCGACACCCCCTCGGTGACGGTTCGCTACGAATGACCGGGCCGGGCCGCTTGGCGCGAGCGATGCCCCGCCGGCCCGCTCGCGCGCAGCAACCGCTCAACCCTGGGCCTGGGTCCGTCCCCACTGCACCAGCGCCCACGTCAGGAAAACGAACGACACTCCACTGGTCGCCACGCGAACGTAGTTCCAGGCAATCCACCGAGACTCGTCGAACGCCGCCCGCACGGCCGCCGGATCCGCCATCTCCGCCGGCGCGCCGGCGGCCTTCAGCGCGTCGTTGAGCGGCAGGTGCACCGTGCCGGTGACCATGACCGCCACCAGGTAGAGCACCGCCGCGGCCGCCGTCCACCAGAGCACGGACGAGCGGCCCTCACCCAGTTGCAGCAGCGCCGCCGCGATCGCGAGCACGAGCGCGCCCACGAATGTGGCCAGGAACAGCGGGGTCACGATTGCCCGGTCCATCGCCTGAAACGATCCGATGAATGTCCGGTCGTCGGTGGTCCGTAGCCCCGGCATGACCGCCAACGCGTAGATTCCGAAAACCCCGGCCATCAGTCCGGTGGTCACGGTGGCCGCCACCAGCACAGCCGTCCGGATTCCGTCGAGCATTGCCTCACCTCGTCCGAGTAGTCCCGACTGCCTCACCCGAGGCGCGGCCCTGCGAAATCTGCAGGTAGACACCGGATACCGTACCGGTCCGCGGCCTCGAATTCACCATGGGGCGGGAGTGCCGAGCCGAAACTCCATTCGCTCGGCGCGCCGGCGGACCACGGCCGCCTACCCGGCCCCGGAGGGCGCGAGTCTATCGGCGGACCGGGATCATCCGTTCGACAGCCGGGGCCCCATGCGGCGAACGGTGGAGCCGATCTCGCCGCCGGGCCGGCCACTCCGGCGGCTCGGCCTCATTCCGGCGCGTCACCTTCGAATCCGGAGGCCCAGAACCGGCCGCGCAGCGAGAGATCACGCAACATGGTGGTGACCTCTTCCGGAGTCATCGGCGGCGTGTCGGATTCCAGCCACCACTGCAGCACGCCGATCTGCTCACCGGCCCAAGCACGGGCGATCAGCTCGATATCGACATTCGGCGTCACGCCCTGCGATTTCGCCCGGGCAGCGAAAACCGCTGCGGCGGTCGCGGATTGGGCGTCGGCGAACCGTCGCAGCGCACGGCCGTCCCCCTCGCCCCGCAGGATCACCCGGTAGGTATCACGTTCCTCGGCGGCGTGCCGGAACATCTCCAGGATCGGTTTGCCGGTGAACCCCACCGACGAGGTCGAGACCAGCGGTCGTTGCCGTTCCTGGAGTTCGGCGATCAGGTCGGTGACGATGTGCTCGAGCAGGTCGTCCTTGTCGGTGTAATGCGTGTAGAAGGTGGCGCGGCCGAGGTCGGCGCGCGCGGTGATGTCCTCCACGGTGACGCTCGCGTACCCGCGTTCGAGGATCAGCGCGATCAGTGCGTCGCGCAGGGCTCGCCGGCTGCGCCGGACACGGCGGTCTTCGGGTGGTGGCACAGATCCCCCTTTTCCTGTCGAGAGCCGTCTGCGCTCGAGCATATCGCGTATTGACACGACGGCTGTTATTAGACAGTCTGTCCATTAACAGGCACGATGTCGGTTGGGAGTTTCGATGAATCTGGGCGGTTACCTCACCCGCAGCGCCACCTTCTGGCCCGATCGGGAGGCACTGGTCTGCGGGTCCGCGCGCTGGACCTACCGGGAGCTGGAGGAGGAATCCAACCGGCTGGCCTCGGCGCTGATCGGCCGGGGATTCACCCCGGGCACCGCGGTCGGTACCTTCGCGGCGAATTCCGGGGAATTGGTGGTCACCGAAATGGCGCTGTCCAAGGGCGGTTTCGTGCGGGTGCCAGTGAACGCCCGCCTCGGCGGTGACGAACTGGCGCATATCCTGCGCGACGCCGCGGTCCGGATGTTGTTCGTCGATCCCGCGCACGCCGAGACGGCGGCGACGGCCGTCACGCAGGCCGGGGTCGACTGCACCCTGATCGATTACACCGGCAGCTCCGCAGGTCCGGAGCGGTATCGGGAGATCCTCGCGGAAGGGTCGGGAGATGCGGTCGCGGTGGATGTGGACGCCGATGATCCCGCGGTGCTGAACTACACCTCGGGGTCGACCGGCAAGCTCAAAGCCGCCGTGCAGACACACGGCAACCGGCTGGCCAATATGCGCAAACGGCTCATGAGCCCATCCGGCGCGACCCAGCCCGACGACCGCTATCTGGCTCCCGGCCCGATCACCCACGCGTCCGGAATGATGCTGCTGGGCGTCCTGGCGCGGGGCGCGGCGGTGGTGATCCTGCCGGCCTTCGATACCGGGAAGTTCCTGCGGACGGTCGAATCCGAGCGCATCACCACCACGTTCATGGTGCCGACCATGCTGAATATGCTGCTGGACCATCCCGCGATCACCGAGGTGGACCTGTCCACCCTGCGGGTGCTCGGCATCGGCGGCGCACCCGTCTCACCCCAGCGGCTGCGCGACGCGGTCCGCGTGTTCGGGCCGATCGTCATCCAGGGCTACGGGCTGGGCGAGACCACCAGCGGAATCACCGTCCTGACCGCCGAGGATGTGGTGCGCGGTATCGAATCCGATCCGGAGCTGCTGATGTCGTGCGGACGGCCGGTTTTCGATACCGAGGTCCGGGTCGTCGACGAGGCCGGGACGCAGTTGCCCGCCGGCGAGATCGGCGAGATCGTGGCGCGCGGCCCGGACTGTGTGCGCGAGTACTGGCACGAACCCGATCTGTCGGCGGAGACCTTCCGCAACGGCTGGGTGCACACCGGAGATGTCGGCTATTTCCGGGCCGACGGCTATCTGTTCATCGTCGACCGCAAGAAGGACATGATCATTTCCGGCGGTTTCAACATCTACTGCAGCGAGGTGGAGGCCGCCCTCTACGAACACCCCGGAGTCGGCGAGGTGTGCGTGGTCGGGGTCCCTGACGAGCAGTGGGGCGAGGCGGTCAAGGCCGTGGTGGTCCCGCGGGCGGGCGCGACACCGACGGAACAGGAACTGATCGAGCACTGTGCCGGCCGGCTGGCCCGGATGAAGAAACCGCGGTCGGTGGATTTCGTCGCACAGCTACCGGTGAACCGCAACGGCAAGATCGACCGCCGCCTCGTCCGCGAGGGCTACTGGTCGGCTGCCGGCCGGCTCGTGAACTGACAGGGAGACCCCGATGACTTTCACCCTCACTCCGGACTACGCCGACAACCCGCGGCTGGCCGATCTCGTCGGGCGGCTGCGCGAGTATCTCGACGGTGAACTCGCCGAATACGAAGCCGGCCTCGGTTTTACGCGCGAATCTCGTTACAGCCGTGAAATTTTGGAGCCGGTGTGGCGGCGCAGCCGGGAACTCGGGTTCTACGGGATCCACCTGCCGGCCGAATACGGTGGACAGGGACTCACCTATACCGAACTCGCCGCGCTCAAAGAGGAAATCGGCGCCTCGCCCCGGCTTTTCTCGAGTTCGGTCCTCGGCGATATGGGCGGACCCTTGCGGGTCGGCGCCATATTCGATTACGCGACCCCGTATCAGCTGGAGAAATATCTGCTGCCGGTGCTGCGCGGCGAACGCGCCTGCTGTTTCTCGCTGACCGAGAACGACGCCGGTTCGGATGTACGCGGAATGCTGACCACCGCCACACCCGACGGCGACGGCTGGCGATTGACCGGCCATAAAGTCTTCTCCAGCGCCGGCCCGTTCGCCGATTTCTCCATTCTCGTCGCCCGGATGACGGACGCGGACGGTGCACCGGCCGAGAGCTATTCGGCGTTCCTGGTCGACCTGGACGCGCCGGGTTGCACGGTCGCCGAGGGGCAGACGCCGATGTCGGGGGAGCATATCGAGGCCGATATCGTGCTCGACGACTGCTATGTCGGGCCCGAACAGCTGCTGGGCGAGATCGGCCAGGGGTTGCGGATCGGGCTGGGACGGGTCACCGTCAACCGGCTGCTGCACTGCCCCACCGCGATCGGCGGCGCCCGCCGCGCCCTGCAACTCTCGATCGACTACGCCAAGACCCGGCAGGTCAACGGTGCCCCGCTGGGAATGCTGCAGTCCATCCAGCACCGGCTCGCCGATATGGCCGCCGACTACTACGCCGCCCGGTCGATGACCTACGACGCCCTCGCCGCGCTGGATACCGGCGCCCGGCCGCGGACCGAGGCGTTCCTGTGCAAACTCTTCGTCGCGGAGAAAGCCTTCACGATCGCCGATCACGCGGTGCAGATCCACGGTAAGGCCGGGGTAGTGCGCGGTGGCGAGGTGGAAGGACTCTTCCAGAAACTGCGGATGTTCCGGATCCTCACCGGGTCGTCGGAGATCCAGCGCAACGGTATCGCCCGCGAGCTCCTGCTCTCATGACCACAGCCACGGATATCGTGACAGAGCGGGAACCGGACTACCGGTTCACGCTCGCCAACGAGCGCACCTTCCTGGCCTGGATCCGCACCGCCCTCGGCCTGGTGGCCGGCGGGATCGTGGTGGGTCAGCTGTATTCGGCCGGGTCCGGTCCGGTGGCGCATCAGGTGATCGGCGCGGTGTGCGCGGTCCTGGCCTGCCTGATCGCGGTCGGTGCGTTCCGGCAGTGGCGGCGGGTGCAGCAGGCCATGCGCCGAGATGCCCCGCTGCCCCGGCCGCCCCTGGTCACCGTCACCGTCGCCGGAGTCTGTGTGGCAGCACTGCTCTCGGTGGCGTTGCTCGCGCTGTGACCACGCCACCCGGACTTCAGCCCGAACGCACGGCACTGGCCTGGCGACGCACCCTGCTGGCCGCCACCGTGGTGTTCGTTCTACTCATCCGGTCCGCCGTGGTCTCCCCGTCGCCGACGACTCTTGCCGGGTTGGGTGCCGCGCTGGTCGTCCTGGGGTCGCTCGCCGCGACCGCCCGCCTGCGCCGCCACCGCTACCTCCGCGACCCGGCCGACCCTCGGCCGATTCCGGTATCGGCGGCCGCCGCGGTCTGCGCCGGTATCTGCCTCACCGCCTGCGGTGCGCTGCCGCCACCCGCCTGAGCCGGTCCCCCGCTCCCCGGCCCGAACAGGAGAATCCGATGACCCGAACCGTCGACCCCCGGGATATGACCTGGACGCGCGGGTTCCTCGACCCCGCCCACGTCCGCCAGCACGCCACCACTATCCGTGAGATGAGCCCCACCCGCCGGGTCTGGCGGGGAACGGGCTCCCCGTGGCAGCTGCCCACTGCGCCTGCCGATCTCGCCGAGCTGCCGATCCGCTGGACCTGGGACCGGACGGTACCGCTGAGCCGGGCCCTGGCCGAATCCGATACCGACGCGCTGGTGGTCGTACACCGCGGCCGCGTGGTGCACGAGCAGTACCTGCACGGATACCTGCCGCACGAACCGCATCTGAATGCCTCGCTGACCAAGTCGTATATCGGCCTGCTCGCCGCCCTCGTCGCGGATCAGGGGCTCATCCGGCGGGACGAGCCCGCCGCGACCTACGTCCCGGAACTGGCCGGCACCGGGCTCGGGGCCGCCACCCTGCAGCAGCTGCTCCATATGACCACCCACGTGAATTTCGGTGGCCGGCCCTATGACCGCGTGCTCGAGGCGCATCGCTTCTGGGCCGTGGTCTCCCCTGGACTGCGTCCGGCCGGCTACACCGGACCCACCACCATCCTCGATCATCTCGCCACCAGCCGCGCGACCGGGCCGTTCGACGCCGAATTCCGGTACGACAATGTCAATACCGAGGTGGTCGCCGAGGTGTTGCGCCGGGTCACCGGGGTCACGACCGCCGATCTGCTCGGCGAGCTCGTCTGGTCGCGGATCGGCGCGGCCGAGGACGCCTATTTCGTCGTGGATTCCGCCGGAGCCGAAATGGCCTGCGGCGGTTTCGCCGCCACCGCGCTCGACGGCGCCCGGGTGGGCGAAATGCTGCGCTGCGAGGGCACGGTGGCGGGGCGGCAGGTGATCCCGGCCGCGGTCGCGCGCTCGATCACCGCGGTACCGGAGGGGCCCACGCGGAAGGTCCGGTTGCCGCGCGATCCCGCCGACACCCCGCCCCGGCTCGGCTACCACGATTTCTGGTGGATCCTCGAGGACGGCTCGTATATGGCCAGCGGTATCCACGGCCAGCGGCTCTACGTCTCCCCCGGCCAGGAACTGGTGATCGTCCACTACGGCGCGCACATCCTGTCGCCGGCCGTACCACCCCCGCCGCTGGTACTGCTGTTCGCCCAGATCGGCGCCGCTCTCTCCGCCGGCTGACGCGCGGATTCATCGACAAGGACCTGCAATGACGCACTCCTCTGATTCAGTCCTGCCCGGCCACCGGGCCCGGCGGGGCAAGAACCTCGCCCTGCTCACCGGCTCCTCCGCGATGGACAATGCGGAGGCCAATGTGACCTCGGTGCTGTTCCCGCTGATGCGGGAGGCGCTCGGGCTGTCCAACTCCGCCCTCGGCACGATCGTGGCCGTCGGGAAGGCGGTCGGCGTGTTCGCGGGCGTGCCCTGGATGATGCTCGCCAACCGCTACTCCCGGCGGACCGTCCTGGCGATCTGCGCGGGCTTCTGGGGTGTGTGGTCGATCGCCGCGGGGATGTCGGCGAGTTTCGGCCAGTTCGTGGTCCTGTACGGGATCGCCGCCGCGGGTTTCGCCGGGGCGGGACCGATCGCGCTGGCCATCCTGAGCGATATCTACCCCGACAGTCATCGCGGCCGGGCGACCGGCGCACTGTACGGCGGCGTCGCGCTGATCACCGGGATCTCCGGCCCTGTCTTCGGGTTGCTCTCCGGATCCGCCGACGGCTGGCGCTACGGTTTCTATCTCTCCGGCGGGATCACCCTGGTGCTGGGTGTGCTGATCCTGATGTGCCTCGACGATCCGGTGTCGCGCTCACGCCACGACGTCGAAGTACCGTCCCTCGACCGGATCGAGGACAAGGCCCGGAATCTACGCGGCGGGCTGCGTGAACTCCTCGCGATCCGGACCTACCGATACCTCCTGGTCCAGCGGGTGTTCTCCGGGCAGAACATCATCATGAGTTTCGCGGCGACCTTCATGGTCACCGACCGCGGGCTCAGCACCGCCACCGCCGCGGCGATCGTGCTGCCGTTCGCCCTCGGCTATATGGCCGGCACGTTCACCGGCGGCCGGGTCAACGATCTGTGGCATCGGCATCGGCCGCGTACCGGCCGGGTCGCCATGCTGCAGGTTGTTCAACTCGCCTTCGCCGCTGTCGCGTTGGCCGCCATCGGGCCGGTCTGGCAGCACACGGCGATCTACGTGCTGCTGTTCACGGTGCTGGGTTTCCTGCAGGGGCAGGTTCCGGTCACCAACCGGCCGCTGATCATGGCGGTGGTTCCGCCGCCGCTGCGGGGGCTGGCGTTCGCGGTCTCGGTATCGACGGTCGAGGCCCTGGCCTACGCCGGGTACGCCCTGCTGGCCGGTTTCCTCGGCGACGCCATCGGCCTCCAGGCCACGCTGCTCTTGATCACGGTGGTGCTGAACACCGTGAACGGTGTGTGCTCGGCGGCGCTGTACCGGCCTTACGCCCACGACAGTGCGGTGATCGCCGCTCGATGGCCGGAGTCTGCCCCGGTGCCCGCGAAACCGCCGGTGGTCGGCGCCCCGGACTGATCGCGCGGGAACTTCCCGAATCCGGCCGGCCGCCCCGACGTGGCCGGCCGTGATTTGGGTTCAGGGACCCGGCACGGCGCCGTGCGACACCGACCGGACCGCGGGGCCCAGCGCGGACCCCGCCGTCGAGCAGGACGCAGACCGCCCCCTCTACCCGGCCGGGCGGAGGGGGCGGGCGGATCGCCGGAGTCAGGGAGTGACGATCGGGAAGTCCCGGTTCGGCATGGCCAGGAGTTCCTTCAACTGCTGGAGCACCGCGGGATTGCCGGTGACGCGGATATCCCCGGACCGGACCGCGGCGGCGAAATCCCCGCCGCCGAGCAGCACGCGCAGCAGTGTCGGCCGGGCGAGATCGAACGACGCGTCGGGTGCGGGGCCGGAGTATCCGGGCGGCAGGTCGTAGTGGACCAGCACACCGTTGCGCAGTTCCGTGCGGTGCGTACGGCGTTCGTCGCGGATACGCCAGTCCACGACGATCCGCTGATCCCACGCTTTCGGCCCGTCGACGCGGACGGCGAGGGCGTCGAACATCATCTCGACCGTCAGCGCCGCGCTCAGCCCCGCGTTGTCCGAGCTGGTCGGTGTGCCGAACGACCCGTTGCGCAGTTCGGTCGCGCCGGAGAGGTAGAAGTTGCGCCACGGGGCGTTCTCCGCGCCGTAGCCGAGTTGCTCGAACGCACTGGCCTGGAGTTGTTTCGCCGCCGTATTCGCCGGATCGGCGAAGATCACGTAGTTCACCAGCTGCACCACCCAGCGATAGTCGCCGTCGCGGTAGGCCGCGCGCGCCTTGTCCAGGGCGGCGTCCGCGCCGCCCATGGCGTCCACGTGCCGGGTGGCCGATTCGACCGGCGGATGCTCCCACAGGTGTGCGGGATTACCGTCGAACCAGCCCATATAGCGCTGGTAGATGCCCTTCACATTATGGCTCAGCGACCCGTAGTAGCCGCGGCTGTGCCACGCCTCCCGCAGCGCCGGCGGCAGTTCCAGCATTTCCGCGATCTCGCTGCCGACATACCCCTGGTTGATCAACCGCAGCGTCTGATCGTGCAGGTAGGCGTACAGATCACGCTGCAGGGCGAGATATTCGACAATCCGATCCGACCCCCAGGTCGGCCAGTGATGCGAGGCGAACGCGACCTCGGCATCACGGCCGAACAGGTTGATCGCCTCGGTGAGGTACACCGACCACATCCGTGGGTCGCGGACCTGCGCGCCACGCAGGGTGAGCACATTGTGCATGGTGTGGCAGGCGTTCTCGGCCATGCACAGCGCGCGGTGGTCGGGGAAGAAGAAGTTCATCTCCGCCGGCGCCTCGGTGCCCGGGGTCAGCTGGAAGACGATCCGTACGCCGTCGACGGTCTCCTCCTGCCCGGTCCGGGTGATGTCGAGGGTCGGCGGGATCAGGCCGATGGTGCCGGTCGAGGTGGTCTGCCCCAGACCCGAACTGACCTGCCCCCGGGGTCCGCGGGGCAGCGCCGCGCCGTACATATATCCGGCACGGCGGCTCATCGCCGGGCCCGCGTAGACGTTCTCGGAGACCGCGTGCTCGAGGAACCCGGCCGGTGCCAGCACCGGGCAGCGGCCCGCCCGGACCTCCTCCGGCGTCGTCACCCCCAGCGCACCACCGAAGTGGTCTACATGGGCGTGTGTGTAGATCAACCCGGTGACAGGGCGATCACCGCGGTGTTCCCGGTACAGGGCCAGCGCGGCGGCCGCCGTTTCCCGGGAGATGAGCGGGTCGATCACCACGACCCCGGCCCGGCCCTCCACCAGCGTCATATTGGACAGATCCAGGCCGCGCACCTGATAGATCCCGGGCACCACCTCGTAGAGACCCTGCCGGGTCACGAGCTGGGACTGCCGCCACAGACTCGGATGCACCGAAGGCGGGCAGGGTTCCCGCAGGAAGTCATAGGAATCGTTGTCCCAGACGACCTTGTCGTCGTTCCCGCGCACCACCCCCGGTTGCAACGCCCCGATGAAGCCCCGGTCGGCGTCGGCGAAATCCGCGGTGTCCGACATCGGCAGCGTGGCAGCCGCCTGCCTGTTCTGGTCGACGATATGGCCGCTGGGCTCGGCCACCTCGGCGAAAGCGCCGTCATCGGTCCCGGCGGAATCACAACCGGTCACCGTCGCGCCGACCGCGGTGACCGCGAGCGCGGCCGCCCCGAAACCGAAAACTCCGCGCCGCGAAAATTTCCGGTCCGCGCCGGGATCCGGTTCGGCCGCGCCTGTCCCCATGCCGCTACCGTCCGTCATCGTCGACACCACCTGTTCACTCGAAAAACACTCGGCGCAGCACACCGATATTTCTCTGCACATTTGACGGAAAGAGAATTCCGTGGCCGCGGTCACATCACAAGTTTTCGTGCGCACTTTGCGAAACAAAAGAATAGAAAATTATGTGCATTGCGTGCACCGGAATCGGAGCGCAGTATCGTGCACGGGGTGGTCAGAGCACGATTCCGGACAATCCGGTTACGAACGCAGGTCCTGCTGTTGCAGGTTCTGGTTCTCGCACTGGCCTTTGTCGTCGCCGTCGCGATCTGGGCTTTCCGCAGCGATATCCGGCTGCGCAACAGCTACGGACAGCAGGCGCTGGCCACCGCCCAGGTCCTGGCCGCCGCACCGGGAGTCCGGGCGCAGGTCACCCGGGTCGCGGCGATACCGCTGCCGGAGCTGGGACAGATCGGCGAGGATCCGGGCACTGCGCTGTTGGAGCAGACCGTGATCGCTGCACAACAGCGGACGGGCGCACAGTCTCTCCGCGTCACCGATGACCGCGGCGTCGTGCTGGCGAGCACGGACCTGCCCGCCGGCCGGATCGCCCCCGGGGAGAGTCCGGCCGATGCCGCAACCCCCGCCGAGGAATACGGCACCGACCACGGCGCCGCGTGGGCCCGGGCACCGATCCACGCGACCGGAACCGACCGGTTCACCGGCACCGTGGAGGTCCGGATACCCACCCCCACCCGCGTCGGGGAACTGAGCAACGCGGTCCCGGTCGTCGGTGCCGGGCTGCTGCTGGGCATCCTCGGCGCGGTACTGCTCGCGCGCCGCTGGCGCGGTCTCACCCTGGGCCTGGAACCCGCCGAGCTGGCCGAACTCGTCCGCGGTCAGGCCGCCATCCTGCACGGTATCGGTGAGGGCGTCGTCGCCGTCGATTCCGACCGGCGCATCACCTTCGTCAACGAAGAGGCCGCCCGGCTGCTCGGGATCGACCCGGACCCCGGCCGCCCGATCACCGAAGTCGGCCTGACACCACGGGTGCTGGACCTGTTCGGCACCCTCGAATCCCGCCCGACCGTGGCCACTGTGGGGGACCGGGTCGTGGTGGTCGCCGCCCGCCCGGTCCGCCACGACGGCCGCGATCTGGGCGCGGTCCTGGTGGTGCACGACCGCACCGATGTGGAATCCCTGGCCCGCCAGCTCGATGCGGTGCAGTCCATGAGCACGGTGCTGCGCGCCCAGCGGCACGAATTCGCGAATACGCTGCACCTGCTCAGCGGACTGCTGCACCGGGGCCGGGTCAGCGAAGCGACCCGCCGTATCGACGGCGTCCTCGGGTCGGGCCCGCTGGGGGCCGCGGCACCCGGTATCGATGCCATCAGGGACCCGTACCTGCAGGCCTTCGTCGCGGCCAAGGCCGCCCACGCCCGCGAGCGCGGTGCCGAACTGGTACTCGGGCCGCACACCACGGTCGACGGTGACCTCATCGACCCCGTCGACGTCACCACAGTGCTGGGGAATCTCCTCGACAACGCGCTCGACGCCGTCGCCGACAGCCCCGTTAAACGGGTGGAAGCGGAACTGGTGCAAGAGGATTCGGCGCTGTACATAACGGTCGCCGACAGTGGTCCCGGGATCGCACCGGAACTCGTCGACAGTATTTTCACCGAGGGAATCTCCACCCGCGACGGGGCCACGATCCCCGGCGGGCGCGGCGTCGGCCTGGCCCTGATCCGCCAGCTCGCCCGGGCCCGCGGCGGCGATGTCCTGCTGTCCAGTCCGGGCGGCGGTACCGCGGTCCTGCGCGGAGCCGAATTCGTCGCCCGCATCCCCGGGGTCTTGAGGGTGAGGAACGAGCTATGAGTAGCGAACCGCTGCGCGTGCTGATCGTCGAGGACGATTTCCGCATCGCCGACCTGCACGCCGAGATCGCGGCCTCGGTCCCCGGTTTCACGGTCGCGGCGACGGTCGGCACCGTGGACGCCGCACGCGCCCACCACCGCGACCTCGCCGTCGATCTCGCACTGGTCGACGTCTATCTTCCGGACGGCAACGGAATCGATCTCGTCCGCGAAATGCGCTGCGACACCATGGTTCTCACCGCCGACTCCGAAGGAGAAACAGTCCGCGCGGCCCTCGCCGCCGGGTCGCTCGGCTATTTCGTCAAACCCTTCCCACCGGCCGCCCTGAGTTCCCGGCTGGCCGGCTACGCCCGCTACCGCCGGCTCCTGGCGGACCCCGGCGTCGACCACGCCCGCGTCGAAGCCGCCCTGGCGGCCCTCCGACCCGCTCCCGTCCCCAGCCCAGCCACACCGGTCACCTCCCCTACGAAAGACCTTGTCCTGGAAGCGATCCTGAATTCTCCACAGCCGATGTCGGCCGGCGAGGTCGCCGACACCATCGGCGTTTCCCGCCCCACCGCCCAACGCCACCTCACCGCCCTCGTCGGCACCGGCACCCTCCGCATGCGCCTCCGCTACGGTCAGGCGGGCCGCCCCGAACAGGAGTACTCCCCGGTCCCGTAACCTCGGCCGAACCGTGCACAGCAGCGGGCGCCGGCTCGACAACCTGTTCGAGATCGGACGCATGTCAGCCATCTTCGATCGGGCACGGCCGGACAATGTCCAACCGGAGCCGATCACTGTCGCGATCGTGCTGTGCGGTGCGGGATCAATTGTCGATGTCCAGGCGCAGGATGCGGTCGTCGCCGGGGGCGGGGTTGCCGCGGCCGTCGGTGTTGTTCGTCAGGACCCACAGCGAGCCGTCCGGGGTGACGGTGACGTCGCGCAGGCGCCCGTACTCGCCGACCAACTGCTCGGTCGAGGTGGCCGAGTTGTCGAGCGGAATCTTTCGCAGACGCTCGCCGCGCAGATTCGCGAGGTAGATGGTCCCGTTCCGCACGGTCATTCCGCTGGGGCTCGCGTCGTCGGGACGCCACTGCTGCACAGGGTCGATGAAGCCCGCACGGCCGGCGATACCTTCCACTTCCGGCCAGCCGTAATTGCCGCCGGGTTCGATCACATTGAGTTCGTCCCAGGTGTCCTGCCCGAACTCGCTCGCGTACAGGATGCCGTCCGGGGACCATGCGAGGCCCTGGGGATTGCGGTGGCCGTAGCTGTAGACCCGCGAGCCGGGGAACGGGTTGTCGCCGGGTGCCCGCCCGTCCGGGGTCATCCGCAGGATCTTGCCGGTGGGCGCATTGCGGTCCTGCGCACTGCCGCGGTCCCCCGCATCGCCGACGGTGGCGTACAGCATCCCGTCGGGGCCGAAGGCGATCCGGCCGCCGTTGTGGAATCTGGCGGCGGGGATTCCGGCCAGCAGCGTTTCCCTGGCCCCGAGGCCGAGACTGCCGGGCTCCCCGGTGAGCCGGAATCGCTCGATGCGGTTCTCGCTGCCGGCCGTGTAATAGGCGTAGAGGCTGCCGTCGCGCACGGCGATACCCAGCAGGCCGCCCTCGCCCGACGCTGCGACGCCCGCGATCACACCGGCCTCGCGCGGAGTCCCCGCGGTATCGAGTTCGAGAATGCGGCCCGAATCCCGCTCGCTCACCAGCGGTGTTTGCCCGTGAAAGGCGACCGACCAGGGTGCGGCGAGGTCGGTGGTGATGGTGGTGACGGCCCCGGCCGGGGTTTCGGCCGGCGTGGGGCCCGCCGGATCGGTGCCCGGGCCGGGCGTGCACGCGGCCAGCACACCGGCGACCAGAACCGGCCCGATGAACCCGGTGAATCGTCGCCCGGTCATCGCTGTCCGCTGGTCCCGGCGCCGTCGATCGGCAGCCCCGCCGCCTCCGGGATGTTCACGGCGCGCCCCGGAGACGCGAATCGCCCGATCTCGCCGGTTCCGTCGCTCGATTCCATACTTCGAGGCTACGAGCGTGACGCTCAGCATGTCGGTCACCCCGCACCGGCGATAGCCGCGCGATGGCTCCCTCGGCGCGCAGAGCACAACGGGTGAGCATCGCATCGAGGAGCCCGGAGGCGGTTCGGCCGGGCCGTCGGGGACGTCCGTATTCACCCGCACGCGCCCAGGGGCCGGGGCAGTAGCTGCCCCGGCCCCTGGTGACCGGTGGTTCCCTTCGACCGGTCAGGCCGGTACGGGGCTCCACTGCTCGGCCGGCGGAAGACCCGGCAGCGGCTTGCCGATGAGTGCCAGCGGGACGAAGAAGTTCACCTGGCCGATCGCCATCGCGAGCGTGGCCAGAGCCTTGTCGTCGTAGTGCTCGGCCGCCCGGGTGTAGAGCTCGTCGGGCACCCGCTCGCCGTGTGCGGCCGGTTGCAGGACGGCCTCGACCAGGGCGAGGGCAGTGCGTTCCGCCGTGTTGAAGTACGGGGCGTCGCGCCAGGTCGCGACCGCGGCGATACGTTCCTCGGATTCTCCCGCGGTGCGCAGGTTGCCCGTGTGCAGGACAGCCAGGTAGGTGCTGCCGACGATCTGCCCGGCCCGCAGCTGGACCAGGCCGATCGTGGTCCGCGGGATCGCCCCGTTGCCGGCGGCTTTGAACAGTGCCGCGCCGACCTCGCCCAGTTCCGGAACGAGCTGCTGCGGGTTGGGCAGCCGGGAGCCGGTGCGCTCCTGTGTGGTGGTGGTGTTGGCGTTCATGACGTTGTTTCCTTCTCTTGTGTGTGGTGAATCGGTGGGCTCAGGCGGCCTGCGGCCGGCGGAGAGAACCACCGAGAGCACGCAGGCCGGGCGTGGTGGGGTCGCCCTGCGGCAGCCAGGCGCGGGCGGCAAAGGTGCAGGCGGCGAAGGCCAGCGGCATCGCCCATTTGTCGGGGCCGTCGCCGGCGGCCAGATGGGAGGTCGCGGCGCCGCCGTAGACGAAGACGAGCCCGGCATACGCCCATTCCTTGGTCCGTGGGTGACCGGGGGTCAGGATCGCGGCGAGCGCGGCGGTCTTGGCGACACCGAGCACGGTGGCGAAGTACATGGGGTAGCCGAGGTGGTCGAACGAGTCGCGGACGTAGGAGATCCGGGCGAGATCCCAGTACGCGCCGACCGCGGTTTCGGCGAGGACGGCGGCCACGGGAACCCAGCGCGCGAGTTTCAGGCCGCGGGAACGGATCATCGCGGTGGTGCGAGCGGACATGGTTGTACTCCTGAGGTGTCGGTCGGGGGTGAGAGATCAGGCAGCGGAGGCGATTTCGGTGCCGGTCGCGGCGCGGTGCAGGGCAGCCGCCAGCCGCGCGTTCTCGGGTGCGTTGAAGGCGAAGGCGGCGCGGCGGCGGGTGTAGCCGTAGGTGAGACCGCTGTGCGGATCGGCGAAGCCGTCCGATCCCGCGGAACCGGTGTGCCCGAAGGCATTTGCGCCGAGGAAGGGATACAGCAGGCTCTTGGCCTCGAAACCCAGTGCGTAGGGCGCGCGGTCACCCCGCACCAGATCCGCACCGCCGGAATGGACCGCGGACACGGTGGCGAGGGTGTCCAGGGACAGCAGCGGCTCCCGGCCGCCGACACCGGTGACGGCCGCCGCGTACATCGCCGCCAGCCCCCGCGCACTGCCGACGCCGCCCGCCGAGCCCTGTCCGAGTCGCCGCAGTTTCGTATCGTTGGGCAGCGCCATGACGTCGGCGGCGGTGAAACCGCGTGCGTTGAGGTTGTAGGAGATCCCCGCCACGCTGTACGGGTTGGGCGAGTTCGCGGCGAAGTCCGCTTCCCTCTCCGGGCTCGCCCGCCACGGCAGGATCGGCAGGTACCGGTGATCGAGTTCTTCGGGGAGGCCGAGGTACACGTCCAGCCCATACGGTGCGCGGATACGCTGCTCGAACAGTTGCTGGATGGTTCTCCCGGTGACCGCCCGCACGACCTGACCGACGATGGCGTAGGTGACGAACCCGCCGTAGCCGTGCACGGTGCCGGGCGCGAACCACGGCCGCTGCCCCACCAGCCGTTCGGCGATGATCTGCTCGTCCGCCAGCTCGCCGATGGTGAAACCTCCGTCGGCACCGACGATTCCGGACCGGTGCACGAGCACATCGCGCACCGTGATGTGCTCCTTGCCCGCCGCGGCGAATCGCGGCCAATAGTGCGCCACCGGCCGGTCGATATCGAGCACACCGTCCTGGATCAGCAGCGCGATCACCAGGCCGGCGGCTCCCTTGGACGTCGAGTGCAGCCCGGTCAGCGTGGTGCCGGTGACCTCGTCACCCGCCCACAGATCCACCACCTGCCGGCCGCGCACGAACGCGGCCAGCTGCGCACCGGATTCCCCGCCCTCCTCCGCGACGACGGCGGCGAACTCGGCGCGCACCTGTTCGTATCCGTCGGCGACGGTGCCGTGTACTTCGATTTCATTCATGGTTCTGTTCCCTTCGGTAGCAGTCGAACAGCCCGCGCGGCGGGAGCTTCCGGCTCCGTCCGCCGCCGCGGAGCGTGTTCTGCTGCACTGACGTAGGCCGCGCACAAAACGTGACCGCGGCACACGAAACCGCAGGTAGAAGGGATTACCACCGGGTGTCGCCACGGCGGCCGGATTATCCGGCGCCGAGCGTTGTACCCGTGACGGGATGGGGTCACGGTCGCCGCGACCCACTTACCTACCGCTGGTTCCTCGCGTGATCGGAGTCGCCCCGGTCGCTGCGACGGATAGTTCCCACAGCCGCGCGGCCGGACCGGAATCGACGGCGTAGGCGCGAACGCCGCCGTCATCCATCGGCGCGCCGGGGTCGGAGATCCGCGCGACCTCGCAGTCCTCGAGGTAGAGCCCACCGCGGTCGGCGAGGAGCGCGGACGTGGCGGCCCACAACCCGGTGGCGGCACCTTGGGTCGGTGTCTTGAAATCGGCGCCGATCACCGTGCCGTGCTCATCGATCCACCCGCGGTCGATCTGCTCCTGCCGAGACATCTCCCGCTGCAGGCCGGTGATGATCTTCCCCGGGTGCAGCGCGAACGCCCTGACCCCGTCGTTCCGCCCGAGCGTGTCGAGCTGCACGGCGAACAGCGCGTTGGCGGTCTTGGCCTGGCCGTAGGCGAGCCATTTGTCGTAGCCGGTGCGGAAGTGCGGGTCGTGCCAGCGGATATCGGTCAGGGTGTGACCCGCGGAGCTGTTGACCACTACGCGCGCACCGCCCGCGGCGGCCAGGAGCGGATAGAGCTCACCGACGAGCGCGAAGTGGCCGAAATGGTTCACGGCGAGCTGACCTTCCCAGCCCGGCCCCACCCGTTTTTCGGGTGTGGCCATCACGCCCGCGAGTGCCATGAGCAGGTCGATCCTGTCCAAGGAGCCGCTGATCTGGGCGGCCGCGGTGCGCACACTGCCGAGGTCGGCCAGATCCATGGGGATCACCTCGCAACCGTCCACATCCGCGAGCGCGGCGCGGGCTTCCGAGGGTCGGCGGGCCGGGACGATGACCCGGACACCGGCCGCCGCCAGGCTCCGGGCTGTTTCCAGCCCGAGCCCGGAATAGCCGCCTGTCACCAGGGCTGTGGCACCCGAGAGGTCGATATCGGCGAGCACATCCTGGGCGGTGCTGACGGCAGAGAAAGGTGAGCCGAGCGGCTGCTGTTCGGTGAGGGGCATGCAGGCGACCCTAGAAACTAGAGTGAGGTCTAGATCAAGTCCTAGGCTGAAGGTATGGCGACTCCGGAATTACGTGCGGAGCCACTCGGCATCGGCGAGGTGGCCGAGCGGACCGGGCTCAGCGTGCACGCACTGCGCTTCTACGAACGCGAGGGCCTGCTGGTCGGGCCGGTCGAGCGCACCTCGGGTGGCCGGCGGCGGTACACCGTCGCCGATGTCGACTGGCTGCTGATCTGCGTCAAGCTCCGCGAATCCGGGATGCCCCTGGCCGATCTCGGACGGTTCGCCGAACTGGTGCGGCACGGCCCGGGCAACGAGGCCGAACGGCTGCGCCTCCTCGACGCCCACCAGCAGCGCGTCGAGGCACAGATCCGGGCGCTGGAGGATTGCCGCTCGATCATCGCCTGGAAGGTCGGGGTCTACGCCGAGCACCTCGCCCGCGGCGCTGCCGACGGACTCTGGGACCCGACCGCCTGAAACGGTCGATCCCGCCGCCCGGTTTACCCGAGCGGCGGGATCGACCACACGCCGAAGGTGGCCGAGTGGCGACATGGCCCGCGGCGGCTGATGTGCGGACATGCCGGAATTCGGCTTGACCTTCCACCCGCTGGAAGGTTCAGGCTGTACTCGTGACCGACCGCGACACCCTGTTCACCATCGGGCAGCTGGCGCAGCGCACCGGACTCGACGCCAGGACCATCCGGTTCTGGTCGGATGCGGGTCTGGTGCCGCCCACCACCCGCAGCGCCGCCGGGTACCGGCTGTACGACACCGAAGCCGCCGCCCGGCTCGATCTCGTGCACACCCTGCGCGAACTGGATATCGATCTGGCCACCGTCCGCGCGGTGGTGGACCGGCAAACCAGCTTGGCGGCCGTGGCCGCCGCGCATGCGCGGGCATTGGACGTCGAGATCCGCGCGCTGCGGGTGCGGCGAGCGGTATTGCGGTCGGTCGCGCACCGCAACAGCACGACCGAGGAGTTGAGAATCATGCACGAACTCGCCACCCTGTCCGCCGCCGAACGGCAGCGGATCATCGACGATTTCGTCGACGAGGCCTTCGCGGGAATCGAACCGGACGCCCCCGGCGCCCATATCGCCGACGGTATGCGGTCGATGCCCGCCACCCTGCCCGACGATCCGTCGCCCGAACAGGTCGACGCCTGGATCGAACTGGCGGAACTGGTCCGCGACCAGGGCTTCCGGGATCGCTGCCGGGAGATGGCGGTCACCGGCGCCCGCGCCGAGGACGCCCAGGCCGCCCCGGAGATCGATATGGCCGCCGGCACCGCCGCCCTCGAGGCCGGTATCGCACCGGACTCGGCGGCAGCGGCCGATATCCTCACCCGAGCTGTTCCGGACGGCATCGACCGCATCGCTCTGGCCGACCGGATGGCCACATTCACCGACGGCCGGGTCGAGCGGTACTGGTCGCTGCTGGCGATCATCAACGGCCGGCCCGCTCGTCCACCGATGGTCCCGGGCGCGGAATGGCTCATCGCGGCCCTGCGTGCCCACCCGTAACGGGCCGTCCGGAGTCTCGGATGACCCTCTACCCGCCGGCGATCGGTAAGCGGTACGTCGTCACTACGCACTACCGGTCCTGAGTAGTGACGACCCACCCGGGACCGGTCCCGCCGATTCCTCGATACCGTGCGATCGTCCGGTCGGTAGAAGGGATTGCGCGGTGCTGAACAGAGAAACCCCCTCGCCGGGGTCGCCCGAGTCCATGCCCAACTCGTCGACGGCGCCGCCGGGCACGACAGCCGCGGACCCGCCGACCGCCGCGACGATGCGGCAGACCTCCCCGGATTCGGCGAATCCACCGACTCCGGCAACCGGTACCGCATGGAAGGCCGGCGCGGTGGTGGCCGGTTTGTACAGGGTCATTCGCATCCACGATCAGGGCGGCATGGGACTCGTCTACCGGGTACGGCATCTGACCTGGGATATCGATCTCGCGGTGAAAACTCCGCTGCCGGACCTCTTCCGCACCACCGTGGACCAGCAGCGGTTCGTCGCCGAAGCACAGACGTGGGTATCGCTGGGGCTCCATCCCCATGTGTGCAACTGCCACTACGTGCGTGTCATCGACGGACTGCCCCGGGTGTTCGCCGAATACGTCGCCGGCGGCAGCCTCGCCGACTGGATCGGCGACCGCCGGCTGTACCGAGGTAACCGCGCCCAGGTGCTGACCCGGATCCTGGATATCGCGATCCAGACCGCCTGGGGACTCGACTACGCGCACAGCCACGACTTGGTGCACCGGGATATCAAGCCCGCCAACATCTTGCTGGACCCGGAGAACAACGGATCGGTCCTCGCGAAGATCACCGACTTCGGTCTGGCCCGGGCCCGCGATCGGGTCGCGACCACCGATCCGGACGGGTGGTCTGTTGCCGGTTCCCGGCTGCCCGGCGCCGGTGGGATGACCCTGCGCTACGCGTCTCCGGAACAATCGGCAGGCGACCAGGTGGGCCGGCGGACCGATATCTACAGTCTCGCGGTCACCGTCCTCGAAATGTGCCTGGGTGGGGCGACCTGGACCGCCGGTGCCGCCGCGGGTGCCGCGCTCACCGCCTACCACCTCGGCGAGACGCCGGGTGAAGCCCAGCTCCCGCCGGCGCTGGCCGACCTGCTGGCCCGCTGCCTGAGCCCCACCCCCGCAGGCAGGCCGGGCTCGGTAGCCGAGGTGGCTGCCGCACTGGCCGATATCTACCGGGCTGTCACCGGCCATGAGTATCCGCGTAGCACGCCCGCGCCCGCCGATCTGCTGGCGGACGAGTTCAACAACCGGGCGATCTCGCTCCTCGACCTCGGCCGGCCGGAGGAGGCCGAGCTGGACTTCGATCGCGCGCGAGCCGCCGATCCGCGCAATGCCCGCGTCCGATACAACGCCGGGCTCCTCCGCTGGCGCAGCGGCGCCTTCACCGACGAGGCATTCCTCGCCGAGATAGCTGCCGTGCGCGACGACAGCGGCGCGGACTGGGAGGCACGCACCGCTCTGGCGCAGATCCACCTCGAACGCGGCGACCTCGCCGCGGCCGCACAGTTACTCGACGAACTCGCCCGGGATCGGCCCGATGAACCGGAGGTCCGCGCTGCCGTGCACGCGATTCGCTCCGGGACCTTGATCAATGCCCGCTGCACCCGCGAATGGCGGACACCGCAGCCGCCGAGTCCGGGGACCCGTGACCTGCTCGGGAAGCGTCCGGCCCGTGTGCCGCTCGCCCTGACTCCCGACGGCCGGTACCTCGCGGCCGGGGAGATCGACGGCACGGTCCGGGTCCACGACCTGGACACCGGGCGCCTCACCAGTTTCACCGGCGGACACCGCCGGCCCGTACAGGCGGTCGGCCTCACGCCCGACGGGCAGTGCGCTGTCTCCGTCTGCGAGGACGAATCCGTCTGGTTCTGGGACGCCTCCCAGCCCGCACCGCGCAATGCACAGCGCCTGTACACGAGTCCCCGCCCGCCGTCCTGGGACGGGACCGACGGTTTGGGTGAAGCGGCCCTGCGCGTCCAGCAGAAAACGGTCCGGCTCACTCCCGACGGGCGATTCGCGCTCTACGCCGGCTTGGACGGCGCATTCCGGGTGTGGGATGTGCGCACGGGCGGGGCGCGGACGCTCGCCGACACCGTGAGCAGCCGGTTGGTCGAGGTGAGCGACGACGGCCGCCGGGCGCTGACCGTGGGCCGGATCGACCGCCACGATCGCGGCGACCGCGTCCAGCTGCTGAACGAGCTGGTGGGCGGTAACAGTAGCGCGGATGCCGGCCGGCGCGTCGTCCGGTTGTGGGATCTGACCGACGACACCTGCCGAGCGGAACTGTCCGGACACGAAGCGACGGTGACCGCGCTGTGTTTCAGCCCCGACGGTCTACTCGCCGCCACCGGCGACTTTCACGGAACCGTCCGCGTCTGGGACCTCGGCGACGGCCGCTGCCTGCACACCCTGCGGGCGCGGCGCACACCGAACATCTTGTCGCACAGTGTGGTCACCCTGTCCTTCGACGCCGCGTCGCGGTGGCTGGTATCCGGCGGAGACGACGGTATCCGGTTGTGGGATCTGGACCGCGGCCGCTGCCTGCGCACGTTCCCCGGCCACAGCGGTGGCACCGGCACGGTGCACGTGGACGCCGACGCCGGGTTCGCGCTCTCCGCCGGCCAGGACGGGACGGTCCGCCGGTGGGACCTACCTGGCGAGTACCTGGGCGCGCCCATGCTGAGCCGCCCACGCCGCGATACCGAACTCAACCGGCGGGGCAGAAAGGTCGACGCCCTGATCGCCGAAGCGGAACGGGCGGTGGCGGAGGAACATTTCCGGGCCGCGCTCGATCACCTCCGGCAGGCCCGCGCGATACCCGGCTACGAGCGGTCCCCGCGGGTCCTGTCGGCCTGGTGGGCGCTGGGCCGCCGGGCGGTGCGCACGGAACTGCGGGCGGTGTGGTCGCCGCGCAGCTGGTCGGCCGATAGGGAGGTACTGGCCGCCGATCTGTCCGGTGACGGCCGGATCGCCGTCTCCGGTGGCCGAGACGGGGCGGTCGAGCTCTGGGACACCACCACCGGCCGGTGCCTGCGAACCCTTCAAGGCCACCAGGGAATGGTGGAGGATGTGCGGCTCAGCGCCGACGCCCGGTGGATCCTGTCCTCGAGCAGGGATGGCACGGCTCGCTGCTGGGAGGTGAGCACGGGTGCGTGCCGGCATATCTGGCGGGTGAGCAAACGGGCCCTGCTCGCCAACTCGGTGCCGGTGCGGTTCAGTGCCGACGGAAAACAGGCCGTGATCTTCGACGACAGCGACGGAACCCAGTTCCGGGACCTGGAAACCGGCACCCTCACCCGGGAATTCCGGAGAAGACCCGGCGGCGTCCCGGTCGACGCCTGCCTCGGCGCGGACGGCCGGCTCGGAGCGACCGCAGATCATCGACAGCTGAGGTTGTGGGACCTGGCCAGTGAGCGAGTCAGCCAGAACCTGCATGGAGGAAGCATGTACTTTCCCCGCGCGATCGATGTGTCCGCCGACGGCCGATTCGTTCTCTGCGGGGACCAGCTCGGGGAAAGCGGAGCCTTCACGCTGTGGGAATGCGCAACCGGCGAGGCGGTGCGGACCGTGCCCAAGCCACCGCGCGGGCTGCACACCGTCCGAATGACAGCCGACGGCCGCTTTGCGATCGCCGGCGGATACCAGTCGCATCCGGTGATCCTGGATCTCCGGCGCGGCAGGCATATCGCCGCCCTCGACGGCCACGAACAGGCCGTGAGCTGTCTCGCCACCACGCCGGACGGCCGGTTCGTCCTGACCGGCCAGAACGAGACCCTGCGACTCTGGGAACTCGACTGGGACCTCGAAGCACCGGACGCCGCCGACTGGAACTACGGCGCCACACCGTATCTCGAAGTCTTCCTGCGCCGGCAGAACCGGCAGTGGACAAACCTGGAATTCGACGGGCTCATGCACCGCCTCGCCGATGCCGGCTACGGCTGGCTACGCGCGGACGGGGTACGAGCCCAGCTCGCCGGAATGACCGCGGCCGGCGATCCGACCGAACCCGCTCGGACGGTAATCGACCGGCCACGGTCACAGTGACGTTGCAGACCGAAGGGCCCTTGCAGGCCAGATCGAACGACCGTGCGGCTCCAGCAACACCGAATCAGTACCGACGCAGACAACCGGGCTCACAAATACGACAAACCCCGCCCCCGGGCTCATCTCATTCCCGGGGGCGGGGCCTTCTCGTTGGGTTCGTTGTCTCTCAGGAGGTCGGCTCGAACCCGCCACCATCGACAGCGGCTGTGAACGAATCCCACGTGGCAGGACCGAACACCAAGGCAGGGCCGGTGGGGTTCTTCGAATCCCGCACACCCACCATTCCGCCGCGCAGGTGGGCGACCTCGACACATTCGTTGCCACTGGCGCTACGGGTGCTCTTGAACCACACTGCTTCGGAT
Organism: Nocardia sp. NPDC051750; assembly: GCF_044453135.1. NCBI lineage: Bacteria > Bacillati > Actinomycetota > Actinomycetes > Mycobacteriales > Nocardiaceae > Nocardia > Nocardia sp. NPDC051750. Next base: position 131,352 of record NZ_JBITCK010000008.1, on the reverse strand, counting down.
AGGTCGATGCTCATGCCCGGTACTCCCTCGCCGTCGCCTCTATGAGGCGCTGTGTTTCTCCCTCGTCCAATGCTACTTGCAGAATGGACCCGCGAGCCGCCTGATACTGATCGATCTCGCTCGGCTTGTCCAGGTACAACGCCCCCGTGAATCCCTCGACGTACACTACGGGCGGTTCGGTCAACACCGGATTCATGTGGTCAGGGAAGACCAAGTAGATGAAGTGCTTCGCCGCCAATCCGAGGTGGCCTGGAGCCCCGAACGGCACGACTCGCAACGAAATATTCGGCAGCGCACACATCTCGGCAAGATGGCCCAGCTGACCTGCCATGCACTCGGTGTCACCAACGGGCTGACGGAGTACGGACTCACTGAGGGCGACCTCCACGGCGAAGCCCGAGGCATCATGCAATCTCTTCTGACGCCGTTCGAGCAATGCGAGCTCACTGTCGAGATCGATCGACCTTCCAAGCGGCTCCGCAATCTTCCACAGCGCACTTCGGTAGGCCCGGGTTTGAAGCAATCCCGGCACAATCATGGTCTGCCAGGTGAACACCTCCCGCGCCGCCTGCTCGAGGCCGAGGTACATTTCCGCCTCAGGAACGACGGCGTCGGCCATCGAGTGCCACCACCCGTCCTTCCGGGATTCGTCGACAAGCCACAGAAGTTCGCGGCGGTCGTCCACGCTCGCTTCGTATGTGTCGCAGAGCGCGTTGATGACCATCTTCTTGGTCTCGCTGTTACGCCCGGTCTCCAAGCGCCACAGGGTTTGTGCGCCCATCTCGCAACTGCGAGCCGCCTTTGCCCGCGTCAGCCCAGCCAACTCACGTAGTTCACGCAGGCGGCGGCCCAGGACGCGGCGCGGCAGAGTCGGTGGGTTCGGTTCGATCGACATAGGGCGTCACCTTTCGTTAGCGTTACTCGGGGTTATGTCATGTCGAATGGAACAGTCGAACTGCGTGGAATAACCGATCCAGCCGGATCAAATCCATTGTGCGACCGAATCTTACGATCCTCTCCACATTTTCGGAAGCGGATGATCTACTGATCCTGCCGAAAAACGAAAGAAACCCTTCCGCCACGGAATCTTCCACCGCGGAATGCTCCACGACGACGATTACAGGACCCCCGGAGCTCTACCCGTCGACGCCTGTCCCCCGACCCTGCGAGGTACCAATGATATTCGGATTGCCGGTTACCGACCACCGGCGCATACCGGTCATGACCGTGCCATACGCACATCTCGTCATGCAAGCGCATATTGATTGTCTGCTGATCGCTTGCCCACTCAAACGGCAGGCAAAGGCCCGGCTCGTCGAAGAACGCCGCCTGATCCCCGGCGATCAGGAATTCCTGGGCTACTGACCGAATTCATCCAAAGGAAGATCTGCAATGACGGATAAACTACCGCAACGGATTCCTTATGGAATATCCATTCCGGACGGACCCATATGGAAATCTCCGGCAGATATCGCAACCCTCACCCGAATCTCCGATGCCCTGCATCGGTGGCAACCCCCCCGGACGAAGGCGGCACAGTGACCGCTGAACAGAGTCGTCCCGAAATCTCCGCGGCCTTCGATGTGCTCGCGGAACGAGCCCGGAACTCCGGATACCAACTCATCCGCGAACCACACACGCCGGCCGGTTGGGCGCTGCTGGACGCCGCCGACGGCGAATATCTGCACACGGCAAGCTCCCTCACCGAAATCGCACGCTACCTCGATGAATGACCGCACTCCCAACCCAATCCTGTGGGCCTACCCCGTCCCTCGACGACCCGGCGCCGCCACTCACCCCACCCGAAGCCGTGGCCTGCGTAGCGACCCACACAGATCGGCACCGGCTCGCCGAGGCATCGAGAATCGAGGTGCGGTATGGCTCGCCGCACGCAGCGAATTCCCCTGGGAGGTGGCGTTGTCCCCGATGAGGGCGGAACGGTTACGGGCTCCCCCGGACCTCGACATTTCGGACGCGGCACTGCCCTCGACGCGGGTGCGGCAGTCACGCCTGCTACCAGGTGTCCGGCTCATCCTCACGGAGGCGGCGCATCGCACGGTCGATCCACTCGGCGAAACCGGCCGCGAAATCCGGTGCGTGTACCGCTGCGCGATCACGCGGTGCATCTCTTGAATATCCTCGACGATTTGGTAATGCTGCTCCAAGATCGCATGAACATCGTTGCCGTCACCCGAATTCTGCGCCTTGGTCCGGAAGCGATTCACCATGACATCCGCGGAGGTAAGGCCCTCGCTGTTCTCGCCGAGGTCCCACCGCTCGCGTTTCCAGATCTCCTGCGCAGTTCGCTGAAGCGCACGGATAAGAAGCTTGAACCTCTCACAGTCCCGCTCCATAGAGACGAACTCTTCAGCGTTCACCCGGATCGCCTCAGGTGATCCAGCACCCAGATTCACCGATAGCCGGCCCTCTCGCGCCTCCGTCAGCAAATCCTCCAGCGGACGCGGCGGCAAATCCTCGCTCACAGCCCACTCCCTCCGTTATTCCAACCCATTCCATACCACCGAATCCGGCGCTCACGCATCCGGGATCAATGGGGCCACTTTCTCCGCCAAGCCCAGCGCCAAGCCACACGTATCCAGATGCCCGGTCTTATCGTTGGACGCCGGATTGTCCATCGACAACTCCAGGCTCCCCCCTGCCATTTCCACATAGAACGTGCAAGACGCCCGCACGTCGGGATCGTCCGCCGCGTCCACGGCCATTGCCGCCCGGCCATCGACCGTGTACTCATGCCGCACCACGAACCGGTCGTTGTCCCGCACCACCGGCAAGGTCAGATTCGTAGTGGTGATCCCCACCGCGTAACTGTCCGGTGCCACGTAACCGCATCCACGCCATTTAATTCCCTGGCCGCCGTCCACGTTGGAGTCGAGACCATCCGGCACCAAGCTCTCCGACGCCAGAATCTCCGGCGGAATATCGGTGCACGGATCGAAGGATGACGGCGCCTCCGCCGCGATCGGCAACCCGGTGGTCGTGGTCACCGGCGTCGCCGTGCCCTCACTATCGGTCCCGCACCCCGCGACCAGCAGCGCAATCCCCGCGCCACACATCATCCCCCGGATCGCCCGAACAGCGGTCACCACAAACCTCCCGACACCGGTAGTCCAGTAATTCGAACGGGAACCGATCCGGCTCCGATGCCCCAGCATCGCTACTTCGCGAAACAGGATTCGGCAGCATCCTGCCGATGAGGAGAGCTTGGATGGATAGCGTGCAGCGTATCGGTGCCGAGATTCGCGCAGCCCGCCGCCGGTACCGGCTCACCCAAGAGCAACTGGCCGAGCTCGCCGGGACATCGACGCGCACGATCCGCGATATCGAGCCAGGAACCGGCGCGACCGTAGCCGAGGTCGCCGATGTCTTGGGCCTCACGCTGAGTGTCACCGGATGACAAACCTCGAGCGCCACCGGACGATCCGCGCCGCGGATGTGTAGAAGTCCGGTCAAATAGCCGCCCAGCCGATCAAGAGCTCAGGCGGGACAGTCGAATTCCGTTCCTCGAGCCGGCTTCGATCGGCTGCCCTTCGCTGGCCCTCCCCTACGTCGTGTGGAACGCGAACTCGGTTCCGTCGCGGCGAGTTACAGCGGCTGTGATCACTGTGCATATCGGGAACCGCGACAAGGGTGTGTTCTAACCGGCGAATTCGTGATCTGCGATGGCAACCGGGCCGCCGGCACCGCCGAGATTCAACTGTTGAGCTGTTTCCACGAGTCCGGCCAGTGTCTCGGAGCGGGTACCCGCGGGCCAGGCGAGGAGGGTGGTGGCCAGGGGGGCGTCGAGGACCGGCACCGCGACGTGTTCCGGCCACTGCCAGGCGCGGCTGGATGCGGGGATGACCAGGAGTGTGCGGCCGAGTGCGACGAGTTGGGCGAGCTGGGATTGACTGCGGACCTCGGGGCCGGGACCGGGTGGGTAGGTGTAGTCGTGGCGGGGCCAGCGGGCGATGGGCAGGTCGGGGACATCGCTGACCTCGGCCATCGTCAAGCTGGAGCGCCGGGCGAGCGGATGTGCCGCCGGCACGATGGCAACCTGGCCTTCGGTGAGGATTTCGGCGCTGTCGAGGCCCGTCATCACGTCGAATGGGGCATGCATGATGGCCACATCCGCGCGGCCGTCGCGGAGGAACTGGCCCTGCTCACCGATCTCGCACAGCAAGACATCGATGTCGACAGCGCCGGGGCGGGCGGCATAGGCGTCGAGGAGTTGTTTCAGCAGCTCGTGGGACGCGCCTGCTTTCGTGGTGAGCACGAGGGCCGGTTGCGCGGCAGCGGCGCGGCGGGTGCGGCGGACAGCGGCATCGACGGCATCGAGTGCGTTCCGGGCCTCCGTCAGCATGGTCTCGCCGGCGGGGGTGAGCGCGACTCCGCGGCGATCCCGTTCCAGGAGAAGGACTCCCAGGCGACGTTCCAGTTGCTGGATGGCGCGGGACAGCGGCGGTTGCGCCATCGTCAAGCGCTCGGCGGCGCGGCCGAAATGCAGCTCTTCGGCCACCGCGACGAAATAGCGCAATTCACGAGTTTCGAGTCCGTCCACACCACCAGTATGACCCCTGATACCGGTGCGGTATCAGGCCGGATCGGACCGGTCTTGGACAGTGCCATCCCACCGCCCGCACCATTTCATCGGAGCGCCGAAACGGAATCTGCCCGAGCCGTGAGGCGCTTTCCCGATCCCCCGAAAGGCACACGGTGAACACGACTTCCCTTCCCGGCGGCACTTGGACCCTGGGTGATGCGACGGTTACGCGGTTCGGCTACGGCGCCATGCAGCTCGCCGGACCCGGAGTGATGGGCCCGCCCGCCGATCGCGACGGTGCCCTCGCCGTCCTCCGCGCCGCCGTCGACCTCGGCATCACGCATATCGATACCGCGGACGCGTACGGTCCGCGCGTCACCAACACTCTCATCCGCGAAGCGCTGCACCCGTATCCCGAATCGCTGCACGTGGCCACGAAGGTCGGGGCGACCCGGGACGAGCAGGGCGGCTGGCCGCCGGCGCGCCGGCCGGACCAGCTGCGCCGCGCGATCGACGAGAACCTCGAAGCTCTCGGGGTCGATACGCTGGACCTGGTCAATCTGCGCCTCGGTGACGCCACCGGACCGCAGCCGGGCTCACTGTCCGAGGCGTTCGAAACGCTCGCCGAACTGCGGCGGCAGGGCCTGATCCGGCATCTCGGGGTCAGTAATGTGACGGCGGAACAGGTCGTCGAAGCCCAGGCGATCGCGCCGATCGTCTGCGTGCAGAACATGTACAACCTCGCCTACCGGCACGACGATGAGCTCATCGACCGGCTCGCCGCCGAGAGCATCGCCTACGTACCGTTTTTCCCGCTCGGCGGATTCAGTCCGCTTCAGTCCGAGGCGCTTTCGGCCGTGGCGAAACGGGCGGAGGCCACGCCGATGTCCGTCGCGCTGGCATGGTTGCTGCAGCGGTCGCCGAATATCTTGCTGATCCCGGGGACCTCGTCCGTGACCCACCTGCGGGAAAACGTCACCGGTGCCGGTATCGCGCTCAGTGACGAGGACGTTGCGGAATTGGAGAACATCAGCGTCCGGGCGTAATGCCGGCACGGCCGCCTTCGGCGCAGGCGAAAGTTACCGACTTCCGCCTCGCGATACCGATTTCCGGGACCGGTCGCGGTTCAGCCGATCGCGCCCGCGCTGTTCGCCGACACGGTTCGTGCGTATCGGGCGATCAATTCGGCGCCGGCTTCGACCGCGGCGCGGGTCCGTTCGGGCCGCACCAACCAGGTGCGCATGGGGAAGGCCGGTTCGACCAGTTCGATCCACGGCCAGCCCGGGAGGAGCCGGTGCGCGCTGGCCTCGCTGAGCAGCACCGCATGGGACCCGGTGACCTCCGCGCAGGCCAGCGCGTTTTCGACGAACGACGCGAACTGCCAGATCGGTGCGATACCAGCCTCGTAGGCGACCGAGATCAGGCGGTCGTGTTCGGCGGGGATTTGCTCGCGGGCATGGGCCAGCACGCGGAGGTTGTCGAGTTCGGCCAGCGGGCAGGTTTCCCGTTCGGCCAGGGGATGATTCGGCCGGACCGCGAGGCCGAAGGGTTTTTCGAACAATTCGGCCGAGTGCAGGTTCGACGGTGGGTTCTGGTGGACGAGGCCGATATCCAGCCGGCCTTCCTGAACAGACCGCAGTTGGGCGCTGCTGTTCGCATCGCTGAAAACTATTCGGATATCGGGTGTTTCGTCGCGGAACGCATGGATCAGGCCGGTGAGCCAGTCAGCCGGAAGACCCGGGGGCAGGCCGATGGAGATCAGTTCGCGGGCAGCGGAGGCCGAGCGGGCGACGTCGCGGGTGGCGGCCGCCAGGCCGAGTAGATGGGCGGCGTGCTGGTAGAGCGCCGTGCCGGCGGGGGTCGGTTCCACGCCGCGCGGTACGCGGTCGAGCAGGTTGATACCGCATTCGCGTTCGAGTTCTTTGATCTGGCGGGTGAGCGCCGGCTGGGACATGACAAGGCGGTCGGCGGCGCGGGAGATCGAGCGTTCTTCGACGACTGCCACGAAATATCTGAGATGGCGTAACTCCACCCCGTCAGCTTGCCATACCCAGAAGGTATACCCGGTCGCCGGAATGGGCATTGGACGCCGGATAGAGGTATCGCAGAGAGTTGTGACTCAGTCCACAGGTGTTCCCCGGCGACTCGCCGGGCAGGGATAGGAGCTCAACGGTGACGCTCACTGAGCATGTCGATGTTGTGGTGGTCGGCGGTGGCGCCGGCGGTATCGCGGCGGCGGTCGGGGCCGCGCGGAGCGGGGCGCGGGTCCGTCTCATCGAGCAGTACCCATTCCTGGGTGGCGCGGCGACGAACAGTTCGGTGCTCACCTTCTGCGGTTTCTTCGATCAGACGCACGAAACGGTGGTCGCCGGGGTCGGCGGTGAGGTTCTGGACCGGCTGCGGGCGCGCGGGGTGTACACCGAGAAGGTCATGGGCTGGACCGGTAACCGGATCGTGCTACTGGACGCCGAAACCACGAAGATCGTCTGCGACGAGATCGTCGCCGATGCGGGGGTCGAAACCCGGCTGCATTCCACGCTGATCGGGGCGACCAGGCGGGACGGGGCGATCACCGAGATCGAGGTCGCGCATCGGGGCGGCACCGAACGCCTCACCGCCGACGCCTTCATCGACGCCAGCGGCGACGGGGCGCTGCTGGCGCTCGCCGGGGCGGCGGTGCGCACGGTGGACCTGCCCGACCGGCAGACGAACACCCTCGCCTGCCGGTTCGGCGGAGTCGCCGAGGACGCCGACCTCTCCACCGACGGTATGCGCGCAGCGGTGGCCGCCTATATCGAGGAAACAGGTACCGGCCTGCCCCGCGACCACGGGATCGCCGTCCGGCTGCCGGTGACCGGTGAGGTGATGGCGCTGCTCGTCGACGAACATTTCGACACTCTCGACGCGCGGCAGTTCAGTACCGCGGAAGCCAGTGCCCGCGCGCAGTCATGGCGCTATCTCGACGCGATGCGCAAGGGTATGGCCGGGTGGCAGCAGGCCTACCTGGTGACGTCCGGGCCGCAGATCGGGATCCGGGAAAGCCGGCGGCTGGTCGGCGAGACCATGATCACCGCCGCGGATGTCCGGCAGGCCCGCAAGCGCCCGGACGAATCCATCGGACGATGCGGCTGGCCGATCGAGGATCATGCCGGGCCGGGCGTGACGAATTACGAGGAGATCGATGGCGGACGCTGGTACGACGTCCCCTACGATGCCATCCGGTGCGCCGATACCGGCAATGTGTGGGGTGTCGGCCGGTTGACCAGCTCCGACGACGAGGCGTTCGCCTCGGTACGGGTGATGGGCACCGCCTTCGCCACCGGGCACGCCGCGGGAATCGCCGCCGCGCAGTACAGCGAGGGCCGGCGCCACGATCTACCCGGCATCCGCCGCGCCCTGCTCGCGCAGGGGGCGATCGTATGAGCCGGCCGCACGTGACACCCCTGCCTTTACTGCCCACTTTTTGCGAACCGGAGCACCGCCCATGAGCGTCCAGCACTCCCCTGCCTACCGGTGGGTCGTCCTCACGATGTGCTGGGCCGCCTTCACCATGACCTCGGTCGACCGGTCGACCTGGGGCCCGGCCTCGGCGTCGGTGAGTGATTCCCTGGCCGTGCCGATCGCCGCCATCGGTATCTTCGCGACCTGCTACTACATCGGCTACGTCGCCTCCAACGCCTTCGGCGGGTTCCTCACCGATTGGCTCGGCGGGCGCATGATCCTGTCGCTCACGGGGCTGGTCGCGGGTTCGTTCATGATCGTTTTCGGCACCATCGAATCCATCACCGCGGGATTGATCGTGCAGGGCATCGTGGGGTTGTTCGCCGGCGCCGACTACGCGGGCGGGCTCAAACTCATCGCGACCTGGTTCACGCCTGCCCAGCGTGGATTCGCCATGGGCGTCTTCATGACCGCGACCTCACTCGGCACCGTCATCGCCAACGCCGTCGTGCCGCGGCTGATCGAAGCCTCGGGATGGCGCGAGTCGTATCACGTGTTCGGCATCGCCACGGTCGTCATCAGCATCCTGTGCTTCGTGCTGCTCCGGGATCGGCCGCACGGTCAGGAGCGGCAGGCGGAACAGCCGAAACCCCGCACCAACGCTCTGCCGGACCTGCGTCCACTGCTGCGCAACCGGGACCTGCTCCTGCTCGCCGTCACGGGCTTCGGCGGACTGTGGGGTACTTACGGCTTCGTGACCTGGTCGAACACGCTCATGGTCAAAGCCAACGGGATCGATCCGATCGACGCTGGAACGGTTCTGGTCATCTTCGCCGGGGTGGCGGTCGTGGCGAAGCCGATGGTCGGCTGGGTTACCGACCAATTCCGCCTGGGCCAGAAGTTGCCGATCATCGTGATCCTCGCCGTCTTCGGCGCCACCCTGCTGACCTTCGGGTCGCTGTCCAGCCTCACCCAGTTCCTGTGGTGCGCGCCGCTGCTGGGCCTGGGCGCCTACGCCTACTCGCCGCTCACTGCGGCGCTCACCCCGGCCCTCGCCGGGCGGGATCTGGTCGGGTCGGCCGCCGGCGGCGTGAACGCGGTCTGGCAGCTCGGCAGTGTGGTGGTGCCCGCGGTCGTCGGCTTCGTCTTCCACGCCACCGACTCGTTCTACGCGGCGTTCATCGTCCTGGCGATCGGCCCGTTCGTCGGCGCGGCCACCTGCTGTTTCATCCGCTCGGACCGACCATCGAAGGGGGTCGGCGGTGCTCTGACGACCCAGGACACCGAGCACCGCGTGACGGTATGACCGGCGCGTGACCGCACCACATCGACCCCACCTCCGGACGGACCGGCCAGAGGTGGGGTCGCCTCGTCGGGAGGCCCCACCGCGATACGCGCCTTCCTGCGCGATCCGGCCGCCGCGGTGGCGCCGCCTGAGCCGGGCGATACCGGCTCAGGCGTGGGTGACCGGGTGTTCCCGATCGGCTGCCCGGGTCCGGCGCGGGAGACTGATGAGCACGACCACCGCCATCACCAGCAGCACGGTCGCGCCGACCGTGGTCGCCACGTGCATACCGCTCACGAAAGAATCCCGCGCGGCGTGCACCAGCGCCGGATCGTCCTTCGCGAACTGAATGGTTTCGCCGATGGTCGGGGCGAAATCGCCGCCGGAGCGAAAGATCACCGCCGCCAGCGAGCCGAGCAGGGCCAATCCGAGCGCGTTGCCGAGTTCGAAACTGGTTTCCGAGATGCCCACCGCGGATCCGGCCCGCTCCGGCGGCACCGACGAGACAGCCACCTCCGAGACCAGGGTGAACACGATCCCGTAGCCGACCCCGGCGATCGCCGACCCTGCCACATACCAGCCGACGCCGGCGTCCACGCCGATACCGAGCAGCATCAGGTTGCCGACGGCGGCAGCGACCAGCGCCGACGCGAATGCTGCCCGGCCACCCAGCCATTGCCCGACCCGCGAACCGGTCATCGAGAACACGAACACCGTGACGGCCATCGGGATACCGAGCAGTGCGGCGGCCAGCGGGTCACGGCCGGTGACCGATTGCAGGTAGACACTGGACAGATAGCTCAGCCCGGCCAGCGACATCATGCCGGCCAGGCTGGACCCGATCGCGACCGAGAACGGGCCGTGCCCGAACAGGCGCAGGTCCAGGAGCGGTTCACTGATCCGCCGCTGCCTGCGCACGAACACGGTCAGCAGTGCGCCGCCCACCAGTGCCGACACCAGCGCCACCGCGTCGATCCCGAATTCGGCGGCGTGCTTCACCGCGTACACCACCGGCAGAATGCCGCCGATCGACAGGGCCACACTCGGCAGATCCAGTGGGCCCAGTTCGGTGGCCCGGTGTTCGGGCAGCAGCAGCCGCCCGAAGACGAGCAGTACCAGCAGCACCGGGACGTTGATCAGGAACACCGACCCCCACCAGAAGTGGTGCAACAGCACCCCGCCGATGATCGGGCCGACCGCCGAACCGCCGGCGAAGAACGCGGTCCACACCCCGATCGCGGTGGCTCGCTGCCGGGCGTCCGGGAACAGGGTGCTGATGAGCGCCAGACTGGACGGCAGCAGGGTCGCACCGCCGAGACCCATCAGCGCCCGCGCCGTGATCAGCACCGCGGCACTCGGCGCGAAGGCCGCCAGTAGCGAGGCGATCCCGAATACGACCGCACCGGCGAGCAGGATGCGCCGGCGGCCGATGCGGTCGCCCAGGTTGCCCATGGTGATGAGCAGACCGGCGATGAGGAATCCGTAGATATCGAGGATCCACAGTTGCTGGGCGGCCGACGGGTCCAGGTCGACGGTCAGGGTCGGCAAGGTCAGGAACAGCACGGACATATCCATCGACACCAGCAGCACCGGCAGCACCAGGACGGCCAGACCGAGCCAGGCGCGTCGCGAACCGCCCGCCTCCGGCGCGGCGTGCACTGCCTCCAGGTTCGTCATCAACGGTTCCCTTTCCCTGACGCGTACGGCGTACGCATGATCCGGGGTACAGTGTACGCATGTCAGATCCGAGGCCGGAGTCAGGTGCCCGATGACCGAACCGAAGCTCACCAGAGCCGCCATCATCGATACCGCCATCGACCTCGCCGATACCGACGGACTCGACGTGCTGTCCATGCGGCGGATCGCCGACCGGCTGGGCGTGGGGGCGATGTCGCTGTACCGGCATATCGCGAACAAGGATGTCCTGATCGCCGCCATGGCCGACGAGGTGGCGGGCCGCTATCCCTACCCGGCCACGGAGGGTGAGAACTGGACCTGGCGCGACCGGGTCCGAATCGCCGGGGATATCGACTGGGAGCTGTACCAGCGGCATCCGTGGGTGCTCCTGGCCTTCGCGACCCCCCGCTACGGCTTCGGGCCCAGCAGCCTCCAATGCCTGGCTTGGCTCGTCGAAGGTTTCCGCGAACTCGGTGTCTCGACCCACAAGGCAACCGAGATGTCGTTCGCGGTCTGGAACTACATCTCCGGCGCCACCCTCCCCCACATCAGTTCGGCGCTACTGGCCCGCAAGGGAGTCGACGACTCGGACGACAACGGGCTTCGTGCACTACTCGCCGGCAACCCGGTCCACCCGACCCCACCCGCGCTCGCGGAACTACACGGCACCGGCGACCAATTCGCCCAGCTGGACCTGCTACACCTCGGGCTGACCGCACTGTGCGACGGTTTCGCCCTGCGCGCCGGCCGACCCGCCACCCCATCACCGGCTGACCACACGATCCGCCCTGCCAGACCACCGGTTCATAAATAGCATTTCAAATGCTACATTTTTCTCATGGACGCTGATTTTCCTCCTGGCGACGGACCCACCAGCGGCATTTCCGTCAGCCTGACGGCTGGAACGTTGCAGGCGATCCGCGAGCGGGTGGGCAAACGAGGCTTGTCTGCTTATCTGGAGCAGGCGGCACAACGCCAGATCGAGCGCGACAACCTCGACGAGCTGATCGCCGACTTCGACGAACACAACGGGCCGGCCGACCCCGGAGCAGTAGCGGCCAAACGCGCCGAGTTGACCGGCGCCACCGACCCGAAGTCCGGGACAGCCGCGTGAGCGGAGCACTCATCCTGGACAGCGAAGGCCTCGCCAAAGCGGTGAAACGAGACCGAGAAGTCCACGAATGGCTCACCGCCGCCCGCGACGCGGACATGCCTGTCGTCACCTCGGCCGCCGTCCTGGTCGAAGTAATTCATCCCAGGATCAACGACGCCGCCCTCAAGTGGACCCTGTCACGCGTTCGCGTCGAGCCGGTTACCCAGACGCTCGCCCAGTCGGCCGCCGCCTTGCTACGAGACGCGAGCCTACACGGCCACAAGTACGCCATCGACGCCATGCTCAGCGCGACCGCCCTGGCCCAACCCGGCCGCGTCACGATCCTGACCTCCGACACCGACGACATCGGAACCCTCACGGCTGCCCACCCTCGGGTCATCACCGCAAAGGTCTGACCCGCCCGCTCGCCCCTGGCTCGCGAGTTCATGGCACGCCGGGCTGCGCAGACGACCCCGACCGCGCCGCACCGACGAGCCGATTCGCACCCGTGGAGGCTGCTCGATAGCTGCTCGGGCCCGAGGGCGAATACCGCCGGGACCGAAGTGCCGGGAAAGTATCGACGATGCAGATGAGGCGTATTACGCTGGCGCACAAGCTATTCTGCGGCAACCGGGAAACTGCTCACTTTTCTGGACGGACCTCGATCACCGATGCACACTCTATATAACAACGACGTTCGGCGCGGATAGCCGAGCGCGGGGGGTGAGGCAGCAAATATGACCCGTCGACCAGCAGACCGGCCGCAGTTCATCGACGGAGCTCCACTCACCGCACCAGGTGAGGGCAGGCTCCGGTCCGCGCGACTGGAGGACCTGCCCATCCTGTCGGAGATGGAAAAGGCCCAGTTCGCCGACCTGGCCTATCCGTTCTTCATCCTGCGCCAGCTGTTCGAACTGCACAGATCACACTGGGTCGTCGCCGAAAAGCGAGGTGAAATCCTCGGGTACGCCGTGGTCGGGGTCGACGGGCGAGGCTGCGCCTGGGTGCTGACGATGACTGTTTCCGAACGGGCCCGCCGCAACGGTATCGGAACTCGCTTGCTGGAACACGTATTCGATCGATGCCGTGACGCACAGATATACCGCGTCCGCCTCACCGTACGTCAGGAGAACACCGCTGCGGTCAAGCTGTACGAGAAGACGGGCTTCCGGCAGATCGAGCACGACCTGAACTATTTCGGCACCGACGAGCCACGCGATGTGCTCGAACTCCGGTTCGATCCCGCCCCTCGGCGCTGGGAAAACTCCGCGCCCGACGGCCACCGCTGGGTCAAACACCCACGCGGCCCGCAACTCTGACTCATCTACTCGGTTCGAGGGGGCCTTGTGCCGGATAACAGCAGCGACCAGATCCCACCCGCGGTACGCTCCATGATCGACCTCATCGGTCGCCAATCCGCTCACTACGCGCTGCGTCTGGACGAGCTGGGGACTGTCCAGGCCGACGGCAAACCACTCACCGAACGGAGTCTGCTAGCCAATTTCCATCAGCGGGTGGAACAGGTCGTCGTCGAATACGAGAAATCCAATGTTCCGCCGCGCGGTGATGCCCTCGTATTCGAGCAGGTGCACCGGCCGAGCCCGGAAGATCCCGACATTCTGCACGGCCCGGCCGCGACCATTCGGAAACTGCTCGCACTGGAGGTGGAGTTCCGCGGGCCACGCCGGCTCAGCGGTACGCAGAACATGTATCTCGCCGAACTGTACGAAGTGATCGGCGGCGTATTGAAAGAGAGCGGGTTGCCCGCGCACGCGGCACTCGCCTACAAACGCGCCACATACTGTTTCGATGTCGCCGAAGATGTCACGGCCCAGGACCGCTGCCGCCTGGCACGGGCCCGGGCCAAGCGGCAGGCGACCATACCGCGATGGCGACGGATCCCGGGATTCGTCTCGGATATGTTGTGCGGATACGGGTTCAAACCTTTCCAGCTGCTGGCCTGGATCGCCGTACAACTCGTCCTTTTCACCGGTCTGTACTGGATATTGCAGGGAGACGAACTGACCGGGCACTCGCTGGCCGATGCGGCCAGGGTGTGTTTCACCAACTATCTCAATCCGATGGGCGTCGACAACCTCAACGCCCGCACCCAGGTTCTGTTGCTGGTCGAATCCTGGACCGGGATCATCTTCCTGTCGGTACTGTTCGCTCTGCTGGTGCGGCGCTGGTTCCGCTTCTGACCCTCACAGTGTGTTCTCGTACATGGCCTTCCATGTCGAGACGAGCAGCCGGTTGCGCATATGCCCGACCGTGCGAAGCCACTGCGCGGCCAGGTCGGGTTCCTCGGCCAGCTGAGCCCACAAATTACGCAGACCCGCCGGGGTATGGGCGCCGGGAACCCACAGATGCGCGAGATGTTCCAGTACCGGGGCGAGAATATCCACGGATTCACCTGTACCCGGACCTGCCAGGTCCGCGCGCTCGACGGCGTCGGACGCAACGGTCAGCAGCCAATCGTGGGCGGCGAGATCCTCACAGAAGCGTTGCACGGCATCGAGTTCCGGCTCCGTGGGCACGACGATCAGCGCCGTCCTGGTCAGGTCGTCGTGTACCCGGAACGCCACCTGTGGCCGCGTGAGGTCGCCGACGCGGGCCGCCCACCGCAGCCGGAGCGTCCCCGCTCGGAGGGGGGCCTCGTTATCCAGCCGGCGCAACCCGATCCGGCCGAGGAGCCGGTCGGTCGGCGAGGTCAGGTCGAGTGTCGCCGAGCTCGGACGGTCGCAGAGGAACCCTTCGGCCAGGCGTGCCGGTGTCTCCTGGGTGACCCTGGTCATCACCTCGAGGACGCCGACCCGGCTCAGATAGTGGAACCACCCCTGCCGCTTGTCCGATGCCGAGCGCGTTATCGCGCACCGGGCCGAAGTCTGCACGATCCGCCCGCCCACCACGGTCGCGCGCAAGGCGATGGTGCCGATCGCGCGCACCGCCGGATGACTGGCGACAGCCAGCCCGCAATCCACCCCCTCGGCGACCGGCGGCGAAATCCCCAGCGATACCGGCCGTTCCCGCCACCGCACCCGATGGTCCGGGCTGAATTCGAGCAGCTCCCGGACCTCCCCGTGCTGCAGGGCGGTGGCCGTGGGCAGCAGGGCAGTGCTCACCTCACCGACCATCGCGAGGATGCCGGGCAGCGCCGGCGGCGGCACCGGCGGCGGCGGAGTGCGCGGTTGGCCGGCCGCGGCACGGGCGAGAACCCGCACCGCCCGGCCTCTGCCCTGTCCGCGGGCAGAACGGCGGGCAGAGCCACGCGGTGGCTCTGCGGCAGCGGATCCGCTCATCAGGACCCGGCCAGCAGATGGTGCTCGAGCCGCTCCGCGACCCGCCGGGACACCGAAACGTTCTCCCTGCTGCCCCGCGCGACCACCTGTTCGACCACCTCGTGGTCGAGCTGGATGTGATCGAGAATGACCCGGACCGCATGTTCGATACCAACGTAGCGCATCGGCAGAATCGACAGCGAACGGTAGGCGGCGAACGGTTTGGCGTTCTCGTTGAGCTGGATGACCGAAGGGAGATCCTCCCAATGGCCGGGCCACCGCTGCCCGCTCCACAGCTGCGGTTCCACGGGCGACCGGCCCTCGTATCGCAGCATGCCCAGCCGCAGCAGTTGCCAGATCGCCGCCAGATACGGACACGACCATTTGGGGGTGCCCACATCCGGGTCCGGGTGGTCCCACATTTCGACATCGAGGAATATCGAATGCCCCCGGCGGCCGAATTCCTCGGGCGGCCGATACTCCTGCTCGGGATGCATTGCCTGCCCGGGTTCTCGATCGGTGGCCCGTATTCCGTTGCACAACCACCCGGACTCCGCGGTCGGGGGCCGACGGCCGTTTGCTCCCTGGTAGGGCTCGGCGACGATCCGGTGCCGCACCATTTCGGCCAAGGCTATCGCGGGCGTGCGCACGATCCCGTCGCGAACGACCTCGGGAACATCTGCGCACCCCGCTTCCCGGGCCAAATAGTCGATTGTCAGTCCACATTCGGCGGCCGCGCCCAGGATTTTCTCGAGGATTACGCCCGGGTCGGTATCCGGCCGGAAGTAGTCGTCGACGAGAAAGCAGGTGCTGACCCGGGCCCGCCCCCCGAACTCGGCCTGCGCGGACCGGGTGAACGCGTCGAGCAGTGGCACGACACGCCGGAACTGCTGCTGAATCCGATCCACCCCGTTGATCAGATCCTGCATCAGGAAGTGGCCCACCTCGACCGATATATGCGACAACGGCACACGGCGATCTTGTCCGAGTTCGCCGGCTTCGCTGTAAGCTGCCACATTCTCCACGTGGTCGGATGCCTGTTCTGCGAACGATGTCGCGGTCGAATGATTCGGGACGACTGGCTAGTTCAGTGGAACCCAGGTACGCGGGTCGAGCAACCGATCACCGAGATGGTCGAAAGCCTCGACGGTCGAGCGATTGGCGATCTGCTTCTGCACGTCGACGTCGAGGATCAATTGCTCCCGCCACTGCAGCATCGGCTCGACCGGAATCGTACCGAGCAGGGAACTCGCACCGATCTGCAACTCACCGGCGAGTTCGTTCAGGATCCGATCCTGCCGGTGTAACCATGCGGCCTGCGGGGCCGCTCCCCCGCGGATTCGATCGACCTGGGGCACCGCGGTCCGCACGAAGCGGATATTGCTCAGCAGTTCGTCGCGATCGTGCCCGGCACGTTCCCCGCATTCGAGTAGTCCGTGGGGACCGTAGACGAGACCGCTCGCGGCATAGATGTGCTGGCGTGTCCACCGATGGAATACCAGCCAGCGCGCGGTCCGCGCGGCCAGCACCCCCTGCGCGGTGGCGTTCAACACGATGTCCAGGGCGATGGATCGACCCGCACTGAGATCGACGATCGACAGATCGAATTCCTTGTCCACCGTATGCAGCAGCCGGACGCATCGTTCGACCAGCTCCGGGTCCCAGCGCCGATCGAACTCACCCCCGCCCTGATCGCCGGGAAACAGCACCAGCTGCCCGCCTCGGCCACGCCTGCGACGAACATCCTCACGGTCGGTCCGATCGCGGACGTTGATGCGGGCCGGTGCGCCTCCCGTTCCCAGCAGGTACGCGTGCAGCCCGACGCCCTGGCCGGCACCGGTGCTCCGATCGACTTCGGGCGCGACTCCGCGCTCGTAGCCGCCGAGCTCGAACAGGGCACCCGCGGTGGGTGACCCGAAATCGAAGTCGAGATAGGCAACCCGCTTGCCCCGGGAAGACAACCGATACCCGAGATTGCAGCTCGTCACCGAGCGCCCGGTGCCCCCCTTGTCGGATGTCGCGAAGACGATCATGGGATCACATATTCCTCGTGGCGTCTCGACGTCCCGCGGCGAGCTCGTCGAGTTCGCGCAGTGCGTCGAGCGTGTGCACGAAGGCGGTCGCCGCGTCCTCCCGGATCAGCCGCCGGGCCTCGTCGATATGGCGTTCGACGCCATACAGCGCCTCCCGGTTGTCGGAGTAGTCGTCGATCCTGACTCCGAGCATCTCCTGGTCGAAACGGTGTTCGGCGGTATTGAGCATGATCCGCGCCATCGACTGCAGATCGGGCCAGTTCGGTGGCGGCTCGCGGTAGGTGCGGTCCGCGGCGACGAAACACTCGATCATGCGCTCGGTCATGTACCACGACGGCCGTGTCTCGGCACTCTCCTGATGGCCGGCGAACGCCCCGGCGGGATCGTCCCACAGGCCGACCGCACCTTCGCGCAGAATACGAGCACTGAGATGGTCCATGGTTGCCTTCGACAGCTCCATGAGCTTGTCCCGCGCAGCGACGTTGTTCGACAGGCGGGCCGCCTGCATCGTCCGCTTGAGCAGTACCGCCGCGAAGTCCGATACCTGCCACTGCAGCGGCGGGCCGCTGTCCACTTCCTCGGTGCCTCGCAGGGCGAGCAGGACACCGGGCTGATGCAACTGCACCGCCGGATCGCCGCGCATCGGACGCCGGATGATCCGGCCCCGGCCCGCCAGCTCGTCGAAAATCGCGACGGCCCTTGTCAAATCGTCATCGGACGCGGTCCGGGCGACGAGATCCTGGATCAGCACGGCGGAAACGATGAGACTGTAGTAGTCGGACTGCTCACCGTCGGAGGTCTCCCACGGAATGTCCTCCAGCGGCCAGCGACCGTCACCGAACCGGGCCACGTTCGACCAGTAGCGCTGGGTCAACTCCCAGCGGGTGCGCAGCGCCTGCGCCAGCCGGTGCTGGGTTTCGTCGAGCAGGCCCAATTCACCGGCACGCGGGGAGACCAGGTCGTTGATGCCGTCGAGTGCCACCACGGTGAAATAAAGATAAGGCCGTGACTCGGCCACCCCGGGAGCATCCGCGATCGGCGCGGTCACGAAATCGACGGGTGAGGCGTCGTCCGCGATTCCCCACGTCCAGCCGCACTCGAAGAGCAGGGAATCGTCTTCGAGTTCTTCGACCGCCTTGTCCTGCCCGAGCGCGATATCGCTGCGCAGGCGGGCCCGGACCCGCGCGAGGCCGGTCCGGATACCGGCGAGCACTGTCCGCTCGGTGTCTCCGGACTGGTTCAGCATGCGCAGGACGGCCTGCCCCTCGGGCGAGGCCGGGCGGAAGGTGTTGACGACGAAGCTACGGACGAGACCGGTCATGGCGGCGGTGAGCCTGTCACTGAGACGGGCCGACAACTCTTCGATCTGCACGGTGGAAGCCCCCGGCCGGACCCGGGCCCGGTAGTCGCGCAGGAACCGCAGGCCGGCCATACACAGGGTCAGCGACATCGAATAGGAGTCGACGATATCGAGCCGCTGCTGCACCTCGGTCGGTGGCCGGTCCTCGCTCGAGCGCAGATAGCTGCCCCCGGCGAAGATCGGCTGCCCGTCCGCCGCCGAATTGTTATCGAGATAGGACGCCAGCAGCGATACCACGAAAGCACCGATACGTGTTGTGCCGCCGATGGGTTCGAGGACGGCTTGCACATCCTTCTCGATACGGTCCGGATCGTGCAGGGCGAACACGTCGATTTCGGTCGCGGGGTACAGCAGGCAGAGCAACTGCTCGGAGTCGCTGATCGAGTTGACCGAGCGAATCCCGCCCCACTGCCACTGCTCGCCGTCCCAGCAGGCGTCGATCATCGCCTTCCAGATTCCCAGAATCTGTTCTCTCGGTTGGATCCTCATCCGCCGGCGTCCTCACACCCCTCGTAGCGGTCCACCGGGCTCCCGGTCGCGTGATGCCGACCCGGCCGGCGATTGTGGGCAAAAGATAGCACGCCGAATTCCATCGTATGCCTTGACATCAGCGGATGGTCCGGCTTTCCCGCCTGACGGGTCCGGCTGGGCTATTCCCCGAAGCGGCCGTGTTCGCCGAGGCGGGGTGGCGGGCGATAGTCGGGGGTCCAGCCGGATACCCGTATCGGTGAGGCGACGAGGCGGTGCTCACCCGCCCGGACAACCATTTCGGGGGTCGCGTCGAGAGCTTCGGGCAGGGTACGGACCGCGGCAGCGGGGACCCCGAGGGCCCGGAGGCGCGCCTCCCAGGATGCGGCGGTGTCGCCGGCCAGGGCCGCGGTCACCAGGGCCAGGACTTCGTCACGGTGGGCGGCCCGGTCGGCCATGGCTTCGAAACCGTTGAGACCCGCCTCCTTTGCGAAGGATTTCCAGAAACCGTCGTGGGTGACGAAAAGGGCCAGGTAGCCCTCGGCGGTCGGGAACAGCTGGGCGGGAACGTAAAACGAGTGGGCGCCGTGCGGGCGGCGTTGTGGCTCGATGCCGTTGTCGAGGTAGGCGGCGGCGTGGTAATTCAGCTGAGAGAGCATGACGTCGCGCAGGGATACGTCGATCTGGCCGCCCTTGCCGGAGACGATCTGGGCGAGCAGGCCGAGGGCGGCGGTGAGGCCGGTGGAATTGTCGGCCGAGGAGTAGCCGGGCAGCGTGGGCGGACCGGCCGGATCGCCGGTGAGGGCGGCAATGCCGGTGGATGCCTGGACCACGTAGTCGAACGCGGGGTCATCACCGTTGTCCAGGCCGAAGCCGGTGAGGGCGACGCAGACGATGCGCTCGTTGTGGTGACGCAGCGCCTCGTACGTAAGGCCCAGTTTCCGGATCGCCGAGGGTTTCAGGTTCACCAGCAGGGCATGGGATTCGGCGGCCAGCTCCCCCAGCTGCCGCTGTCCGGCCGCCGAGGCCAGGTCCAGGCAGATACTGCGCTTTCCGCGGTTGAGGCTCGCGAAATAGGAGTCGCTGACATTGCGGGAGATATCCCCGGCCGCCGGTTCGAGTTTGGTGACCTCGGCGCCGAGGTCGGCGAGCATCATGGTGGCGTAGGGGCCGGCCAGCATGGTGCCCACCTCGAGCACCCGGATACCCGCCAACGGCCCCCTATTCATAGACGCTCCTTCGGCGCCGGTTCCTGCGGTCCGCGGCGGTATTGCCTCATCGGAGATCCTTGGCGATCTGCGCGATCATCTCGCGAGTACGCCGCTTCGAGGCGATCAGTTCGTCGCGGTTGTCGCCGATCGGGAGCAGGCGGATGGAGAGGTCGGTGGCGCCCGCCTCCGCGTAGCGGCGCAGCCCGGCGGCGATCGCTTCCTCGTCGCCGGCGATGCAGATATCGCCGATATCCTTGGCATCGCCCTTTTCCAGGAGCCGCTTGTAGTTCGGCGAGACCTCGGCTTCGGCGAGGATGCGGTTGGCGCGCTCCCGGGCGGTGTCGACCTCGCCGGCGGCACACAGGCAGATGGGCAGCCCGGCCACGATGCGCGGGGCGGCGCGACCCGCATCCGCGGCGGCCTTGGCGATCCGGGGAACCACATGATCGGCGATGGCGCGTTCGTCGGCCATCCACAGAATGGTGCCGTCGGTGTGCTCACCGGCGATGCGCAGCATGACCGGGCCGAGTGCCGCGATCAGCACCGGCAGCGGAGCCACCGGACCGAGGTCCAGCTGGTTGTTCACGGTGAAGCTGCCGTTCGAAACCTGCACCGTCCCCGGGCCGTTCAACGCCGGGTTCAGCACCTCGAGATAGTCGCGGGAGTAGGCGGCGGGCTTCTCGTAGGGAAGTCCGAGCATGTCCTGCACGATCCAGTGATGCGACGGCCCCACCCCCAGAGCGAGCCGCCCGCCGGCCACCGCATGCGCCGAGAGCGCCTGCCGGGCGAGGGCGATCGGATGCTGCGCCTGCAGCGGCACCACCGCGGTCCCGAGTTCGATCCGTTCCGTCACCGAACCGAGCAGCGCGATCGTCACCAGCGCGTCGAAATCCGTCGGGATCTGCGGAATCCACGCGGTGTCCATACCGGCCGATTCGGCCCATTTGATGTCGTCGACCATCCGGGCGGCTTTGCGCGCGGTATCGCCGCGCTCGGGCCCGATCATCACACCGATACGCACGATTCCTCCACTCTCACAAACGATTCAGAGGGAGCCGCCGCCCACCGTTTCGGCGGCGGCTCCGGACCCGGGCGCGGGGCGCCCGGGAGATCAGGACGGGGCCGGGGTCCCGGTGAGTTCCCGCATCGCGGTGACCAGCACATCGAGCGCGGTACCGGTCGGGAAAACGGCGGCCGCGCCCACCGACTGCAATTTCTCGATATCGCCCTGCGGGATGGTGCCGCCGACCACAACCGCGATATCGCCGGCGTCGGCCGCACGCAGAGCGTCGACCACCCGTTTCGTCAACGCGACGTGCGCACCGGACAGGATGCTCAACCCGACCACGGCCACATCCTCCTGCACCGCGATCGAGACGATATCCTCGATACGCTGCCGGATTCCGGTGTAGACGACCTCGAATCCGGCGTCGCGCAAGGTGCGGGCGACGATCTTCGCACCCCGGTCATGGCCGTCCAGACCGGGTTTCGCGACCAATACGCGCGCGGTCATCAGAACACCACCGGCTGCTGGAATTCGCCCCAGACCGATTTGAGGGCGGCGGTCATCTCGCCCACCGTGCAGTAGGCGTTGGCACAGTCGATCAGACGATGCATGAGGTTGTCGTCTCCTTCCGCACCCCGCGACAATGCGGCCAGGGTGTCGCGTACAGCGGCGGAATCCCGTTCGGCTTTCACCTTGGCCAGCCGTTTCAGCTGGGTTTCCCGGCCCTCGGCGTCCAGTTCGTAGGTGGAGATCTCCGGTGCGGGTTCGTCGGAGACGAACTTGTTCACCCCGACGACCGGTTTGACGCCGGATTCGATCTCCTGGTGCAACTTGTAGGCTTCGTCGGCGATCAGGCCCTGCAGATATCCGTCTTCGATCGCCCGGACCATCCCGCCCCGGTTCTCCAGGTCGGTCATGATCTCCTTGATGGCCTCTTCGGTCTTGTCCGTGAGCGCCTCGACGAAATACGAACCGCCCAGTGGATCGGCCACCCGGGTGACCCCGGTTTCGTAGGCGAGGATCTGCTGGGTGCGCAGCGCCATGGTCGCCGATTCCTCGCTGGGCAGCGCGAACGGTTCGTCCCAGGCCGCGGTGAACATCGACTGCACCCCGCCGAGCACCGCCGCCATCGCCTCGTAGGCGATGCGGACGAGATTGTTCTGCGCCTGCGGGGCGTAGAGCGAGGCACCACCGGCCACACAGCCGAACCGGAACATCGACGCCTTGTCGGTGGTCGCGCCGTAACGTTCGCGCACGATAGTCGCCCAGCGGCGGCGACCGGCCCGGTATTTGGCGATCTCCTCGAAGAAATCGCCGTGGGTGTAGAAGAAGAACGAGATCTGCGGCGCGAACTGCTCGATACTCATCCGGCCGCGTTCGACGACGGTATCGCAGTAGGTGACACCGTCGGCGAGGGTGAAGGCCATCTCCTGGACCGCGGTCGCCCCGGCATCACGGAAATGCGCGCCCGCCACCGATATCGCGTTGAACCGCGGCACCTCGGCGGCGCAGAACTCGATGGTGTCGGCGATCAAGCGCAGGGAGGGCTGCGGCGGCCAGATCCAGGTGCCGCGGGAGGCGTACTCCTTGAGGATGTCGTTCTGGATGGTGCCGGTGAGCTTCTCCCGGGGCACGCCCTTCTTCTCCGCCGCCGCCACATAGAACGCGAGCAGGATCGCGGCCGTGCCGTTGATGGTGAAGCTCGTGCTGATCTTGTCCAGCGGGATGCCGTCGAAGAGGATCTCGGCGTCGGCGAGGGTGTCGACCGCGACACCGACCCGACCGACCTCCTCCCCCACTTCGGGGTCATCGGAGTCGTAGCCGCATTGGGTCGGCAGGTCCAGGGCGACCGATAAGCCGGTGCCCCCCTGGTCCAGTAGGTAGCGGTAGCGCCGGTTGGACTCTTCGGCGGTGCCGAAGCCGGAATACTGCCGGAAGGTCCACAGCCGTCCCCGGTAACCGGTGGCGTAGTTGCCCCGGGTGAACGGAAACGCGCCGGGCGCGGGCGGTTCGGTAGCCCGGTCGGCCGGCCCGTAGACCGGTTCGAGCGGGATACCCGAGGAGGTATGGACTGCATCGTTCATCGTTGAATACGATACTTGCAGAAAATGAGAATGCCAATACCGGTTCGCGCGAACGCATAATCGACCAGGAGTGACATGACCACCGACCAGCAGAACTTCACCGACCGAACCCTGGTGGTATCCGGTGCCAGCCGCGGCATCGGCCTGGCCATCGCCCTGTCCGCCGCCCGCCGCGGCGCGAATGTGGTGGTCCTGGCCAAGACGGCGGAACCGCATCCGAAGCTGCCGGGCACGGTGCACACCGCGGTCGCGGAGATCGAGGCGGCCGGCGGCAAGGCCGCGGCGGTCGTCGGCGATGTCCGGGAGGAAGCCGACGTGGCACGGGTCGTGGAGACCGCGCTGGAGCGCTTCGGCCGCATCGACTACTGCGTGAACAACGCCAGCGCCATCGCCACCGACCCCACCGAGAAACTCTCCGCGAAGAAGTTCGACCTGATGCAGCAGATCAATTTGCGCGGCACTTTCCTGCTGACCCGAGCCTGCCTACCGCACCTGCGCCAGGCGCCGAACCCGCACATTCTCACGATCGCCCCACCCCTGAACACCAGTCCCCGCTGGCTGGGCGCCCACCCCTCCTACACGCTCTCGAAATATGGGATGACCCTGCTGACCCTCGGCTGGGCAGCCGAATACGCCGACGCCGGAATCGCCGCGAACTGCCTGTGGCCGCAGACCTACATCGCCACCTCCGCCGTCGCGAATCTGCCCGACGGCACGGAACTCCTGGAGTCCTCCCGCAGCCCGCGGATCATGGGCGACGCCGCGGCGGACATCTTGTCGCGCGAAGCCAAGTACAACACCGGCAACACCTATATCGACGCCACGGCGCTCATCGAATCAGGCCGCACCGACCTGTCGGAATACGGCGGCGGCGCCAACCCGATCCCGGATATGTTCTTGGATTAGTCCACCGGACGGGCCGGCGGGTACATCGCTATACCTTCCGGGCAGCAACGGCGAAATTCAACGGGATCCGCGGCGCCGTGTCCGGAAGTGTCCATCCCTCGCGGCATTCGACGAGGTCGGGGAAGGCGCGCCAATCCATGTAGGGCAATTCGTGGACTGCTTCGATCCGCAGGCCGGCGCGCAGCAGCGAACCGATGATTTCTCCCAGGTCGTGCCGCCACTCGTGCACCGTGGCCTGGGTGATCTGCCCGGCCGAATCCTCGGTGTAGCTACCCGAATCGGTGTAGGTCCGGCTGCCGCTGCCACTGAGATAGTCGTCGGTGATCTCCCACGGCTCGAAGTCCATCGCGCCCAGGATCGGATGGTCGTCGCGGATCATGAACACACCGCCGGGCGCGAGAAGGTCGTGGATCGACCGAGCCCAGTCGGCGAGTTCGGGCAGCCACACGATGGTGCCGGCGCTCGTGACGACGAGGTCGAACTGCCGGTCGATCAGTGCGGACGCGAACCGCGCGTCACCCTCGACCCAGGTGATCTCGCGGCCGTCGGCCCGGGCGATCCGGTCGGCATGACGCAGGGAGTTGGGTGACAAGTCGAGACCGTGCACATCGACCGCGCCGAGACGAGCCCAGGACAGGGTGTCGGTGCCGATATGACATTGCAGATGCAGCAGCGATCGGCCGGCTACCCCGGTTTCCGGCAGGTGCGCAGACAACTCCGCGAGGTCGTTGCGCACCACCGACGAGACGGCCTCGGGGTCGGCCAGGAAGGTGTCTACGTCGTACATCAGGGACCGCCGGTGCACATCGGCCCGTTCGTCCCAGTTCGCACGGTTGGCGGCAATGGCGTCGGCCTCGTTCACAACGGGTCCTCCTCGGTCGGATCTCGTGCGCCAGCTTTTGTATCACGCATGTGATGTAAAAACGAAGCGGTTTTCTAGACTGTGCCCGTGCCGATCCGGGTAGATGCCGATGCGCGACGACGCCATATCGTCGATTCAGCCCTGCGACTCGTCGTGGCCGGCGGCGTCGCTGCCGCGACTTTCCGCAGGGTGGCCGCCGAGGCGCGATTGAACATCGGGTCGGTGCGCCACTATTTCACCGACCACGAAGCTCTGGTCGTCGCCGTGGCGACCGAGGTCGGCGACCGGATGGGCCGGCGTCTCACCCGCCATCCGGCACCGGCCGCGGGAAACCGCCCCGCGGCGAAACGTCACTTGCTGCGCGTACTCGAAGAATTGGTCCCCTTGGACGATGAGCGGCATCGAGAAGCGGTGATCCTCGTGGAGGTCATCGCGGCCGCGCGGATCAATCCCGCGTTCGAACCGGTCGTCCGGCAGATGGGTGCGGACCTGCGCCGGGTCCTCGTCGACACGCTGACCGCCACCGGAACTCCCGCCCCCGAACACCAAGCCGCACACCTGGCCGCGCTCATCTCGGGCCTCTCACTCGATGCCGTCACCCCACACGGTGCAATCGACGGGGCCACGATTCGCGCGGTACTGGAACAGCACGTGGCGACGCTCTGACCCACCGGCACTGCTCAGAATTCGACCGCCGCGCCGCAGATACCGCAGATCTCGAGCTGCCGGCGCTTCCAGCGTGCGACCGGAACGAAGAACAGCGTGAACTGCTTGAACTCCCGCACCCGCAGCCACTGCGTCGTGTTGTGACAGCGCGCGCAGGTCCGGGTTGCCCCGGGGCCGAGGTTCTGCCGCTTGGTTCCGAAACCGAAGATGAAGAACACCAGCCCAGCGTAGAGCGCGGGGATAGCTCAGCAGTACTGAACTAATTCAGCACAGTGCTACACTAGATCGATGAGCGCGATGAAGAGCCTGCCGTTCAGCGAGTTGGTGCGGAAGCAGACATCGGTTTTCCCGCTGCTCGCCGACGCCGATGTGCTCCTGGAGCGCAGAGATGCCGAGAATGTCGTCCTGATGCGCGATGAGCGGTATCGCGCTATGGACGGTGCGCTGCAACTTGCCGCCCGGTCGCTCGGCTTGGTAGCGAAAGCGAACCGCCAGTTGGCCGAGGACGTACTCGCCGAAGAACTACCTTGGCTACGTTGGCTACCGTCCGAGCACCGACCCGAAGCGATCGGAGAACTGCTGGATGATCTGCTCGCCGGAGCGGATACCGGGCATTACCTTCCGTTCCTGAGGGACCTGATCGCGTGGAAGCACACCGCCGAGATCTATACAGACCCGGCGCTGGTAGCGCAGCTGAGCGGTCCATTCGACACCACTGATTTCGTGGAGGTCGATCGCCCGGGCAGACGCAAATGATCCGGCACAAGCGAGGCGACGAAATTCCTCGCCCCAAACCGTGGCGGGTGCTCCTGCACAACACAGAGTCCGCGCGTGGGTGGTCCGAACTGGAGCGGCAGGCGGTCGATGCCCTGGATCGCGCATGGGTCGCCATTACGTCAGAACCGCGAAGCGTCCAGAACCCGGGCCGTCAGCACCGGCTCAAAGCCACCCTGAGCGCGGTGAAGATCGGCGGTACCGAACTGGAGCAGTGGCAGTACGAAGTCACGAGCGGAGCACGGATCTGGTACGCGATCGACGACCAGCGCCGAACATTATGGGTGACCAAGGCCGAAACCGGCCATCCCGGGATAACAGATCGTGGTAAAGGCGGCGGCCGCCGAATGCGATAACGCCACTCCCCGCTTCGACAAATAAATGCTCCGTGGTCGGAACGGAGGCGGGGCGCAGTGGTCGGCCACAGCGCTCCGCCTTCGCTTCCGCTCAGAAGGATGCCGGCATGCTTTCCCAGCCGCGGACTGTCGAGGTCGGGGAGAGTTTGGCCTGCGACAGGTCGACCTCCCATTCGGGGAAGCGTTTCAGGATTTCTTCCAGGGCGACCCGGCCCTCCAGCCTGGCCAGGGCCGAACCCATGCAGAAGTGGGTGCCGACACTGAACGCCAGGTGGGGTTTGCTTTCGCGGTGGATATCGAAAACGTCGCCGTCGGGGGCGAATTGGCGGTGGTCGCGGTTGGCGGCGCCGATGAGCAGCATCATGGCGCTGCCCTCGGGGACTGTCTGGCCGTGGTATTCGATATCGCGGGTGACGTAGCGGGCCACGTGCGGGGCCGGGGGTTCGAAACGCAACAACTCTTCGATGGCCGCGGGGATCAGGGACGGGTTCTCGGCCAGTTCTCGGCGCTGGTCGGGGTGTTCGGCGAGGACCTTTCCGGCCCAGCCGATCAGCCGGGTGGTGGTCTCGTTGCCGGCACCGGAGACGACGTTGATATAGGTGAGGATTTCGTCGCGGGAAAGATGGCGCAGGGTGCCGGTCTCGTCTTCGAATTCGACATTCAGCAGCTCGGAGATGATGTCGTCGGAGGGGTGTTCGGTGCGCCAGTCGACGTACTTTTCGAAAAGTTCGCCGCTGACCATGCCCTCCGTGGACGCCTTCATCGGCTTGCCCTCTTCGGTACGCATCTGCTCATTGGCGAAATCGCGGACCGCTTCCTGATCCTCTTCCGGAATACCGAGCAGCATGCCGATGGTGCGCATGGGCATCTGGGCGCCGAGGTCGGCGATGAAATCGATGCGACCGGTGCCGATCAGCGGGTCCAGGCTCTGGCAGCAGAATTCGCGGATCTTGTCCTCGAGCGCCTTGATCTTGCGCGGGGTGAACATCCGGGACAGCAGTTTGCGGTGCATGGTGTGGATCGGCGGATCCTCGAAAATGAGGACGCCCGGCGGGATCTCGATATTCGCCTTGATCAGTTCGATGATCGCGCCGCGGGCCGAGCTGAAGGTGTCCTTGTCGATCAGCGCGGCATTGACGTCGGCGAACCGGCTCAGCGCATAGAAATCGTGGGTTTCGTTGTAGTACAGCGGTTTTTCCTCGCGGATCCGCTTGAACATGGGGTACGGGCCGGCATTCAGCTCGACATCGTAGGGGTCGTAGTAGACATCAGCGGGCGCAGTGGTGGTCACGGCTGGTGTTTCCTCTCGGCGCAGTTGTTTCGGCGGATCACCACGTCACCGGCAGGCGGTACAGACCGTAAGCCAGTTTGTCGTGTTTGAATTCGACCTCGTCCAGCGGAATAGCGAGCCGCATGGTCGGGATACGCTGCAGCAGGGTCTTGAAAACGATCTGCAGTTCCACCCGGGCGAGCTGCTGGCCCACGCATTGATGCGGGCCGAAACCGAAACCGACATGCAGCCGGGCGGGACGGGTGAGATCCAGTGTGTCCCCGCCCGGGAACTGGTTCGGGTCCCAATTCGCGGGTGCGAGGTCGATGATCACGCCCTCGCCGGCCTTGATGGTGTGTCCGCCGATCTCGATATCGTCGAGGGCGACCCGGCGCTGCCCGTTCTGAATGATGCTCAGAAACCGCAGCAGTTCCTCGACCGCGTTCGCGACCACCTTCGGGTCGTCGGTATCGCGCAGCAGGGCCAGCTGGTCCGGGTTCTCCAGGAGCGCGAGGGTGCCGAGCGAGATCATATTGGCGCTGGTCTCGTGGCCGGCGATGAGCACGCCGGTGCCGATCTGCGCGGCTTCCTTCATGGAGATCTCACCGGCGGTGACCCGTTCGGCGAGTTCGGTGACCATATCCTCGGCCGGATTCTCCATTTTGGATTTGATCAGGTCGATCAGATATCGCGCCAGACCCACTCGCCCCTTCGCCGATTCCTCTGCGGTCGCAAACCGGGACACACCGGTCGTGGCATGCTGCTGGAAGAACTCGTGGTCTTCATAGGGCACGCCCAGCATTTCGCTGATCACCAGCGAGGGCACCGGCAGGGCGAGCGCTTCGACGAGATCCGCGGGCTGCGGGCCGGCGAGGATGGCGTCGATATGGTCGTCGGTGATCTGCTGGATCGCCGGTCGCAGTGCGTCGACCCGTTTCACCGTGAACGGTTTGGTCATCATCCGGCGGAAGCGGCTGTGTTCCTCGCCGTCGGTATTGAACACCGAGCGGGCCCGGTGATTCACCATCTCGAGCATGCCCTCGTTCCAGTGCGGGAAACCGGGCTGGTGATCGTCGGTGCTGATCCGCGGGTCGGACATGAGCGATTTGAGTTCGGCGTACCCGGTGACCAGCCACGGGGTACTCCCGTCCCAGATCCGGACGCGGGCCAGCGGGCGTTCGGTCACCAGCCCGAGCACCTCGGGCGGCGGCGCGAACGGGCAGCCGGCGGCCCGCTCCATCGGATACTCCAGGATCTCTCCGGCGTCGGATGCGGCGTGGGTATCGGACCCAGACGTATTCGTCACTGTCACTCCTCGTGGACGTGAATGGCCATGGCGGGGCATACGGCGGCTGCTTCGCGGACGTCGTCGGCGAGATCGTCCGGGGGGTTCTCGTCCAGCAGGATGACGATGCCGTCCTCCTCACGCTGGTCGAACACCGCGTCGGCCGCCATCACGCAGTGCCCGGCGGCAATGCATTTCCCTTGTTCGACAGTCACTTTCATGACATTCTCTCTCTTGGGTGAAGGGGTCGGGGGTCGGGGCCGCTCATGATTTTGCGGCGGCGGAACCGTCGGCCGCCTCGGTGCTGCGTCGCATAAGCGGTTTGCCGGCGGTTGTGCCGCCGTCCACGGCCAGTACGGTGCCGGTCAGATAGCGGGACCGCTCACCGGCGAAGTACACGGCGGCTTCGGCGACATCCTCGGGCGTGCCCTCGCGCGGAAGCGGGCGATCGCGGTTCATCATCTCGCGCATGGCCCGGGTCATCCGCTCGGCTTTCTCCGGCGACATGGTGCTGGAGGCCTTGGCGAGCAGGTCGGTGGGGATATTGCCGGGGGCGATACAGTTCACCCGGATGTCGTGCTGGGCCAGTTCGATCGCCGCGGATTTGGTGAAATGGATGACGGCGGCCTTGGAGGCACGGTAGGTCATCACCCCGCCGCCGGCCTGCACACCGCCCACCGACGACAGGTTGATGATCGAACCGCCGCCGTTCTCGGTCATATGCCGCGCGGCGAGCCTGGTTCCGGTCATGACACCGAGGACGTTCACCGACATCACCCGGTGGAAGTCGGCGAAATCGTCGTCCAGGATGCTTTTGTGCATGGTCCCGGAGATACCGGCGTTGTTGCATATGATGTGCAGTCCGCCGAACCGCTCCACGGCAAGGTCCACGAGCTGGGCGATCTGTTCGGGTTCCCCGACATCGGTCCTGCGGAACAGGGCGCCTTCCCCGCAGCGATCCGCCAGTGCCTGCCCGGCTTCCACATCGATATCACCGACGACCACCCGGGCGCCTTCCGCAACGAACCGTTCGACCATGGCGCTGCCCAGTCCGGACGCGCCGCCGGTGATCACCGCGACCTTGCCCGCCAACTCGTTGCCCATGCGCTGCTCTTCCTCTCGTAACGACATACCCTGTGCCGGTCCCGGCGCGGCGGCGGCTCAACCGCTGTGTGCGTACTCCGCGGCCGATCCGGTGCGGGACTGCTCGTCCAGGAATTCCAGGAGCAGCGCGTTCACCGCCTCCGGGCGTTCCAGCTGCGGGCAGTGCCCGGCGTCCTCGATCACCGCCGACCGGGCATCCGGTATCCGGGCGGCGACCTCGGCGGCCCAGCCGCTCGGCAGAAGTTTGTCGGCGCCGCCCTCGACCACCAGGGTCGGCACCCGGATACGTTCGAACGGCCGGTCCCCCGGACCGGCCGGCGCCTCGGCCCCGGGCCGCCGGAACCGCGCGGACGCGATCGCCTCCCAGGCGCCGGGAGCGGTCGCCGACTCGAAACGGCGCCGCACATAGTCCTCGTCGGCGGGATGGGCCGGCGAGGCGAACAGGGCGGTGACGATCGCCCGCATGGCGGGCAGGGTGGCGTCGAAATCGTAGAGGGCACGCATATGTTCGTTGGCCTGGATCTGGCCGCCACCGCAGATGGTCACCATGGCGCGCACCGGCAGCCGCGGTTTCTCGGCGGTGGTGTCGGCGAGGAGGTTCACCGCACCCATCGAATTACCGACGAAATACGCCGACTCGATTCCGAGCACGGCACAGAACCGGGCGATATGCCGGATACGCATACCCCGGCCGTCGGTGAAATCGACAACCTTCGCGGAATCGCCGAAGCCGAGCATATCCGGGGCGATGACGTGATATCGCCGCGCGAGCGCGGCAATAGTGTGTTCCCAGCCGATTTCGGCGCTCGCACCGAATTCCCCGCCGTGCAGCAGGACGACCGGTTCGCCCGCGCCTGCCTCGAGGAAATGGGTGTGCAAACCGTCGACCTGGATCGTCCGATGCTCGAACCCACTCATGCCGTGCCGATCGGGCATGACCGAGGGCCCTCCGTGGTTACGCTCCGCTGCCGCCTCCGGGCCTGACTCGCTCATGCTCTGCCTATTGGGCATGACCGAGGGCCCTCCGTGGTTACGCTCCGCTGCCGCCTCCGGGCCTGACTCGCTCATGCTCTGCCGATCGGTTTGGCACTGGTGAGTACCTGCACGGCCAGCAGCTCGAGCTGACCCTGCACGCCGGTGTCGATCAGGGCTCCGCCTTCGTCCCAGATCTTGTCCGCCGAGTTGATCGCGACCCCGATCGGGGTGGGCCAGGCGCGCAGCGCGTGCCCGATCCCGCGCAGCTGCCCCAGTGTCCCGACCGCGGCCTGCCAGCCGTAGGCGCAGGTGATACAGCCCCAGGGCTTGTTGTCCAGGTAGACCGTGGGATCGGTGCGCATATCCTCGACATAGTCGAGCGCGTTCTTCACCAGCCCGGAGATCGCACCGTGATAGCCGGGCGAGCCGACGATCACCGCGTCGGCGGCACGCAGCGCTTCCACCAGCGCCACGGCCTGCGGGGTGCGAGCCGGATCGTGCGGGTTGTACATCGGCAGATTGATATCAGCGCCGCTGAACAGCGCGGTCCGCCCACCGCGCCGCTCGACCTCGTCCAGGCAGTGCCGCAGCGCCCGCTCGGTCGAGGAGTTCGCGCGCAGCGTTCCACCGAGGCCGACAACGAACGGCTGTGTCTCCGTATCGAGTTCGGTGCGATCTACCATTGTGCTTCCCACAGTCATGACCGGTCTCCTATTTGATGGCGATCGGGTTGATCGGCGAGCCCACGGCGCCGACAATGCGCAGCGGCGGGGCGATGAGCTGGAATTCGTAGACGCCGTCGGCGGCGCAATCGGCGGCCAGGGCGGTGAAATCCCAGTATTCGCCGAGCATCAGCCCCATATCGCGCAGGCACAGCATATGCATCGGCAGGAAGGTGCCCTCGACCCCCGACACGGGATTCTCGACCATGAGGTTATCGGCGGCAACGGCCGCGATCTCGTGATCGTGCAGCCATTTCGCGCAGGTCCAGTCCAGACCCGCATACGGTTCGGAGCCGTCACCGGCCTCGAGGAAACGGTTCCACCAGCCGGTGCGGACCAGCACGATATCGCCGGATTCGATGCTCACACCCTGGCGCTTCGCGCATTCGTCGAGTTCGTCGCCGGTGATCGGCTCCCCGACCTCGAGGAAGGTTTCCGCGCCACGATATTTCACCAGGTCCAGCAGGACCCCGCGGCTGGTGACGCCCTTGCTGTCCACCTTTTCGATACCGCAGTGGAAGGCGCCCATACTGGTCACCGAATCGGCCGGGAAACCGTTGTAGAGCTTGTCCCCGTAATAGACATGGGAGAATGCGTCCCACTGTGTGGCAGCCTGCAACGGCATGATGATCATATCGTCGTTGAACCGGAACGGGTTGTCGGCGAAGAATCCGGCCAGTTCGCCGGCCACCGAATTCTGCAGCCATTTCGGGCCGTACTCGGTCAGGGTTTCGGCGTCACCGCCGTCGACGGTCATCACATGGGTGGGATTGGCGCGGAATTTGAATGCGCCCTGCGGCCCGTTGGAGCTGAAGTCGATGCCGAGCGGGAACACCTTTCCGTGCCGGACCAGTCCGGCCGCGGCGGCGACCTTCTGCGGGGTGATGAAGTTCAGCGTGCCGAGTTCGTCGTCGGCGCCCCAGCGGCCCCAGTTACGCACGGTGTCACCGAGTCTGTAGAAATCGGTCAGAGTTGCCACGTTGTCTGTTCCTTCCAGCTGCTTATTCCCGCTCGCCCGGGATCGCCCCGGCGGATTCGGGCGAACCCGCCTCGGTGGGCTGCGCCGGGGGCGGTCCGGCCAGTTCGTCGGCCAGACGCGCGGCGAGGTTCCCGCCGTCGACCCACAGCACTTGACCGGTGATGTATCCGGCGGCGCGGCTGCCCAGGAACAGCAGTGCGGACGCCTGTTCGACGGGGTCGGCGGACCGGCCCAGCGGTTTGGGGATCCCGTCGAGGTAGTCCTGGCCGTATGCCGAACGCAGCTGGTCCAGGATGGGGGTTTCGGTGACGCCGGGTCCGGTGCAGTTCATCCGGATACCGCGGCGCGCGAGCTCCACCGATTTGCGGACGGTGTAGAGGATGATCGCCTCTTTGGACAGCCGGTAACCGCCGTCCGCGATGGCTTCGGGATGCGCGGTGCACCAGGCGATTCCCTCCTCCATCGAGGTGGTATCCAGGAACCCGTTGACCGCCCAGCGGTTCTCCAGGTATCCGGAAGCGGCCAGCGAGGAGACGCTGACCACCGCCGAACCCGGTTCCATATGCGGGACGAGCGCTTCGGTGACGTGCCGCATCCCGAGGAAATTGATGGTGGCGACGCGCAGCGGGTCGCCGATGCCCGAGGAGACACCGGCGATATTGAACAGGGCGTCCACCTCGGTCCCGACCAAGCGCGCGGCCCGGTCGATGGACGACGGATCTGCCTGATCCATCTCGTAGAACTCGTCGAGTTCGGTGCCGGGACGGAGCCGGTCGAGACCGACGATCTCGGCGCCCAGATCCCGCAACTGCGTCACCAGGCAGGCGCCGATACCGGAGGCACAACCGGTCACCACCACCCGTTTACCGTCGAAACGCCACCGCTGGTCGATCGAGTCCACCTCGGGCACCACGCTCTCCTCTCCCGCTGCTGTCGCTCAGCTCTGCTGTTCCTTCAGTGCCTGCGCGGCTTTCACCCGGCCTTCGTTGATCTCGGCCATGGCCTCAGGGATCTCGCTGGCGGTGAACTTGCCGCCGCGGCCGGTGGGCAGACCACCGATCGAATAGTTCTCGTCGAATTCGGGTACCGCCCAGGGCCGGCGCCGCGCTTCGGCCTTCTCCAGGACCGGTTCGAGCCGCTTGGCTTTAGCGGCGCGCGCGACCTCATCGCGTTCGATGAATTCCGGCAGGATCTCCTTGCCCATGATCTCGATGGATTCCATGGTTCCTTCATGGCTGCGCGGGTTCAGCAGCAGGATGATCTCGTCGACCCCGCTCTCCTCGTAGCCGCGCAGGAATTCGCGCACCGTCTCCGGGCCGCCGATGGCGCCGCGGCCGGGACCGTAGGCAAGAGTGTCGTCTTCCTTCACCGCGTCCAGGTAGCTGTCCCACACGCCGGTGCGGCCGGGGGTGTGCATACCGGTCATGTAGTAGTGCATGATCCCGAACGAGAAGAACCCGCCGCCCACGCCGAGCCGCTTGACCGCTTCCTCGTCGGTCTTGGCGACCATCATCGACAGGTCTCCGCCGATGGCCAGGATATTCGGGTTCATCTGCGGTACCGAAGGCGCGGCGGCGTTCTCGAATTCCTCGTAGTAGCCGCGGACGCGCTCACCGAGCGCCTCCGGGCCGGTGTAGGCGAAACTCAGTGCGCCGATACCCTTCTGGGCCGCCATCTGCACCGACGACGGCCGGGTACAGGCCACCCACAGCGGGGGGTGCGGGGTCTGCCGCGGCTTCGGGATGACATTGCGGGGCGGCATGGCGATGTGCTCACCTTTGAACCCGCTGAACGGGGTCTCGGTCATCGCGCGGACGGTGACCTCGAGGGCTTCCTCCCACTGGGCACGCTTGTCTGCGGGGTCGATACCGAACCCGCCGAGCTCGGCCACCGACGACGATTCACCGGTACCGAATTCCACCCGGCCGCCGGACAGATGGTCGAGGGTCGCCACCCGTTCCGCGGCGCGGGCGGGATGGTTGATACCGGGCGGCAGATGCATGACACCGAAACCGAGCCGGATGTTCTTCGTGCGCTGACTGGCCGCGGCCAGGAACATCTCGGGCGCGGTGGCGTGGCAGTACTCCTCGAGGAAATGGTGTTCGGTGAGCCAGACGGTGGAGAAACCGGCTTTATCCGCAGCTTCTACCTCGGTCAGCCCGTCCTGGAACATCTCGAATTCGTCGTCGTCGCTCCATGGACGCGGCAGGGCGAACTCGTAGAAGAGGGATATTTTCATCGATTACCTCCGTTGGTTTCGATCGTCACGTTCTCTCCTTCGGCCACGGCCGCCCTGCCGCCGGTGTCCCCGGCGCGACCGGCACAGTGCTCGGCGGCGATGTATCCGAAGGTCATGGCCGGCCCGATGGTGGCGCCGGCACCGGCGTAGCTGCGGCCCATCACCGCGGCCGAGGCGTTGCCGACGGCGTACAGGCCGTCGATCGCCGACCCGTCGCCGCGCAGCACCCGGGCGTGCTCGTCGGTGCGCAGACCGCCCGAGGTGCCGAGATCGCCGAGGACGATGCGGAACGCGTAGTAGGGCGGTTTCCCGATCGGATACAGGTTCGGGTTGGGCAGGGTCGGATCGCCGTAGTAGTTGTCGTAGACGCTGTCGCCGCGCTGGAAATCGTCGTCGTGCCCGGCCTCGGCCAGTTCGTTGAAACGGGCGGCCGTCGCCGCGAGCGCGTCCGCGGGGACGTCGATCTGCGCGGCCAGTTCGGACCAGCTCTGTGCCGTTTTCACGACTCCGGATTCGAGCCAGGCCTGCACCATCTTGTAACCGGTGGGCACGGGCGCGAACGGCACCTTCGGGATGGGCAGATGCCCGCCGATCACGTACCGGTGCCAGGAGCGATGGTCGGTGACCAGCCAGCACGGGATATGGGTCACCCCGCTGCGCTGGCCCTCGATCATGGCGTGCCCGAAATCCATATAGGGCGCGGCCTCGTTGATGAACCGTTTCCCGGCACCGTTCACGATGAACTGGGCAGGCATCATCCGCTCGTTGAGCATGAACTGCATCCGGCCGTCCGGCCACTGGATGGCCGGGAACCACCATGCCTCGTTCATCAGGTCGGTGGCGGCGCCGGCTTCCTGTCCGGCCCGGATACCGTCGCCCGTGGCCACCGGATTGCCGAAGCTCCAGTCCTGGTCGACCTCCGGCAGTTCCTCTTTGCGCCAGGTCATATCGTGGTCGAAGCCGCCGGTCGCCAGGATCACGCCGCGGCGGGCCCGGATCCGCACCGGTTTCCCGTCCCGGAGCACCACCGCTCCGGTGACCGTGCCGTCGCTGCCGGTGATCAGGGAGGTCAGTGGCGTGCTCAGCCAGAGCGGGATCTCGCGTTCCTTCATGGCCAGGCGCAGCCGGGCGATCAGGGATTGGCCGATGGTGACGATCCGGTCGCCGAACACATGGGCCCGCACCATCCGCCAGATCAGCTTCAGCATCATGATCTTGCCGCCCCAGTTCTGCCGGACCTGATAGAACAGCCGCAGATCCTTGGGACCCAGCCAGATACCTTTCGGCGCCAGCGCGAGCGGTGTGAGTAGCTTGTCTTCCTCGTCGCCGAGGGCCCGCAGGTCGATGGGCGGCACGTTGATCGTGCTGCCCTGCGGCGAACCGCCCTCGAGTTCCGGGTAGTAGTCGGCGTAGCCGGGTTTCCACACGAATTCCAGCCAGCGGCTGCGGTCCTCGAGGAACGCCATCATCTCGGGCGACTTCTCGACATAGGCCCGCAGGCGCTCGTCGCTGACCAGGCCGTCGGTGATGGTGCGCAGATAGCCGATCACCGCCTCGGGGTCGAGTGAGAACCCGTCGCGCTGCTGGGAGGGCGCGTTCGGCACCCAGATACCGCCGCCGGACAGTGCCGTCGACCCGCCGTAGGCGTCGGCCTTTTCCACCACCAGGGTGTCCAGGCCCAGGGCCTCGGCTCGCAGCGCGGCACTCATCCCGCCGCCACCGGAGCCGACGACCAGCAGATCGACGGTTTCGTCGAAATCCGTCTCGGTATTCACTCATCGCCTCCTGTCGTCGTACGTCTCATCGGCGGGCCGGGCGGTGCGCACGGCGAAACCGGCGATGAGCTCGGGAGCCGGCCGGTAGTAGCGCACACCGGTGCGATACGACCCCTGCGCGGCGAGCGCCGAGAACGCGGCCACCCAGGTGCGCACCTCGTGCGCGGAATTGCCGGCGGTACGGGTGATCTCGTCGTTGTCCCAGTCGTCCACGGCGGCCAGCCCACCGGTATCGACCAGGTCCAGGAACGCCCGGTCCCAGTCCGGATTGAGCGGTTGCAGGGCGCTGTCACCGGCGGCGAAATCACGGGCCGCGTCGATCACCGCGTTCTGCCGGGCCTGCCGCTGTTCGGTCGTCATGGGACGGCCGCGCACGATCCGATCCAGCACCGGTTCGGGGGCGGTGGCCCGCCGCGGCACCGGCGGGTCGTGGGACAGCCCACCCGACCCGATCACCAGTACCCGTTTCCCGAGCGTCGCGAGGTGCCGGCCAACGGCGGTACCCAGCGCCCGCACCCGGCGCAACGGACCGAGTGGGGTGGCCACGGAGTTCACGAAGATCGGAATCACCGGGCGGGCGGTGGCATCGCCGAACAATCGCTGGAGCGGCTGCACGGTGCCGTGGTCGACCTCCATCTCCGCGGAGGTCGCGATATCGATCCCGGCGTCGAGCAGCGCTTCGGCCAGTCGCTGCGCCTGGTCCTCGGGCACGTTCAGCGGACCGGCGTAGGTGCCGTAGTCGCCGATCCCGGTGGCGGCGGTACCCAGGCAGAACGGCGGCATGAGCTTGTAGAAGAAACCGTTGTAGTGGTCCGGGGAGAACAGAACCACCAGTTCGGGATCGAATTCGCGCACGAAATCCCGGGCCCGGTCGAGCGCGCCGCCGACCTCGTCGAGAAGATCGGGCCCTGGCCCGGGGAGTTCAAGAAGTGGGCTGTGCGAGACGCAGCATACGGCCAGCGGCATCGGTACCTCCCGGGGTCAGGGTGAGCGTGTTACGCAGTGCCGCACCGAGTTCGGGGGCATGCTGGGCGATACAGGCACCGGCGACGAACCGGTCCGGACGCAGGAACAGCACGGAATCGAGCTGGCCGTCGAACCATTTCTTGAGCGCACCGGTGTGATCGCCGACCACCAGCACATCGGGGTCATCGTGACCGTTCCAGTACAGCTGCGTGGCGGGCCGAGCCTCCACGAAACGCGCACCCAATTCTTTCCAGCGCGCGAACTCATCGTCCCCCAATACTTTTCGGGGTTGATTGTTCCAGCACAGCACGGCGAACCACGGCCCGAGCGTCTCGTCCAGCAGCACATCGGGCTGGGTCCGGGTCGCGACCCGCGGCTGGATGAACAGCGTGCCGACGGCGGAATTCGGCGACCGCGACCAGCCGTGCACGACAGCGCCGCGGTCATAGCGCGGCATCGGCTTGAACCGCATACCCAGCACATACCGTTTCAACGGCGGCACCGCGGCCAGGGCGCGCACCGCCACATCACGCACTGCGGCAACCCGCTGATTCGTCGGCGAGATGACCCGGCCGACCATGGTCGACAGATCGATCATCGCGCGCGCGTGTTTGCGCCGCTCGTGGTCGTAGCTGTCGAGCAGCTCGTCGCCGGCCAGCCCGGTGGCCACGGCCGCGAGCTTCCAGCCCAGGTTCGCCGCGTCACGGATTCCGCTGTTGTATCCCTGCCCCTGCCAGACCGGCATGAGGTGGGCGGCGTCGCCGGCCAGCAGCAACCGGCCCTTCCGGAACTGTCCGGCGATCCGCGAATGGTGGGTGTAGACCCGCCGCCGGATCACATCCAGTCGTTCCGGATGCGGGACGAAAGTTTCGAGCAGCCGTGCCAGGAATTCCGGTGTCTCGGCTTCTTCGTCGGATTCGCCCGGATGCAGCAGGAATTCGAACCGCCGGATACCGTGCGCCAGCGAGATGGATACATTCGGCCGCGCCGGATCCGCGCCGACCTCGACATTCGGATGTCCGAGCGGATCTCCGTCGATATCGACCACCAGCCAGCGGGTCGACGACGTGGTGCCCTCGAAGCTCACGCCCATCGTGTGCCGGGTGGCGCTGCGCCCGCCGTCGCTGCCCACCACATAACGGGCGCGGACCACGTCTGTCCCGTCCGGGGTCTCCAGCCGCACCCGGACCTCGTCACCGCTGTCGACGCAGTCGTTCATCGCCGTACCCCAGCGGATCTCGACACTGTCGAAACGCTCCAGCCCGCGCAACAGTTCGGCGTCGACCAGCGGCTGGATGAAACCGCTGCGTTTGGGCCAGCCGAACTGCTGGTCGGTGGGGGCGATCTCGGCCAGCAGCCGCCGGTTACCGTCCACGAACCGCATGATCTGGTTCGGGTTGGTATGCGGCAGGATGTGTTCGACCAGCCCGGTCGACTGCAGGGTGCGCAGTGATTCGTCGTCGAGACCGACGCCGCGCGGATAGTCGATGAGGCCGGGGCGCTCCTCCACCAGCAGGGTGCGAACCCCGTAGCGGCCCAGCATATTCGCGATGGTCAGGCCGACCGGGCCCGCTCCGACGACCACGACGTCGAACAGCTCGGGGGCGCTGCCGTTTCCGGTATCCATCTCAACCACCCAGCAGGAATTCGAGGTGCAGGGCGTTGAACGCCGCCGGCGCCTCGTATTGCGGCCAGTGCCCGCAGTCGGGAAGCACTTCGAACCGGGCGCCGGGAATCATGGACGCGATCCGTTTGCCCTCGGTGACATCGGCGGTCGGGTCGTCGCTGGTCCAGACGACCAGCGTCGGCGCGGTGATCGCACCGTACTCCCGCGAGCCCAGCAGGTTGCGGGCCCGGATCTCCGGATCCTGCAACGCCATGATGTCGCGCATGGCGTCGGCGAATCCGGGCTGCCGGTAGATC
The DNA here is from genome assembly GCF_044453135.1 of Nocardia sp. NPDC051750. Taxonomy (NCBI): domain Bacteria; kingdom Bacillati; phylum Actinomycetota; class Actinomycetes; order Mycobacteriales; family Nocardiaceae; genus Nocardia; species Nocardia sp. NPDC051750. The sequence goes on along the minus strand of NZ_JBITCK010000008.1, from coordinate 91,074 downwards.
CGCTGCCGGCTGGCGACGATATCGTCGTAATCCTTGGATTTATCGGCCATCAGCCATTTGATCCGCGCCTGCACCGTGTCCCAGGTGGGGTCGGCGGCCGCGGCCATCGACAGGGTCACGATCCGCGCCATGACCTCGGGGTCGGCCTGGGAACCGCCCGCGGTGTTGAGGACCAGCCGGTCCACCCGGCCGGGGTGGTCGCAGGCGGCGCGGGCGGCGACCCAGCCGCCCAGCGATTCCCCGCTGATATGCGCGCGGACGGCGCCGATCGTGTCCAGGAACGAGATCAGATGCGACACATAGTGTTCGATCTCGAGCGGATGTCCCGGCTTATCGGTGTACCCGTGCCCGAGCATATCGATCGACCAGGTCGAGAAATGCTCGGCATGCGCCGCCAGGTTCCGGATATAGGCTTCGGCATGGCCGCCGGACCCGTGCAGGAACACCAGCACCGGCTTCTCCGGGTCACCGGCGTGCAGGTAACGCGTACGCACCCCCGCCACATCCAGATACCCCTGGCTGAACGCGACACCCTGCAGGTCGCACCACACGCTCTCGTATTCCGACACTGCTACCTTCCGCTCTGTCCATTCGTTCGCGCCCACAGCCCGCGCACCTGTGGCCCGCGCACCCGCGCCTGGGAAACCGCCGGCCGCGTGGGCCGGCTCAGCACTTCACCGATTCGCCTGTCGCGGCGTTGTATCCGGCCCGGAAGCCGAAGACCATGCCGGGACCGATCGTTCCGCCGGCACCGCCGTAGGCCCGGCCGGTCACCCCGGCCATCGCATTGCCGACCGCGTACAGTCCCGGGATCACCGCACCGCTGATATGCCGGACCCGGGCATCGCTGTCCGTCCGCGGGCCACCCTTGGTCCCCATCGCGCCCACTGTCACCGGAACGGCGTAGTACGGGCCGGTATCGACGGGGCCCAGGGTGCGGCCGGCGACCGTCTCCGCATCGGGGTCGCCCCAGTAGCCGTCGTATTCACTGGCGCCGCGACCGAAGTCGGGATCGGCGCCGGCCGTGACGGCGCGGTTCCACTCGGCGACGGTTCGCTGCAGCCCTGCGGGGTCGATACCGGTCTTGGCCCCGAGTTCGGCGAGATCGGCGGATTCGCAGAACCAGTCCGGCGCGGGGCCGCCCGGTTCCACGCCCAGGAATCCGTACCGGCGCAGATGTTCGGCGTCGAACACCATCCAGCCGGGATTGTTGACGTACCCGCCACGCGGATCGAGGTAGTGGAAGGCCCCCGCCATCGAGTTGTATTCGGCGGCCTCGTTGACGAAACGTTTCCCGGCCCGGTTCACGATGATGCTGCGCGGGCGGGTGCGTTCCAGCCGGACACTGCGGCTGCGCTGACGGCCGTCGATGGTGTCGCCCGGCAGTTGCACCACCGGAACCCACCATGCCTCCCCCATATTGCCGAGGTCGGCACCGTGGGCCATGGCCATCCGCAGGCCGTCACCGGTGTTGTTCGGCGGGGAGACCGGGCCGGTCATCGGCCCGCGCAGGAATGCCTTGACCAGTCCGGCGTCCCATTCGAAACCGCCGGTGGCCAGCACCACCCCGCGCCGCGCCCGGACCGCGATCTCCTGTCCGTCGATCGCGATACGCGCCCCGGTGACCGCCCCGTTCTCGGTGATCAGCTCGATCCCCCGCGCGCCGGTGCGCGGCGTGATCCCGGCGGCGAGTACCCCCTCGAGCAGTCCGGCAACCAAGGCCTGACCGGCGACACACACATCCGCGGTGGCGTCCCCCAGGACCGCTCGCAGCCGGGCCCGGGTCTCGGCGTCGAAGCCGACATTGCTCCAGTCCAGCGGGAAGGTGGTGATCCGGTCGCGCCATTCGCCGAGCCGGGCCAGATCGTAGGCGGCCGGCCCGATGGACCGGCCGCCGGCGGGCCGGCCACCGGGAAGTTCGGGTTTGTAGTCGGGGAACCCCTCGGCCACGTCGAATTGCACACCGCTGTGCTGTTCGACGTAGTCCAGCATCCGGGCGCCGGTCCGGACGAACACCTCGACCAGTTCGTCGTCCATCGAGTCCAGGGACTGCGCGCCGAGGTAGGCCAGTGCATCCTCGACCGACAGTTCCCGGTCGGCCCGGGAATGCGCGGGGATCCAGGCCAGTCCGCCGGAGACCGCGCTGGTTCCGCCGACGGTGGGCGCCTTCTCGAACACTTCGACCGCGGCACCTTCGACCTTGGCGACAAGGGCCGCGGTGAGGCCGGCGGCGCCGGTGCCCAGGACTACAACGTCGGTTTCGATGTCCCAGGTGTTCGTCGGATCGGGTTCGGCAGCCGGCGGCTGATGCGATGGCACTGCGCAGTCCTTTCGGCGAGCACGGGAGTTGAGGGCGCCGCCCGGCGGGCTGCCGTGGGGTCCACGGACCGGAGCAGTACGCGCGGAACGCTAATCTCCCTTTGCGAGAATACTATTCTCGCAGGATGGATGCCGCAACACCTGGCGAATCAAATGTTTCCGGGCCATGCCGCCGAAGGCCCCCGCGAAGGCTGTGGCCTCGAAGAACCGCTCCCGCAACTTCTGCCGCGCCACCCCGGCCACTCGGAGAAAAGCGCATCTTTCGCGGGTAGGCGGCCCGCACCCGGTGCCGAGTCGCAGCATCGCACTCACCGCCCCACCGAAACACCTGTCCGGCAGCGCGATCACCACCACCCGGTCGCCTGCGACATCAAGCAGAACATCCCCGACTTCCCGGGCCGCCACGTTCTCACCCCTTTTCGGCCGCCGGAGTTGCCGACCCAGCCGACCGGGTCACTCCAGCACTACACACCGCGCTGACACCGAAGGCCGGTGGAAATACAATTCTCGTAATAGGCGAGTGGCAATTTCACGGATGGCAGTTCAGGAGCCTGCGCCATATCGCGAGGTACAGCAGCGAAACTGTCCCGCACATCAGGTTTGATAAGGCCGACCAGGGTTCTGCCGAAACCTTGCCGCCGACCCCCCAGGTAGAGTACCGTTCTCGTATGCGAAAACGCAGTTCTTTTCGCATACGAGAACAGCCGTATGTCCGCAGCCGGTACCCGGCGGTGCTGGGTCTCCGCCGGTGACACAGCATCGGGTCCGCAGCCGGATCGACGCGTGGTATTCGCCGCGCACCCTGTCCCGTGCCGCTCGCCGCTCCCGGCGGGCCGGCACATCGGACAGGTCACTCTCGAAAACAGATCGAAAGGGAATGCTGTGGGACGTGTTGAGGGCAAAGTCGCATTCATCACGGGCGCCGCGCGCGGTCAGGGCCGTAGCCACGCGGTACGACTGGCAGAGGAAGGCGCCGATATCATCGCCGTCGACATCTGCGAGAACATGTCGACCATCGGATACCCGCTGGCCACGCCCGAAGACCTCGAAGAAACCGTGCGCCTGGTCGAGAAGACCGGCCGCCGCATCGTCGCGACCAAAGCCGACGTCCGCGACGCCGTCGGTCTGAAAGCGGCGCTGGATGCCGGCGTCGCGGAGTTCGGCAAGCTCGATATCGTGATCGCCCAGGCCGGCGTCGCCGGGATGAAGGGCCAGCCGGATATCCAGGCGTGGACCGATGTCATCAACACCAACCTGGTCGGCACCATCAACGCCATCCAGGTCGCGCTCCCGCATCTCGGTGAGGGCGCGTCCATCGTGGCGACCGGCTCGACGGCGGCGATGGTGGACGTCAGCAAGATGGACAACCCGGGTTCGGATCTCGGCGGTATGGCCTACGTGCACTCCAAGCGCGCGCTGTCCTACTACATCTTCGATATCGCCCGGCACCTCGCGCCCCGGGGTATCCGCGCCAACGCGGTCCACCCGACCAACTGCAACACCGACATGCTGCAGAGCGAGCCCATGTACCGGTCCTTCCGGCCTGATCTGGAGAACCCGGGCCGCGCCGACGCGGAACCTGCCTTCTACGTCCAGCAGGCGATGAAGACCCCGTGGATCGAGCCGGTCGATATCTCCAATGCCATCCTGTATCTCGTCTCCGAGGAAGCTCGCTACGTCACCGGTATGCAAATGCGGGTCGACGGCGGCGGCTACCTGAAGTGGTACGACCACAAGCTCTGACCCACCCGGCCACGCCGGCGCAGGCGGCGCGCGTATATCGCAGGCGATCGAGACGCGCGCCGCCGCCCGGTGGCGAGTCGGCACCCCCCGACGACTCCCGGAGCGGCGCAGAGTTCCGGGCCCCCGGCGAAGGTTCGCCGCACCCCAGTGACCAGCAGAGGGACAACAGACCGTGACTTCTACGGATAACGACCAGCGCAAGCAGAATCGGTACCACTTCGATCGGCACACGCCCGAATACCGCGAGCAGTTCACCGAGATCACGCATGAGATGCACGCGAAATGCCCGGTGGCGTGGACCGATACCTACGACGGGCACTGGGTCGCCTCCAGCGGTAACGCGGTCTTCGAACTCGCCCGCTGCCCCGAGGTATCCGTCGACCACGACATCCACAACGAACGCCGCGGCTATGTGGGTATCTCCATCCCCACCCCGCGCCGCGCCGCCATGGTGCGCGGCGGAATGCTGGAGATGGACGAGCCGGAGCATCGCACCTACCGCTCCGTGCTCAACCCGTACCTGTCCCCCGCCGCGGTGAAACGCTGGCAGCCGTTCATCGACGAGATCGTGCGGGCCAGCCTGGACGAGAAGATCGAATCGGGCCGCATCGACTTCGTCGACGACCTGGCCAATATCGTCCCGGCGGTGCTGACCCTGGCCATGCTGGGCATTCCGCTGAAGAAATGGTCGGTGTACAGCGATCCGGTGCACGCCTCGGTCTACACACCGGAGGATTCGCCCGACGCCGCGCGCGTCGCCGAAATGCACCGGACCATGGGCATCGATATTCTGACCAGCCTCAACGAGGCGAAAACCGATCCGCGTCCGGGCCTGATCAAGGCGCTCACCGAACTGCGTATCGACGGCGAACCCGCGCCCGATATGGAACTGCTCGGCATGATCGGCCTGCTCATCGGCGGCGGTTTCGACACCACGACCGCGCTCACCGCGCATTCGCTGGAGTGGCTGGCGGAAAATCCCGAGCAGCGCGCGGAACTGAGCCGGGACCGGGACGAACTGCTCGACCCCGCCACCGAGGAATTCCTGCGCTACTTCACGCCCGCGCCGGGTGACGGCCGCACCATGGCCGACGACTGCACCTATCAGGGCACCGAATTCAAAGAGGGCGACCGCCTGTGGCTGTCCTGGGCGATGGCCAACCGCGACCAGACCATCTTCCCGGATGCGGACGATATCGTCCTGGACCGCAAGGGCAACCGGCACTTCAGTTTCGGGCTGGGCGTGCACCGGTGCATCGGGTCCAATGTGGCTCGCACGGTCTTCAAGTCCATGCTGCTGGCCGTGCTCGACCGGATGCCCGACTACACGTGCGATCCCGCCGGCACCGTCCACTACGACACCATCGGTGTCATCCAGGGGATGCGTAACCTGCCGGCCACCTTCACCCCCGGCAAACGCCTGGGCCCGGGACTGGACGAAACGCTGGATCACCTGCAGCGGATCTGCGACGAACAGGGCCTTGCCGCCCCGGTGACCGAGCGGCCCGATGCCGCAGTGATCGACTTCCAGTACTGACCCGCGGTACCGGCCGATACCGCGGGGTTCGGCCGGTACCCCTTTTTCCGACGAGGTACCGCGATGAAGGACCTGCCCGACGGCACCCGCACTCCGGTGATCGATACCAGCGTGCACATCTTCTTCCGCTCCAACGACGATATGCGTTCATTCCTGAACGAACCGTTCAAGAGTCGCGGAATCCCCGACGCCGAAATGGACTGGTACGGCGCGCCCGGCGGCGAATACGTCAAGGGCGCGCGGGGACCGCATCGCGGCTACCCGGGTTCGGATCCGGACTTCGTCGGACAGCAGTTGTTCACCGAACGCGGCGTGGATGTGGCCGTCCTGCACCCGATGACCCGCGGGATCCTGCCCGACCGGCATCTCACCACCGCCGTCCTGTCGGCGCACAACGACATGATGGTGTCGCGCTGGCTCGACAGCGGCACATACCGGGACAAGTTCCGGGGCACGCTGCGGGTCAACCCGGAGGACATCAGCGGCGCGCTGCGCGAAATCGACCGACTGGGTGACCATCCGCGGATCGTCCAGCTCGGGATCCCGCTGCAATCGCGCGAACTGTACGGCAAACCGCAATTCTGGCCCCTGTGGGAGGCCGCCGCCGCGGCGAATCTGCCGGTGGCGACCCATATCGAAACCGGGGAGAGCGTCGGCTACCCGCCCACTCCGTCCGGCCACCCGCGGACCTATGAGCAGTATTACGGGTTCATGGGGCTGAACTACATCTACCACTTGATGAACATGATCGCCGAGGGCGTTTTCGAGCGGTATCCGGACCTGAAATTCGTCTGGGGCGACGGCGGCGCCGATCTGCTCACGCCGTTCACCTGGCGGATGGACACCTTCGGCCGCCCACACCTGGAGCAGACCCCCTGGGCGCCCCGGATGCCCAGCGACTACCTGCCCGGACATGTGTATTTCGTGCACGCCACGATCGACGGCCCCGGCGACGCCCCGTTCGCGGCGGACTGGCTCGACTTCACCGGCAAGGACGACATGGTGATGTTCGGATCCAGCTATCCGCACTGGCACAGCGGCGATATCGACACGCTGCCCGCCGCCCTGACCGCCGGGCAGCGCGAAAAACTCTGCTGGCGAAATGCCGCGCGTCTGTACAGCATCGATATAGACGCCGTCACCGCGGTCGGCTGATGCCGATGCTGCGGTCGGATCTTTCCGCGATGGTGCGATACCTCCGCCTCCGCTACGGCCTCCGCCGACCGTATGCAGCCCCTACGAAGGAGGGATGCTGATGCGATACCTCCGCGTTCGCTACGGCCTCCGCCGACCATATGCAGCCCCTATGAAGGAGGCGTTATGACAGCTGCACAGGAACAGGCGCGAGTTCCGTCTACGGAACTGGTGCCGGTACGCGTCGTCGATTCCGATGTGCACCCGGTCCCCCGGCGGGGGGATCTGGTGGAGCACATACCGGAGCCGTGGCGCAGTTCGTTCTTTCTCAGTCATCGTGTGGGCGACACCATCGTCTACGACGCGCCCGACTACGCGCATTCGAAGGCCATGCGGGTCGACACGTTCCCGGCGAACGGTGAATTCCCCGGTAGCGACCCGGATATGGCATTCCGCCAGCTCATCATGGACGCCGGCTCCGATATCGTGATCCTCGAGCCGACGGTGAAGGCGACCCGGATCCCCGAGGCCACCGCCGCGATGGCGACGGGGGTCAACGGATGGCTGGACGCGCAGTGGCTGGACCCGCACAACAACTGGCACCAGCGCTGGCGCGGTTCGATCTGTGTGGCGATCGACGATCCGCAGGCCGCGGTCGCCGAGATCGAGCACTGGGCGGGTCACCCCTACATGGCACAGATCCTGATCAAGGCCGAACCCCGCCCGTCCTGGGGTGACCGGTCCTACGACCCGATCTGGGCCGCCGCGGTGAAGCACAACCTGCCGGTGAGCTGCCACCTGAGCCGCGGCGCTTACGAGACCATGCCCATGCCGCCGGTCGGTTTCCCCAGCTACAACCACGATTTCATGGTCACCTACTCGCTGCTCGCGGCGAACCAGATCATGAGTCTGATCTTCGACGGGGTCTTCGACCGGTTCCCGGCGCTGCGCATCGTCTTCGTGGAACATGCCTTCACCTGGATCCTGCCGCTGATGTGGCGGATGGATGCCATCTACGCGGCCCGCGGATCGTTCCTGTCGATCCAGCGCAAGCCGTCGGAGTACGTCAAGGAACACATCAAGTTCACCACCCAGCCGCTGGACTACCCGGAGGACAAAACGGAGCTCACCCGGGCGTTCGAATGGATGGAGGCGGACAAGATCCTGCTCTACTCCTCGGACTATCCGCACTGGACCTTCGACGACCCGCGCTGGCTGGTGAAGCACCTGCCGCCCGCCGCCCGCGAGAAGGTGATGTTCCGCAACGGTATCGAGACCTACCACCTGCCCGAAACCGTTCCGGCGCTGCCCGGACAGATGCGGGTGCACTGATGGCGGGCGGTAACGAATCTCCGGTGCGGTCGCCGGACTCGGACTCGTCGGCGACGCCGGACAGTGCCGGCGCAGCAGCGGCGGCACCCGACGCCCATTCGGCAGGGGCGCCGCCGGCGGCAGCACAGTCGACCGGTCCATCGACGCCCACCGGTGTAACCCCGTCGACCGCACAACCCGGTAGCGCCGCGACGGATTCCGGCGACCGGCCCGGCAGCCCGGCGGTACAGCCCGGTGGCCAGGCGGCGGGCGGTTCCCGCCCCCGCCTGGCGCAGGGCCGGGAGCATATCGTCGCCACCGTCGACGAGATTCCGCCCGGTTCGTCGAAAGTGGTACCGATCGGACGGCACGGCGTGGGTGTATACAACGTCAACGGCACGTTCTACGCCATCGCCAACTACTGCCCGCACGAGGGCGGCCCACTGTGTGCGGGCCGTGCGCGTGGGCGCACCGTGGTCGACGAATCGGTGCCCGGCGATTCGGTGATGGTGCGGGACAACGAGTTCATCTATTGCCCGTGGCACCAGTGGGGGTTCGAACTCGCCACCGGGACCACCGCGGTGAAACCCGAATGGAGTATCCGCACCTACCCGGTCCGGGTGGTCGGCGACGACGTACTGGTCACCGCCTGACCGGACAGCAACAGATCCCGGCCGGCCGCTTCCACGGACGGCCGCGGGAGTATCCGCCCCGGGCGGATCCCCGAAACCCCTTCAGGAGTGTGCTATGCCCGCGGTAACTGTCAACGGCGGCAAGGTCGTCTACGAGATACTCGGTGACTCCGGTGATCTCATCGTGCTGACGCCCGGCGGCCGCTACAGCAAGGACATCCCCGGACTCCGTCCGCTGGCCGAGGCCCTGGTCGCCGGCGGATACCGGGTACTGCTGTGGGATCGGCCCAACTGCGGCGCCTCCGATGTGCAGTTCTACGGGCAGACCGAATCGCATATGCGCGCCGAAACCCTGCACGCACTGCTGACGGAGCTGGACACGGGCCCGGTGATCCTGGCCGGGGGTTCCGGCGGCGCGCGCGATTCGATGCTCACCACAATGCTGTACCCGGAACTGGTCACCGATCTCGTGCTGTGGAATATCGTGGGCGGCGTCTACGGCACCTTCAACCTCGGCGCCTACTACGTCCTGCCAAGCCTGCAGACGGTGCGCGCCCTCGGTACGGCGGGCCTGCTGCGCATGAAGGAATGGCAGGAGCTGATCGCGGCGAATCCGGACAACGAACAGCGGCTGCGGGCTCTGGACAGCGACGAATTCGTGAAACTCTCGCTGCGCTGGCTCAATGCCTATGTACCGAAACCGGGTCAGACGATCCCCGGGGTGGACGACGAGATGTTCGAAAGGATCCAGGTCCCCACCCTGATCATTCGCGGTGGCGCCAAGGATATGGACCATCCCAAACGCACGTCACTCGAGGTGCACTGCCTGATCGACGGTTCGACGCTGATCGATCCCCCGTGGCCGGAGGATGCCTGGGAACGCGCGATGGAAGACCGCGCACAGGGCCGGGTGAAGCAGTACAACATGTTCGACACCTGGGTGCTGGCGGCCCCGGAGATCCTGAAGTTCCTGGGCGACAGATGATTTCCGGCCCCGCGATATCACATTGTGCTGATCCGGACCTCGCAATTGGTCGAGGCCTCCAGCGCGGTGTGGATCCGGCTCTCCGGGACCCGCTCGAGGTCGGATTCGCGCAGGCGCACCTGCAGAATGTCATAACCGTCGGTTCCCGGCACCCGGGTGATCTCCCCGGTGAGGCCGAAACCGGCCAGCACCCCGTACGCGTCGGCGTCGGTACCGCGACTGACGTAGGTAACCACACCCGGAACCGGTTGGGTGCCGAACACCCGGGCACAGACCGCGACCACCCGAGCTGTATCCGCCGCGGCGTCCGCGGTATCGAGCAGCACCTGCACCTCACGCCGGGACCGCGGGGCGGCACCGAGATCTTTTTCCAGGACTTCACCGCCGGTGACGGCGAGCGCGGCGGCCAGAGCCGCCATACCGCGGGCCAGCGATTCGCCGGTGAGCTCACCGGCGGGATCGATATTCACCCGCAACACCGCAGTTCGCATGCGAACGAGCCTAACCGGCGCGGCCCGGCGCAACCCACCCCTGAACCGCACACGACCTCAGCGAACGCGCAGGCGCACCCAAGGCCCCAGCCGGCGGACTGCGCTACCGGTCGGCGCGCACAGCGGCAAACACGCGGATACCCCCGACCACACCGGCCGGTGGGCGGACCGTCCACCCGTCGACCCGTACGGCCGCGGCGAAGCGGAGGTACGCCCGATACGAGCGGCCCGGTGCCGCGCCCACTCAGGAGGCACGATGCAGCACATCTTCTCGTCGGCCGGGGGCCTGGCGGTGGTCCCGTACCCCGGTAGCGAGCCGCGCTTGCTACGGCTCGGCGGCGGCGTCGAGACCGCGTACGAATACCGGGACAGCGGCGGCTACCGCCCCATCGGTTCGGTAGCCGCGCTGGCCGACGCGGTCGAACGCAGCGGGTTACGCGGGCGCGGCGGAGCCGGATTCCCGTTCGCGGTGAAGGTGAGCAGTGTGCGCGCCGGCGGCCGGGCGGGTACGGGAGTACCGGCCGGCTGGACCGAGACAGTCGTCGTGGCCAACGGCGAGGAGGGTGAGCCGGCCTCCTTCAAGGACCGCTGGCTGCTGCGCAACCGCCCGCATCTGGTACTCGACGGATTGCGGCTGGCGGCCGCGCTGGTCGATGCCCGGCGCGGATATGTCTACGTATCCGATCCCGAATGCGAACGGTCGGTGACAGCGGCACTCGACGAGCTCGGAGGCGCGGTACCCGGCGGACCCGCACTCGCCGTCGTCCGGGTCGAACCCGGGTATGTCGCCGGCGAGGAGACCGCGGCGGTACAGGCGATCAACGGCGGCCGGGCCGTACCCACCGACAAACCGCCGCGCCCGTACGAAGCGGGCGTGGCCGGGTTACCGACCCTGGTCAGCAATGTGGAAACCCTGGCCAACCTGCCGTTCCTGGACCGGTGGGGTGCCGACGCCTACCGCGCCGCGGGCACGGCGCTCTCCCCCGGAACGTTCCTGTCCACAGTGACCGCCGCCGGCCGGCCGCCCACGCTGTACGAACTGCCGCACGGCCTGCCGGTCGCCGATCTGCTCGCCCTGCACGGTGTCCCGGCCGATTCGGTACGCGGCGCTCTGATCGGCGGATACTTCACCGGCCTGCTCGACCGGACCATCCTCGACCTCACCCTCGACCACGAAACCCTGCGCCGCGCCGGCGCCGGCCTGGGCTGCGGCGCGATCGCCCTCCTCACCGAGGAATGCCCGGTAGCGGTCGCTGCGGCGGTCCTGAACTATTTCGACCGGGAGAACGCCGGCCAGTGCGGGTCCTGCTTCAACGGCACCGCCGCCATGGCCGCGGCCACCACCGCACTGGCCGAGGGCCGCGCAGACGACGACGATCTGCAACGCCTGCAGCGCTGGTCCACGGTCCTGCGTGGCCGCGGCGCCTGTGGCACCCTCGACGCCGCCTGCAATACCGCGGCGAGCCTGCTGGACCGCTTCCCGCAGGAGGTCGCGGCCCATCTCGACAACCATTGCCCGGACTGCGCGACCGGAACCTCTACCGACCGGGCCCCCTACCAAGTGGTCACGGAGGCCCTGCTGTGAAGATCAAATTGGACCGCACACTCTGCGACGGGTTCGGTATCTGCGCCAAACACGCCCCCGCACACTTCCCCCTCGACGACTGGGGTTACGCCTCGCTCGCCGACGACCCCGTTATCGCCCCCACAGACGAGGACGCCGTCACCCGCGCACTCCTCGACTGCCCCGTCCACGCCATCACCAGACTTCCCGAACAGAATAATCCCGCGTCCGGCTCCGTATCGGCGGCGGCGCCGAGCGATCCCCGGGCATAGCGGAGGGCGATCTCCGCCGCTCGCAGCCAAGTCCGCGGCGTCAGCGGACCGACTCCCGAACATTCCTACGAAGATTCCGGAAACCTCTCGTGCGACGCATCGGCCCGGGACAGCGTCGAACAGCCGTCTTTCGGCTCAGCGCCGACAGTCCGATCCGGTTACGCTATCGGCGATCCAACTGCGGGGTGAGGAGCGCTCGACGGGCGGGGTGTGGTGTATCGGTGAGCTGCTTCAGCCGGAAGCGGTACATCTGTGTCCGAAGGCAGATACTCCCGACGTTCGATGTCCGGTTCGGGGCCCCTCCCGAACCAGCGTCGGTACCTTGCGAGGGTCTGATCCGACGGGAAGGAAGCGTGGTGGAGATCGACGGTTTCGTGCCGCAGATATTGCCGAGTTCTATGCGGAGCCTGGCCAGCGGGGTGCCACCTGCTCCACCCGGCACTATTTTCGCGCTGGGGTCCGAACGCGGGTACGCCTTTCCCCCGGGACGTTACACGGTGCGCTTCGGCAGGTCCCGCGATAACGTCCACGTGCCGGTCGGGGTGAACGACTCGCGAATCAGCCGGAAACACGGCGTGCTCGAATGCGACGGTAACCAGTGGAGCGTCCGCAACGACAGTCAGCTACCCATCCAGCTGCCGGGCGAGCGGCTGCTGTTGACCGGGCAGGAGGCTGTTGTCGAACCCGGCTACACACCGATGTTCATCGGCGCTCGGAAACATCAACGGCACCTGCTGGAGATTCATGTGGTCACTGCGCGCACCTGCGATCCCGGCGACCAGCAACACAGCCAGACCAAGCCGCCCGATGTGTATCCGCTGAGCTTCAACGAGCAACTGGTACTCACCGCACTCGCGCAACGGTATCTGCGCCAGGAGCGCTACCCTCAGCCCCTGTCGTGGAACCAGGTAGCCGACGATTTGAACAGGTCGCCGGACGAAAGACTGTGGACACCGAAGACCGTGTCCCATATCGTCGCGACTGTCCGTGAGCGGCTGTCCACCGGTCCCGACCCCATTACCGGAATCCGGATCGAGGACGGAATCGGCGAGCCGGTAGGCAACACACTGAACCACAACCTCATTCAAGCCCTGCTGCGATCGTCGACGCTGGTGCCGGCGAACCTGCGGATGCTCGGCAACACCATCGACGACGACCAGGATCAGGTGTGGTGACCGGCACCCTGCCACCATCCGGTTCGCCGATACACGAAACGCAAGCCGCTGCCACACCCACAGATATCGGCCGCTTCGACCCGGGCCCCGGCGTTCCGGCGTCGGCCGGCGTGACGCTGACAGTGCGCCGCGGCCGTCTCGCACCCGCCGTGTACGAGTTCCATGAACGCGCCAGCTGCATTGTCGGCCGCGCCACCGGGTGCTCACCGCAGCTGCCGAACGATGAGCACCACCGCACCGTCTCCCGGCATCACTGCCTCCTCGATATCAACCCGCCGCAGGCCCGTATCCGGGACTTCGGCAGTCTCAACGGCACATTCGTCAACGGCGAAAAGATCGGTCAACGACTACCGCATCAATCCCCCGCGGAAGGCGCAGCGTTACCCCTGCCCGAACACGATCTCCGCGACGGCGACGAGATCTGCTTGGGCGACACCGTATTCGCCGTGCATATCCAACTTCCCCCCGACCACCCGACCGAATCCGTCGTTCTGTGTGCACAATGCCATCACCAACTGGATCTCCTGCCGGACCGGGCGGCCAGCGCCCAGCTCTGTCCCGAATGCGCCGCACGCGGCGGTCTCGCCCGGAATCCGGTGGATCTGGCCGGCATCGGGCATCGCGACCTCGAGGCGATCAGCGGCTACTTCCTGCTGCGCGAGCTGGGCAGCGGCGGAATGGGCGCGGTCTACCTAGCGGAGAACAACGAAACCGGACGCCAGGTCGCCCTGAAAGTGCTGCTCCCGCAGGCGTCGGCGAATCCGGACGCCCGAGCCCGGTTCCTGCGCGAGGCCGATCTGTGCGCAACCCTTCGGCATCGGAATATCGTCTCGATCCACGACACCGGATTCGCCGACGGCGTCTTCTATTTCACCACCGAGTACTGCCCCGGCGGCAGCCTCGACAAACTCCTGCTGCGCCGAGGCGGAACCCTCGCCACCCCCGACGCACTCCGATTGATATGCCACGCGCTGCAGGGCCTGGCGCACGCCCACCACCGCGGCCTCGTCCACCGCGACCTGAGCCCGCACAACCTCCTACTCAGCGGCACCGACGCCGCCCCCCTCGCCAAAATCGGCGACTTCGGCCTGGCCAAAGCTTTCGACCAGGCCGGGCTCGGCGGCCTGACCCGCACCGGCACCATAGCGGGCAAGCCCGGCCACATCCCCCGACAGCAGGTCCTCGACTTCCGCGGCGCCACCCCCGCCGTCGACCTCTGGGCGATCACCTCCTGCCTGTACCTGGCCCTGACCGGCAGCTATCCCCGAGAATTCCCGCCCGGCAAAGACCCCTGGCTCATGATTCTGGAAACAGACCCCGTCCCCATACGCCGGCGAGCGCCCCACATTCCGCCCGCCCTCGCCGACGTCATCGATCGAGCACTGGCCGAGGGCACCACCCCGAGCCCATACTCCACCGCGCAACATCTGCACCGGGCACTTCACCACGCATATCCCGGCGGCAAGTGCGATGAGCGGTAGGCTCCGCAGCCGCACCCCGCCTGCGGACGAATCGAATCGTCCCGCCTTGTGGCGACCGCAGCGGGTGCCGATCGGTGCGCTCGAAGGAGTCCGCGGTCGCCGATCAGGTCTCGAATGTCGCTGACAGTCCGTGTGTATTAGCTTGGGCGGCAGGGAATGCCGTGTTCTGCTTCGGGTCGTGGGTACCAGGCCCTGACTGGTGAGGAGTAAAGGGCTTGTCGCTGCGGGAGGGCGAGGTGTTCGCCGGCTACACCATCGAGCGAAGACTCGGGGGCGGAGGCATGGGCGTGGTGTATCTGGCCCACCACCCTCGGCTTCCGCTCCATATCGCATTGAAGGTGCTCAACGACTCCCTCGCCGGCAACTCTGACGCGCGGAAGGCCTTCGAGACGGAGGCCGAGCTTGCCGCCGGATTGGATCATCCGAACATAGTTGCCATATACGACCGCAGTGAGCCCGGAGATCCGGTGTTGTGGATAGCCGGCCGCTTCATCGCGGGCGGGGATGTAGCAGCCCTGCTCGAAGCCGAGCCCGGTGGCGTCGATCCGGATCGTGCTGTCCGGTTGATCGTCGGAGCTGCCCACGCCCTGGACTTCGCCCACAACCGCAACGTTCTCCATCGGGATGTGAAGCCGGCCAACCTGCTCCTCGCAAACGACCCCGTTCATGGTGAACACGTCCTGCTGACCGATTTCGGGATAGCGCGGGCTCTTGACGGCACTCTCACCAATTCCTCGGTAGCCGCTTCGCCACCGTACGTGGCGCCGGAGCGTTTCGACCCCGAGCAGCAGACCGGTCCCCGAGCAGATCAGTACTCCCTGGGCTGCACCTTCTATCACCTGCTGACCGGACAGTACCCGTATCCGTCGGAGGATTGGATGGCCATGGCGCTAGCGCACCGCGTCCAACCCGTCCCGGATCCTCGCGCCCTCCGGCCCGATCTGCCGGTCGCACTCACCACGGTCGTCGCGACAGTCCTGGCCAAGGATCCAGCAGATCGCTACCCGAGCTGTATCGACTTCGCATATGCCGCCGCCCAGGCTCTGCATCACCCCGGACCCGCCGATCGCTCCGCCGGCCGCGCCGACTTCGCTGGTGGCACTTTTCAGGGAATGCATCCCGAGCCCGTCGCCGGCCCCAGGCCGGAACATCTACCCCCCACCTCTTCCGCATGGCCATCGGCGGGAGTCGTCGCAACATTGATCGCCGCGGTGGTGATAGGGATCGTGACAATCGTGCTGATCACCGTCCTTGTGCCCGGCGGTGAAGCAGCAGACGACACGCCTTCGGCCTCCGCAGCGGGTACCACCGAGACGCCTGTCGAACCGTCGAAGCCGCCAGCGGAAATACTCAAAGCCGGCGTAGGCGACTGTGTATTCGGCTCCGGACCCCACGATGAGGAATGGATACTGGCAAAATGCACCCTGGCCACGTTCACCGTGCTGGAACGAGTTGCCGGCGGTACCGATATCGGCGACTGTTCCTCGCCTGAAGCGGAACTCGACTGGGCACACCCGATCCCCGGCTCCGACGTCCTGTTGTGCTTACGACTGCAATACCTCGGAGCGTATGACGTGGTCGGCCATGCCGAAGTCGGTAGTTGTCTGACCGTTGTCGGTTCTGGAGAGAATACATCGATTCAGAGTTCCAGCTGCGATAACTCCCGCGTTCTCAAGGTGACCAGCCGCATCGAGAGATATGGCGTAGCGGAAACCTACTGCCAGGCCGAAGAGACCTCGACCAGCTGGAAGAGTAACGCCTTCCCTGATATTGCCTTCACCGTCTGTTTAGGCCCACCCTGAGGAGCGCAAATGATGACCGGACCGACTCTGCCACCTACGGGCTCGTCATGGCCCCCTATTCCGCAACGTCCCTCCCCGCCACCCCCGAAGAAGCACACCAATACCCTGTGGCTGCTCGGCGGATTGGGCACCGTGATCGTCATCGTCGTAGCCGCCGTCGCGATCATCATCACCAGGTCCGATACCGGTGTCACCGATCCCGCTGCTCGCGCCATCAATTCCGATACCGGCACCACACCGGAGGCGCCGCACTACACGGCATCTGAGGATGTTTGCGAAAGGACAGACATATCAAAGGTACCGTCGGAATTTCACATGCCAGAACTCGAAGGGGGCATGGTCAGCCAGACCGAGGGGCAATGTCGGGTTCAGGGCGATCCGGATCCCTTTGGCAAAAGTTTCATTTTGTCATATTTCGTCATATCGGAAACAAATGAGGAAGCCGAGAGCGAGTATCTAGATATTATCGACACGGAGTCCGGCGAAGAAACTCCCGAATCATTCACAGGAGACTGGGACGAGGCAGAAATAGTATTTCGCAACGAAACCAACCCGACAATAGTTGTTCGCGACGCAAATTTGGTTTTCAAGTTTGTAATTTTCGGTCCCATGGTAGTCGAGACCAGCATCGAGGATGGGAGAAAGGCAGCGACCGAGCTGGCCGAAGCTTTCATAGTCGCTGCCTCGGAGTCGACACCATAGCTGCTTCTTTCCCGATTATGTGGCTGTACCCGAACCGGCCTGATCAAGCCCCAGGTGAGCCGACCGGCTGAGATCCGGGCGCCCGGTACCGTCAGATTTCTGCTGATGAACACGGTATCTCGGTGCGCGCGAGCGGAAGCTACGCGTTGATTCTGCTGAGCCCCTGATGGTTCGGGTCGAGTGATCGAGAGGAACGGAGGCTGCGGGTGGTTCTGGCCGCAGGAGACGTATTTGCTGGATTCGAGATCGAGAAGGTCCTCGGCACCGGTGGGATTGGCGCGGTCTATCTGGTGCGCAATTTACGGTTGCAGCGCCGGATGGCATTGAAGGTGCTGCACGATTCCCTCACTGCCGACCCACGCGCCGAGCAGCGTTCGTGCGCGAGGCCGAACTGGCTGCGCCCCTGGACCACCCGAATATCGTCGCCGTCCATGACCACAGCGGCACCGAGGACGCCCCGTCGTGGCTGTCGATGCGCTATGTCCCCGGCAGCGCGATATCGGTGCGCTGCTGGCCTCAGCCCCACAAGGTCTGGAACCGGCAACGGTGGTCGACCTGATCGCCGACGCGGCGGCCGCCTTGGATTTCGCGCACGACCAAGGGGTACTGCACCGCGACGTGAAACCGGCTAATCTGCTGCTGGAGCCGGACTACCGCGGCGGACAGCGGGCGCTGCTCACCGACTTCGGTATCGCCGCACCCTCGACGCCACAGAAACCCTGTCCACGGTAGCCGCAACCCTTGCCTACGCCGCACCTGAACGCTTCGGCGGGGAGGTCGACCACCGCGCGGATATCTACTCACTGGGCTGCACCCTGTTCCACCTACTCACCGGTCGCCACCCCCATCCCGCCGCCGGGCACGCTGAGGTGATCGGCGCGCATCTGGCCGCGCCCATCCCCGAGCCCAGTCGCCTGAGACCCACCCTGACTCCCGCGATCGACGCCGTCATCACCACCGCGCTGGCCAAGGAACCGAGCGACCGCTTCGAGCGGTGCACCGATCTGGCCTCCGCCGTCCGCACCGCTCTGCCCCCGCAGCGGTAGCCCACAAAACCGTTCGCGCCACCCCGCCGAGCGAGGGGACGACACCGACCGGTAACGCGACTGTCCACAGCGGCAACACCACCACACGCAGCTCCGTACGCGAGATACCACACGAGTCCGTTCCGACCGACGGACAGGCACCACATGATCAGCTCTTCACCGCCGATATTTCGCCACCGGCATCGGCTTCCATGCGAGCACCCGGAGCCCCGGACCTGCGCTGGCTCATTTCGTTGGTGCGTGAGCTCAGGACCTGAGTGCCGGCAGTCACTGGTCTCGGGGTCGATCTCAGCTGACAGTGCCGGGGTGCGTTCGAGTGAGGCGGCATCGGCGTCTACCGCTCCGACCCGAACGATGTCATTGTCGATGTGCCGCTACCGACTGCGACGGCCCGGTGCGGGCTACCGCATCTCCTGCCAGCCGCAGGGCATTCCGCAGGTGGTGTGCGTTTCGGAATCGGTCGTACCGTCGGCGAAGGTCCGCACGGTGACGGACGCTTCGGCGGTGTAGCCGCAGCGCGGGCAGACCGAGAAGTAATCGAGTACCGGATGCACCGTGACGAGCACCGGGGCCTCGCGGCGGAGGCGAGGTGGGCGCTCGCCGGCCGCGCCGTTTCTCAGATTGGACGACCCGCGCCGATCCTGGCGGCGTCGAATTGACGATCGGCTCGCGGGCGCTGGCATCGGCTGCGGGTATGACAGTCTGCTCCAGGTTCTGTTGAGGCAAAGGGCAACCAGGCGCCTCCCCGAATTGCAGCCCAGATCGCTTCCAGCCTGGCCGTGTTGTTGCGTTCGAACGACACACCGAACCCTTGCTGAGCCCGTACGCTGGCGCGTATTACAGGTGAGGGGAGGAAACCGAGAGATGACGATCGTTACGTGGACCGGTCTGGAGGTTGCCGCGCTGCGTGCAGCGTTGCGGGACACTCAGGTTCAGTTCGCCGACCGGATCGGTTGTTCGCTCGAGGCGGTCGGCAAATGGGAGCGCAGAGGTGCCGACATCACCCTGGGGGCGAAGTATTCCGAGTGCATGGACACCACCCGCAGAAGGCTCGACGACGAGCAGCGGACGCGCTTCGAGGCCGCGCGACAAGATCGGGCCGCCGCTCTCCGGATCAGCTGGGGCGCAATATCTCCGGGGCGGAACGTCGATGGTCACACAGAGTCCACCGAACACTCGGCCCCCATTGTTGGTGTGGGTCCCATCACTGACCCTGTGGTGTCGGTAGACGTCGACAACGATTACGTTGACACACTTCGCAGCCGCATCCGTCAACTTGTCGATCTCGACGCCACTTTCGGGGGTGACCAATCGTCGGAGTTCGCGCTGCAACTGTTCAGATCGGTACACCGGAAGTTGGGGACCGTACGTTGCGACCCGAGGATCGAGCGCGAGCTGTACGCAGCGGCCGGCGAGATCGGCGAGGTCACGGGATGGTTGCTCTACGACGCGGGCGAACACGAACTCGTGCGCCGGGTGAACAACGAAGCACTCCACCTGTCCCGTATGGCGGGCGATCGGAGCATGGAGCTGCTGACCTTGCAGAACATGTCCATGCACGCTGGTTCCCTCGGTCGCCCGGTGGAAGCCTTGCGAATCGCCCGCATGGTGTTGGAAACAAATAGGCTCTCTCCCCGGCTGGAAGCGTTGTTCCGCATCCGCGAAGCCCGTGCTTTGGCGCAGGCGGGCGACGATACCTCAGCCAAACGTTCATTCCGCCGAGCCCGTTCCCTCTACCTCGACGGCACCCGCGACGGCGACCCGGCATGGGCCTGGTGGATCGATGACCGGGAATTGGCCTGGCACGAAGCCGTAATCCACAGCGACTGCGCCGACTGGAGCAAGGCGGCGGATACCTTCTCTGCCTCTGTCGAGTTCACCCCTCACCGCGAGATCCGTTCCCGCTACCATCACCTCGCCGCACTGTTCAACGCGGAAATCCGCGCGCATGCGTGGCACGATGCGGCCGGCACGATCCGACGTGTGGTGCCCCTGATCGATGAGATTCGCTCTACCCGCACCGCCACCATCCTTCTGGAAGCTGTCGGCTACCTCGACACTGTCGAACCCGCTCACTCAATTCGCGACGAGACCAGGCAGCTCCGGGACGTCCTGGCCGGGGCTGGATACGGGCGGTAGGAAGATGGCACCACGAGAAAACAGCGGGCAGCTAGTAGGCTCCCTCCGCGAATCCCGTGCCATGCTCGTCCCATGGAACGGTGTACATGAGGTGCTCGAACTCGATGAACGCTTGGCTACCGATGGCTTCGCAACAGGCAGTCCCAGAACGTAGAAGTCCAACGAGTCGATGTTCGCGCCTTTCGGGAAAACGCGCCGCCCGACGGGCTTCACATGTGGCTGCCCGATCAGAGAGTGGACCCCGACTGTCCCGGGCATTACTGAGTAGGCGACTCGGTGCTCCGGGCGGTCGGATAGTAGGCGATATACCAAAGCCCGCCCGATCCCCGCGCGCCGTCGGCCCGGATGCACGGCCAACCCGGAGAGTGCAAACGTGCGCCCAGCCCATTCCTCAACGAGCTCCGGCGTCAGAAGGTCCCCACGAACATCGCGCCACCATGACCGGCCGGGGGTCAGGGGATATCCGTATGCAGCACCGATCAGACCCGAGCTATCTTGCGCCACCGCAAGAGTGCCGACCGAGAGCAGCCCCGCCAGTCCCTCGCGGTGCCGCGACTTTTCAGAAGCTGTCCACCGGTGAGGAGGTGCCGAGAATGCGAGGTCGTATAGATCAGCCACCAGCTCGACGAACTTCGAAGCGGACGCTGTTTCCACGATATCCATGTGCACATCTTCGGGATATTGCACCTACCAGAGCTTACTCGGTCAAGGCACACCGAGAACTACATGGCCAGATCGACGAACGCGATGCCGCGTCCACTGGCCCCGAAGGGATCCGGACTTGATCGTCAACCGACCGGCGGATTCTTCACCGCGGACGGCCCGGTGCCCTGGTGACGGCTACCGCGTTTCCTGCCAGCCGCACGGCATTCCGCAGGTGATGTGCGTTTCGGAATCGGTCGCACCGTCGGCGAAGGTCCGCACGGTCTTCGATGCTTCAGCGGCATAGCCGCAGCGTGGACAGACCGAGAAATAGTCGAGCACCGGATACACCGTGACGAGCACCGGCGCCTCGCGGCGAATGCCGGGCGGGTGCTCGCCGCGGGCGGCACCACCGGTTGTCAGACGGGATCGAACGACGAGATCAGCCATGAGTCTTCTACCTTCGACAGCGACACACGCACGCTACTGGCGGCCATTGCCGGGTCCGGTTTCTCCGCGCTGGTGGTGGTCTGGTTGATGAACAGCAGCGCGACCGCCGAATCGGGGTGCGATTCGGCCACGGCCGAGCGCACGATCGTCGCGGAAGTCTTCACCGACTTCTCCTTCGCGGCGGGCGCGATCACCTTTTCGGTGAATTGGGTGTAGTAGTTGAGGAAATCGCCGGTCATCCGCGATTTCGCGGCCGCGAAATCCTGGTCCAGGGTTTCGGGGGAATACGACAGCAGGGCCACGGTGCCCTCGGTGGCGGCGGAGAGGATTTCGTTCTTCGCCGCGTCACCCCGGGAATCCGGCCGGTACTGGAAGACCAGCAGCGAGGCGGCCACGGCCACCGCGACCACGGCCAGCAGGGTGAGCAGGACGGGTTCCGGGGAGCGGCGGACCGACTGGAAGAAACTGGGGATGGTCACGGGACGAACTCCACTTTCGACATCTTCAATTCCGAACCTTCCCGGGTGACGGTGACGCTCAGCCGCCACACCCGTGGTTCCTGCTGTGCTCCGGCGGTATTGGTGACCCGGGAGACGGCCGAGACGAGCACCACCGCCGATTCGTCGGTCATGGATTCGACCGCGGCCGCGGTGATCTCGCCCTGGGTCGCGACCTTGGACTGTTCGACGACCTTGGTGAAGTCCTCCGACCGGGTCTGGAAATCGGTGCGGAAGGCGCCGGTGGAATGGTCCAGCACCCGTTTCACATCGTCGGCGGCCTTTCCGGAGTCCAGCGTGGTGAGTGCGACGACGCCCTCCCGGGCGGCATTCAGGAATTCGTCTTCCCGTGCCTGATCCGCGGTGATCTGCTGGTGATTCCAGATCGAATACCCACCGGCCACGAGAGAGAGGAGTACCACCACCACGACCAGGGCCCGGCCGAGAGTCCGGCCGCCCGGACGGCGCACGCGCGGCGGCTTCACCCGGCGGAGGGTCGCGGTGAACCCGCGGGCGGGCTTTTCGGCACCCTCCTCGAGCGCGTTCGTCGAGCCGGTGTCCTTCGCAAGAGCGACTTTCGAGGTGGTGTCATCCGAATCCTCGCCCTTGGACAGCGATACGGCGGCGGTGCCCTCGGCACCGGAGTCCGCCGCCTCCGTGGCGGTATCGCCGGTCACAGCAGAACGTTCGCTGTTCTCGGCGGCGACCGCCGCCGCATCCGGCGATTCGGTATCGGCCGCCGCGGAAGAGCCCTCGGACGCGGCACCGGCCTTTTCCGCCGCCGCGTCGGCGCCCGAGCCGGGGTTCTCCCCCGCACCGCCGGCCTCGCGGCGCAGTTTCGCGGCCCGGGCCCGAGCCCGCGCCGCCGTCGCGGAAGCCTGCGCGGCCAGCGCGTCGGCTTCCGCCGCGGCTGCTTCCGCATCGGCTTCCTCGGCCGCCAGGATCAGCGGGTCGGTGGCGGTACGGGGCATCTATCCCACCTCGATCACTCGTCTAGTCGCTTGCGGGGAGCGGCTTTGCTTCCTTGATGGTCAACGGTGTGCTCCCCACGCTCAGCGTGCCGGCACCCGCCTTGGTCACCAGAACTTCGGCGCCCTGGTCGTCGACATAGCGTTTCCCGATCAGATTCCCGTCGGAGAAACCGTCCTGCGGGCTACCGGCCGTAGCCGCGGCACCGCCGTCGATGGGCACCATCGGCACACCGCCGGCCCGCAGGTCGTCCAGGCTGTCGGCGGCCCGCACAATGATGACCTCGGTATTACACACCTGACTCCGTAGCCGGGTACCGGTTTTGACCATGATTTTTCTTCCTTTCGGGAGCGGCGGTTACGCGCCGGCGGTTTCGCGGGTCAGTTCGGCGACCAGTTCACGGCGCAGCACCTTCCCGGTCGGGGTGGCGGGCAGTTCCGGGCGGAACACCACCCGGTCCGGGGTCCGGGAACCGCGCAGCCCGCTGCGGACGTAGGCGCGCAAGTCCTCGGGATCCGGGGTCGAGCCGGGTTCGGCGGGTACGACGACCGCGACGATGATCTGTCCCCATTCGGCGTCCTCCACGCCCACCACCGCGCAATCGTGCACGGCGGGGTGTTCGACGAGTACGTCTTCGATCTCGGCCGGGGCGATGTTCTCGCCCCCGCGGATAATGGTGTCGTCGCTGCGGCCGTGGATGAACAGATAGCCGTCGGCATCGAGTACCGCGAGGTCCTTGGTCGGGAACCAGCCTTCGGCGTCCAGCACGGAGCCGATCCCGGTGTAGCGCCCGGATACCTGCGGGCCCCGGACGAACAGTTCTCCGGTCACGCCGGCGGGCAGGACAGCGCCGCTCTCGTCGCGGATCTGCACCTCGATCCCGGGGACCGGCTGCCCGACCGACCCGAGTCGCCGGGACACCTTCTCGTCTTCGGAGGCCAGCGCGGCGCGGTGGTCGTCGGGGCCGAGCACGGCGATGGTGGAGCTGGTTTCGGTGAGCCCGTAGGCGTTGACGAAACCGACCTCGGGCAACAGTTCCAGTGCGGCCCGGACCAGCGGCAGTGCCACTTTCGAACCGCCGTAGGCCAGGGTGCGCAGCGTGGGCAGCCGGGACTCGGCGGTTTTCAACCCGCTGACGATCCGGTCCAGCATGGTCGGGACCACCGTCGCGGTGGTGACCTGCTCGGTCTCGACCAGCCGGATCCATTCGCCCGGGTCGAAACTGCGCAGGTAGACCATCTTGCGGCCGGCGTAGAGGTTCGACAGCGCGGCGCTCACTCCGGCCACATGGTAGGGCGGCACACAGATCAGCGAGACATCGTCGTCCGCGGCGGACGCGAATTCCACCGTGCCGGTGATATAGCTGACCAGGTTGTTGTGCGAGAGCTCGACCGCTTTGGGCTGTGAGGTCGTTCCCGAGGTGAACAGGACGACCGCGGGCGAATCCGGATCGGGTTCCACACCGGCCGGTTCGGCCCGGCGGGCCCGGTCCGGAAACTGCGCCGAATCCCAGAGCAGCTCGGCGGTACCGGCCACCGCGTCGGCGTAGGCGTCGTCGTGGATCACGAGGGGAGCGTCCAGCCGGTGTATCAGTTCGGCGAGTTTGTCGGCGCTGAGGCGGTAGTTCAACGGTGTGAACGGCACTCCGGCCCGGGCCGAGGCGAAGATCAGCAGCGGCAGGAGCGCTCCGCCGGTACCCACGTACGCGACACTGCGGGCACCCGAGGCGGTGATCGCCCCCGCGCCACCGTGGGCAAGGGTGTCCAACTCCGCACCGGTCCACCGCGATTCGCCGGATACGACGGCCACCCGGTCCGGGTTGCTCGACGCCGCCATATCCAGCAGTAGCGAAATGCTCATCGAAGAAGCTCCTGAACGCCGAGCGCCGCGATCCAGCGCCCGGCCGGTGGTGATATCGATATTCTCGAAAACCGAGAATAGCATATCCGCTGGCCTGCGGCCCCGGACCGGCCAACCGGCCGGCCGCTCCCCGACTCAACCACGCGCGGGCCCGCTCAGGGCGCCGAATGCACACAGATTCCACACCTCGGCCGCGGTGATCGGATGCGCGCCGTCTTCGGGCCGGGCACTCTGCGCCACGAACATCACCGTCTGCAGGGTCATGGCGGCCATCCGGCGCGGCCGCGCCCCCGCATGCAGATATCCGGCAGCATCGGCGGCGCCCACGAGATCGGCGAGCAGTTCGAACAGCGACGCGTGCGCGACCTGGATCTCGATCGGGTCCGACATCAGCAACTGGGGCGCGAACTCGGTGAACAGCGGGCGGTGCGCCCCCGGATCGGGCCGGCTGAACTCGAACAGCAACTCCACCGCGATACGCAACTTGTCCAGCGGATCGGCATCGTTACCGGTGGCCTCGCGAATCTGCCCGGCCACCTTGGCGATCGCCTCCTCGTAGAGGGCGAGGAGCAATTCGTGTTTACCGTCGAAGAGCAGATAGAAGCTGCGCAGCGACTGGCCCGCCTGGTCGACCACCTCATGCATGGTGAAATCGGTACTGCCCCGCTCGGTGATCAGCACCCGCGCCGCATCCAGGAAACGATGCACCTGCTCGCTGCCGAAGAGTTCGGTAGTTCGCACCGACCGTGCATCGATCCGCTGCTGCAGGGTCAGCCCACTGCCGACACTCCGCATGGCTGTACCTCCCATCACTGTGTCCACCGGGCGCGAACCCCGTTGTCCGGCCCGGTCACACCGCCCACGGAAACTAGAATATCCCGATGAGAGAATGATATTCTCATACTCGGCCAAAGGAGGTACACAGTGCAGCTGACTTTCGACGAGGACGTGGAGCAGTTCCGCGCCGAGTTCATCGCGTTCCTCGACGAGCATCTGCCGCCTGAAGCGGTCGCCACCGATCGACCGCGTTCGAGCTCACACGTGCCCGCATGGTCACGCGCCTGGCAGAGCACCCAGTTCGACCACGGCTGGCTGGTCCCCGGATATCCGCCCGAGTTCGGCGGCCGCAACGCGACCGTCCTGCAGCAGTATGTGCACCGCGAGGAACTCGGCGCCCGCAAGATCTACGAAAGCTGTAACCCGCAGGGGCAGAGCATTATCGCCGCCTCGCTGATCACTTTCGGCACGCCTGAGCAACAGCAGCGCTGGGCGGTCCCGATTCTGCGCGGTGAGATGCCCGCGGCGCTCGGGATGAGTGAGCCGGGAGCCGGTTCGGACCTGGCCGGGTTGCGCACCCGCGCCGTCCGCGACGGCGACCATTTCGTGGTCAACGGGCAGAAGGTGTGGACCTCCGGCGCGCACGACTCCGATGTCATCCTCACCTTCGTCCGCACCGACCCCGACGCCCCCAAGCACAAGGGCATTTCGGTGCTGCTGATCCCCACCGACACTCCCGGCGTCCGCCGCCGCCCCTTCGCCTCGGCCTGCGCCGCGGACGATCTGGACTTCAACGAGGTGTTCTTCGAAGACGCCCGGGTGCCGGCGGAGAACCTGGTCGGCGAGCTGAACCAGGGCTGGACGGTGGCCACCGGCTCCCTCGGCCACGAACGCACCCTGCTGTGGATGAGCTTCGCCCAGCGCCTGCGCATACTGGTACAGGACTTCGTACCGCGCACCGAACTCGACGCCGATCATTTCGCCACCGCGGTCATGGATCTGCAGGCACTCGAGCTGCTGGGGTCGGCGGCCCTGGCCAAGGAAGCGCGCGGCGAAACGGATGTCGCCGCGCTGTCGGTCCTGAAACTGCTGGGGTCCGAGAGCGTACAACGCGGCCTGGAAGCCGCGCTGGACGCCGCCGGGGCGGAGGGTCTCGAACATCCCGCTGTCACTTCCCGGCACAGCCTGCTCAATCTCGAGGATCACGCGCCGAGCTGGTTCGAACGGTATCTGCGCAGCTTCTCCGGCACCATCGCGGGCGGGACCTCCGAGATCCAGCGCAATATCATCGCCCAGCGCGTCCTCGGCCTGCCGCGGAGCTGACCGCGACAGAGCAGAATCTCTGCTCCCACCCTCGGTGCGTTTGTGCCGCGCGCGTTGCACCACGCTTCCCGCCCCGGGCAGCGGAATTCCGCCCGGGTGCGGGACGTCAGTGCGGAAGCATTTCCTCCCAGCTGCCGTGACTGTCGGCCACCAGGTCCGTCTGGCGGTAGAGCTGACCGTCGGGTGCCAAGTACTCACCGGTGCTCGGGTCGTATTGGGCGTAGGCGACCGCCGGGGCGGCGGCCGGGGCCGGAGTTGTCGCGGCGGCCGGCGCGTTTCCGGGCGGCGGAGCGAAACGTGAATCCGGCGGGATCCCTTGCTCCTCGAGTTCGGGGTCACGCGGGTACGGTCCGACCACCGGCTGCTCCGGCGCTACCGGCACGAAATCCTGATCGCTGTTGCAGATGGCGGCTGTCGGCGCGCGTTTGGCGGGATCGTTGGCGCAGGGGATGTTGCGGGCACCGCGCACCGCGACCGGATGATCCTGCGGCAGTTTGCAATACAGGTTGTCCGGGGTGTCGATCGTGGTGGTGTCCTGCGGGGATCGCCACTCCGAGGGCGGCAGGAAGCCGAGGGTGCAGGCCGGCGGATCGGAGACACCGCTGACCCGGAAGTCACCGATGCCCAGCCCGGACGCGTTCTTGGTCGGCTGGACCGCTTGCACCAGCGAGACCACCGGCGGCAGCAGGACCAGCAGTTGTTCCAGGCCCGCGTTGTAGGTGACCGCGAGCTGCCCCACCGAGGTCAGGTTGGACAGCAGCACGGGCAGCGTCAGATCCACCGAGTCCAGCAGTGCGGATACTTCCTCGGCGAAACCCGGCCCGGAATGCAGCACGGTGCGGATCTGCGGATCGTTGGCCACCAGCTGACCCGTCACATCCGCGGTGGCACGGGTCCAGATGCGGATCGCGTCGGCCGTCTGCACCTGGGTGTCGAGCAGCGGTTGTGCATCCTGGACCAGGGTCCGGGTGGCATCGCCCGCGCCGTTCATATCGGCGGTCAGTTTCTCGGCCGAGGTGAGCAGCGAATCCAGGTCGTAGCTCGCGCCGTTGACTCCGGCGAACATCTCGTCGAGCAGGCGTTTCAGATCGTCCTTGGGGATGGTATCTACCAGGGCGCTCAGTTTGTCGAGCATCGGGCCCACCGGTTGCGGCACCGCGGTATCGCGGCGTTCGACGACGGCACCGTCGTACAGATACGGCGGGGAATCGGTGCGCGGCAGCAGATCCACGTACTGTTCACCCACCGCCGAGACGCTGCGCACCTCGGCGGTCAGGTCCGTGGGAATTTGATAGGAGCCGTCGATGGCCAGCGTCGCCCGGACACCGTCACCGGTGAGCTCGACGCCGGTCACCTTGCCGACCCGGATGCCGCGGTAGGTCACATTGCCGAAGCGATAGAGGCCACCGGCCTCCGGAAGATCCACGGTGACGCCGATGGTGCCGATACCGGCGAGGGTCGGCAGTTTCATGTACATCACCGACATCACGACCAGCCCGATCACCGACAGGATACTGAAGATGATCAGCTGGGCACGGACGAAACGGGACAGCAGCATCAGCCGCCTCCAATCCCGGGAATCTGGGGAAGCTGGATCTCCGGCAGCGGGAACGGCAGACCGGGAATGGGGGCGGGTGCCGGAGGGGGCGCCGGGGCCGGAACGGGTGCGGGCGGCGGCGCCGGGGCCGGGGCGGGGGCCGCGACCGGGGGCGGGGTCACCCCGAACCCGAGTGGATCCTTGGTCTGTTCGGCATAGCCCGGATCACCGACGGCCGCCTGGATCACGGCGGTCGGATCGCCCCACGGTGTGCCCAGCAGCAGTTCGCGACGCAGTCGGGGGATGGTGAGGTCGACGGTGGCGAACAGGTTGATGAAATCGCCGCGCACACCGTTGTCGACCAGGTACTGCCCGTAGGGGAACACCGTCGCGAACTGGAGCGCCGAGTTGATATCCGGCCCCACATCGGCCAGCGCCTTCAGCGTGGGTTCCAGATTGCGCAGGTTCGCGAGCAGATCGTCGTGCACGGTCGTCAGGACCCCGTTGGTGGTGTCGCTGAAGGTGCGCAGCCGATCCAGCGCGGTGACCAGATCGGGACGTTCGGCGATGAGTACATCCAGCGCGGGCGGAACCTTCTGCAGCGCTTCGGTGAGCACATCGCGCTGAGCCGCGAAAGTGCCACCCAAGCGGTTCAGGTTGTCGATGGTGGCGATGATATCGGCGCGCTGCCCGTCGAGCGTGCCCATGAAGACATCGAGACGGTCCAGCAGTGCGCGGATATTCGTCTCGCGACCCTCGAAGGCCGCGCTGAGACTGCCGACGATATCGCCGATCTGCCCGAGACCACCTCCGTTGACCACCACCGACAACGACGCCAGCGTCTGTTCCGTCGACGGATAGGTCCCGGTCTCGTCCAGTCCGATACGCGCGCCGGGCTCGAGCTGCCCCTGCGGCGGTTGCCCGGGTGGAGGATCGAGCGCCAGATGCATCGACCCCAGCAGACTGGTCTGGCCGACATGGGCATGGGCATTGGCCGGCACGACCTGGCCCGGCTGGATGGACACTTCCACCAGCGCGTGCCAATTCTCTACTTTGATATCGCCGATACTGCCGACCACGACATTGTCGATCAGCACCGGCGAATTCGGGGTCAGCGTGCCGACATCGGCCATCTCCACGTACAGCAGGGTGGCATCGGCCCCGCGGCCGGTGGCACCCGGCAGCGGCAGGGAATTGACCCCGTCCCAAGTACAGCCGGTGGCCGTGAGCAGGACACACGCACAGCCCAGGACGACTCTGCGGAACTTCGTCCGATAACCCGGTTTCGACATCTGGTCACCGCCCGCCGGGGAAGAGGATATCCGCCAGCGAAGGCACCGGTGGTGCCGGTGCGGGCGCCGGTGGTGGAGCCGGGGCCGCGGCCGGCGGAACGAGATCGGGTTCGCTGTAGATGATGTTCTTCGGATCGGCCGAAGGTCCGAGACCGGGATTCACCGGTACCGGCAGATAGTTGAAGTTGAGCAGCCCGAGAACCGGACCGAGGTAGTCGCGGCATTTACGCGCCGCCTCCTCGGCCCCGATGTTCTCCACGCTGGCGATACCACCGCAGACGAACTCGATCGGGTTGGAGAAGTTGTTCAGCACGAAAACCCCTGCCTCGGTGCCGGTATCAGGGTTGTAGATGTTGTAGAAGTTGGCCAGGCTGGTCGGGAAGATATGCAGCAGCTCCTCGAGTTCGCCGCGGTTGTCGACGAGGTTCTGCGTCACATCGGCCAACCGGCCCACCTGCTCGCTCGCCTTGTCCCGGTTCTCCGAGACGAACCGCTGGACCTCACCGACCGCGATGGACAGATTGGACAGTGCCGCGTCGAGATCGGAGCGACTGTCGGACAGCACACTGGTCAGGGTCGCCAGCCGGTTCTCGAACTGCACGATCTGCACATTGCTGTCGCGCAGCGCCGTGACGAAGACCTGCAGGTTCTGGATGGTGGCCGCGATATCGCCGCTCCCGTCGGCCAGGATCCGCCCGACCCCCGACAGCTGGGCCAGCACCTCCCGCAGTTTGCCGCCGTTGCCCGCGAGGGCGTTGGCAGCACTGTCGATGAACCGCCCGGCCGGGCCGGAGCTCTGATCTCCGTCGGGCCCCAGTTCGGTGGCCAGCCGGGTCAGCTGCGTCTTGATCTGGTCCCATTCGACCGGGATCGCGGTGCGTTCCAGTGGGATCACCGCGCCGTCGGCCATGGTCGGGCCGTCCCCGCGGTAGGCCGGGGTGAGCTGGACATAGCGCGAGTCCACCAGGCTCTGGGCGACGATCACCGCACCCGCGTCGGCCGGGATATCCACACCCCGGTCGACGTGCAATGTCATCTCGACGGTGGCGCCCCGGGGCTCGATACCGGCGATGGTGCCGACCTTCACCCCGGACACCCGGACATCGTCGCCGGGGTAGATCGCCGTGGCGGTGGTGAAGATCGCGCGGACGGTGGCCGGCGCGAACAGCGTGCGGTTCACCACGACGAAGGCGGCGGCCAGCACCGCCAGAGCCAGGGCGCCGGCCGCCAGCCGGATGATCAGTTTCCGCGTCATCGTGGCGCCCCCGGTTGCGGTACAGGTGGTGGTGGGACCGCGCCGGCGAACGCTGCGTCGACGAACGGCCGGATCCATTGGGCCGGAATCAGGTTGGCGACATAGGCGTTGTAGAACGGGCCGCCGGACACCGCTTCACCTTGGGTGAGTGCGGTTTTCGCCAGACCCGGGATCGCCTTGGCGATATTGTCCCGGTTGCGCTGCAGCACGTCGGCCACCGAGTTCAGCCGGTCCAGCGCCGGGCCCAGTTCGGCCTCGTTGTCGGCGACCAGCTGGGTGAGCTGGTCGGCGACGGCCGCCGTATTGGCCAGCAGGGTCGCGATCGCCTGCCGGCGCTCGTCGAGCACCCCGACCAGCGTATTGGCATTGAGCAGCATGGTGTTCAACTGGCCGCTGCGATCCGCGAGGATCTTGGTGACCTCCTGCGACGCGGTGAGCAGATCACCGAGCGCCGCATTGCGGCTGTTGATGGACTTCGACAGTTCGGACAAGCCGTCGAAGGCCGGACCCAGTTGCGGCGCGATCGAATCGAGCGTGGACGACAACATATCCAGCGAGCTGTTCAGCGAATCGGTGTTCATCGCGGCGGTCGTGCTCGTCAGGTCGCCGAGCGCATCGGTCAGCGAATACGGCGAGGAGGTGCGTTCGACCGGAATGGTTTCCATGGGGCGCAGCCGCTCGTCGCCGTGCGAGACCAGCGTCATGATCCGCTTGCCCAGCAGTGAACCCGTTTTGATCTGTGCGGTAGTGGACGCGCCGAGCGACACCCTGTCGCCGGCGGTGAACACCACCCGCGCCTGGCCGAGCTCGAGTCCGACGTCGGTCACGGTGCCGACCTTCACCCCGGAGACGATCACCTCGTCACCGGCCTCCAGGCCACCGGCCTCCTCGAACACCGCCTGGTACCGGACGGTCGTACCCCAGGCGATCGCCTGTTGCGACTGCAGCCCCAGCGAGATGACGCAGAGGATGAGCACGATCCCGACCAGGCCGTGCCGCAGTAGATGTTTTCCGCGGTATCGAAGCATCTCAGGGAGCGCACCTTCCGTCGGTCTGTACGGCGGCCGGGATCTCCACGACCTGCCCGGACAGATCGTTGACCCGCAGGGTCAAATCGCACAGGTAGTACTGGATGAAATTGCCGTAGGCGCCGGTGCGCACCAGCTTCCGGAAGTTCTCCGGAGCCTTCTGCAACGCGGTATCGAGCGTGTCTCGGTCATTGTCGATATTCGCCGCCAGGGCGTTGACCTGGTCGATCGTGCCCGCCAGGGGCGCGCGGCCCTGCGACAGCAGATCCGCCACCGTC
This sequence comes from Nocardia sp. NPDC051750, assembly GCF_044453135.1. Lineage (NCBI taxonomy): Bacteria > Bacillati > Actinomycetota > Actinomycetes > Mycobacteriales > Nocardiaceae > Nocardia > Nocardia sp. NPDC051750. The sequence continues at coordinate 58,833 of NZ_JBITCK010000008.1, read as the reverse complement.
GCCGTCCCGGCTTCCAGGGAATCGATCGCGGACGCGATCGGATCACGATCGTTGCCGAGCTGGGTGATGAGTTGTTCGAGCCGGTCCACCAGGCCCGAGAACTGCCCGCCCTCGGCCGCGAGGGTGCTCATCACGGTGTTCAGGTTGTCGATCAACTGCTCGACGATCTCGTTCTTGTCGGCCAGCGCGGCCGAGAACGACGCGGTCCGGCCGAGAATGGAGTTCACGGTGCCCTCTTTGCCCTGCACGATTTCCAGCAGCGACCAGGTGAGCGCGTTGACGTCGCGGGCGTTGAGACCTTGGATCACCGGTTTCAGTCCACCGAGCAGCAGGTCCAGATCCAGTGCCCCGGTGGTGTTCTCGATCGGCAACTGCCCCCCGGCCGGAAGTTCGTTCCCGGGCCGGTCGGTGAGCTCGAGATAGCGATCGCCGACGAGGTTCAGATACCGCACCGCGACCTCGGTTCCGGAGGTGAGGGACAGCGAACGGTCGGCGTCGAATTCCACCCGCACCCGGTGATCGTCCTGGAGCTCGACCCCGCGGACCGAACCCACCACGACCCCCGCGACCCGCACCGTATCCCCGGTGCTCAACCCGGACGAATCGGCGAACACCGCCGAGTACTCGGTGGTCGAACCGCTGCGGTACTCGCCGAATACGAGGATCAGGCAGGCCGACAGCACCACCATCACCGCGGCGAAGACACCGAACTTCAGCAGCGGGGTGTTGCGATTGCTCATCGCGGCGCGTCCTTCCCTGCGGCGGCCGGCCCGAACAGCGCCTGGGCCAGCGAGGCCGTATTCAGTGTCAACCCGGGCCGGAACGGTCCGGCCTGCGGATTGGCACCGACATCGGCGACCACGAACGGCGGGAAGTCCTCATATCCCACCGGCAGCATCGAGCATTGCGGGCCGCCGGAGGCCGCCACCTTCGGGAGATGGTCCGGGTAGCGGTACGGTTCCACACCCCACAGGAAGTTGGCCGACAACCCGATACCCGGAACCTGCACCGGTGTCACCGACGACAGATATCCGAGGCCGTCGAGGGCGCAGGTCAGCGCGGTGTGATAGCGGTTTGTCAGGTCGGTGGTGGGTACCAGCGCGTCCATGCTGCTCACCAGGCCGGGGCCGGTGTCGCCGACCACCCGGTTTCCGGTGTCGGCCAGCCCGATGAGGCTCATCAACAGCACATCGAGTTGCTGTTGCTCCTCCACCACGGTCCGGCTGATCTTCGTCGCGTTGCCCACGGTTTCCAGCAGGGCGGGCGCCGCGTCCGCATACGTTCCGGTGACCTGCGGTGCCATCGCGAGATCGGCCTGCAGTGCCGGGAGCCCGGGTTCGACCTTCGCCAGGAACGATTCCAGGTCCACCATCATCTGGCCCACCCGGTCGCCCCGCCCGCGCATCGCGTTGGCGAGCGCGCCCAGGGTCTCGTTGAGCTTCTCCGGCTGGATCTGTCCCAGCACCTGGGTGAGCTGTTCGAACACCGTATTGATCTCGACCGTCACATGTTCGGCTTCGAACACCTGCCCCGGCTCGAGGTGGCCCCCTGATGGCTCCTCGGGCGGTACCAGCTGGATGTACTTCGCGCCGAACACCGTGGTGGAGGCGATATCCACAGTGAGGTCCCGGGGAATCCGGGTGAGATTGCCACGGTCGATGGCCAGTTCGATCTCCGCGGTCCCGTCGGCGCGCTCGACAATCGAATCCACCGCGCCCACGGTGACGCCGCGCAGTTTCACCTCGGCGTCGGGGTACATCACCAGCCCGGCCCGCGGCGCGTGCACGGTGACCGCGACGGTATCGGCGAATCCGCCCTGGAACAGGGTCACCGCCAGCACCACGATCGCCGTCCCCGCCGCGATCGCCGCGAAGCCCGCCGCCGGCCGGCCCGCGGCGGCGGCCAGCAGCCGGAGCCGGTCGCGCCGGCGCCGGCGCCGGCGTCCGGGCGCCGGGTGCGGCCGGTCCGGTGGACGGTCCGCCGCGGCGCGATAGTGCGTTTCGTTTCCCACCAGCGCCATCCCTACCCCGACAACTCGAAGTTTCCGTTGGACCCGTACACCGCCAGCGATACCAGCAACGTCACCGAAACCACGGCGATCAGCGAGGTCCGTACCGCATTGCCCACGGCCGTGCCCACTCCCGACGGCCCGCCGGCGGCGAAGAACCCGAAGTAGGTGTGGATCAACAGGATCGTGATCGCCATGAGTATTGCCTGCAGGAACGACCAGAGCAGATCGATCGGGTTCAGGAAGGTCGCGAAATAGTGGTCGTACAGTCCCGAGGACTGGCCCAGGATCACCACCGTGGTGAACCGGCTCGCGAGGAACGAGGCGATCACCGCGATCGCGTAGAGCGGGGTGATCGCGATCATCCCGGCCACGATCCGGGTGCCGACCAGATAGGAGATCGGTTCGATCGCAATGGATTCCAGTGCGTCGATCTCCTCGTTGATCCGCATCGCGCCCAGTTGCGCGGTCACGCCGGCGCCGAAGGTGGCGGCCAGGCCGATACCCGCCACCACGGGCGCGGAGATCCGCACATTGATGAAGGCGGACAGGAAGCCGGTGAGCGCCTCGATCCCGATATCGCCGAGCGAGCTGTAGCCCTGCACCGCGAGGGTGCCGCCGGTGGCCAGCGTAAGGAAACTGACGATCACCACCGTTCCGCCGAAGGCCGCCAATGTGCCTGCGCCCATACTGATCTCCGCGATCAGCCGGATCGTCTCGCGTTTGTACCGCCAGGCCGCCATCGGCGCGAACGCCAGCGCCTTCACATAGAAGATCGCATGGTCGCCGACCCGGCCGAGTACATCCACCGGTTTACGCAGCCGGCGGATCACCGCCGGATACCGGGCGCTGAGAACCTCAGAGGCTGTCATCGGATACCTCCCCTCACCCGGTCGTCAACTGGATACCGATCGCCGTGACCATCACATTGATGACGAACAGCGACATGAACGCATAGACCACGGTCTCGTTGACCGCGTTACCCACTGCTTTGGCACCACCGGTGACGATCAGCCCGCGGTAGCAGGCGACGATCCCGGCCACCAGGCCGAACAGCAGAGCTTTCACCGACGAGATGATCACCTCGTTGATACCGGTGAGCAGGGTGATCCCGGCGACGAACGCGCCCGGATTGACGTCCTGCACGTACACCGAGAACACATAGCCGCCGAGCACCCCGATGATGCAGACCAGGTTGTTCAGCAGCAGCGCGACCAATCCGGAGGCCAGCATGCGCGGGGTGACCAGCCGCTGTACCGGGTCGATCCCGAGAACCTCCATGGCCGCGATCTCCTCGCGGATCGTGCGAGATCCCAGATCCGCGCACATCGCGGTGGCTCCGGAGCCGGCCACGATCAGCACCGTGACCATCGGGCCGACCTGGGTCACCGCGCCGAATGCCGCACCGGCACCGGAGAGATCAGCGGCACCCAATTCGCGCAGCAGGATGTTCAGGGTGAAGCTCACCAGCACGGTGAACGGGATGGCCACCAGCAGTGTGGGAACCAGGGAGACCCGGACGATGAACCACGACTGCTCGAGGAATTCGCGGGTCTGGAAGGGTCGGCGGAAGGCGAATTTCACCGCGTCCGCGGTCATCGCGAACAGGCCACCGATCGTTTGCAGGGGTCCGTCGAATCGGTCTTTGACCTGTATCCAATACGGGGTGCGGGTGGTCATCCGCGCCTCGCGGCGTCGGACGCGGTTGCCGCCGTGCCGATCGGGCGGTCCCCCGGGAGACCCGGAACCCGCCCGGGCAAGGAGGAATTCGGCATCGAAGTGCTCCTGTCGAACGATCGACGGCTCGGCGGACTGCGCCGGCGCGACGCGATCCACCGAGACGGGCGGCTCGCAGGCGAGCCGCGGCGTGATCAGCAGAACCGGCCGACGGCTGCGGATCCACGATCCGAAGGCTGTACCGTCCCAGCCGGCCTGCAGTCACCTATCTCGGTACGGAAATGTCATTCTCGATTTCCAATAGGATGGCATCCGCATTGGGAGAATTCAATACTTGCGGGCAAGTTTTCAGGAACCCCCCGCAAGAACCGCAAGTCCCGCGCCGACCGGCGGCCGAAACACCCTGCGAACAGGCATGTTTGCTCGCACACCCCCTGTTCGGAACCCAGAACTGCAGGATGGACAAGCCGGTAGAATTGTGAAATTCAACGTTTCAAATTTGCCCGAGACTCGGGCCGGGACAGTGAATTCGCACGAATGCGAAGCGAACCCCAAAAAAGTGCGCTCGGATAAATCCGCAGAAAAGCCGCAGCGGGTCCGGAAATCCCGGCGGCAGCCCCGGCCGGACAGTCCGGATATCGAGTGATCCGCATGCCCCACGCGACACTGTCCGGGTCAGCCCGTCACCTACCGACCCGGCCGGTCGCCGTCTACATCCGCCACACAAGGGCGTTCTCGCACCCCTCTACAACCCCCTACCCCCACCTCACATCAGACTGCCGGAACGAGGTCCGCGCACACCGGAACGTACTCCGTGGCGCCACTGCGGAATATCTCGCTCGGCGTCACGGCGGCCGGCGAGAGTCCCGCGGCCACCATGGCCTGCGCCTTGAACGCCCGCGCGGCGTAGCTGAGCCGGTGCAGCACCGGATCGACACCGTGATCCTGACCGGCCGGCCAGCCCTCACCCCAGACGACGACCTCGATTCCGCGGTGTTCCAGCGCCCGCAGTACACCCTTGCGGGCACGCCCGTCCCTGCTACAGACGTCGGCGTTCACCGCCAGCGCCTGCGGCAGCCGGCCCGGGACCTCGGTCGCCAGCACGGAGTCGAGCTCGCGGACCTCGGCGCCGAGGATCTTCAGCGGGCGGATATCGGACGGCTGCGCCAGCAGTACCGTCACCTCCCACCCGGCCACCGATCGATCGAACAACCACCCGCCGGCGAACTGGACCGCATCGGTCACGGTTGCCGCCACTACATCGAGCCGGTACCTCATCACATCTCCTTCGCCGCCAAGTCGCGGGCCAGCGACTCGGTGTAACCGTTGAATACGTCGGCCAGCGGGATCGAACGATCGAGCAGCCACGAGATCTCCATTCCGTTCAAGAAGGCGACGATTTCGACCGCGCGCATCCGCGGGTCGATATCGCGCTGGTACCGGCCGCTGTCCTGGCCTCGCCGAATCGCCTGGGTGACGAGTTCGACCGCCGTGCGCCACCGATCGAGCATCCGATCGTGCAGTGGCGCCTCGGGCGTCAGGTTCTCGACGAGCAGGACGACGAAGGTGCCGACCAACTCCGGAGAACGTTCCATACGGGTGACCACTTTGCGGATCTCGACGATCAGATCTCCGCCGATATCCGCGTCTCGCAGGTCCTCGGCATCGCGGGCGTCCAGGACGGCGTGCAGCAGCTGCTCTTTCGACGAGAAATGATGCAGCAGCCCCGCGGAAGTCACTCCGGCCTCTCCGGCGATCTGCGCGAGCGTGGTGCTGCGCCAGCCGTTGCGGGTGAGGAGACGCTGCGCGACGGCGAGAATGCGCTGCCTCCGATCCTCCCCCTTGGCGAGGAGTGAGGCATAAGGACGAGGAGCTGTCATGGTCCGAACCCCGATCTAACAAACCTAGTGAACACACAGTAGGTTGGTTTCGATCCTGTGACAAGGGTTACAGAGAAGTTGCTCCCACGCTGGGGCCCCACCTGCGGCCCAGGGGTGGCGCGGACCGCGAATCCACCGCCGAAACGCTTCCGTTTCCTGACCAGAAAACCCAGTTGAAAATAGCATTCTCACGCCTTCAACCGCGAGGGAACAGGGAAAACGCGCCAACCTGTAGAACGCCACTCTCCTATTGTGATAATGTCGTTTTCAGCTTGGCGGGTCACCCACCCGACACCTGGCCGCCCACTCCGCCCAGCGGGCGGCGGGTATGTCATATCGGATCGCTATAACACCGTGAAGGCAACCCGGCAGCCCAGGGGTGACGACCGCCGACGGCAAATTCGCGAATCAAACGATCCATTGGAGGGTCACGATGCCGACTTCGCCCAGCAGTGCTCCGCTCTATCCTCCGCAGGGCTTCGGCCCGCCGAAGGATCGCCGCGGCCACGCCGAGGGCACCCTCGGACTCCCGGCCGGCACCGAGGTCTTCTCCGCCGACAACCACATCTCGCTCGCGGACGACATCTTCTACGAACGCTTCCCGGAGGAGCTCCGGGACAAGGCACCCCGGGTGTGGTACGAGGAGGGGGCCTACCAGATCGGGCGCAAGGGAAAGTCGTTCCTGCCGGGTGACTTCAGTCGCGTGCTGATGCAGTACGACCCCCTGGACGGGTCCGGCAGCACCAACCTCGAGGCCCGCCTGGCGGATCTGCGCGCCGACGGCATCGACAAAGAACTGGCCTTCCCCAATTCACTGCTGGCCCTGCTGTTCTACCCGGACAAGGCCGTCCGCGAACGCTGCTTCCGCATCTACAACGAGTACATCGCCGAGGTGCAGGAACGTTCCGGTGGCAGCTTGTACGGCGTCGGGCTGATCAACTGGTGGGATGCCGAGGGTGCCCGCCGGACACTGGCCGAACTGAAAGCGCTGGGGCTCAAGACTTTCCTGCTGCCCCTGTCGGCGGGCAAGGACGACGACGGCGCTGTCATCGACTACGGCAGCACCTCGATGATCGGCGTCTGGGACGCCATCGAGGAATCCGGTGTCCCGGTATCGCACCATATCGGCGAATCACCGCTGTCGGCCCCGTGCGAAGTGAACAGCGTCGTGGTCGGGATGATGCACAATGTCGCCCCGTTCCGGGAGTTGTTCTCCAAGTACATCTTCAGCGGCATCATCGACCGCCATCCCGGCCTGCAGATCGGCTGGTTCGAGGGCGGGATCAACTGGGTCGCCGCGGCGCTGCAGGACGCCGAGCATATGAACGCGTCCTACCGGCATATGTACAACCGTCCGCTGGACCACGAGGTGCGCCACTACTGGGAGAACCATATGCGGGCCTCGTTCATGGTGGACCCGCTGGGCCTGGCCGTCATCGACCGGATCGGCGTCGACCGGGTGATGTGGTCGTCGGACTATCCGCACAACGAGAGCACCTTCGGCTACTCCGAGAAATCCCTGGCCGGTGTCGTCGAGGCGGTCGGACCCGAGCAGGCCGCCCGCATCGTCAGCGGAAACATCAAGGAATTCCTGGGGGTATAGGCCCGCGCCACGCCGAAAAGGACCACGTTCAATGACCGCATTCACCGCCGCGACGACCGCGGCGATCGATATACCCGACCTCCCGGACCGCGCGCGGATGCGCCGGGAGACCGGGGCTCGCCTGCGTTCGGCCATGGCCGAACGCGGGGTCGACGCGGCGATCCTGCTGCTGAACAACAATGTCGTCTACGCGACCGGGGCGAATTGGCCGCTGGGTGACGCCGGGCTCGCCCATGTCGAACGGCCGGTGGCGGTGGTCACCGTGGACGACGAATGGCCCCATCTGTTCCTGCCGTTCCGCGCCGGTGCCGCGGCCGAAACCGAGCTGCCCGCCGACCACCTGCATCCGCCGGTGTACCTCGAATTCGACGAGGGCGTCGCGGATTTCGGACGGATACTCGCCGGACTCGTCCGGCCCGGCGCCACGATCGCGGTGGACGAATTCACCGGAGCCATGCTGCGCGCGCGGGACCGGCTCTTCCCGGGCGGTCGGCCCGTGGACGCGGCCACCGTGATCGGACCCGCAAAGCTGATCAAAACCCCCGACGAGCTGTCCTGTATCCGCAAGGCGTGCCGGATCACCGAGGAAGCGGTCGTCGACGTCCAGGCCTCGCTGGCACCCGGCCGGCGCCAGATCGATCTGTCCGCGGGTTTCGTGCGGCGGGCGTTCGAGCTCGGCGCCACCGCGAATATGCTCGACGCCATCTGGCAGGTCATGCCGGACAGCAAAGCCGATGGGGTGTGGACCACCCACGGCGATCTCGCGCTGCCCCTGCTCACCACCGAGCGGGAACTGAAGGCCGGCGATGTGCTGTGGACCGATGTCAGCATCACCTACAACGGCTACTGCTCGGATTTCGGCCGCACCTGGATCGTCGGACAGGATCCGACCCCGCGCCAGCAGGCGCAGTACCAGCAGTGGCGCCATATCCTGCAGGCGGTTCTCGCGCAGATCCGCCCCGGCGCCACCGCTTCCCAGCTCGCCCAGGCGGCGACCGAAGCGGCCGGCGGGCGCCGGCCCTGGCTCCCGCATTTCTACATCTCGCACGGAATCGGCGTGAGCGCCGCCGAAATGCCGATGATCGGCACCGATCTCGGCGCCGAATTCGACGACAATTTCGTGCTCCGACCCGGCATGGTGCTGGTCCTCGAACCCGTGGTGTGGGAGGACGGCACCGGCGGCTATCGCAGTGAGGAGATCGTGGTGGTAACCGACGGAGGCTGGATGCCTCTCACCGACTACACCTATGCCCCCTATGGCGACTGAGATCCTGCCGGACGATCGCGCGCTGCGGGTTGGGCGCCGCGACCGTGTGCTGGCACAGATGCAAACCCATGATCTCGATGTGCTCATCGCCGGACGACAGGCCAACGCCCGCTATCTGTCGGGCGCCCCCCAGCTGTGGGTGGCCGGGACCCGGCCGTTCGGCCCGGTCGCGCTGCTGTTCCGGCAGACCGGCTCGGTGCACCTGCACAGCACCTGGGACGAGGGAATCCCCGAGGACATCCCGCACGCGAACCTGTACGAAACCATGTGGGACCCCCGCAACCTCATGGCGGTACTGCGCGATATCGACGGCGCCGCAACCGCCCGCCGCGTGGGTACCGATGCCCTGTCACCGGCCTTCGCCCAGCTGCTACCCTTCGCGTTCCCCAACGCGGAGATCGTCGACGGCGAACTCGCGTTCCGGGCGGCGCGGCGGATCAAGCTCGCGGCGGAGATCGACATGATGCGCGCCGGGCTGCGCGTCGCCGAGCACGGCCTCGCCGCCGCGCTGGCCCGGCTCGCTCCCGGTGTCACCGAACAGGCGCTGGCGGGCGCACTGCTGGAAGCCTGCGCGGCCGGCGGGGTGAGCACACCCGCCACCCAGGACGCGGCGTGGGTGACCGCCCGCAACCATCCGTGGCAGCGGGCGACCGACGACCGCCGGGTCCAGGAAGGCGATCTGGTCGCCTTCTCTTCCGGTGTTCTCGGTGACGGGTATATCGGTGAGGTCGGACGGACGTGGCCGGTCGGACCGGCGACCCGGGCAATCGACAATCTGTACGGGCGCTGGAATCGACTGTGGGAGAGCCTGTTACGGGCCTGCCGCCCCGGCGCTCCGGCATCCGGGTTGCTCGATGCCTACCTGGACGTGGGTGAGCCCCTGCCCGCGATGCCGGTCGCCCGCGGGCTCGGCATGGGTTTCGACCCACCGGTCGTGGCACCGGCGCTGCGCGCCACCGCCGAGGCCGAACCACTCGAACCCGGCATGGTCCTGGCGGTCACCGGTTATGTCTGGGCCGAGGGTGTCGGCGCCGTGTTCACCCGTGACGCGGTGCTCATCGGCGACGACGGACCCAAGGTGCTGACCACCAGCCCGTACTGGGAGAAGCCGTGACCGGCACCCGAGGCGAGAACGAAGGGAAGGACGCGGATGTCCGACGATAACGGTGCCGGAACGAACTCCGCCCCCGACCGGCCCAGCGCCGAGGAGATCATCCGCTATGCGAAGGATCCCGCGACCCGGATCGCGACCATCACCTTCGACCGCCCGGATCAACTCAACGCCCCGACCATGGCCGCGCGGCTGCGCTACGGCGATCTGATCCACCGGGCCAGTATCGACGACGACGTCAAGGTGCTGGTGATCCGCGGCGCGGGCGACGATTTCGGGTCCGGTGCCGATCTCGGCGAGTTCATGGCCGTGCAGAACGACCCGGATCAGGGCCCGCGGCTCAGCGAGTACAAGATCGGCCCGGAAGACGACGTCACATACCCGCCGAAGCAATCCTTCCGGCACGGCGCCTCCATCAGCCAGTGGTACGCCAACGCCCAGGCCGGGTGCCGCAGCCTGCAGGAGTTCAAGAAGATCAGCATCGTCGAGGTGAAGGGCTACTGCTACGGCTGGCACTTCTACCAGGCCGCCGACGCCGATCTGGTGATCTCCTCCGACGACGCGCTCTTCGGCCACCCGTCGTTCCGCTACTACGGCTGGGGTCCGCGCATGTGGACCTGGGCGCAGACCATGGGGTTGCGCAAGTTCCAGGAAATGGTGTTCACCGGCCGCGCGTTCTCCGCGGCGGAAATGGCCGACTGCAACTTCCTCAACAGTGTCGTACCGCGCGCAGACCTGGAAGCCGAAACCGATAAATACGCGCTGGCCTGTGCCCGTAACCGTCCGACGGACACGGTGTTCATGCAGAAGGTTTTCTTCGAGATCATGAAACAGCAGCAGGGCGAGTACATGGGCAGCCTGCTCAGCGGATTCTTCGAATCCATGGGCGGCCATATCCACGCCGACGACAACGATCTGATGCTGGACAACGCCTTCGACGGCGGCCTGAACAACTCGGTCAAGGACAACGACAGCCGCTTCCCGCCGGAGTTCCGGCTCAGCAAATCCGGTCGCCGGAAACCGGAATAGCGGACCCCACCGGCTCGCCTCTGCCGGCGGGCCACAGCCGATGCCGCACCCGCAGCACGATCCGGGTGCGGCATCCGGTTCATCCGGTGTTTCCGCGGCGAACCGCTGTGCTGGATCGGGGCAGCCCGGCCGGGATGCGTCCAATCGCCTGGCTACGTGCCGCGTAAATGCTTGCTGGACAAGTACTTTCCCGGTGGGCGGACCACCGGACACCGGCCGGAGTACCGCGGGCCCGAGGGTTCGCACGGAGGAATCGAGAGGGATATGACAGCGAATCGCACCTCAGCACGGGGTGGTTCCGCCGGGTCGTCCCGGCCGGGGCCGACCGGCGGCGGGCCGCTGTCGGGATATGTCGTCATCGATCTGACGAGCGGCATCGCCGGGGCCTACTGCACCAAACACCTCGCCGACGCGGGCGCCCGGGTCATCGCTGCCGAGCCACCGCGGGGCGCTGCGCTGCGGCGCCGGTCGGTATCCGGCGCGATTCCCGACCCCGGCGCCGGCCCGACCCTCCGCTCCGATACCGACGCGAACGTCCGCCCAGATGCCGACGCGGGGCCCCGCTCCGCTAGCGACGCGGACGTCCGGACCGATGCCGGCACGAGCCTCCGACCCGGTGCCGACGGCGCGCTGTTCCAGTTCCTCGCCGGCGGAAAGCACAGTGTGGTGGTCGATTCGACGCATCCGAACGACCGGGCGCTGCTGGAAAATCTGTTGTCCGGCGCCGACGCGGTGATCTGGTCACCGGGATCCGCACCGGCCGAGGACCCACTGTTCGCACCCGTTGCGATTCGCGAAAGACATTCGCACCTGGTTGTCACCGCCATCACGCCGTTCGGCCTGGACGGCCCGTGGGCCGGGCGACCGGCCACCGAATTCACCCTGCAGGCCTGGTCGGGCGGTGTCGTCGGGCTGGGCCGCGGCGCACCGGAGCGGGCGCCGATCCATATCGGTGGCGATGTCGGCGAATGGTTCGCCGGGGCCCACGCGGCCGCCGCCACTCTCACCGCCCGGCAGCGAGCACTCCGCACCGGAACCGGTGAACTCGTCGATCTCTCGATGCTGGAAACCCAGATCCTGGGGCTGTCCTACTATCCGGTGTCGTTCTACGACACCGTGAACCGGCCCTTCCGCACCCAGCGCCGGCTGAGCCGGCCCGGCGTCGCCACCGCCGCCGACGGGCTCATCGCGGTCGGCTGCGGTACCGCCCAGCAGTGGTTCGATCTGTGCGTGATGGTCGGACATCCGGAATGGATCGACGAGGACCCCACCCCCGCCATCACCGAACGCACCAACGAGAAGGCCGCCGAGATCGCCGCCTGGTTCGCCGGTCACAAGGTCGACGAGATCCGCGAGCTCGCCACGGCGTTCCGGATTCCCAACAGTCCGGTGGCGAGCGGCGCCGACGTCACCGGACTCGATCAGCACCGCGCCCGGGATTTCTTCACCGTGAACCCCCGGGACGGTTTCGTCCAGCCGGGCCCGCCGTTTCGGAGCACCCCGGCCGTGCTGCACTCCCCCGAACCGGCCCCGGTCCTGGGCGAGCACACGGACCACTACCGAACCGCACCGATCGGGAAACCGGGTTCCGGCACTGCCGAGGACCGGCCCGCCGCACCGGACCCGGCCGGCGATTCCGCGAATCCGCTCCCGTTCGAGGGCCTTCGGGTGCTGGATATGACCACGTTCTGGGCCGGTCCGTCATGCACCCATTACCTGGCGATGCAGGGCGCCGAGGTGATCCATGTGGAATCGGCCCAGCGCCCCGACGGCACCCGGCTCATCGCGGGTGTCCCGATCGACGAGGACCAGTGGTGGGAGAAGTCCGGGATCTTCTCCGGCCTGAACACCAACAAGCGCGGGATCACGGTCGACTTCCGCACGGAAGCGGGCCGGGAGGTGCTGCGCCGGCTCGTCGCCTCCTGCGATGTGCTCGTGGAGAACTACACCCCGCGGGTGGTCGAGCAGATCGGCCTGGACTACGACACCGTGCGGACCCTGCGACCCGACGCGATCATGGTCCGGATGCCCGGATTCGGTCTCGACGGTCCGTGGCGGGACAACCCGGCGTTCGCCTATGTCATCGAGGACGCGTCCGGACTGACCTGGCGCACCGGCTATCCCGACGAGAACCCGGTCGAGCCCTACAGCCTCGGCGACCCCAATGCGGGGGTGCACGCGCTGGTCGCCCTGCTGCTCGCCCTGGAACATCGCCGGCGGACCGGCGAGGGCATGCTGGTCGAAGCGGCCATGGTCGACGCCGCCCTGAACATCACCGCCGAGCAGGTCATCGAGTACTCGGCGTACGGGAGGCTGCTGGAACGGGCGGGTAACCGGGGGCCACACGCGGCGCCGCAGAACCTGTACCGCGCCGCCGGGGTCGACGAGTTCGGCCGGCCCGACAACTGGATCGCCCTCGCCGTCGCCACCGATGAACAGTGGGAAGCGCTCGTCGAGGTCCTGGGCCGGCCCGCCTGGGCGACCGGACCCCGGCTCCGCACCGCCGCGGGCCGGCACGCGCGGCACGACGAGATCGACGAACATCTGGCCGCCTGGTTCGCCGAACGTACGGCCGGCGCGATCGTGGCCCTCCTGTGGGAGGCCGGGATCCCGGTGGCCGAGGTCCGGCAACCGCACCGGCAGACCGAGATCCCCCAGCTCGCTCATCGCCACTTCTTCGAACCGGTCGAGCATCCGGTCAACCCCACCGCACGCCACAGCACGGTTCCGGCGCGCTTCTCCGCCGGCCCCGCGCGCTATCACCGCACCCACGCACCACTGCTGGGCCAGGACAATGCCACGGTCCTGGCGCAACTCGGGTACTCGGCGAGCGAAATCGAAACCCTCGAACGGGACAAAGTCATCGGTGGCACCCCGGGTTCGTAATCCACGAACCAATTGACAACCTTCTGTCATATTGACAGGATATTGTCATGATTTCGAGAATCGTTCACGTGGCCGTCTACGACACCCTCGCGGACTGGGAGGTCGGCGCGGCCACCGCGCACATCAACAACAGCAACTGGCACCGCGAACCCGGCGCCTACCGCATCCGCACGGTCGCCGCCGATACCGGGCCGGTCACCACGATGGGCGGGATGCGGATCCTGCCCGACCTCACCCTGGCCGACCTGTCACCCGCCGACAGCGCCATGCTCATCCTGCCCGGCGCCGACGGCTGGGAACGGGGCGAGCTGGACGCCTTCACAGACAAGGCTCGGGAATTCGCCGCCGCCGCGGTGCCGGTCGCCGCCATCTGCGGGGCCACCTTCGGTCTCGCCCGGGCCGGACTCCTCGACGACCGGCGGCATACCAGCAATGTCGCCGAATACCTGGCCGCCAGCGGTTACGCGGGCGGTCGCCACTACACCAGCGAACCGGCCGTCACCGACCGAGGCGTGATCACCGCCAATTCCACGGCCCCGTTCGAATTCGCCCGCGAAGTGCTGGCGGCACTGGATATCTACGAACCCGAGGTACTCGACGGCTGGTACCGGCTGTTCGGAAAAGGCGATCCGGACGGTTACGCGGTACTGGCGCGGTACGAGGCCCGGCAGGCCACGGTCTGAACCGGATTCGCTCGATGGACAACTCCGAACAGCAGCTGTTCAGTACGGCCGCCATCACCTCGTTCCGGCTCAACGGCCAGTTCCTGGCCGTCGCCGAGCAGCTGGCCGGCCCCGCCGGGCTTACCGCCGCGTGGTGGCAGGTGCTGGGCGCCGTCCTGCGCGAACCGCTGCCGGTGGCCGGTATCGCCCGGTCCATGGGCGTCACCCGGCAGAGCGTGCAGCGCATCGCCGACCTCCTGGTGACCCGCGGCCTCGCCGAGTATCGGCCGAATCCGGCGCACCGCCGCGCCAAACTGGTAGCCGTCACCGAGGAGGGGCAGGCAGCCGTGTCCCGGATCGGCCCGCGGCACGCCGAATTCGCGGCCCGGCTCACCGCCGAATTGGGGCACGCCCGCCTGACCGAGATCGTCGCCGCGCTCACCGAACTATCGGCCGCCGTCGACTCCCTCGGCGCCGGTGACGACGACTGATCCGGCCCGCGGACCGATCACATACCGGCGATCCGGCGCACGATCGGCAGCGGCAGCACTTTCATCGCATAACCGAACGGGACCCACGGCCAGGCCGGGCAGTAGGCCTTGAACCGGCGCTTCTCGATCGCCGACACCATGGACCGGACCCCGGTCGGGGTGTCGACGAGAAATTTGGGCGGATGGGCGGCCTTGTCGTTCATCTCCGAGGCGATATAGCCCGGGAAGATGATCGAGACATCGACGCCCGGGACGCGTTCGGCCGCGAGACCTTCGGCCATGGCCGCCACCCCGGCCTTACTCGCACCGTAACTGGTCATGGTCTTCGGCATTCCGCGCAGCGCGGAAATGGAGGAGATCACCACCAGATGTCCGCCGCCCTGGGCCCGGAAGATCTTCATCGCGGCTTCCATCTGCGCCATCGCCCCCAGGAAATTGGTGGTCGCCGTCTCCCGGTTGGGCCGGTCGCCGCCCTTGCCGAAGGGCACGCCCTTCCCCAGGCCGGCATTGACGATCACCCGGTCCAGCCGGCCGAGATCGGCGGCGAACTCGTCGAAAACCTTCGGGACGGCATCGAAATCGGTGACATCCAGGGCCGCGGTCCGCACCCGCACCCCCGGATACGCCGCGGCGAGCTCCCCGGTGAGTTCGTCGAGCCGCTCGGTGCGGCGGGCACACAGGGCCAGGTCGTAGCCGAGCGCGGCGAACTGGCGGGCCATTTCGGCGCCCAGTCCCGAGCTCGCGCCGGTGATGAGGATCGAACCAGTTCCCACGGTGCTGAATCTCCTGTGGTCGGCCGCACCGAAACGATGCGGCGGTGATCGGCGAGTGCCCCGAGCTTATCCATACCGCAGGCAGCTGCCCCCAGTTCACCGGACACGGTTCGAGCAAGTGTGCCCCGCACCTCGCCGCACCGATCCGGATCGTGCTCGGCGCCGACAGCGCCTCGGCCGGAGAACTGTGCGCCCGCGCCGCCGTGGCATTCGGCGCGGCGCCGGGTGAGGAGGCGGTGGTCTTCCCGGGCGGGCACACCGGCTTCTCGGCGAACCGGTCACCGAGATCTCCACCGGTATGTCGCCGGCACTGATCGTGCTGATCCTGCGAATTCGGGATGACCGGCGAGCCCGAGGCCTTCGCCACCGTCCTGCGCGACATACTCGACCCGCACGGAGTAACGGAGCACCCGTCAGCGGGCAGCCCGGATCGAAGGCGGTGGCGGGGCAACGAACGGGCCGATTGCTTCCTGGACCTGCTGATGTGACAACCGGCTGTGCCGGCGACCGGGTAACCCGTCCTCCGGCGCTCCGGTGGCCGCCCGGCACCGATCCGGTTCCGTGACCGCCGGGTCCGTGGCGAACCGATCACCGGCGATCTCGATCGCCGCCAGCCGGTTCCCGGTCCGGGCCTCGTAGACGGTGAGCCGGTACACCATGGCGAACAGGTTCAACGTCCGGCCCACCGGCTGCCCCGGGACGGGCGGGTACTGGCAGGTACGCACCAGTTCCCCGAGACGTACCTCCGAAACACACGCGACCAGTTGCACTGTCGCGGCATCGACGGGGTGCCACACCGCCGACGGCCCGAACGTGGTGGCCTCCGCCAGGCCACCGGCCAGATAGACGGGGCTGGGTCCCCCAGCCGTATAGGGTGCGGCGACCGTGGTTCCGCTCCCACCGCTGCACAGCGCCGAGTACTCCGCGACGTCGAACCGCGCGAAACCGGAGGCCGCGAAAACGGTGCCGGCCACTGCCGCGAGCGCCGCAGCCGCCACCGCAATCGCGACCACGTACCGTGCGCCCCCGTCGCGCCCACCAGTGACAGGCCGTTCCCCTGGCGGATGCGCCCTGGTCTCCCCCGGCCTACGTGTCCCACCGGCCCCTGCCCCCGGGGCAGCGGAACGGCGTCGTACCCGCCCGAAGCCCGGCCGGATCCGGGACAAACCACGCCGGGCGCCTGCCGGGATTCCGAGCGGCCCCCGTCGTCCGGGCCCGGCGGGCCGGGCTATGGGCAGAGCCGATGAATCGTTCCCCCCGACAGCCGCATTCGCTGCCGTCCCGACAGGTTCGCGCTCGTCACCCGAGGGCGCCGTCCGGGGCTCTCGCTCCGGCTCTGTGTCACCATCGCTTGCCGGTGGCTCTGCGCGCCGGACATCTCGGCCGCCCGGCGCCGCGACCGAATCCGCCGCCGCACCCGGCGGCCCGGCAGCCACAGCCGATGATGGATCAGGAACCGCGGCCACCCCGCCGGATACCGAGGCTGCTCCGCTGTGGTCGCCGACGGGTGTCCCGGCTGCGAGGTGAGCCGCCGGCTCGAGCCGGTTGTCAACCGGCGCACCGCCTGCGCCCCACGGTGCACTCCCCCCGGGCGTTCCGGGACGCGGCCCGATCGCCACTTCCTCATCCTGCGCCGATTCCGCCGCGTTCGGGCGCCTGTCATCCGCCGCGATCAGACCGTGTTCCTGCGCACCGGAATCCGCTGGCCCCGCATGTTGCGCGAGTTCGACAACTTGCTCCGCAAGGGCCCGTGGGCGCGGCAAGCCCGTTACGGATACACGGCCGGGCATCGGGAATTCGTTCCGCCCGGACATCTCTGCCGCCGACTCCTCCTGCACACCGGGATTCGCGGGGGGCTGCGCAGATGCTGCGGACCGCTCCACCGGATCGACTCGCCGCACGACCGCGTCCCTATCCGCAGCCCCGGGACCGTTCGCCGGTGCGACCGGACCGCTCTCTCCCCGAGCAGGGACTATGGGCGGCTGCTCAACGGGCGAGCCAGCGAGGTCGCCGCTGTTCGGTTGCGCTGCCGCTGGTTCCGCCCACAGCGGACCGGGACCGCCGACAGGCGCCACCGGTGATGCGGCCGAGTCGGAGCCGGCTGCGAGGCCGCCCTGCTCGACCGGCCGGTTCGTCGACACGCGCGGGGCCGATTCGACCGGAGAGCCGGAGCCTCCGTCGTTCCGTTGCCTCAGAGGGCGGCCGGATCCGCCGATGCGCGGAAAGCCTGTCTTCCTGACCCATCCGATCCTTCCCGGCGCGGCCGGGCGATCCGCCTCCGGAGCGGTGGCCACCTCGACCTCGGAGATCACGAACCCCTCGTCCGCCAGGTCGCCCTGATCCGGAGTGAGCCGGGAAACCTCGAGCGCCTCGAAAGCCCGCGCGATATCGGCGGCGCGCCAGCGCATCCCCCCGGCAGGCTGTCGCTCGAAGTAGTCCGTCAGGCTTGCCGACTGCCCGATGCGGATCAGAATCGTTTCCTCGCCTACCTCGTGCGCAGGCGGTGTCCAGGTGATCCGGGAGCCGGTTTTGGGGATCAGTACCACCAGCACGTCGATCTGTTCGGACAATCCGTGCCGGCGCAGGATCGCGGCCAGTTCGCTCCGTTGTTTACGCGCCCGCAGCAGCGGATTCGCCGCGGCCGGGCCCGTGCGTAGATCGGCGGCGCGATCGCCGATCAGCCAGCGACCGGCCGGCGGGGTGTCGAGCACACCGTGCTGGACCGATCCGAAATCCGCCAGTACCACCAGTGTGCAGGCGTACGGGGTCCAGACCAGGAGGTCGGTCACCGTGGCGGACCGGTGGCGCGATCGCGGTAGCGGGCAGCCGAGAAGGGCAAGGCCGCCGATACGTCCGGATCCCGGACCCCAGTCGCCGATCAGCCGGAGCACGAAGCGTTGTACGCCGGCCGATTCGGCATTCTGCACGCGTACAATCACGGCGACCCCTACTTCGGAAATCACGAAACCCGCGCACACCACAGAGGCACCAGGGTTACTATCGTAATACCCTGGTGCACAACGTGTTTGGATGCGCCGTCGTCCATGGTAGCAATCGTCGGCACGGCGCACGAGAGCCTGCGCCCGCGCGCTTGCATACGCATTTGTGCATATCACCCAGCCACGCGTGACCTCCGTTCGGGCGTACGCCCACCGCACCCGCGCCACTCGTACCCGCCCCCGCGCGGCCGATTTCGGTCCGGTACCGCGGCCCCTCCACTTCGTGCCCGACGGACACGCCCGGCTTTGATCAACACGGCCCCAGCCGTCACCGCACGCGGTACGTTTTATGTACCAGAGCCGATCTGGTAGTGCGGCCGGCCATCGGTGGTGCCGATGCGGCGAGCTGTGCGCGGTTGCCCGTGGCCGCTTCGAGGAGAACGTTTATGCCGCAGTTCGAAGTATCCCAGGAGGTCGTTTCCACTCTCGCGGAAGGTGAGGTGCTGCGACTCGACGCCCAAGCGGTCGACTACGCGATAGTCGCCCTCTATTTCGTTTTCGTCCTCGGTATCGGCCTGCTGGCCCGCCAGCGCGTGTCGTCGAGTATGGACTTCTTCCTGTCCGGCCGGTCGCTTCCGGCCTGGGTCACCGGCCTGGCCTTCATCTCCGCCAATCTGGGCGCGGTCGAGATCATGGGGATGTCCGCCAACGGGGCGGAGTACGGATTCCCGGCCTTCCACTACTTCTGGATCGGCGCGGTACCGGCCATGCTCTTCCTGGGCGTGGTGATGATGCCGTTCTACTACGGCTCGAAGGTACGCAGTGTGCCGGAGTTCATGCGGCGGCGCTTCGGCACCGGCGCGCATCTGGTGAACGCGCTCAGTTTTGCTGTGGCCCAGGTGCTCATCGCCGGGGTGAACCTGTATCTGCTCGGCACCATCCTCAATGTCCTGCTGGGCTGGCCGCTGTGGGTCGCGGTGATCGCGGCGGCGGTGATCGTGCTGTCCTACATCACCCTCGGCGGCCTGTCCGCGGCGATCTACAACGAGGTCCTGCAGTTCTTCGTCATCGTCGCCGCCCTGCTCCCGCTGACGCTGATCGGCCTGCACCGGGTCGGCGGGTGGTCGGGGTTGCAGGATCGGGTGGCCGCCTCGCCCGGCGGCCCCGAACAGCTGGATTCGTGGCCCGGTAATGCCCTGTCCGGGTTCGCCAACGATTTCCTGTCCATCATGGGAATCGTCTTCGGCCTCGGGTTCGTCCTCTCCTTCGGCTACTGGACCACGAACTTCGTGGAGGTGCAGCGGGCGCTGGCAACACATTCCATCTCCGCCGCGCGGCGCACCCCGATCATCGGCGCGTACCCGAAGATCTTCATTCCGCTGATCGTGATCATCCCCGGCATGATCAGCGCGGTCCTGGTGCCGCAGATGGCCGACTACAAAGCGGCGGTCACCGCGAACCCCGATGTCGAAAGCGATACCACCTACAACCAGGCGCTGCTGTACCTGATGAAGGAAGTGCTCCCCAACGGCCTGCTGGGCGTCGGGCTCGCCGGGCTGCTGGCGGCGTTCATGGCCGGTATGGCCGCCAATGTCTCGGCCTTCAACACGGTGTTCAGTATCGACCTGTGGCAGCAGTATGTGGTCAAGGACAAGCCGGACTCGTACTACCTGCGGATCGGCCGGCTGGCCACCGTGGGCGCGACGGTCGCCGCGATTTTCACCGCGTTCATCGCGGGCGGGTTCAGCAACATCATGGACTACCTGCAGACGCTGTTCAGCTTCTTCAACGCGCCGCTGTTCGCGACCTTCATCCTGGGCATGTTCTGGAAACGGATGACCCCGACCGCCGGCTGGACCGGTCTGGTGTCCGGTACCGCGATCGCCGTCGCCATCTTCCTCTTGAACGAGACGGGCGTGTTCTCCCTGTCCGGTCAGGGAGTCAGCTTCGTCGCGGCCGGTGCGGCCTTCGTGGTGGATATCCTGGTCAGTGTGGCCGTCACCCTGGTTACCGCACCGAAACCCGCCGCCGAACTCGTCGGCCTGGTGTATTCGGAGACGCCGCGCGAACTGCGCACCGACCCGGAAGCCGCCACCCTGCCCTGGTATCAGCGCCCGGTGCTGCTGGCGGGTATCGCGCTGGTACTCGTGATCGTCCTCAATATCGCGACCGGATAGGACTACGACCGTGCTCTTCGATATCCGCACCATCGTCGGCGGCCTACTGGGCCTCTACGGCATTGTCCTGGTGATCACCGGTCTGGTTCACGACACGGCCGCCGAGGAAGTCAAAACCGGCGGGATCAATGTGAACCTGTGGGCGGGCCTGGGCATGGTCGTGGTGTCCGCCGCCTTCCTGGCGTGGGCACGTCTGCGACCGGTGGCCGTCGACCGTCCCGATCCGGGAGCCGAAATCGAGCCCATCACAGGCCAGGACTGACCCCACCGCCGACGCCGTCCGGGCAGCACGAATCCGCCCGGCGGTCCCGGCAACAGGTCAGATCGTTCGGAGCCCCGTCAGTCCGGCAGGCCGAGGGCGAAGCCGATGGCGATGAGCAGGCAACTGACGATAGAAACAGCCACGATGATCCACATCAGGCAAGCGTACGAAACCGGCGCTACCCGCCGGAGACCGGGTCGGATACCGGCGCCCCGGAGGCAGCAGGACCTCGGGTCAGGGCACGACCTCGACGATATCGCCGGGGTTCAGGTAGTGATAGACCGCGACGGCGCCCGGCTCGGTCAACCGGATACAGCCGTGCGACTCGGCTTCCACCGGCCCGATATGGAAGGCGATATCGTTGTTGAAGAACACCGCGTAGTGCATCGGAGCGTGATGCATGGTGCTCCAGTGGTACGGACGTTTGAAGTCCACATCGAACACACCGGGCGGGGTTTCGTAACCGTCCATCCCGTGCGACATCGGTGTCGGCCCGTAGACGACCCGGCCGTTGTCCATCAGCCAGACCTCGTTCGTCGACAGGCGCAGGCAGGCCCGCGCCGCTGTCGAGCACGGGGCCTGCCCCGGGATGATCGCCGGCACCCCGGGAACGTTGGGCCCGTTGGGCCACAGGGGTTCGGCGAGGGCGGGCGCCGCCGGCGCCAGGGCCGCCGCCGCGACTCCGGTGAGCACAGCCATCCGGCGTACCCGTTGAAGAAACTGTCCTTTGCTCATCTCGCACCGACCTCTTCTCTCGATCCGCCGCCAGTCCGACGGCGGGGCCAGCAAATCCAGAGCTAAGATCAGAGAACTCTTCGACGGTACTGAAGTTCCACGAAACGTGGGCCGCATTCATCCCCGACGCGCCGAATCGGACACGAAAATCCGGGGTGGAATACGGCCCACTAACGATCAGGCCACACTCCAGCTATCGGAGGCGGCGCCGCGCCGCCGGATACGTCGCCGGCGCTGGTAGAACACCTCCTCCACCGAAACATTGGGGACCTCCTCGACGATCCCGGTGAGCCGGGCATCCAACTCCAGTTCCGCGATCCGCCGATGCAGCCCGGCGCGCCGCTCCGCCGGAAGCTGCGCCCACACCACTCCGATCCGCCGCTGAGCGGAGATATCGGCCACCGCGAGCAACCGCAGCAACGGGGGCCAGAGATCATCCGCATTGGCCACGGAAGGCAGTTCTGCTATCCGATCGACCGGCATCCGCGCCACCAGCCCCACCACGAAACGCTGCACCTCGTGATGCGTGTTCCCGGCCAGTACCAGCAGGCCTTTCCACGGACCGGGATCGAATGCCACGATCAGCGATTCGACGATCGCCGTCAGCGCGGCGGTATTGGCGAAAATCGGATTCATCGCCATCTGCCGCACAGCCGGGGCGTTCAGTTTCGATACGAAGGCCATCAGCTCCGGCGCCGCACCCTTCTGGATGACGTGCGCCGCCAGCTTTCCCAGCATTTCAGGGGTCGTGCGAGCTATCAGCACATCACCGACGTCGGCCACCACATCGTCCTCGGCGCGCGACAGCAGCGAGATCGCGGCCTCCTGTAGTTCCGGCGAACCGGCCACCACCGTATCCATCATGCGCGGGATCCGTTGTGAGGCGCCGTGCAGCAACTGCCGCAGAATTCTGCTGATCGCGGGCGAGGAGTAGGCGTAGGCAGCAGAGAACAGGACACCTTCGTCGTCGAATGTCCCGGTTTCGAACGCTTCGACCAGTCTCGGTGAGGCGTACTCGAGAAAAGGTCCGGCCGTGATGTGGTCCCGGCGGCGCAAAACTTCGTTCAGAATCGCCACCAGAGGTTCGGACGCCATGATGTCGCCCAGCTCGCCGAGGGCCTTGGGGTCCACATACGGCGCGCAGGACGCGGCGTACTCCGCCTTCAACATGGTGAGCGTTTCGGCGGCCGCGTCCGGATAGTCGACGCCGACCGCGCCCGCCGCGCGCCCGGTCATCATCGGGGGCACGATCCGCTGCACCAGCGGCAGCGAGACGGTGAGCGGAATGATGGGGATCAGTCGCCCGATCCGTTTGAACATTTCACCGTGGTACTCGTAGATCCGGCCCGATATCCGCTTCTCCAGCTCGTGCAGGTGCAGGGGACCGAGCCGTTCGAGATAGGCGATCCGTTCGACCGAGACATGCAGTGTGCGCGCCAGCAGAATCATCTGCGCACGGGTTACCAGATCACTCATCCTTCGAGTAGTCCCCCGAACATGATCCGGCGGGTGATGGCCTTGAACGGCGGTGGGAAGAACCGGATCATCCCGTTGACAGCCTCGATGAGTAGTTCCTTCTCCATTTTCTGGGTATCCCGGAACAGTCCGAGCAGATCCTCCACCTCCTCGTCGGAAAGCATTTCCGAGGCGGCGGTGGGTCCGTTCAGCTCACGGACGAGTTCAGTTCTGGCACTCATTCTGCTCCTGCGTCTCTCTCAGTGGCCTACCGCAGCGCGGATCCCGCACCCGGCACCAGGTAGTACCCGGATGACGATATGCCGAATCCCCGTGACCGTAAGGGCATTCACATCCGGCGTTACCTGCCTGCAATTTGGCGTATCTCACACCGCGGTGGCATTCGTGACGCTACCGCAGAGCCGGTTCCGGCGCCGCGCCGCCGTAACGGCGGAGCCTCGGAGCGCACGCGGAAGTACGTCTAGCCGAGCGCGTCGAGATGACGGCGCAGGAACATCACCTGATGCCGCACGGCCGCCTCGAAGTACGGGTTGCCCGGCCAGACACCGAAATGGTCGCAGGGATAGTGCCGGACCTCGGCCCGCGCCGCGAAGGCCGCCTTCGCCGCGGCGTCCGGGGGCGCCCCGCGATCGAAATCGGCGATCTGCACCAGGACCGGCAGGCGCAACCCGGCCGCGGCGCGCGCCGGACGGTAGCCCGCCAGCTGCGGCAGCACACCCGCATCGATCTCGTTACGCCAGGTCGGACCGGCCAGCGCGCAGTAGGACTCGTAGTAACCGTCCAGCGCCAGCGCCGCGACTTCGCCGGGCCGCCCCACCAGCGGGATGAGGCCCGGCCCACCGGTCACGGCGTCCAACCGGCGCCGCACCGAGGCATACGCGCCCCGCAGGGTGGCCGCGGCACCGCCGGACCGTACGGCCAGTGCCGCCGCCGCGCGGCCGTCCACCAGCGGGGTCACCGAGACGAGCGCGGCAAGCGCCGTACTCGCGGTGGCCGCTTTCTCCGGCGTGGCGCGGGCGGCCGCGGCCGCGGCGAATACGTGCCCCCCGGACAGCGAGACTCCCCACAGCACCACGCGGCGCGGGTCGGCTCCCGGCAGTTCCGCGGCCGCGGCGATCGCTGCCCGGTAGTCGGCGACCTGGTCCGCCATCCGGACGCGCTGCCGGGGGCTACCCCCGCTGGCGCCGAAGTGCCGGAAGTCGAAGGCGAGCACATCGATTCCCGCCGCGGCATAGGCCCGCGCGAACGGTTCGAGCCCGGAATCCTTGGTACCGCCGAAACCGTGCGCCATCACCGCGATCGGACGACCGTCCGGCCCCTCCAGGTCGGCGCTGCCGGCCGGAAAGTACCAGGCGTGGCAGCGTTCTTCGCCCGAACGGAAGGTGAGTTCGGCGGGGTCGGCGGCGGGTTCAGGGGTGTGCTGCAGGGTCATGGTGGTTCCTCGCGATGGTGGTGTCGGCGGGCCTCGGCCCGGGTTCGCGGCCGTAGATCGACCGCAGCCAGACGGTGACCACCGACTCGATATAGCTTTCCCGGTCGAGTTCCGCACCGAGGGTGAGGCGCTCGAGCAGTCGTTCGTTGAGCAGCAGCAGCACATCGGCCAGCGTGGACGCGTCACCGCCGGCGGGTGCGCGTCCGGTCCGGCGCTCGTCCTCGATCATGGCCGCGATCGACGGGATGAACGCCTGGCGTTCGGACTCCCAGATATCGCGCACGGCCGGCGATGCGCTGCGTGCCTCCAGAACGGCGCGGTAGAGGTGCCGGTGACGGTCCCAGAAATCCACGAGCCCGCGGATCGTCCGTTCGATACGCCCGGCCGGTTCGCCGGAGCCGACGAGAATATCGTTGACCGCGAACACTTCCTCGTAGATGTCCTCCAGGGCGGCCCCGACCGCGCCGGCCTTGTTCTCGAAGTAGAAATAGAAGGCCGAACGGGTCAGCCCGGCCCGCCGGGAGATCTCGGCGATATTGACGGCCTCGAGCCGGCCGTCGTTATCGCGCAGCAGTTCGTCCAGCGCCACCAGCAGCGCGCTGCGGCGCTGGTCACCGCGCTGCGGAGTGCGCCGGTCGGTGCGTGAACGCGCCGTCATCCGGCGCGTCCCGCCGGGAGCGCACCGACCGCGCGCGCCCGGCGCAGCCCGGCAGGCATCTCGGCGAGCCGCAGATCGCGCTCGTAGACGAAATAGTCCAGCTGCTGGGTGTGCCGCGGCCGGTCCACCACATGCCCGGTGAACCGGCGCTGATCCGCCTCGATGACTGTGCGCATCGTCGCCTCCGACGGCAGGCGGTAGTACCCCGCCGCGTAGGCGGCGACCAGCCGGGCCTGGCATTCCACAAACGGGAACAGGGTGGGAAACGGCTGTGCGAACCCGACGAACGCCAGGTTGTCCACACCGGGTTTGAAAATGCGTTTGTACAGCGCGATCCGGTTGTCCGGCGCGCTGATGAATTCCGGATCGAAGAACGGGAAGGTGATGTTGTAGCCCGTGCAGTAGATGATGACGTCGAAATCCTTGTGCGAGCCGTCCGTGAAATGCACGGTCGCGCCGTCCAGCCGGCTCACGTCGGGTTTGGCCACCACATCGCCGGAACCCAGCCGCAGCGGCAGTTCCACCGACTGGGTGGGATGGGCCTCGAAGAACTTGTGGTTCGGTGCGGGCAGACCGTATTTCTCCGGATCGCCCGAGATGTACGGCGTGAAGGTCTGGACGAGCTTGCGCTGCCACGACAGTGGGACATAGGGGACGGTGCGGAAGTAGCGGTCGGCCGGGGTGCCCGCGAAGTACTTCGGGACCACCCAGGCGCTCGACCGGGTGGACAGCCAGACCTCGTTGTCCATCGCCCGGGACGACAGTTCGACGGTGATATCCGCGGCACTGTTCCCGATCCCGACGATCAGGATGCGTTTCCCGTACAGATCCAGCGGGGTGCGCGGATCGATATAGGAGTGGGAGTGGATGGACTGCCCGCTGAACTCTCCCGGGAAGTCCGGCAGCCGGGGGTCCCAGTGGTGGCCGTTGCCGACGACCAGTAGGTCGAAGTGGCGGTTCTCGCCGCTTTCGGTCTCGATATCCCAGCCGCCGTCCACCGGACGGGCGTGGCGGACACCGTTGCCGAATTCGATGGCCCGTTTCAGGTCGAATGCGGCGGCGTAGCCCTCGAGGTACTCCTTGATCAGGCTGTGGTGCGGAAAGTCGGGGTAACTGTCCGGCATCGGATAGTCCCGGAAGGACAGCTGATATTTCGACGTATCGATATGCAGGGACCGATACGCGCTGGAGTGCCCGTTCGGGTTACCGAACGCCCAGTTTCCGCCGATCCGGTCCGAGGCTTCGAAACACGTGTAATCAATCCCGTAGTCGCCCAGCATTTTTCCGGTCGTCAGACCGCTGATACCGGCCCCGATGACCGCGACGGTGGGTTTCGGCATACGACCTCCTGCGCATTCCGCCGATCGACGGATCCGGCTCGGCAGTGATGCCGGTCACATGCACACTAAGGGCGCGACTTGACAGGTGTCAAGAAAAATCAACTCTTGTCAGCACTCCGCCCGCGCCCTAGCTTTGTGAGGCACGTCATACAGTCGGATCGGGAGGAAACCCATGCGCGCCCTGCAACTCACCGAGCCCGGCCGGCTGGAGATACGTGAAGTCCCCATACCCGAGCCCGGCCCGGGCGAACTGCTGCTCCGCGTCGGCGCATCGGGTATCTGCCACTCCGATCTGCACGTGCTGCACCTGCCGTTCAAGGTGCGCGACGAACCACTGACCCTCGGACACGAAATAGCGGGAACGATCGCCGCGCTCGGCGACCAGGTCCAGGGGCGTACGACCGGAGAACGCGGAGTGGTCTATCTGTGCTGGTCGTGCGGGATCTGCCCCGAATGCGCGAGCGGTAACGAGAACGTCTGCCGCGCCGCCGGCCGGGTGGCCATGCCCCCCTGCCCCGGCCTCGGACCCGACGGCGGTATGGCGGAATACGTCGCGGTACCGGCGAATTCGTTCGTACCGATCGGCGATATGGATTTCGTCGCCGCGGCACCGCTGGCCGATGCCGCCCTCACCAGCTATCACGCCATCCGCGGCGCCCGCGACCAGCTGTACCCCGGTTCGACGGCCGTGGTGATCGGCGCCGGGGGCCTCGGCCATGTGGGTATCCAGATCCTGCGCGCACTCACCGCGACCCGGGTCGTCGCGGTGGACACCGATACCGCCAAGCTGGAACTCGCCACCGAATGCGGCGCCCACGAGGTGTTGCCGGCCGGCGAGGACACCGCGGCCCGGATCCTCGAGATGACCGGCGGCCGCGGGGCGGAAGCGGTCTTCGATTTCGTCGGGGTGGATGCCACCGCCCAGCTCTCGGTACGCGCCGTCGGACCCAACGGCGCGTACCGGATGATCGGGCTGGGCGACGGCAACCCGGAGATCACCGCCGGTCCCGCGGGCGGGCCGGGTTTACCGTGGGGCGCAACGGTGCGCAAATCCTACGGCGGTACGAAACGCGATCTCATCGACAGCATCGCACTGGCCCGCGCGGGCCGGATCGCCGCCCGCACCGAGCAGTTCGCCCTGGCGGACGGCGCCCACGCCTACGAACTGCTGGAGCAGGGCCGAATCCGCGGCCGTGCGGTCCTGGTGCCCTGAGCGGTCTCAGTGCCCGCCGGCGGGCGCCCACATATTACTGATCAACTTATGGCTGGGGGTATCGGCCAGCGACTGTGAGGACTCGTAGATCCGGACGTAGGAGGTGGCGGAGATCCGCCAGACTCCGTCGTCGCCGCGGCGATAACGATCCGTGTAGTACCCGGCGCCCCGGATCAGCACACCGAAATCGGTGGCGATGACCGTATCCTCGAACAACCAGCTGCCGGTGGCTGTATCACCCTCGACGACGATCTCCGGATGGTTGGCGACGTGGGTGGTCACGACGCCCGGACCCATGTTCTTGCGCATGAACTCGACCACGGCGGCGCGGCCGTCGAGCGTGAGCGCGCTACCCATCACGTGGGTGCCGTAGCGGGCTTCGATCTCGGGGTCGAGAGTGGCGGCGAAATCGTCCCACTGTTTGAGGTCCAGCGTGCGGAAGTACCGGTATTTGAGACCGCGGATGAGTTCGAGTGCCTGCAGATCCATGCTGTCACCTTGGCACGAGCCACCCGCCGCGGCAAGAACACGTTCTACTTTTCCCGTTCGGACCTACGGCCCGTCCTACGGAGCACCGGACTTCCGGGCGGTTTGCCGGACACCCGGTGGTGGTATTGCGACACCAGGCGCACCGTGACCCCACGACACGGAGGCCACGACCGTCGCTGCAGGCATACACAACGAGCTACGGAGACAGTCATGAACAGTGTCGAGATCCTCACCGATGCCTTCGACCGGATCCGGGAGGTCGTGCACGAATCCGTCGACGGGCTCGATGAGGACGCCCTGAACTCGCGGGTCGACCCGGCCGCCAACACCATTTCCTGGCTGGTCTGGCACCTCACCCGGGTCCAGGACGAGCACCTCGCCGAACTCGCCGGCACCGACTCCTTCTGGACCGGTCGCGGATGGTACGAACGGTTCGATCTACCGATCGACCGGCAGGCCACCGGCTACGGGGATACCCCCGCCGACGTCGCCAGGGTGCGCGCCCCGGCGGAAGTGCTGACCGGTTACTACGACGCCGTCCACGCACATACCGTGCGATTCGTCGCCGGCTTGACCGACAAGGATCTCGCGACGGTGGTCGACGAGAACTGGGACCCGCCCGTGACGATGGCGGTTCGGCTGGTCAGTGTGATCTCCGACGATCTCCAGCATGCGGGACAGGCCGCCTTCCTGCGCGGTGTCTTCACCCGCTCGCCCAGCACGGCCGCCGCCACGGCGGCCCGGGCGTGACCCGGTCAGTCGCGTAATGCTTCCTCCCGCAACCACCCCAGGGTCCGCGACAGTATCCGCGAGATATGCATTTGCGAGACCCCGAGCTGTTCGGCGATCTGGGACTGCGTCCGGGATTCGAAGAAACGCATCCGCAAGACCTGGCGCTCTCGGTCGGAGAGCTCACCGATCAAGGGTTCGACCGCCAGATAATCCTCCAGCCAGCCGTACGACGATTCCTCGGTGCCCAGCGATTCCACCAGCGGTGGTGTGGTGGAATCGCTGTCCTCACCGCCGGGCGCGTCGAGTGAGGATGTCT
Organism: Nocardia sp. NPDC051750; assembly: GCF_044453135.1. Lineage (NCBI taxonomy): Bacteria > Bacillati > Actinomycetota > Actinomycetes > Mycobacteriales > Nocardiaceae > Nocardia > Nocardia sp. NPDC051750. The sequence continues at coordinate 29,677 of NZ_JBITCK010000008.1, read as the reverse complement.
GATAGGCATTTCCGGCGATCAGCGCCTGGGTGACCTCCACCAGATCGATGCCGAGTTCCTCGGCGATCTCGCGGGCTCGCGGTACCCGGCCCAGCCGCTGGGACAGGATTTCGATCGTGGGGCCCAGGCTGAGCTGGGTTTCCTTGACACGCCGCGGGACACGCACCGACCAGGTGTTGTCCCGGAAGTGCCGGCGCACCTCCCCCATGATCGTGGGCACTGCGAACGACAGAAACGACGAACCCCGCGCGACGTCGAAGCGTTCCACCGCGTTCAGCAAGCCCAGCCGCGCCACCTGCAGCAGATCGTCATAGGCCTCGCCCCGGCCGGAGAACTTCCGGGCGATGTGCTCGGCCAGCGGTAAGCAGCGGTCCAGGATCTCCGCACGCAGTGCCGCCCGTTCGGCCGCGGCCTCGGGCAGTGCGGCCATTTCGCTGAACAACGGCTCGATATTGTCGTAGCTGTCGGTGCCACGATGGCGGCGTGAGGGTCCTGGATCCACCCGCGCTGCCTCATGCGCCATCGGCGCCTCCTCGGAACCAGCTGAATTCGACATCGGTCGGGTATCCACCGCTCGCCACGTCGTAGGGGTGCTGCACGACGCTCACCCCGCGGGTCAGCGTCCGCACGATATGCCAGCCGAACCCCTCCTGATCGAGAAGCCCGTCGGCCGCCGCAGTCGAGGCTACGCGCACTGTCATGCGGTGCTCGTCGTAATCGAAGTCGCAGCTCAATGACGTATTCGCAACGGCGGTCGTGATGAGCGATGTGGCCACCTCGTCGAGAGCCAACCGGATATCGGTCACCTCGTCCAAGCCGAAGTCCGCGATCAGCGATACCGTCTCGGCCAGCGCGCGCAGCATCACCAACTGCTCGTACTGCGCCGGGACGCGCACGCCGACTGTTCTCGTGTCCCGTGCTGTCGTATCCACAGAGTCGGAGACGCTGTCCACCATCCGCACCACCACCTCGATCCTGCGGCCCACCGAAATGGGCCGGGGGCGCCCCCGGGCCGTCCTGGCCTCGGCCCGGGGGCGACACCGCGGCTGTCTGTCCTCGGCCTGATTGTCACATGCGCAGGTACCCCGCCTCCGCGCGACGAAACCGGGACCCCGGCCATTCCTGCGCATCGCCGCGGCTACCCACGGCCGCGCACACCGGCCACCGCGCAGGATCCGACCAGGCGAGCGTTCGTGCCGGGCGATCTCGCGGCGAAATCGCTCTCGCCCCGCGTCACCGGCGAATCGGCCGGATACGACGAGACCACCGCCGGTCGACACCGGCGGTGGTCTCGTCGACTCTGCCTCAGGTGATCAGCGAAGCACGCAGGGTCGGGTAGAACCGGAACCGGTGGCGCACCCCGGTGATCGCCAGGACACGCTCGATATCCTTCCGGCCACTGACCAGCCGCAACTCGACCCCCGAACGCCATGCGTCGCTTTTGGCTTCGGCCAGCGCCGCCGCAGCACGGATGCACAGGAACGTCGTGGCGCGCAGATCCAGCACGACCACGCCGCAGCCGGCGCTGTGGCAACCGGCGAGGAGGGCACGGAAATCGTCGAGTCCGACCGCGTCGAGTTCGCCCTCGACCCGGGCAACGAGGCAGTCGGGGTTGTCGGGGCTGCGCCGCGACCACATCCGACCGGCCCACGTGGCGCGCGGATCGCTTCTCCGGTGTTGGTCGACCTGGTACAGAGTGGTGGTTACCGACATATCAATCCCATCCGTCGCGGTTCGGGATTTCCGGTTGGCTACGCGTTCGGGACCGGTAACCGGAGAGCTCACCGCCCCTCCGGTACGCCCCACTGCCGGCATACGCCGCACCGGGTTCGGCTGCGTGTTTCAACCTGTGCCCCATTCTGGCACGACTCGTTCCCCCTGTACACCGCGCCGCCGATCCTCCGTGGTCTCCCACGTTTACCTCGCGCGAGCGCGGCTATTGCGGGGACAACGGAGCCGCACCCGGCCGGGTGCGGGGGCCGACGAAGGCGACGGTCAGTGGCCGGATATCCGCGCGGACGACGCGGTCACACGAAAGGTGAATCCATGGTCGAAACACTCGCCGCCACGGGGGCTGTCTCCCGGGGAACGCGCCTGCCGACGCCCCGCGGGATGCTGTCCGCCGATGTGATCACCCTGCTTCCGGCCGAACCCGGCAGCCCGGTTCCCCCGCCACCACCGGATCTCGACCCGTTCGGGGAGGATTTCCAGCTGACCCTGCACACCTGCTACGAACTCCACTACCAGGGGTTCCGCGGTGTCGACCCGGAATGGGAATGGGACAGCGGCCTCCTCGGGCTGCGCCGGCAGCTGGAACGCCGGTTCGAGGACGCATTACGCGCCGAGGTGCCCGGCGGTCACAATGTGACCGCCGAACTGGACCGGCTGCTCACCGCTCCCGCGGACGGCGGGATCGCGCGCCGGCTCCGCGACGAGGGCACCTGGTGGCAGGCGTGCGAGTATTTCGTCCAGCGTTCGATCTATCACCTCAAGGAAGCCGACCCCGTCGCCTGGGTGATCCCCCGGCTGCGCGGCCGGGCGAAAGCCGCGCTGGTGGCGGTCGAATTCGACGAATTCGGCGGCGGGGACGGCGATCGGATCCACGCCCGCCTCTACGCCGATCTGCTGCGCGGTGCCGGGCTCATCCCGGACTACCTGCACTACCTGGACATCGTGCCGGCCCCCATGCTGACCCTGGTCGACATGATGTCGTTGTTCGGGCTGCACCGGTCGCTGCGCGGCGCCCTGGTGGGTCACTTCGCGGCGGTGGAGATCAGCTCCTCCCCTGCTTCACAACTCATGGTCGACGCCCTGCGCCGGTTCTCCGCGCATCCCGACTGCGTGCGGTTCTACGCCGAGCACGTCACCGCGGACGCCGTGCACGAACAGATCGTGCGTCGCGATGTCCTCGCCGATCTGCTCACCGCCGAACCCGAACTCGCCGAATCGGTGGTTTTCGGCATCCAGGCCACCGAACTGCTCGAAAACCGCTGCACCGAGGCCATGCTGCGCTGCTGGCAGACCGGTGACAGCTCGCTGCGGACCGAGGCCCGGTGAGCGCGATGCTGGTCCGGGCACCGGGGGTGTACCGGCCGCAACCCGATACCTGGCTGCTGGCCCGAGCGATGACCGAGGCGGCACTACCGGCGGGAACCCGGGTACTCGACGCCTGCACCGGGACGGGTGCGCTGGCCATCCATGCCGCGCGGTCCGGCGCGGCGTCGGTGACCGCGGTGGACCTGTCCCGGGCCGCCGTGGCCGCCGCCTGGCTCAACAGCCGGCTGTGCGGGGTGCGGCTGGAACTGTTGTGCGGGGATATCACCCGGGTGGTCGACGGCCGCACATTCGATGTGATCGTGGCCAATCCGCCGTATGTCCCGAGCGCGGGGCCGGTCCCGGGCGGCCGGGCCGCCCGGGCCTGGGACGCCGGCCGGCACGGACGGTCCGTGCTCGATCCACTGTGCGTCATGATGCCGCGGCTGCTCGCCACCGGCGGCACCGCCCTGATCGTGCACTCGACCCTGTCCGGGACCGCGACCAGCCTCGCCCAATTACGTGACGGCGGCCTGAAAGCGACGATCGTGGCACGCACGATGATCCCGTTCGGCCCGGTGCTGACCCGGCGCATCGGCTGGCTCCGGGACCGGGGCCTGATCCGGCCCGGACAGCGACACGAGGAGTTGGTGGTGATCCGTGCCGACCGGACACGATGACGAACCGGCCGGCCCCGCCGCACGACCCACCCGGATCGTGTTCACCGAAGACGGGCCGGCCCTGGTCGACGGCCCGGTGGAACTCGTCGGCGCGGACGGCGAGATCATCCACGCGGACCGGTTCGTTGTCGCGATCTGCCTGTGCAAGCGGTCGCGCACCTACCCGCTGTGCGATACCAGCCACCGCCGCCGGAGACGGTGCCGGGACACCTGACGGGGTGCCCGGCCCGAGACGGGCCCCAGGTCGTCCGCTGATTAGTCGTACGGCACGCGGGTAGCCGCCGAATATGGTTCCGACGGAGGAGCAGTTGCTGCACGCCTTGACCCGGGCCGCGAACGCCCTGACGCAGCAGGGCATACCTTTCGCCGTGGCGGGTGGTTGCGCCGTATACGCGCGCGGCGGCCCGCCCTCGGACCACGATGTCGACCTGTTCGTCAAACCCGCCGACAGCGCGCGGGCGCGCAGTGAACTGGCCCGGGCCGGCCTGCGGATAGCGGACGCGGCCGAGGACTGGCTGGCCAAGGCCTACGACGGGGACACCCTCATCGATATCATCCACCGGCCCAACAACCGGGAGGTCGACGACGCCCTCCTGAGCCGCGCCGAGATCATGCGGGTGGGGCCCACGGTCGCGCCTGTGGTGGACGGCACCGATCTGCTGGTGGACAAACTGCTGGTCTTCGACGCGCACCGGCTCGATCTCAGCCCGCTGCTGCGCATCTCCCGTGATCTGCGCGAACAGGTGGACTGGCCCGCGGTGCGCGCGCAGACCCAGCATTCGCCCTATGCGCGGGCCTTCCTCGGGCTGATCGACGATCTCGGTATCGCCGACACCACCGCACCGCCACACACTTCCGGAAAGGCGGAGTAGATGTCCGGTCACCCGAATTCCCCCCGGCAGCGGCCCCCGGAATATCTGGCCGCCGAACTCCATCGGGCGCTGGCCGAAGACCCGCGCACGGCCGAACAGGGTGTGCATGTGCGGATCCGCGGCGAGGTCGTGGTCCTCGCCGGCGAAGTCGGCACCGCACAGCGGCGGCGACTGCTGGAGGACGTGGTGCACGATATCGCCCCCGGGCTGCCGATCCACAACGATGTGCACGTCACCGCGACTGCCCGGCCGGGCGACAGCGAAGACCTCGGTGCCTGACACCGAGTGGAAGGAGTGGGGCAGATGCGGATCGCCGCTGTCGGAGATATCCACCTGGGAACCGATTCGCGCGGGCTGCTACGTCCGGCGTTACGCGAGCTGCCGGCGCTGGCCGATGTGCTGCTCCTGGCCGGTGACCTGACCCGGCACGGTACGCCGGCCGAAGCCGAGGTCGTCGCGCACGAATTCGCCGATGCGGGCGTACCGGTGGTCGCCGTGCTCGGCAATCACGACCATCACAGCGATGCCGCGGCCGAGATGACCGCCACCCTGGAATCATCGGGTATCACCGTGCTGGAAGGCAGCGCCACCACCGTCGAGATCGACGGCTCGACCCTCGGCGTCGCCGGCACCAAGGGGTTCGGTGGGGGATTCGCCGGAAAATGCGCGAGTGTTTTCGGGGAACGACTGATGCGTGAGTTCGCGGGTCACACCGTCGAGCTGGCGGCCGCGCTGGACAGTGCCCTGGCCGGGCTGGACACCGATATCACGATCGTGCTGACCCATTACGCCCCGATCAGCGACACATTGCACGGGGAACCCCGCGAGATCTACCCCTTCCTGGGGTCCTATCTGCTCGGTGAGCCCATCGACACCCACGGCGCCGACCTGGCCGTGCACGGACATGCGCACGCCGGCACCGAACGCGGCAGCACACCGGGCGGTATCCGGGTACGCAATGTCGCCCAGCCGGTGATCGGCAAGGCTTTCGCGATCTACGAACTGCAAGGCAGCAGCGACGGTGACCCGGCCCGCGATCGGGCGACCGCATCGGGCTGAGGCCGGCCTCCTGCCCTCCGCAAGAAACCGCGGCGACCTCCCGAGGAGGTCGCCGCGGTCGGCTTCCGGCCCGGCCGGCGTATGCGCTACCGGGCCGCGTGCTCAGACGTCACGTGGGGTCGGCGCCACCGTTTGCCCATGGCCCGGGTCCTGCTGGGCCCGCTGCCGCTGTTCGGCATCGGCGGCCTCCAGACGTTCGCGCTGCGCCTCGCTCTCCTTCTCGGCGGCAGCGCGCTGCGCCTCGCCCTTGTCCTGCTGGGCCTTGCCTTCGGTACGCAGCGAGTCGTTGTCGAGTACCGCTCCCGCGGCCTCCTTGACCTTGCCCTTCGCGCCCTCGACGACACCTTCGATGCCCTCGCGTGCGGTCTTGTGCTCGGCCACGATATCCACCTCCGAATCTCGGTTGCTCGGTCGGATATCGGCCGCGTACCCGGCCCTCCCGGGTTCAATCCGGTAATCGCGCACTGGCGGGGTGTCCTGGATCACCGCGCGGGGATCGTTCAGGAAAACGCGGCCTCGAGACCGTCGAACCACGCCGCATCCTCGACCAGCCGGGCGCTGCGCCAGCCCTCCGGTGTCCGTACGAGATCGTGGTTGTACCAGCCACCGCAGGTGAACTGTTTGCCCGGCGAGACGATCATCGGGTTGAAGAACATGGCACGCACCTTCGCGGTGTCCCCGTCCAGCGCGACCGCGATATTGGAGACGAAGTGCTGGGTTCGCGTGAACAACGCCAGTTGCTCGGTGAGCCGGGCGACAACGGTTTCCAGATCCCCGGCGGGCCCACCGGCCGTGGTGTAGTCGATCTGCGCGTCCGCGGTGAACACCGAGCGGTACAGCCCCCAGTCCTTGTCGTCGACGGCGGTGGCGTAGCGGGTGAGCAGATCGGTGATCTCGATCCGGTCGGCGAGAGTGCGTGCATCCATTCCCCCATACAACCGCACCGGTGCGGCGGCCCGGGCGCTATCGACTCAGCTGCCCCGGAGATCGCGGAGGCTCGACCGGCTCAACCGCCCCGCAGAATCCGGCGCCACCACGGCCGCCGGGGACCGGACTGCCGTGCGGGGGCGGGTTCGGAATGCCCGGTGGACGGTCGCTCACCGGGTGGCGCTGTCACACCGGCGGACGCCGCCCGCCAGCCGGCGACCACATCGTCGGCATCGACCGGGGCGATCGGCACCTGCGGGCCGGTCGGCGCCCGCATCCAGTCCACGATCCGGCGGTTGAGTGCGGCAACGGTCTCACGGACCTCGGCCTCGCTGGTCGCTCCACGCACCGATTCGGGCAGCCGTTCCACCTCGCGGCGCAGCAGCAGCGCGGGCGGCAGCAGCGCGTCCCCGCTCACGCCCTCCCGGCGCAGATAGTCGCGCAACCAGGCGTCCTCGTCGTGGTACAGGTTGCCGGCTCCCGGCAGCGGTTTACCCGCTCCCGGAAGGTTCTCGAACTCGCCCCGCTCGGTGGCCTCACGGATCTTGCGGTCGACCCAGGATTCGAAGTCGACCCCCGCGGGTTTGCGCTCGGACATCGTGCCTCCTCACCGTCGTTCTCCACGGTAATGCGTCACGTGGGCACACACGACGGCCCGGGCCGATCCGGACCGGGCGGCGGGGCACTATCCGTCGGGCCGGCCGGTCAGGCTCCGTTGGTCGACGCGCTGCGCGTCCGGCCGGACCGGGCCTTGCGCCGTTCGGCCTGCAGTTCGGCGAGTTCCTGCTCCAGGATATCGGCGACCCGGAACTGTCCCGTGTCATAGCCGTCGGAGGAGCGCACCACTTCCAGAAACTCGTCGGTCTCCTTGTCACCGGACAATTTGCCCTTGGCCGTCGACTCGGTCGGACCGCCTGCCGTGGCGCCGTTTCCGGCAGCGCCCGGTTTGCTCTGCGCGAGCTTCTTGGCGACCGGAAGCTTATCGGTGACCTCCGCGGTCCGGTGCTCCTTCGGAGCAGTGGATTTCGCGGTGGGTTCGTCGAACAGCGGGGAGTTCGTGGCCAGCTCGTCCAGCAGGGAACTCGTCCGGCCGATCAGGCCGGAGGTCACCTCGGCGAGATCGGCGGTGCGCTTCTTCGCGGACTCGGTGGTCTTGCCCTCCGCCCGGAACGCCGAGCCGCCGGTGGCGGCCGCCGAACCGGATTCCAGCGCCGCCGGTTTCGCCGCCGCGGTCTCGCCTGTCGGTAACGCCCGCGCTTCTCCGGAATTGGGATCGAGTTTCATGCTCACCCGCGGCAGGCTGCTGCGGATCTGCGCGGCCGGATCGGGCAGCACCCGAACCTGTTCGGTAGCGCGCAGGATCGCCATCCCGTACCGGGCACTGGCCGCGTCGTGGATGAGCAGTGCAACACCGATCATCACCGGCGCGACGGCGTGCACCCCGATGTTGTACCAATCACCTATGCGGAGATACGGATAGGTGTTGAGCCCGACAGTCAGTCCCAGCAGCGCGATTTCGGCGGCGGCCGTCTGCTTGCGATTGTTGATCACACCCCATTCGGCAACCTTGTTGGTGCCGATCATGATGATGATCAGGCAGACACTGATCATCGCTTCCAGCAGGTAGCTGAACCAGAACAGGGGATCGCTGGGACCGGTGGGCGCGATGTTCTGCTGGACGTTGACCGCCGACCACAGCATTCCCGCCCCGACCACACCGGCCAGCGCACGCAACGACCAGGACCGATGCCGGTACAGCGAGGCCAGTTTGGCGTGCGGGCTGGATTCCCGGCGTTGCGCGGCGATGGCTTTACGGGCGAGCAAGAGGTCGCGCATATCCGCCTTCTCGATCTGCTCGGTGGTCTGCCGGGCCCGGTCGTTCGCCGAGGCGACCGCCTGGATCTCCTTCCAGCGCTGCCCGCGCTCCTGTTCGCGGATACGCTCGGCGAGCTCACGTTCGGCGCGTAGCTCCGTTTCCGACAGCGCCTCGGTCAGCGCGGGATCGAACTGGTAGGCCAGTCGGCTGCGGGCATGTTCTACTCGCTGGGCCAGTTGCGTGACATCGTCCTCGATCGGCTGCTCGACAGTCATTACAGCTCCCGCCTCGGATGATTCGATCGCAGACAAGTATTGGCTTCCTCCATTGCCCGAAAGCGGTGGATTCTCTGCCTCACGGCAGAGTCTTCCTGTTTCATCGACGGTTGCCTTCCCGCATCAGCTGCGGGGCGGTCTCACACCATCTCCGCAGGCTTGCACGGCCAGCCCGGCCGCAAGAATGTTCTTCGCCGCATTCACATCCCGATCGTGGACCGCACCACACAGACACTCCCACTCGCGGGTGTGCAACAGTATCGAATCGTTGATCCGCCCGCACACCGAACACATTTTCGATGATGGATAGAACCGGTCGACCGCTATCACGGTGCGCCCAAACCAGGCGGCCTTGTACTCCAGCATCGACCGGAACCTCGACCAGGAGGCGTCCGAGATCGCTCGCGCCAGTTTTCTGTTGCGGATCATATTCCGCACACTCAGATCCTCGATGGCGATCACTTGGTTTTCGCGCACCAACCGAGTCGAGAGCTTGTGCAGATGATCCCGGCGCCGATCCGCAATCCGGGCATGAACACGAGCCACCCGCAACCGAGCCTTCGCCCGATTCGCGGAGCCCATTTCTTTCTTCGACAACACCCGCTGGGCCTTCACCAGCCGGGCACGGTCGCGCTTCTCGTGCCGGGGATTGGGAACCTTCTCTCCGGTTGAGAACGTGTACAGACTGGTAATCCCCGCATCCACGCCGAGCGCGTCCGGCGAGACCGGTAGCTCGGCAACCGTCTCTTCCACCAGGATCGAGATGTGGTAGCGGCCCGCCGTGTCTCGTGACACGGTGACCTGTGACGGGACAGCACCCCGTGGCAGCGACCGCGACCACCTTATGTCCAGCGGTTCCGATTGTTTCGCCAGTTTGATACGACCGTCCCGGTAGCTGAAGCAATTCCCGAAGTAGGTGGCCGAATCCTTCGACCTGCCCTTCTTCTTGAACCGCGGGTATCCGGTCTGTTTGCGCCAGAACTTGTCGAACGCGGCTTGTAGATGCCGCAGCGTTGCCTGCAAAGGGCCTTTCGACGGCTCGGTCAGCCATTCGGTCTCGGGGTCGCGTTTCCACGCGGTGAGCATCCTGTCCGAATCGGCATACGAGATACGGCGTAGTTCCTGAGTCCAGGCGCGGGAGCGTTCCGCGAGCGCACGGTTGTAGACGTAGCGGACGCAACCGAACGTGCGTGAGAGCTGTTCGGCTTGTTCGGGATTCGGGTAGAAGCGGTACCTGTAGGCACGCTTGACCACCCGCTTTTTCATGAGCGACATGGTAGCGCATCAGTGTGTCATGCACTGGATGCGCTCTCCCCACCCTGAGGGTCGAGGCCAGCACGCTACGTTTCCCGGTCACGCCCGGGTACGGTACCGGGAGTTGCCAGCCTACGCACAGTCGCGGTGGAAACAGCCCGGCTTCCGAGCGATTTCACGAGTTCCCTTTGTGGCGCCACGATTCCGCCGCCATTGCCGGTGAACACGACTCACTTCCGGAACCCAACTCTCGGACCCGCGCCGAACTCCGATTCGGACCCAACCATGCTGCCCGGCACGGCCGACCATCAGCGGAGGTGTGGCCGTCCCTCCCCCCGTGGCCCGCACCCGGCGACACCACACGCCGAACTCACCGCGCCGCATACAGGCGCCCGGCGCCGCAACAAGTGCTTTCAGCCCTCGAAGCGCCATGCAGCGAAGCCGCGAGTCTCGAGGGCTGAAAGCACGATCACACGTCCGCGACCGGGCCCCACCGCACCTTCGCAATCAGCGCCGACAATCTACTTCTTCGGGCGCTTCTCCCGGACCCGCACCGAGATCCGCACCGGCGACCCGTCGAACCCGAACTCCTCCCGCAGCCGCCGCTCCAGGAACCGCCGGTAGCCGGCCTCCAGGAACCCCGTGGTGAACAGCACGAAGGTCGGCGGGCGGGTGGTCGCCTGGGTGGCGAACAGCACCCGGGGCAGCCGGCCACCGCGCATGGGCGGCGGCGTCGCGGCGATCACCTCTTTCAGCCAGGTGTTCAACCGCCCGGTCGGGATCCGTTTATCCCAGGATTCGAGCGCGGTCTCCATGGCCGGGACCAGCTTCTGCACCGCGCGGCCTGTGTGCGCGGAGATATTGACCCGCTGCGCCCATGGCACCCGGATCAGATCGCGGTCCACCTCGCGGTCGAGTTGCAACCGGCGGTCCTCGTCCACCAGATCCCATTTGTTGAACGCCAGCACCAGCGCCCGCCCGGAATCGGCGACCAGGCTGATCACCCGCAGATCCTGTTCGGTGATCGGCTGTGAGGAGTCGATCAGCATGATCGCCACCTCGGAGGCCTCGAGCGCGGATTTGGTGCGCAGCGACGCATAGAACTCGGTGCCGGTGGCGTTGGAGACCTTGCGGCGCAGGCCCGCGGTGTCGACGAACCGCCACACCTTGCCGCCCAGTTCCACCAGCGAATCCACCGGGTCGACCGTAGTGCCGGCGATATCGTGCACCACCGACCGCTCGTCGCCGCTCAGCTTGTTCAACAGGCTCGACTTGCCGACGTTCGGTTTCCCGACGAGCGCCACCCGGCGCGGCCCGCCCGCACCGCCGGTGTCCTCGCGAGGCGTTTCGGGCAGCACTTCGAGCACATCGTCGAGCAGATCCCCGGTGCCGCGCCCGTGCGCCGCGGACACCATCCGCGGTTCACCGAGCCCCAGCGACCACAGCGCAGCCGCATCCGATTCGATCCGCTGATCGTCGACCTTGTTCGCGACCAGGATCACCGGCGTCTTCGCCCGGCGCAGCACCTTCACCGCCGCTTCGTCGGTGGCGGTCGCGCCGACCACCGCGTCCACGACCAGCAGGATGGCGTCGGCGGTGTGCATCGCCAGTTCGGCCTGACGGGCCACCGACTGCTGCAACCCCTTGGCGTCCGGTTCCCAGCCGCCCGTGTCCTGAACCCAGAAGCGGCGGCCGGACCAGGAGGCCTCGTAGGACACGCGGTCGCGCGTCACGCCGGGCACATCCTCGACCACCGCCTCCCGGCGCCCCAGAATCCGGTTGACCAGTGTCGATTTACCCACGTTCGGACGACCGACCACCGCCAGCGTGGGCATCGCCAACTGGTCGGCGATATCCGGATCGCCCGCGAGATCGGTGATCTCCCAGTCGGTTTCGTCACTCCATACGCCGTCTCCGGCGAGTACATCGCTCATCGTGTCCCCGCTCATCCGGCAGCTCCCCGGCGCCGTGCCGCATGCCGTTCGCGCGGCTGATCCAGCTGCCGGGCGACCTCGCGGTACAACTCTTCGATCGTTTCGTCCATCGTCAGCTCGCTGGTGTCGACCTGCACCGCATCCTCGGCGCGCCGCAGTGGCGATACTGCCCGGGTCGAATCGAGGCGATCGCGGCGCTGTACATCGGCGAGCACGCCGGCGTAGTCGTCACCGCGGCCCTCGGCGATATTCTGCTGATTGCGCCGATGCGCACGCGCCTGCGCGGACGCGGTCAGATAGATCTTGGCATCGGCGTCGGGCAGCACCGTGGTGCCGATATCCCGGCCCTCGACCACGACCCGGCCGGCGCTCACCGCGATCTCCCGCTGCAGCGCCACCAGCTGTTCACGAACCTCCGGCACCGCCGACACCGCCGACACCGCCGCCGTCACCGCGGGCCCGCGGATCTCGGCGCGCACATCGTCGCCGTCGAGTTCGATCAGCTCACGCTCCGGATCGGTGCCGATCCGCAACGGCATATCGGTGATCGCCGAATACACCGCGGCACTGTCGGCCGGGTCGATTCCGGCCCGCAGCACCTGCAAGGTCGCGACCCGGTACATGGCACCGGTATCGAGATACCGGGCCGACAGGCGCGCCGCCAGGCGCCGCGAGACACTGGATTTCCCGGTGCCTGAGGGTCCGTCCATCGCCACGACCAGCGACCGGGCGCCCGCCGGGTCCGCGATGAGCCCTACCGGAGCTTCCACGCCGTTCACAACGACCCCCTTCACAATGACACCGCCTCGTAGAGTTTGCCGATTTCGTCACGTCCGAGCACCCGCAGGGTGCCCGGCCGCTGATCGGCCAGGACCACCGGGCCGATATGTGTGCGGACCAGCCGGGTCACCGGGTGCCCGACCGCGTCCAGTAGGCGCCGCACGATATGTTTGCGCCCCTCGTGCAACACCACCTTCACCAGGGAGCGTCCCGCGTCGACCTCGAGGACCTGGAATTTGTCCACGGTGGCGGGGCCGTCCTCGAGTTCCACGCCGTCGCGCAGGATCTTCCCGATGGAACGGTGCACCTCGCCCTGCACGGTCGCGAGGTAGGTCTTCGACACGAGAAACGACGGATGCATCAGCCGATGGGCCAGATCGCCGTCGTTGGTGAGCAGCAGCAGTCCTTCGGTATCGGCGTCCAGCCGGCCGACATGGAACAGCCGCTGCCCCGCCGCCACCCGTTCGGCCACGATATCGCCGACACACGGGCGCCCCAGATCGTCGGACATAGTGGACTGCCAGCCCTTGGGTTTGTTCAGGGCCAGATGCACCAGTTCCTCGCGGACCACCACGCGGATCCCGTCCACCCGCACGACGGCGTTCTCCGGGTCGATGCGCAGGCCCTGTTCGCGCACGATGATGCCGTCCACCTCGACCCGGCCCCGGTCGATCATCTCCTCGGCGGCCCGGCGGGAGGCCACACCGGCCTTGGCCAAAACCTTCTGCAGACGTTCGCCCTCGCCCCAGGGCATCTTCTCGTGGCCGGGCTCGTCCGCATCCACATGCTGGCGGCGGGCCGGTTTGGCATTGTTCAGCTGCGGTGCGCCAACGGACCGAGTCTGGTTCTTGCGAGACGGGGCGCCGCTGCTCGGGCGCCCACCGGTCCGCGAACCGGTGCTGGAGCCTGCACGTCCGGTCGCTGCGGGACCGCTACGCCCCGTACCGGCCGAACCACTGCGCCCGGTACCGGCGAAACCACTCCGTCCCGCCCCCGCGGAACCGCTACGCCCCGAACCGGCGGTGGAATCACTCCGTCCCGCACCGGCGGAACCGCTACGCCCCGAACCAGCGGGACCACCACGACCCGCACCGGCGGCGGAACCGCCACGCCCGGCGCCCGCGGAGCCACCGCGTCCGGTGGCAGGGGCGCCGCCACGCCCTGTCGAGGGCGAGCCACCGCGACCCGCCTGCGGGCGGCCACCACGGCCCATCGGCGCGTCCGCGCTTCCGGCGCGCTGTACCTGTTCACTGCGCGCCCCGCGCTCGGTGCTGCGCGCCCCTCCGGCGCGCGCGGTACGGGGCGCCTCACTACCTCCGCGGCGGGCGTCCCCCGTCCCGCGGGGTGCGCCGCGCCCGCGACCGGCCCGGCTGGGCTGGTCGCTGCGTTGTCTACGGTCCGGTGTGCCATCTCGGCGAGCGGGTGTATTCACGATGTCCTGTCAATCCTCGGCGCCGAGATTCAGATCGTCCTCGGCGGGTTTGCGCAGCCTGGTGTAGCGGGGATCCGTTTCCAGACTGTCGTTGATCTCATCGATCAGGTCGACGCCCGGCAGTAGGGGCGCCAGCTCCGGCAGATCGCTCAGCGACGCCAGTCCGATCCGCTCCAGGAACAGTTCGGTGGTGCCGTACAGCGTGCCGTTGGTTTCCGGATCGGCGCCGGCCTCGGTGATCAGCCCCCTGGCCAGCAGGGTCCGCATCACACCGTCGACGTTGACACCGCGTACCGCGCTGACCCGAGCCCGGGTCACCGGTTGACGGTATGCCACCACCGCCAGCGTCTCCAGAGCCGCCCGGGTCAACTTCGACCGGGCGCCGTCGAGCAACATACGCTCCACATACGGTGCGTACTCGCTGCGAGTATAGAAGCGCCACCCGTCTCCGGCGAAACGCAGATCGATTCCACTGCGCCGCGACGACAGTTCTGCCGACATCTCCCGCAACGCCTGCTCGACCCGCCCAGCGGACTCGTCCAACGCCGATGCCAGCTGCTCTACCGGCGCCGGAGTGTCCACAACGAGCAGAATCGCCTCGAGCGCGGCCCGGAATTCGGCATCGTCCAGGGACTCGGGCGCGAATTCGGTCACAGTTTCGCTGACCGCCTCCGGACCTGATTCGGTCATGCTCTGTCCACCACGGACGACCGAAGGCCCTGCGTGGTCACGCTCCGCTACCGCCTCCGGGCCTGATTCGGTCATCCGTAGTCCTCCTCGATTGTTACCGGTGCGGCCGCACTGTCCTCTCCGATCCAGCGGACCGCGAGGGGGCCCAAGGGGTCGGGTTGGTCGAATTCGATCGACCGGCCCCGGTAGAGCTCGAGCAGGGCGAGGAACCGCGCCACGATCTGGATCGGGGCCGCGCAATCGGCCACCAGATCGGCGAAGGTGGTCCAGGTTCCCGCGCCCAGCGCCTGCAGGCGTGCCAGTACGAGAGTGGCCTGTTCGGCGACCGAGATCGCGTGCGCGTGCAGATGGTCCAGGCCCACCGTCGGTATCGGCCGGGGCCGGAACGCCGCCGCGGCGATCTCGGCGAACTCCGCCGCGTTCACCCCGAGGGTAACCTCCGGCAGCAGTCCGGCGAACCGTTCCTCCAAGCTCACCGCCCGCGGATACCGGCGCAACGCGGCGGCTTCCAGTTCCGCCAGCAATTCGGCGACCTGCTTGAACGCCCGGTATTGCAGCAACCTCGCGAACAGCAGATCCCGCGCCTCGAGCAGTTCCAGATCGTCGGGATCGGTCACCTCCCCCGACGGCAGCAGGCGCGCGGCCTTCAGATCCAGCAGGGTGGCGGCAACAACCAGGAACTCGGTGGTCTGATCCAGGATCTTGTCGGTGCGCAGCGAATTCCCAGGCTGCGCCAGACCGGCCGTGAGCGCCTTGGTGTAGGCGATGAATTCATCGGTGACCTGATGCAGCGCGACCTCGGTCACATCGAGCCGGCGCTGGGAGATCAGCTGCAACAGCAGATCGAACGGCCCCTCGAAATTGCTCAGCCGCAGATGGAAACCGGTCTTCTCCGGCGCCGCCCCCGCGGAATCGCCGGCTTCGCTGCTACTCGTCGGTGCGGGTCCAGGTGCCGCGCTCACCGACCGGACCGGTGGATGACTTCCCGTGCCATCGCGCGATACGCCTCGGCTCCGCTGGATTTCGGCGCCCAGGTGGTGATCGGCTCACCGGCGACGCTGGCGTCCGGGAACCGGACGGTCCGCGCGATCGCCGTGTCGTACACCAGGTCCCCGAACACCTCCACCACACGCGCCATCACCTGACGAGAATGCAACAGCCTGGCATCGAACATGGTGACCACGATGCCGTACAGGCTCAGCCGCGGGTTGAGCCGGTCCCGCACTTTCTCCACGGTGTCGTTGAGCAGCGCCAGCCCGCGGAGCGAGAAGTACTCGCATTCCATCGGGATGATCACGCCGTCGGAGCAGGCCAGCGCATTCACTGTGAGCAGCCCGAGCGACGGCTGGCAGTCGATGAGGATGTAGTCGTAGCGATCCCGGATCGGTTCCAGCGCCCGGCCCAGCGATTGTTCCCGGCCGACCTCGTTGACCAGCTGGATCTCCGCCGCGGACAGGTCGATATTGCTCGGCAGCAGATCCAGATTCTCGATCTTGGTCTGCATCAGGACGTCGTCGGCGCGGCCGGGCGCCCCGATCAGCAGATTGTGCACGGTCAGGTCGAGATCGTGGTGCGCCACCCCGAGCCCCGCCGACAACGCACCCTGCGGATCGAGATCGACCAGCAGTACCCGCCGGCCGTATTCGGCAAGGGCGGCACCCAGGTTGATGGTCGAGGTGGTCTTGCCGACCCCACCCTTCTGGTTGCACATCGCCACGATGAGCGCGTTGCCCGTCTGCGCGGGCGCCGGCGGATCCGGGACCGTACGCAGCGGCCGCCCGGTCGGGCCGAGCTCGGCGTTTGCCGGGACGGGTTCGGGACCCGCACCCCATACGGACGCGGCGCGCTCGTCGTTCTCGGCGCCCCTCGGCGGTTCTGCCGCTCCGACTGTCGTCACGATCCGCTGCTCCTTATACGTTCCTGCCCGTCGCCTCGTAAGCGTAACGAGGCCGATCAAGGCACGGTCTCGCTTTCGCCACGGTCCGGCTCCTACTAGACGCTACCGGTTGACAGCACTCGAGCGCCCAGTGTGGCCACGGCGTGTTCCTTTTGCGCACCAATACCACAACATCACCGCGCCCTGGGATGCGCGGTCGCCCAGACCTCTCGCAGTGTCCCGACCGTGACCAGCGTGTAGATCTGGGTGGTCGTCACCGACGCGTGACCCAGCAGTTCCTGCACCACCCGCACATCGGCGCCCCCGTCCAGCAGGTGGGTGGCGAACGAGTGCCGCAGCGTATGTGGAGAGACCGTGGCCGTGATGCCCGCGCGCTCCGCCGCGCGCTGCAGGACCTGCCAGGCGCTCTGCCGGGACAGGCGACCGGCGCGGACATTCAGGAACAGCGCGGCCGCGGCACCCGGGGTCCGGGCACCACTGTGCCCGTGGGCCGCCAGTGCGGGCCTACCGCGCACCAAGTACGCGTCCACGGCCGCCAGCGCCGGTCGTCCGACCGGAACGATCCGCTGTTTACCGCCCTTACCCCGCAGCACCACCGCGCGACCTTCGAGATCGAGGTCGTCGATATCGAGGCCGACTGTCTCCGAGATCCGCGCACCGGTCGAATACAGCAGTTCCAGCATGGCCCGATCCCGCAGTCCCCGGGCCCCGGCATCCCCTCCGGCCCCGGTGTCCGCGCCGACCGATTCCAGCAGCCGCAGCACCTGGTCCACCGGCAGCGCTTTGGGTAGCCGCTGCCCGACCATCGGTGGTTTCACCGCATGCGCGACATCGGCACTGATCAGTCCCTCCGCGGCGGCGAAGCGATGCAGCCCGCGCACCGCGATCAGCGCACGCGCCACCGAACCCGGCGCCAACGGCGGGTGCCGGGTATCTCCCGCACGCAGTGCGACGGCGAATTCGCCGATACCGACCGCGGTGACGGATTCCAGGTCCTTGATTCCGCGATCGTTCAGGAACTCCTGGTAGCGCCCCAGATCCCGGCGGTACGCCGACAGCGTGCTGCGCGCGGCACCGCGTTCCACCGCGAGATGGTCCAGGAAGACATCGGCCTCGCGCACCCCATACCCGCCCTCAGTCCGCGGTCCGTCGCGCCGCCTGGCGGCGCAGCAGCGCATCCGGTTGGCCCGGCCACGGTGCGTCGGCGGGACGCAACGGAAGGTCCGTGGCGTCGGCCGTACTCAGGGCCAGCAGCCCCGCGACCGCGGTAGCGTTCACGATCTCGCCCGCCAATGCCGCACGCACCGCGTCACCCAGCGGCATCCGGACCAGTTCGAGGTCGGCTTCCTCGTGCTCGGGCTCGGGCCGTTCGGTGTCGGTGAGCCCCCGCGCCAGATACACCCGCAGCGCCTCGTCGGTGAAACCCGGGGAGAGCGCCACATCGACGAGCACCGACCACTCCCTGGCGGCCAGCCCGGTTTCTTCGGCCAGTTCCCGGCGGGCCGCCGCGAGCGGATCCTCACCGGCGATGTCGATCAGTCCGGCCGGAAGTTCCAGCAACCGCTCCCCGAGCGGGTGCCGGTACTGGCGGATCAGCACGACCCGCCCCTCGTCGTCCACCGCGACCACCGCGACCGCGCCGTGGTGCTCGACCACCTCGCGTTCCGCCACCCGTCCGTCCGGCATCTCGACCTGGTCCAGCCGCAGCGCCACGATCGCGCCGCTGTAGACGACCCGGCTGTCGACGGTCCGGAACGCGTGGCTCCCGGGCACCGGATCCGTGCTGCTCATGAGACCTGCTCGGCAGCGCCGACCGTTTCCTGCTCACCGGGGATGTCCACGGGAAGCCGTTCGGCGAGCTTGTACCGCAGCGCGGCGGCGATCAATTCGGCGAACAGCGGATGCGGCCGGGTCGGGCGGCTCTTCAGTTCGGGATGGGCCTGGGTGCCGACGAAGAACGGGTGGACATCGGCCGGCAGTTCGACGAACTCCACCAGATGCCCGTCCGGCGAGGTGCCGCTGAACCGGAGCCCGCCGGCGGCGATCTTGTCGCGGTAGGCGTTGTTCACCTCGTACCGGTGCCGGTGACGCTCGGACACCTCGGTCGCACCGTAGGCCCGGGCCACCACAGACCCCTTCTCCAATACCGCCGGGTACGCGCCGAGGCGCATGGTGCCGCCCAGATCGGCTTCACCGGCGACGGCCTGCTCCTGATCGGCCATGGTGGAGATCACCGGGTGTTCGGTCTCCGGCTCGAATTCGGCGGAGTTGGCGTCGGCGAGTCCGACCGAACGCGCGGCTTCGATCACCATGCACTGCAGCCCGAGGCACAGCCCGAGCAGCGGCAGTTTGCGGTCGCGGGCGTACCGGATCGCACCGACCTTGCCCTCGATACCGCGGATCCCGAAACCGCCGGGGATCAGCACCGCGTCCACATCACGCAGGGCGGCCTGCGCATCGGCCGGGGTCTGGCAGTCGTCGGACTGTACCCAGCGTAATTTCACCTTCGCCCGGTGCGCGAAACCGCCGGCCCGCAGCGCCTCGGTGACCGACAGATACGCATCCGGCAGGTCCACATACTTCCCGACCAGCGCGACCTCCACCGTTTCCCGCGGCGCGTGGACCCGGTCGAGCAGATCACCCCAGACGGTCCAGTCGACATCGCGGAACGGCAGCCCGAGCTTGCGCACCACGTAGGCGTCCAGCCCTTCCCGGTGCAGGACCTTCGGAATGTCGTAGATCGACGGCGCGTCCGGTGTGGAAATGCACGCGTCGACCTCCACATCGCACATCAGCGCGATCTTGCTCTTCAGACCGGCCGATACCTCGCGATCACAGCGCAGGATCAGTGCGTCCGGCTGGATACCGATACTGCGCAGCGCCGCCACCGAATGCTGAGTGGGTTTGGTCTTGAGCTCACCGGAGGGCGCCAGGTACGGCACCAGCGATACGTGCAGGAAGAAGACATT
The DNA here is from genome assembly GCF_044453135.1 of Nocardia sp. NPDC051750. Lineage (NCBI taxonomy): Bacteria > Bacillati > Actinomycetota > Actinomycetes > Mycobacteriales > Nocardiaceae > Nocardia > Nocardia sp. NPDC051750. Next base: position 10,059 of record NZ_JBITCK010000008.1, on the reverse strand, counting down.
GTCGCGGCCGACATCGTGCCGGATCTGCCGGGCGGCCTCGAGGAACGGCTGGGATTCGATATCCCCGACTGTCCCGCCGATCTCCGTGATCACCACATCCGGTTCGTGTCCCTGCAGGTCCGGGCCGCGCATTGCGAGCACGCGGGCCTTGATCTCGTCGGTGATGTGCGGGATCACCTGCACCGTATCGCCGAGGTATTCGCCCCGCCGTTCCTTGGCGATGACCGAGGAGTAGACCTGGCCGGTGGTGACGTTGGCGTCCCTGGTCAGATCGCGATCGAGAAACCGCTCGTAGTGCCCCACATCGAGGTCGGTCTCGGCGCCGTCCTCGGTCACGAACACTTCACCGTGCTGGAACGGGTTCATGGTGCCGGGATCGACGTTCAAGTAGGGGTCGAGCTTCTGCATGGTGACTCGTAGCCCCCGTGCGGTCAGCAACTGACCGAGACTGGAAGCGGTGAGACCCTTACCGAGCGAGGAGGCGACACCACCGCTCACGAAGATGTGTTTGGTGGACGTGCGCGCCTGAATCCGTGTATGACCCACGGGTCTTCACGGTAACACGAAACCTGCCCGGCAATCGACCGCCACTCCCGGTTAACCACCCGATCGCCGAACTCGGCCCGCTCGAGCGCACCGGACCAGCGGCGCCGCGCACTCACTTCTGCCTCGACGGCACCACCGGCCACTTCTTCCCCGGTCCGGTGGCACGGCCACTCTTCCCGGTCCGATCCGAACTGCGCCGCCGCGGGTGCTGAACAATTGCGCGAAGACAACAGCGAGGCCTCCGGACCGGAGCGGAGGCGGAGGTACGCACAACGCGCACGGCCGGAGCGGAGGCGGAGGTACGCCTATTCGGAGCGGCTCAGAACCTCCCGGCCCCAGAGTTCCGCGCGGTCCAGCATCTCCTGCGCCCCCGCCAGCATTTCACTGCCGTGCCCGACCGCCAGGATCGCCACGATCGCCGCTCCGAGCACCGCGAGGATCAGCAGCGCCGTGAGCACACCCGAGACGCGGCTCCGGTACAGCGTGGCCACCGCGCTCGCGTCCATGATCGATTCGCCGACCTTGAGCCTGGTCAGGAAGGTCGCCGGATTGCTGTCCCGGCGGCCGCGGTCGAAGAACTCCTCCAGGGAGGCGCTCGCGCCGGCCGTCACGATCAGCGCGGCACCGTGGTGATGGGCCAGTAGCAACGCCAGGTCGGCGGGCGTCCCGGAGCACGGGAAGGTCGTCGCGCCGAGGCCCAGCTCCTTGACCCGTTCCAGACCGTCGGCCCGGCCCTCCAGGTCCGCCGGAACGATCAGTTCGGCCCCGCAGGTCAGCGTTTTGGTTGTGAGATCGTCCGGATTTCCGACGATCAGATCGGGTCGATAACCGGTCCGGCGCAGCGCCTCCGCACCGGTACCCACACCGATCATGATCGGGCCGTATTCCCTGATGAACGGTTTGAGCTTCTTCAGGTCTTCGGCATGCCCCGGCCCCGCGCCGACCACCACCACCTGCCGCCCGGTCAGGTCCAGCTCCGGCCCGGGCACGCCGATACCATCCATGAGCAGCGACGATTCGGCCCGGATGAATTCCAGGGTGTCACCGGCGAACGATTCCAGGTGTTCGGCCAACCCGTTGCGGGCCTCGCGCATCCGCTCGGCGATCGCCTCCTCGTCCAATTCCAGGCATTCGACCAGCACTTCGGGTTCCTTGCGGGTGAACCGGCCGGAGTAGACGACACCACCGTCGATCCGCACCCGGGCGCCGTCCTTGATCCGGCCGAACGCATCCGAGCTCACCGTGTCCAGCAGCAGCACACCGCCGGCGACCAGCACCTCGGGTCCGACGTTCGGGTAGCGGCCGGAAATCGACGGCGACGTGTTCACCACCGCGGTCACTCCGGCCGCGATCAGCCGATCGGCGACGGCCTGGTCCAGGTCCATTTCGTCGAGGACAGCTATATCGCCTGGTCCCAGCCGCTCGACCAGACGCCGGGTATCGCGGTCGACCCGGGCGATCCCGGTCCGGCCGGGCAGTGTCTCGGAATTCTTCGACAGCAGCGCCAGCATTTTCATGCAGCGATGATGTCGGTAAACCCTCAACCTTTGCTGTAGACACGCCGCTGACCGGCCGTCATTCGGGCAATCGATCAGCTATCCGCGGGCGCGCCGCCGGGTCGGCGCCGTGCGGAGGCCGGCCGGCCGGCGCCGTATGCTGCCGGGCACAGCTATTCGAAGAGGAGTCTCCATGGCCAGCACCACCGTCGACACCGTGATCGCCGCCCCGCGCGCGACCGTGTACCGGCTGTTCGCCGACCGCGAGAGCATCAGCCCGTACCTCGCCGTGAACGTCACGCTCGTCAAACCGGGCCATACCGAACGCGAAGGCGTGGGCGCCCAGCACAAGATCGGCGTCGGGCCGGTCGGGGTGGTGGAGGAGATCACCGCGCTGGTCCCCAATGAGCGGATGGAATACAAGATCGTCAAGGGCGCTCCGGTGAAGAGCCATACCGGAGTGATCACCTTCGCCGACGCCGGCGAAGGCACCCGGGTCGTCTACACCATGACCTCCGAGCCGTCCCTGCCCGTGCCCGCCAAGGCGCTGGAGGTCGGACTCAAAGGCTTGATCAACCAGTTCATCGCCGCCGCGCGCAAAGCCGTTCGCTGACTCGCCGGCCCAACCCACCGGCTACCGCAGGCCGCGCTCGGTTCCTCGTGATGTGGCCTGCTCGGAGAGGCCCGACGACATGCCGCTGGGCCCCAGACGCTGGGTGACCGTGGGACCGGCCAGTGCAGCGGGTCCGGGGCCGTTCCGACGAGGCCGGGCTGTAGGTGGTGCCACGCCGACAGCCCGGCTTCCACCGGAGGCGCGCACGCGCGAGCGGATCAGCGGGCCGTCATCCGCTCGGCGCGCGCGATATTGAGCAGTTCCCAGGCGTGCGCGCGGCCGGTTTCGGTATCGTCCAGCCCGGCCAGCATCCGGGCCAGTTCCACGATCCGCTCGTCCTGGGTCAGCGCCCGGACCCCCGAATTCACCGCGCCCTCACCGTCGTCGGATTTGTTCACCACCAGATGCGTATCGGCGAACGCCGCGACCTGGGCCAGATGCGTCACCACGATCACCTGGTGGGTGCGCGCCAGCCGCGCCAGCCGCCGCCCGATCTCGACCGCGGCCCGGCCACCGACACCGGCGTCCACCTCGTCGAACACCATCGTCGCGCCGTGCTCGTTGCCAGCCAGCACAACTTCCAGCGCCAGCATCACCCGCGACAGCTCACCACCGGACGCGCTCTTGCTCAACGGCAGCGATTGCGCACCGGAATGCGCCGCCAACCGCAGCTCCACCTCGTCCACTCCGGCGGGCCCGGCATGGAGTTCGGTCCCGTCGATCAGCAGCGGTGCCGAATCCTGGGGTCCGGCCGGAACCGGACGGACCACCGCCTCCAGGCGCGCCTTCCCCATCGCCAGCCCGCTCAGTTCCTCACTCACCGCCGCGGCCAGTTCGCCCGCCGCGGCGGTCCGCGCCGCCGACAGTTTCACCGCCGTGGCCCGCACCCGATCGGCGCCCGCCTCCACATCGGCGGCCAGCGCCGCCAGTGTCTCCTCCGACACATCCAGCGATTCCAGCCGGCCCCGCGCCTCGTCCGCCCATGCGAGCACCCCGTCGATATCGGGTGCGTACTTGCGGGTGAGCGATTTCAACTCGGCCTGCCGCGTCAGCATGGAGTCCAGTGCCCCGGGGTCGGACGGCAGGTCCGCCAGGTAGCCGCTCAACTCGGTGGTCAGATCCACCACCACCGCGATCGCGTCGGCCAGGCGCGGCGACAGCGCCGCCAGGGCCGGATCCTCGGCCCCGTCGATCCGGGACCGCGCGACCCCCAGCGCATCCAGCGCCCCGGCATTCTCCCCCGGATCATCCTCCGGACCCGCCAGCGCCTCGTGGGCCGTGGCCGCCGCCTCCCGTAACGAGTCCAGATCGCTGAGCCGCCGGATCTCCGCGACCAGGCGCTCGTCCTCACCCGGTTCCGGCGCGACCGCGTCGATTTCGGCCAGCGACTGGGTGAGCCGTTCGGCTTCGGCTGCCATCTCGCGGCTGCGCGCGGTGCGTTCCAGCAGAGAGCTGCGTGCGTCCAGCCAGGCGCGACGGGATTCGGTGTATTCGCGCAGCAGCGGACCCACGGTCACGTCCGCGAACTGGTCCAGTGCACGCAATTGCTGTTCGGGCCGTTGCAACCGCAGTTGGTCGTTCTGGCCGTGCACCGTGAGCAGTGGCGCGGTGAAATCCGACAGCACCGACGCGGGAACACCACGACCGCCCAGATGTGCCCGCGACCGTCCGTCGCTGCCGACCGTGCGGATCGCGATCACGGTACCGTCGTCATCGGCTTCGGCGGCCGCCGCTTCCAGCACCTGCTCGGCTTCGCCGCGCGCGGTCGCATTCACCTCGTCGAGGGTGAACCGGCCTTCCACCACCGCCCGGTTCGCGCCGAGCCGCACCCGGCCGGCATCCGCGCGCGCCCCGCTCAACAGGTGCAGACTGGTGACCACCATCGTCTTGCCCGCACCGGTTTCACCGGTGAGCACCGTCAGCCCTTCGTGGAATTGCGCGGTGGCCGTGGAGATAACGCCCAGTCCGTCAATTCTTATCTCTGTCAGCACGTGTGCCCTCCGTTCGCCGCCGGCCCCGCCAACCCGTTACCGGCAGCTCGAACTTGCGCACCATCCGGTCCGCGAACGGCGCGGAATCCAGCCGCACCCACCGCACCGGCTCGGCACCCCGGACCGCTTCGACCCGGCCGCCCCGCGGCAGTGCGAGGGTGCGCCTGCCATCCAGGAAAACTATCGCATCGTGGCCGGTGGCAACGGATTCGACCGCGATCCGCGAATCCGGGCTGGTCACCAGGGGGCGAGCGAACAGGGCATGGGCGTTGCTCGGAATCACCAGCAGCGCTTCCAGTTCCGGCCACACCACCGGTCCACCGGCCGAGAAAGCGTACGCGGTGGAACCGGTAGGGGTCGCGACAAGAATCCCGTCGCATCCGTACGACGACACCGGCCGGCCGTCGACCTCGAGCACCACTTCGAGTATTCCCATCCGCGCGGCATTCTCGATACTGGCCTCGTTCAATGCCCAGCCGCGCTCGATGACCTCGTCGTCGAGCCGGACGCAGAGGTCGATGGTCATCCGATCCTCGACCCGGTAGTCCCGCCGCACCACCTGGGCGAGCGCCTCGTCCAGATTCTCGGCCTCGGCTTCGGTGAGGAACCCGATACGGCCCAGGTTGATCCCGAGGACCGGTACGGTGACGTGCCGGGCCAGCTCCGCGGCCCGCAGCAGCGTCCCGTCGCCGCCGAGCGCGAGCACCATCTCACAGCCCAGCGCCGCATCCGGCTCATGCGCCACCACCTGCACCGGGTAGCCACCGGATTCGGTGACCGGCTCGCAGTCGGCGTCGAAGCGGGTGCTGTATGCCTCGTCGGCGAGCACCCGCAGGCCGATTCCCGCCTCGGCACAGATTTTCGCGACCCGATGGGCCGTTTCGCTGATCTCGGCCCGGCCGGGATGCGATACCAGCAGTATTTCCCTGGGACGAGCGACATCCGGGGTCATTGTGGACCTTCCTCGACCGCCAGCCGCACCATCTCCGCTACCTCGCCGGCCGCGTCGCCGGCGGTGTCCTCCCGGCGCAGCCACAAGAAGTATTCGACATTCCCGGACGGGCCCGGCAAGGGGCTGGCCACCACACCCGATGTCCGCAACCCGAGTTCCGCCGCCGTCGCGGCCACCGCGCACACCGCGTCCGCCCGCAGCTGCGGATCACGGACCACACCCCCGGACCCGACACGATCCTTACCGACCTCGAACTGCGGTTTGACCATCGGCACCAGATCGGCGCCGGGCGCCGCGCAGGCCGCCAGGGCCGGCAGCACCAAACTCAGCGAGATGAACGAGAGATCGGCGACCACGGTGTCGACCGGTCCGCCGATATCGCCGGGTGTGAGTGAACGGACATTGGTCCGGTCGAGAACGCGCACCCGCTCATCGGTACGCAGCCGCCACACCAGCTGCCCGTAACCCACATCGGCGGCCACCACTTCCCGCGCCCCACGATCGAGCAGTACATCGGTGAATCCACCGGTGGACGCGCCGGCGTCCAGGCAGCGCCGTCCGGTGACGGTCAGCCCGCGGGGCTCGAAAGCCGCGAGCGCGCCCAGTAGTTTGTGCGCACCGCGCGATGCCCACACCACCTCGTCGACCTGCTCCTTGACGATCAGCGGTGTCCCCGCCTCCACCGCGGTCGCCGGTTTCACCGCGACGGCACCGTTGATCAGCACCCGCCCGGCGCCGATCAGTTCCACAGCATGGTCGCGTGACCGCGCCAACCCGCGGCGGACCAGTTCCGCGTCCACTCGCGCCCGCCTGGCCACCTCAGATCTTGTCCACCGTCGCCAGAGCCTGGACCAGCACCTCATGGGCTTGTTCCAGGATGTGCGCCCGGCGGGCCAGGTCGGTACCGGCAGTATCGTTCCCGGACGCGCCGCTGCCGACCGTACCGGTGGCGAGCTCGGCGAGCAGTTCACGGACCTCGGCGCGGATCCGTTCCGGATCGGCGGGCTCGCTGTGCCCGGGCGCTCCGGGAAGATGCTGACCGGGCAGCGGCACTCCGGGGCGGGGCGTGCCGGGGTTGTTCGGACGAGGGTTCGGGGTAGTCATCGTGGGGTCAACGCTATCGGATTTCCGAACGAGGCGCGCGAACCCGCAGGGCCCGGTCCGGATGTGCGAGTAGTTCACGGCGGATGGCGGCCGGTTCGCCGATACCGCCGTCGACCGGCGCATTGTTCAACGCGGCCAGGCTGCCGGCGATATAGGTCGGCCAGCGCTGCTCGGGGAGCCCGGCCAGTTCCTCCACCGTGCTGACGCCGGTGAGCACCAGCAGCGAATCCAGGGCCACGTTCTCCGCACCGTCGATATCGGTGTCGAGGCGGTCACCCACCACCAGCGCGGCCCGCGTCCCGGCGCTTGCCAGCGCATCTTCGAGCAGCGGCGGATAGGGCTTTCCCGCGACGGTGGGTTCGCGATCCGTTGCGGCGCGCAGCGCCGCAACCATCGCACCGTTGCCCGGGGCGAGACCGCGTTCGTTCGGCAAGGTCCGATCGGTGTTGGCTGCCACCCAGACCGCGCCCGCGCGCAGCGCGTAGGACGCTTCGGCCAGGTCCGGCCACGCGGTCTGCGGGGAATGCCCTTGCACCACCGCCGCCACCGACTCCGCCGCGCGCCGCACCGGTTGCAGCCCGGCGGCTTTCACCTCGGCCGCCAGATCGTCGGTGCCTACCACCAGGACCTCCGCCCCCCGCTCCACGCGTTCGGCCAGTAACCGCCCCGCGGCCTGCGCACTGGTCACCACGTCCGTTTCCCCGGCCGGATAGCCCAGCTCGGCGAGATGCGCGGCCACCGCTCCCGCGGCCCGGCTCGCATTGTTGGTGACATACACCAGCCGCTGTGTCCCCCCGGCCAGTTCCGCCGGCCCACCCTCGACAACCGCAGATCCGCGGTACAGGGTCCCGTCCAGATCCAGCAGCAGCGCCTCGTACCGATCTCGCAACCGTGGCGTTTCACTCGCTTCCCGCACACCCGGACCCTACGTCGTCCCCCACAACCAGCCGACACCCACTCCACACGGCCACACGGCCACACGGCCACACGGCCACACGGCCACACGGCCACACGGCCACACGGCCACACGGAGGCCTGCTCACCCAGCTGTTCAGGGTGAAACGATGATTCTGCACTGTGGACGGCGTCGTAGCTGTGGAGAAATATCCGTCCGCACCCGATTCGACCGCAAGTCACCCGACCTTGGAGGAAATACATGGCCGCCGAGCCCGTCGATCAGATCGCCGAACCGCAGCTGCTGGAAATCGCCGAATCGACCCTCGCGGTCGTCCACGGCCGGGTCTCCCCGGAAGAGATCCGGGATTTCTTCGACAGATCCTTCAGCCGCCTGGCAGCCGTGATCGCCGCGCAGGACGTTGTCATCACCGGCCCCGCACTGGCCCGCTACGGGACTGCTACGGAGGACGCGGAGGAGATCACGCTGGGTTTCCCGGTCGACCGGCATATCCGCCCCGAGGGTGAGGTCGTGGCCGGGCAGCTCCCGGCCGGCCGGATCGCTCGGCTCGTCCACCGGGGTTCCTTCGACGGCCTGGGCCAGAGCTGGAACCTGCTGCACTCCTGGATCACCGAGCAGGGTCTCACCCCGGGAACCGACCGCTGGGAGGTCTACGTGACCGAACCGAGCCCCGAGATGGACCCGGCCGATCTGCGCACGGAAATCAACTGGTCGGTCGCGACAGCGTGAGCTCGGCGTATTCACCCGGGGCCCGCGGCATCCCCGGGTGAGGCACAGAAGGTTATCAGGAGCCGCCGGTCAGCTCCGCCGCCCGCTCCTCCGCATCGGTCTCGCCGTCGAGATCAGCGGACGCGGCATTGAAGAACCAGGTCAGCCCTTCTTCGGTGCGGCCGGCGGCGACAAGCGCATCGGCATAGGCGTAGAAGAGCCGCGCCGGACCGGATCCGGTACGGGCCGGATCCAGATCCGGGGTCTGCAGGGTAACCACCGCTTGGTCGTATTGGCCCAGATCCATCCGCGCACCGGCGACCACGATCCGCAGTTCGATCGCCTCGTCCCCGGTCAGCGCCCGCCCCTCGTCGCTGCGCCCGATTTCGATGGCCCGCTCGGGCCTGCCCAGGCCGCGTTCGCAGTCGGCCATCACGGCGAGCAGCCCCGAGCCACCGGCCATCCGTCGCGCAGCGCGCAGTTCCGACAGTGCTTCAGCCCACTCGCCGGCGTGATAGGCGACCACACCCGCCGTTTCGCGGACCACGGCGATCCGTCCCGCACGTTGCCGAGCCGCCTGCGCATGGGCCAGCGCCAGCCGCGGCTCGTCGTCGAGTAACTGCGCCGCCATCACCAGATGCCGCGCCACGGTTTCCGCGTTGCCCTTGTCCAGGCTCAGCAGATCACGCCGGATTGCGGGATCGAGGTCGCCCGCTTGAATATCGTCGGGCAGATCGGGTTCGTCCGGACGCGGCGGGCGGCGATCCGCTCCCCGGGCAGCACCCTCACCGCCCCGGCGTCGCGGACCACCCGAATCGCCGGTCCTGCGGTACTCACCCGGACCGTTGTTGCCGACCGGTCCGGAAGTCCGATCCGCCCCACGCCCCGGTCGGTTCGGCCCACCGCGCTGCCCGAACCGCCGCTCACCGCTGTCCGGGCGCCGATCAGGCCGGTCGGTGGCATCCCGGTAGCTCCGGTCCCGACCGGTGCCCTCGCCTACGGGCCGGTTACCTCCACGGTGGTCACCGCGGTCCTGATAGCCGCGCTCGGGCTTGTCCGCACCGGGCCGCGTGTCCCGGCTGCTGCCGTATCCGCCGGACCGTTTGTCGTCGCGATCAGGCCGCGATCCGCCGGCCCGGAAACCGCTTCGATCATCGGGTCGACCGCCCCGGTTGTCCCGGCCCGTCGCGGGGCCGCCCCGTTCGGTCCGGTCCCGGTCACCTCGGTAGGCGCCGCGGCCGCTGTCTCCGCCGAACCGGCTGTCACCGGTGCCCGCCCGTCCCCGGTTGCCGGCGCGGGATTCACCGGAACGGTCTCCGCGCTGCCCACCGGTGCCGGCGTCGTCACGCCGGAAACCGCCACGGCCGGCGGCCCCGCGGGATCTACCGTCGGCAGGCTTCTCACCACCCGATCCGGGCTTACCGTCGCCGCCCGCGGACCGGCGGAACCCGTTATCCGACCCGGAAGAATTGCGCCGGAAGGGTTTCCGGTCATCGCTGTGTTCCGGCACGGCGGATCCCTCTCTCAAATGAAAACGACTGAATCGATCACGGCGAACTTCTGTTCAGCACAAGTTTACGGGCCACATCCCGATACAGAAACGACGATAGGGGACCCAGATTCTGGGTCCCCTATCGTGGAATTATGTTCCGGCGGTGTCCTACTCTCCCACACCCTGTCGAGTGCAGTACCATCGGCGCTGGCAGGCTTAGCTTCCGGGTTCGGAATGGGAC